>NZ_DASXYF010000001.1:0-17930 GCF_036502675.1 Phenylobacterium sp.
GTCCTGAGGGCGGCGGCCCTGGGCCTCGCCGCCGGGGACCGCATCCAGGAGATGGACCTCAACCCGGTGCTGGTCCAGCCGCACCGCGCCGTGGTGGTCGACGCCCTGGTGGTCGCCGGGCCGCCGCCGCCCGGCGGCTAGGAGCATGCTTGGGTTCTCCTCGAACCAAACATGCTCAGCAAGTCTTTGAAATAGAGCGTGATGGTCGCCGGAACCGGCCTCCACTTCCGGCTATCACGCTCCAAACGCCCTTGCCTCGGCAGGTCAGGCTGCGGGACGCGGCAGGCGGAAGGTGTAGAGGTTGATCTCCTCGTCCAGCTTCGTGAAGGCGACTTCCACGGCCTGGCCGATCTCCACCTGCGCCGGATCGCAGTCCACCAGGCGGGTCAGCATCAGCGGACCTTCCACCAGCTCGACGACCGCCACCACATAGGGGACCTGGAAGGCCGGCGTCGGCGCGCGCTGCACGACGGTGGCGCTGTAGATCCGGCCCCGGCCGCTGACCTGCGTCCAGGCGTAGTCCTCGGAGCGGCAGCGAATGCACAGCAGCTGCGGCGTCCAGCGATAGGCGCCGCAGGCGCCGCAGCGCTGCAGCACCAGCCGGCCTTCGCGCGCCGCCGCCCAGAACGGCTGCGACAGGGGCGTCGGCGCCGGGCGCGGAAAGCCGCCGTCCGGCATCTCAGTCCCTCGCCAGCAGGGTGAAGGCGTGACGCCCGTCGGTGAGCGGGCCGCAGCCGACGGCCAGCTTGGGGTCGCGCACCTTGCGGCACAGCGCCCGGTCGTAGGTGTGCACGCCGTCGCGCCAGCCGGGGCACAGGTCCGGCACCTGGTTGCGGAATTGCCGGACGATCTCGATCTGCTTGAAGTTGAACGGGTTGCCCGGGTGGCTGTAGGCGAGGTTGCCGCCGTCGGGGCAGATCGGATGGGCGCCGTCCAGCCCCATGACGGTCGGGGTATAGGCGCCGCCCTCCCCCACCTCGCAGAAGCCCAGCGCCTCCATCTGCAGGATCGGGCCGTGAGCGAAGTGGTCGTAGCACATGACGATGTCGGTTTCGTCATGCGTCACACCGGCCCGGCGGAAGCCGTCCAGCATCAGCTCGCGGCTCTTCAGCCGGTTCAGCGACGGGGCCTCGAAATAGCTGTTGCCGTAGGTGACCGTCGCCCCGCCTACCACCCACACCGGCGGGTGGCGGCAATCGCGCGCCCGCTCGGCCGACGTCACGACCACGCAGCTCGCGCCGTCGTTGACCAGGGAGCACATGGGCAGGGTCAGCGGCTCGGCGATCATCCGCGCGGAGAGGATCTTCTCGACGGTCATCGGCTCCTGGCCGAAGCGCACCGCCTCCGGGTTCAGAGCGCCGTTCCAGTGGCTGTTGGCGGCGACCGCGGCCATCTGCTCGACGGTCGTGCCGAACTCGTACATGTGCCGGCGCGCGACCAGGGCGTACTGGGCGGGCGTCATCGACCCGGTCCACTCCGTGAACTCGTATGACGGCCGCGTGTGGCCGGCCATGGTCCCGTCGGCGGAATGGGACGCGCCGCCCGGGACGATCACCACGCTCGCCAGGCCCGAGCGGATGGCGGCCGCCGCCATCAGCACCGCCTTGGCCCCCGAGCCGTCGACCGTCAGGGTGATCGCCTGGCCGAACTGATAGGCGATGACGCCGTCGTCGAAGCCGGTCCCGTTGCCGGCGGGAAAGCCGAAGGAGGCGTAGCCGTCGACCTCGGCCATGGAGACGCCCGCGTCGGCCAGGGCCCCGTGGATCGCCTCCATCGTCAGGGAAAGCGTGGTGCGGCCGGATCGCCTCTGCTGACGTGTCGCGTACACGCCGACGATCGCGATGTCCCGTGCGCCGTTCATCGGCCCCGATATGCACACGGTATACCTGGGCTCGCAACCGGGAATGTGGCGTCGGAGTCCCTCGATCCTCCGGGTGCGGAGAGCGATTTCATACACACGTGTGCTGCATTCGTGCGCACGCGCCGGACCGGCGGGCCGCGCGTCAGAATCCCGGGCGTGCGCGCGGCCGCCCGGTGGTCTCGCGAACGATCAGATAGGGGTCCAGCACCAGGGACACAGCCGGCTCCGGAGGCCTGCCCTCCGCCGCCTCGGCGATCCGTCGGAGCAGCAGCGAGATCGCCGTTTCGGCGGCCTCCTCGAACGACATGGCGATGGTCGACAGGGTGGGACTGACGTGCCGGAACCAGGGCGGATCGCCGAAGCCGATCACCGACAGGTCTTCCGGCAATCGGACGCCCGCGCGCCGGATGGCTTCGTAACCGCCCGACGTGAGCTCCGTGGTGCCGAAGACGATGGCGGTCGGCGGGGCCGGTGACTGCAACAGGCCCGCGGCCGCCGTCCGCCCGAACTCGCCCAGTCCCGGACCCTGGCGGACGAGCGCCGGATCGATCGGCGCGCCGCACGACTCCATGCCGCGCCGGAAGCCCGCGAACCTGCTCGCCCCCGTGCTGAGATCCGACGTCAGTCCGACGTAGGCGATCCTGTGGTGGCCCAGCTGGCCGAGGTGGTGGATGGCCGCCGCCACGCCCTTTGCGCCGTCGATCGAGACGGCGGGCGCGGAAAGGCGCGGATGGCTGCGGGAGAACTGGACGACGCTGGCGGACGATAGCAGTTGCGCGGTTTCCTCGAGCAGGTTGGGCGCCGGGATGATGATGATTCCCAACGCCCGGGCCTGACGCAGCGCCTTGACCTGGCGAAGTTCGATCTCCTCGTCGTCGTCGCACATGCTGAGCACCAGCTGATAGCCGGCGCGCTGGCACCTCGAGGCCAGCACGCGGGTCATCGTCGCGGACAATTCGTTGGTGGAGTGCGGGACGACCAGGCCGATCAGGGAGCTGCTGGCGTGGCGCAAGGTCCGCGCGCCGGAGTTCACGACATATTCGAGCTCGGCCGCCTTTTCGCGGACCCGCGCCTTCGTCTCCGCGCTGATGTGCGGAAAATCGTTGAGCGCGCGCGAGACCGTGGAGTGGGACAGACCGAGGGCGTTGGCGATGTCCTTGATGGTGGCGGGCTGCCGCGCGGGAAGGACGTCCGTCGGTTTCATCGGCAGCTCGCCTGTTCGAAAGCGGGCCGGGCGAACGCCGCGAAAGCGGGGGCGAGCCGGCCCGGATTGAGGCCCTGGGCGGTGACCATGATCAGCAGGGTCCTGAGCGCCAGGTCCGTGTCGAGCGCCACCAGGCCGCCCGCGACGAGCTCGGCGCGGAGCGCCCGGGCGGACATGCACCCCAGTCCGGCGCCCGCGATCACCGCCCGCTTGAGGACCTCGTCGTCGTTCGCCTCCAATGCGATCCGCAGGACGGGATCGGCCTGGCCGAGCGCCATGGTCAGCGGCGAGCGCACGGACGCGCCGCTCTCCCGCAGCACCCATGAGGCGGAGCGCAGCTGATCCAGCCCGATGCGGCCCATCCGGGCGAAGGGATGCGCCGGCGAGGCGACGACCTCGAGCCGGTCCTCGCCGATCTGTTCCACCACCAGTCCGCTGCGGTTGCACGGCACGTCGACGAAGCCGAGGTCGACCCCGATGTTGGCGACCTGGTCGAGCACTTGGCTGGCCTCGTGGACGGCGAGCGCGATACGCACCTGCGGATGCGAAGCCAGGAAGCCGGCGCAGGCCTCGGCAAGGTAGGTCTTCGCGATCTGCGGCGTCGCCGCGACGCGCAGGACGCCCTGCAAGCTCGCCGGAGCGGGCCGGGTGACGCTGTCGATGTCGGCGGCCTGGCTGAGCAGCGACCGGGCCTGCACCATCAGCCGGCGCCCATTTTCGTTCAAGCCGATCCGCCTGCCGCGCCGGTTGAAGAGCGGCAGCCCGAGCGCGTTCTCCAGTTCGCCCAAGGCGGTGCTGGCGGCCGACTGGCTCAAGGGGATCTCGGCCGCCGCCCTCGACACGCTGCCGAGCCGGCCCACCGCCTCAAACACGACGAGCTGCTTTAGCGTGAAGCGCATCGGCTTCCTTATCGATTACCCAGATAAGGGCTATCGGAAATATCCACTTATTGGAAGCATGCGGCGGAATTAGCCTCATCTTGAGCCTTGCTTAGGGAGCCGGCCATGATCGAGCGCCATATCATCTCGGCCGATGGGCACAACGTCGAACCGCCGCATATCTGGGATCGCTACCTGGACAGGCGCTTCGCCGCCAAGGCGCCCCGCCTGGTGAAGGACCCTGAAGGCGGCGACGCCTGGGAGTTCAGCCCCGGCGGGACGCCGATGCCCATCGGGCTGGTCACCAACGCCGGACGCTGGGGCCGCCGGTATGAGGAGAACAACTGGTTCGGGTCCACCTACGACAGCATCCGGCAAGGCGCCTTCGACGGCCGCGCCCGCCTCGATGAGCAGGACATCGACGGCGTGAGCGCCGAGGTCATCTACCCCTCGCAGCGCACGATGGGGGCCTTCATGGCCCAGGAGGACGATGCGTTCCACGTCGCCGGCGTGGAAGCCTACAACCGGTGGCTCGCGGAGGAGTTCTGCGCGGCGGATCCAGCGCGCCTGATCGGACTGGAACAGATGCCGGCCACCGACATCCGGGTCTCCGTGGCGCACCTGAACGACGCCAGGCGCGCAGGCCGGCGTGGGGTGATCATCTCCGGCTGGCCCTCGGGCGGGGAGGCCCTGAGCGCCGCCGACGACGCTTTCTGGGCCGCCGCGCAGGACCTGAACATGCCGGTCCACATCCACGTCGGCCTGGCGCAGGCCGGCCGGCGCAAGCCTCCGCCGCCCACGGCCCAGGACCCGGGCGGCAAGATCCCGCTGCAGAAGATCAGCGGCGCCGTCGCCGGCGCCTCCGACTTCGTCAGCAAGATGATCCTCTCGGAGATGTTCGACCGCTTTCCGGCCCTGACCGTCGTCCTCGCCGAAACCGGCGCCGGATGGATCCCGCACTTCCTCGAATTCCTCGACGACCACTGGTGGCGCAACCGGGTGTGGTCGGGCTCCCAGCTCAAGGCGCCGCCCTCGGAATATTTCCGGCGCAACTTCTACGTGACCTTCATCCGCGAGCCGTTCGCGGTCCTGAACCGGCATTCGATCGGCGTCGACAACATGATGTGGTCGAACGACTATCCGCACCACCGGCACGATTGGCCGTATAGCCGCCGCGTGATCGAGGACAGCTTCATCGGCGTTCCGAACAGCGAAAAGCGGCAGATGATCCATGGCAATGCGTCCCGGCTCTACAACATCTCCCTGCCGGACAGCTGAGGTTGACCGCCATGCGTCCTGCGGATCGTCAAGAAATAATCATCCAAATCTTATCTTCTCCGCAGAAGACCAGAACATCCGCGCCGGAGTGCGTCGTCTAAGAGCCTAAATATATGAGTAATTCCGTATATACGGATGAAACCTCACTTGACCGTTGCCTCGGCCGAAGCCGATCATGGCTGCAACAGCAAGAATTACCCGGGAAACGCCGACATGCACGACTTCCTCGATTTGCAGGACAAGGTGGCCGTGGTGTGGGGCGGCGGGGCCGGCATGGGGGAAGCCACGGTCAAGCAGCTGGCCAAGGCGGGGTGCGCCGTGGGCGTGGTGGATATCGACGGCGCCCTCGCCGAACAGGTCGCCCAGGCGGTGGTCGCCGGCGGCGGCAAGGCGGTCGCGGTCCAGGCCGACGCCCGCGAGGAGGACCAGGTCAAGGCCGCGGCAGCGAAGATCAGCGCTGCGTTGGGAGCCCCGACGCGCTCGGCCTCGGTGATCGGCATCGCCCTCTTCAAGCCGCTGCTGGAGATGACCCTCGACGACTGGCGCCTGGACCTCGGCCGCAACCTGCAGCCCGCCTTCGTGATCGGCCGGGTGATGGCCGCCGAGATGATCAAGGCCGGCCAGGGCGGGGCGATGGCCTTCGTGAGCTCGATCAGCGGCATCCAGTCGGCCGCCCGGCACGCGGCTTACGGCGCCGCCAAGGCCGGCCTGATGAGCCTGGTCCAGAGCATGGCGCTGGAGCTTGCGCCGCACGGCATCCGCGTCAATGCGGTGGCCCCCGGCGCCATCCGCACGGTGCGGACCTCGGCCATGCCGGGCAACGAGAACGTGGGTCGGCTGATCCCGCTGGCCCGCCGCGGCGAGGTCGAGGAGATCGCCTTGCCGCTGGTGTTCCTGCTGTCGGACATGGCGAGCTATGTGACCGGCCAGACGATCGTGTCGGACGGCGGCTGGCTCATCGCCGGCGGACCGGGCTCGCCCCTGCTGGCCACCGCGCACTGAAACCCCACGGCGCCGGTCGATGCCGTCAGAGGAGCTGGCCCATGGCCTCGCGGCTGAAGCCGCGGAACTCGTCGAGCCGGCCCCGGCGCAGCTTGCTCGCCCACTCCGGGTCCGCCAGCAGGGCGCGGCCGACCGCGAACAGGTCGAAGTCGCCGCGCTCGAACATCCGCACCAGGTCGGCGACGTTTCCCGAGGCGGCCGCGGTCCCGCCGGCGAAGCTCGCGAACAGGTCCTGGGTCAGGCCGACCGAGCCCACGGTGATCGTCGGCCGCCCCGACAGCTTCCGCGTCCAGCCGGCGAGATTCAGCTCGCTGCCCGGGAACTCCGGCTCCCAGAACCGCCGCGTCGAGCAATGGAAGATGTCGACGCCGGCGTCCGCCAGCGGGGCGAGGAACTGCTCGAGCGCCGCCGGCGTGGGCGCCAGCCTGGCGTCGTAGTCCACGCTCTTCCACTGGGAGAAGCGCAGCACGATCGGGAAGTCCGGCCGGGTGCGGCTGCGGCATTCCCGCACGATCTCCGCCACGAAGCGCGTGCGGGTGGGGAGGTCCCCGCCATAGCGGTCCTGGCGCTCGTTGGTCCCGTGCCAGAAGAAGGTGTCGAGCAGGTAGCCGTGGGCGCCGTGCAGTTCGACGCCGTCGAACCCCAGACGGGCCGCGTCGGCGGCGGCGGCGGCGAAGGCCTCGATGGCGGCGTCGATCTCGGCCTGGGTCATCGGCTCGCCGACGCGGGCCCCGGGGCCCAGCAGGCCGGAGGCGCTGGAGGGCGGCCGGGCGGGATCGGGCGCGTCGCCCGGCTGCGACTGCACGCCGACATGCCAGAGCTGCGGCATGATCTTGCCGCCGGCGGCGTGCACGGCGTCCAGCACCGCCTTCCAGCCCGCCAGCGCCTCGTCGCCGTAGAAGCGCGGCACCGTGGAGACGTAGCCTGCGGTCGGGTGGCCGACGAACACCCCCTCGGTGATGATCAGGCCCACGTCGGCCCGGGCGCGGCGGGCGTAGTATTCGGCGACGCCGGGCCCCGGCGTCCCGCCCGGCGAGAAGTAGCGGGTCATCGGCGCCATCACGACGCGGTTCCGCAGGTGAAGCGGCCCCAGGTCGAACGGCGTGAACAGCGCCTCCGCGGAGATCGGGCGGCGTCCTTCGGCGGTCGTGGTCATCTGCAGATTCATCCTTCGGCCCGGCGACGCCCCGCGCCGACACGCAGCCAGGGTCCAAGCCAACGAAATAGATATGAGCGGTGCGGTTTCAACCTTTCCGGACCGCCGGCCCATGCTGACGCCTGCGTCATATCCTGCGGACTTTCCGGTTGCAAAGCGACGCGCCCCGGCTCCTGATGACCTGAACCGCCCGGTACGAAGGCTCGCAACCGTATCGGGAGGGGAGGATGCGGCCCATGACCGGAAGACTGGCGGGCAAGGTGGCCCTGATCACCGGCACGGGCGGCGGACAAGGCCGGGCGGCGGCCCTGCTGTTCGCCAGGGAGGGCGCCCGCGTGGCGGGCTGCGACGTCAAGGCGGCCGGCGACGCCGAGACGGTCGCGATGGTCAGGGCGCAGGGCGGCGAGATGGTCTCCCTGGCGCCCCTGGACCTGACGGACGAGGCCCAGGTCGCCCGCTGGGCGGCGTTCGGGGCGGAGGCCTACGGCGGCGTCGACATTCTCTACAACAACGCCTCGGCGCCGCGGTTCAATCCGGTCGAGAAGCTGTCGCTGGAGGACTGGAACTACACCTTGGCCAACGAGATCACCCTGATCTTCCTGGCGGTGAAGCACGCGGTTCCGCACCTGCGCGCCCGCGGCGGCGGGGTGGTGATCAACACCGCCTCGACCGTGGGGCTCGAGGGCGCCAAGGCGGCGCCGGGCGGCGCGGCGCACGCGGCGGCCAAGGGCGCGGTGATCGCGCTGACCAACCACCTGGTGGGCGAACTCGCTTCGGCCAACGTCCGGGTCAACTGCATCACCCCCGGCGCCATCGACACCCCGGCGCTGGCCGCCTCCACCGCGATCCCCGAAGTCCGCGAGCGGATGACCGCGAACCACGCCATCCGCCGCATGGGGCGCGCGGAGGAGATCGCCTACGCCGCCCTCTACCTGGCGTCGGACGAGGCGGCCTACGTCACCGGCGCGAACATCATCGTGGACGGCGGAGGCCGCCAGGGCTCGGGATCGAATTTCGGCGATTTCGACCCGTCGAAATGGAATACGCCGCGGGCGGGCACCTAGAACATGTCTGGTTCTCCTCGAACCAGACATGTTCAGCAAGTTTTTGAAATAGAACGTAGTGATGCCGGTGCTCAAGGGCTGGTGAGCCCGCAGATGCGCCGTTCGATCGCGCAGATGGCGGGCCGCGCTCAGATCTAAGCCCAGCCGCCGTCCGCGGAAACCTCGCTGCCGGTCATGAAGCTGCTGTCATCGGACGCCGGCGCCCTTGACATCGACCGCCCTGCCACGCGCGAAATTCTGGATAGCCGCCTTAGGAGGGTAGTTTTCATTTGAACAGTATACATCTTTCGGTAAGCATCAAAAAAGGGAAGGAGGCGTCATGCCAACCGAGCGATTTACCTGCGGCCTTGACGCCGCGCTCGCGGTGATCGGCGGCAAATGGAAGCCGCTGATCCTGTTTTATCTCGCGCACGGGACCCGCCGCTACGGCGCGCTCAAGCGATGCGTTCGCGGCGTCAGCGACAAGATGCTGATCCAACAGCTCAAGGAACTGCAGGCGGACGGGGTGGTCGATCGCACCGATCACCAGGAGATTCCGCCGCGCGTGGATTATTCGCTGACCCCGTTGGGCGTCAGCCTCGCGCGGTCGCTCGCTCCGCTTTGCGCCTGGGGCGAGGAACATTCCGCCACGATCGCAGCGATGGTCGACCGTCGGAATGGCGCCGTCGCCGTGACCGCCGCGGAATAATCCCACGCGCCGGGAGGCGGCGCCGATTCCTAGACCTGGGGCTTGCCGGTGATGCGAATCCCCGCCTGGCCCATCTTGTAGCGGCGGTTGAGCTGGATCAGCACCGAGGTCAGGGCCTCGGCGGCGGCCGAGTTGGCCAGCGGCCCCACGTGCCAGCTTCTGAGGCCGATGTCGGTGAGCAAGGTCCGGATCTCCTCCACCGCCGCCGCGTCGTCGCCGGCCACCAGCACGTCGGCGTCGATGTCGCCCCCGGCCGCCAGCTTCTCGGCCCCGACGTTCTGCAGCGCCGAAACCACCCGCACGCCCTCGCCCAGTATGGCCGCGCCCTCCACCACCGCCGAACCGGCGGCCGGGAGCTGCACCTTGCCCACCGCCGGCGGTTTCAACGGCACCGTGGCGTCCACCAGGATCTTGCCCTGCACGCCCTCGCGAATCTGCTGCAGGGTGTCGGCCTGAGCGGCGTAGGGCACGGTGACGAAGCAGACGTCGGCGCGGGCCGCGGCGTCGCCCACGCCCAGGCCGCCGATGCGGGCGTCGGGGAACTCCGCCGACAGGCCGGAAGCGAACGTCTCAGCCTTGGCCGGGTCGCGCGAACCGATCCAGATTTCACGCCCGATGGACGCCAAGCGGCGGGCCAGCGCCGCGCCAAGATCGCCAGTGCCCCCGATGATCGAATAGCTCGTCAACACTTCACTCCGATTATCTGGAATATACGTCGGCGCTCCGGCTCCGGCTCAGCCCTTCAGGCTCACCGCGAAGTCGAGCATCCCGTCGATGTCGGCCCGCGTGCGGCAGAAGTCGGCGAGCCGCATCGTCACCATGGTGGCGCCCTCGGCCTCCAGGGCCTTGGCGCCGGCCTTGATCGCGGCGAGGTCGAGGGCGCCGTCCGCCGTGCGCACGACGCCCTGGGCCACGTGGATCTCGATCTTGCCGGGTTCGCGGCCGTGCTGGGCCCAGGCGGCGCGCAGCTCCTTGACCTTGTCGGCGAAGATCGACCGGTAAGCCGGGTCCACCGCCCAGCCCTGCGCCAGGCGGGCGATACGGTCGATGTTCTTCGGCGTCGGATTAAAGCCCAGCAGGATCGGCAGGTCCTGGCCCTGGACCGGCTGGGGATAGGAATAGAAGTCCTCGAAGGCGAAGTTGCGGCCCGTGAAGGCGGCCGGCGGCCGACCCCACAGCGCGCGCATTCCGCCCACCTGGTCGTCCAGGTCGCCGAAGCGGCCTTCGAACGGCATGCCCGCCGCCCGGAACTCCTCCGCCTGCCAGCCCACGCCCAGCGCGATGGTCACCCGGCCCTTGGAGATCACGTCCAGGGTGGCGAGCTGCTTGGCCAGCAGCAGGGTCGGCCTGAGCGGGGCGATCAACACGAAGGTCGAGAGCCGCACCCGCTTGGTCACCATCGCGGCGGCCGACAGGAACGAGATCGGCTCGTACCAGGGCTGCTCCAGCACGAACGGGAAGTTGTGCGTCTTCCCCCGCGTCGCATGCGCCGACTTCTGGAAGCCGAGGTGGTCGCTGATCGAGATCAGGTCCACCCCCTTGCGGTCGGCCTCGGTCACCACCTGCAGCATGCCTTCGACGTCGCCGCCGCACAGGGCCTCGACGCCCATCACGTTCAAGCCGATCTGCATTTTCCCGTTCCGTTTCCTGCCGGTGGATCCGCAGCGGCGCGATCGCGCCCCGCAACTCGCGCCCCGCGCCATACAGACGACGACCGCTCCCCGGCTTCGAAGGCCCGGCGACGCTCCTGCTTTGACCGCGCCGGACGGCGGATCGCTACCACCATTTGTGGACGAATCGACCGTCCTGCCGCCGCCGACCCTTTTCAGCGAAGATCTGATCCGCATCGCCGGCGCGCCCTCGCAGGCCGCCCGCCTTCAGATGCAGCGACGGAGGATCAGGACTTCCGCGCCAGGGGGTGCTTGGTCTCCACCACCTCGCGCAGCCGGTCGCCGGCCACGTGGGTGTAGATCTGGGTGGTGGTGATGTCGGCGTGGCCCAGCAAGGTCTGGACGACCCGCAGGTCGGCGCCGCCGTCCAGCAGGTGAGTGGCGAAGGCGTGGCGCAGGACGTGCGGGCTCACCCGGGCCGGATCGACCCCGGCGCCGGCGGCGGCCTCGTCCAGCAGCTGGGCGAAGCGGCGCGGCGTCAGCCGGCGGGCCTTGCCGCGGGAGGGGAACAGCCAGGCGTTGGCCTTGTCCCCGGCGGGCAGGAACGCCGGGCGCACCTCGAGATAGACCTTGATCGCGGTGCGGGCCGCGGCGTTCAGCGGGGCCAGCCGTTCCTTGCCGCCCTTGCCCCTGACGATCAGGTAGGCCGGGTCGCGGGCCACCGCGGCGAGGGTGAGGCCGGTCAGCTCGGAGACCCGCAGGCCCGAGGCGTAGACCAGCTCCACCATGCAGGCCAGCCGCAGCCCCTGGGCGCCGTCGCGGGCGCCGGCGGCGGCGATCAGGCCGTCCACCTCGGCGCGGCTCAGCACCTTGGGCAGCGGCCGGCCCTGCCGGGGCGCGTCCACCCGCCGGGAAGGGTCGTCGGTCCGCCAGCCCTCGCCCAGCACGAAGCGGTAGAACTGGCGCAGCGCCGCGCGCCGGCGGGCGGCGGTGGCGGGCGAGAGGCCGCGCTCGCCCAGGGCGGCGAAATAGCTTTCGATCTCCGAGGCGCCCGCCCGGGCCAGGTCGGTTCCCCGAGCACGCAGGAAGGCCTCGGCGTCGGCGAGGTCCCTGGCGTAGGCGGTCAGCGTGTTGCGGGCGGCGGCGCGCTCCACCGCCATCATCTCCAGGAACGCCTCGGTCCAGCCGCCGCCGCTCATCCGAGCGCCAGGAAGCCTTCGAGGGCGAAGGCGCGGGCGTCGGCCTCCAGGCCCACGGCCCGCAGGGCGCGGACGATCTGCGCCCGGTCGCCGGCCGCCGGCCCCGCAGGTCCGGCGTCGGCGGCAATCCACAACGCGATCAGCGCCGTCTCGCCCATCCGCCCGGCCCGGGCGGCGTCCTCCAGCGCCAGCAGGCGGGCGGGCGGGGTCTTGCCGGCGCCGGCGGTGAAGCCCGCGAACCCGGCCCGCGCCGATTCGCTCAAGGGCGCACCGAGGCCGGCCAGCAGCAGGGCCGCGGCCTGGGCCCGCGGCCGCGCCTTCGGGTCCCCCGCCCGGCCCCGCTCCACCAGGCGGTCGAGGGTGAGGCCGTCCGCCTTGCCGGCCGCCGCGGCCAGGGCGGCGTCGAGGACGGCGAGGTCGCCGGCGGCGTCGTCCTGCACGATCCCGCCGCGGATCTGCTGCGCGCGGGCGAGGTCGCCGGCGCCCAGGGCCACGAAGGCCGCACGCGCCTCGCCGGGGCCGGGCTCGACGGTCCAGACCGCCGCGCCGGGCGCGCCCGCGGTCATCGCCGCGGCCACCGCCGGCGTGGGCTTGGCTGCGGCGAGGTCGAGGGCGAGGTCGCGCGAGAGCGCATAGTCGAGGCCGTTGCGCAGGGAGGCCGCCACCGGCTTGCCCGACGGGCTGAGCTTGGCGCCCATCAGGCGGGCGTAGACGGCGTCCTTCGCCTGGGCCTGGGCGAGGTCGAAGGTGAGCTGGGCGGCGACGGCACGCCCGGCGCGGGCCTGGCAGTAGGCGCGCAGGCGCAGCCAGTAGACGGCCTCGCGCCCCTCGCCGAGCGCCTCGGCGACGGCGCAGGCGCGGTCGTCGTCGCCGGACAGGAGCGCGGCCTCGGCGGCGACCTGGGAAAGCTGCGGATCACGCTCCACCCCGTTGGTTCGCCCGAGGATCGCGGCCCCGCCCGCCAGGTCGCCCTGGGCGATGAGCGCGGCGGCGCGGGCGCCGGCCAGGGCGCGGTCCTGGCCCGCCCCGGCGGGGGCCGCGGCGCCGGTGGCCAGCACCCGGCGGGCGAGCGCCGCGGCGGCCGGCGACAGGGGCTTGGCCGCCAGCAGCGCGATCACGTTGCGGGCCAGGCCGGCGGAGGCCCCCTTCCACAGGTGGGGCGGCAGGCCGGTGTCGCGTCCCGCCGGCGAGAACAGGTCCGGAGCTGCGAGCGGGACCACCTCCACCGGCTGGGCGAGGGCCTGCGCGGCCAGGGCGAGCGCGCCTCCGAGGGCCGCAGCGAACCGGGTGAGAGTCATGGCGGCAGCATAACCCAATCCCGTGAAGTTGGCGCGAGCCCGGCGGCTCGTGTATGCCTGCGCACTCCATGGACCGCTACGCACCGCTGAAGGCCCGCACCATCGCCCTCGTGGGGATGATGGGCGTGGGCAAGTCGAGCGTCGGGCGGCGCCTGGCCGGCGTCCTCGACCTGCCGTTCCGCGACGCCGACGCCGAGGTCGAGCTGGCCGCCGGCCGCTCGATCAGCGACATCTTCGCCGACCTGGGCGAGCCGGTGTTCCGCGAGGGCGAACGGCGGGTGATCGGCCGGCTGCTGGACGAGCCGCCGCACGTGCTGGCCACCGGCGGCGGGGCGTTCATGAACTCCGAGACCCGGCGGCTGATCAAGGCCAAGACCGTCTCGGTGTGGCTGAAGGCCGACCTGGAGGTGCTGGCCCGGCGGCTGAGCCGCAAGGACAACCGCCCGCTGCTGCAGGGACCGGAGCCGCCGATCGCGATCCTGGCCCGGCTGGCCCGGGAGCGCGACCCGGTCTACGCCGAGGCCGACGTGACCGTGGAGACCGGCGACGCCGCCCACTATGTGACGGTAGACCTGATCCTCCAGGGCCTGAGCGCCTTCCTGGAGAGCCAGCCGCAATGATCCGGACCGTGCCCGTGGCCCTGGGCGGCCGGGCCTATGACGTGCTGATCGGCCCGGGCCTGATCGACGAGGCCGGCGCCCGGATCGCCCCCCTCCTCAAGCGGCCGCGGCTGGCGGTGGTGAGCGACGAGACCGTCTGGTCGCTGCACGGGGCGCGGTTCGCCGCCGCGCTGGAGGCCGCCGGGATCGCCGCGCTGCCCGTGGTGATTCGGCCGGGGGAACAGACCAAGAGCTTCGCCGGGCTGGCGGAACTAAGCGGGCGCCTGCTGTCGCTCGGGCTCGACCGGGGCGACCTGATCGCGGCGCTGGGCGGCGGGGTGGTGGGCGACCTCGCCGGCTTCGCGGCGGCGATCTACAAGCGCGGCGTCGACTTCGTGCAGGTCCCCACCACCCTGCTGGCGCAGGTGGATTCTTCGGTGGGCGGCAAGACCGCCATCGACACGCCGCACGGCAAGAACCTGATCGGGGCCTTCCACCAGCCGCGGCTGGTGCTGGCCGACCTGGACGTGCTGGCCACCCTGCCGGAGCGGGAAATGCGCGCCGGCTACGCCGAGGTGGTGAAGTACGGCCTGCTGGGCGACGCCGCCTTCTTCGACTGGCTGGAGGCCAACGCCGCCGCCGTCGTCGCCCGCCAGCCGCAGGCGCTGGGCCGCGCGGTCGCCCGCTCGGTGGAGATGAAGGCCGCGATCGTCGCCGAGGACGAGACCGAGCAGGGCCGCCGGGCGCTGCTAAACCTCGGCCACACCTTCGGCCACGCCCTGGAGGCCGAGACCGGCTATGGCGCGGCGCTGCTGCACGGCGAGGCGGTGGCGGCGGGCCAGGCGCTGGCGTTCCGGTTCTCCGCCGCCCAGGGGCTCTGCCCGGGCCGGGACGCGGACCGCGCGGCCGCGGCCATCGCGGCGGCCGGCCTGCCCACCACCCTGGCCGAGATCCCGGGCCATCCCTTCGACGCCGGACGCCTGCTCGCCCACATGGGCCAGGACAAGAAGGCCGAGGCCGGCCGCCTCACCTTCGTGCTGGCGCGCCGGCTGGGCGAGGCGTTCGTCGCCAAGGCGGTCGATCCGGCCGCCGTCCGCGACTTCCTGGTCACGGAAGGAGCCGGCGCATGACCGCGATCCTGGCGCTGGCGCCGGTGGTCTTCGCGCTGCTGGCGGTGTCGGCCCTGTTCTCGGCGGCGGAAACCTCGCTCACCGGGGCCAGCCGCTCGCGCATGCACCAGCTCGAGCGCGAGGGCGACCGCCCGGCGCGGCGGGTGAACCGCCTGCTCTCCGACCAGGAGACGATGATCGGGGCGGTGCTGCTGGGCAACAACCTGATCAACATCCTGGCCTCGGCCCTGACCACCCAGGTGATCACCCGGGCGATCCCGGGGGCGTGGGGCGTGGCGGCGGCCACGGCCCTGATGACCGTGCTGGTGCTGGTGTTCGCCGAGGTGCTGCCGAAGACCCTGGCCATCCTGCGCTCGGACGACGTGGCCCGGTTCCTCTCGGGGCCGACCCTGCTGATGGTCAAGCTGTTCGGGCCGATGATCTACACCATCCAGTGGATCGTGCGCAGGACGCTCAGGCTGTTCGGCGTCAAGCTGGACATGGCGGTGGACGTGCTGGCCGCCCACGAGGAGATCCGCGGGGCGGTGGAGTACCACCACTCCGAAGGCCTGGTGGAGAGCCGCGACCGGCACATGCTGGGCGGGGTGCTCGACCTCTCCGACATGGACGTGACCCAGGTGATGGCCCACCGGACGGCGATCTCCATCCTCGACGCCCGCCTGCCGCCGCGCGAGCTGGTCGACGCAATGCTGGAGACCGCCCATACCCGGGTGCCGCTCTACCGCGACGAGCCGGAGAACATCGTGGGCGTGCTGCACGCCAAGGACCTGCTGCAGGCCATCGCCGACGCCGACGGCCGCCTGGACGAACTGGACGTGGCGTCCCTGGCGCGCGAGCCCTGGTTCATCCCCGAGACCACCAAGCTGAAGGACCAGCTCACGGCGTTCCTGCGGCGCCGCAACCACTTCGCCCTGGTGGTCGACGAATATGGCGGCCTGCAGGGGCTGATCACGCTGGAGGACATCCTCGAGGAGATCGTCGGCGAGATCGAGGACGAGCACGACGTCGCCGTTCGCGGCGTGCGGCCGCAGCCGGACGGCTCGGTGCTGGTGGACGGCGGGGTGGCGATCCGCGACCTCAACCGCGCCATGAACTGGGACCTGCCGGACGACGACGCCGTCACCGTCGCGGGCCTGGTGATCAACGAGGCGCAGACCATCCCCGAGGTGCGCCAGACCTTCGCCTTCCACCGCCACCGCTTCGAGGTGATGGGCCGCAAAGGCAATCAGATCACCTTGTTGCAAATCTCCCCGCCCAGCCCGTTCCCCGACGGCGCCCTGGGCTGAGCGGCCCGGATCGCCGACCGGCGGAGCGTCCGGAGGGCGGCCGCCCGAACAGAGCTTGGCGGGAAAGCTTTCCGGACACGTGCGCCTCGACTACCATCCCCGCCAGGCTGCCTTGGCGCATGGAGGCGCCCCGGCACGCCCTGGAGTCCGACGCATGAGCAACAACGCCGCCCTCGCCGGCCTACGGGTCCTGGTGGTCGAGGACGAGATGATGGTCTCGATGTTGATCGAGGACATGCTGGACGACCTGGGCTGTACGGTGGTGGGCCCGGCCTCGCGGCTGGACGAGGCGGTGGCGCTCGCCAATTCCGCCGAGCTCGACTGCGCGGTGCTGGACGTGAACCTGGGCGGCCAGCCGATCTTCCCCCTGGCCGACCTCCTGCGGGCGAAGGGCGCGCCCTTCGCCTTCGCCACCGGCTACGGCGACGCGGGCCTGCGGGAAGTGGACCGCGGCTCTCCCGTGCTGCAGAAGCCGTTCCGCGAGGGCGACCTCGCCCGGGTGCTGGGCGAACTGCGGGCCAAGGTGGGCTGAGACGGCTGCGCCCTCCCGCCGCCTCCTGACAGCTGGCCCTAGGTCGGCTGGTTCATCCGGTGGAACGCCGGGAGGGGGCCGATTTCGACGGCGCCGCCGTCCACCGGCAGGCAGACCCCGGTGACGAAGCGGGCCTCGGCGCTCGCCAGGTAGACGGCGGCCTGGGCGACGTCCCACGCGTCGCCTTCGATCCCCAGCGGCGCGATCCGGCGGCGCGCCTCGCGGGCTTGCGGCGAGACGAGCTTCTCCACCATCGGCGTCATCATGTGGCCGGGCGCGATGCAGTTCGCCCGCAGCCCCTCGGGGCCGTAGATCACCGCCAGGTCCCTGGTGAGCTGGATCAGCGCCGCCTTTGCGGCGCCGTAGCTCGTCGAGCCGTAGCCGCGCATGCCGGCGATCGAAGCGATGTTGATCACCGCCTTCCCGGCGCTGGAGAGCAGGTGGGGGATCGCCGCCCGGGTCATCAGGAAGGCGCCGTTGAAGTTGACGTCCACGTTCCGCCGCCAGTCCGCGACTTCGATCAATTCGAGCCGCCCGCCCTTCGGGACCACGCCGACGTTGTTGACCAGGAGGTCGAGCCCGCCGAACCGCTCGGCGGTCTGGGCGACCATCGCCGCACAGGCCTCCGGGTCGGTCACGTCCCCGACGACCACCAGGCCTTCACCGCCGCCCCGGGTGATGATCTCCAGGGTCTCTTCCGCCCGTGAGCGGTCGATGTCCGCAAGCGCCACCTTCGCGCCCTCGCGGGCGAACAGGAGGGCGATCGCCTTGCCGATTCCGAGCCCCCCGCCCTCGGTTCCGGCGCCGGTCACCAGGGCGGTCAGGCCCGACAGACGATCATAGGACTTCGTTGGGCGCGGCATGGTCGTTCTCTCCTCTCCAGCTTGTCGGCTCCTGGAGAAAGCTTACCGCTCCCGGAGCCTCCCTGGCGACTGCTCCCTGGCCGGCGGCCGTCGGAAAGAACGGCGCCCGGGGGCGCCGGGTCGGCGCGGGGCTCCCGCTCTCGATGTCGGGAATCGGCCCCATGTCCGGCGTTAAGGAACGTCCGCCTTTCGGCGGGACGATACGTGGGCGGGCCTCGACCGGCACGCCGAACCTTGGTCGGCCGGAAACCCCGCCGTCACAAATTCTTGCTCCCGTGAGCC
>NZ_DASXYF010000002.1:0-4023 GCF_036502675.1 Phenylobacterium sp.
GGAGATGGTCGAAGGACGTATATTCTGGGACGCCACCCTGCCGGATCTCCCGCCCGCCGACCGCAGGGCCTGCTACGACGCGATGAATCAGGCGCTCGCACAACTGCACTGCATCGATCACGAAGCGATCGGCCTCGCGGATTACGGCCGGCCCGGCAATTATTTCGCCCGGCAGATCGCGCGATGGGCCAGGCAGTATCTGGACGACGCGACCGTCGCCGGGCGCGATCCCAATATGGACCGGCTGATCGAATGGCTGCCCGGAAACATCCCGCCGGGCGACGACACGTCGATCGTGCACGGCGACTACCGCATCGACAACATGATCTTCCACCCGACCGAGCCGCGCGTGATCGCGGTGCTCGACTGGGAGCTTTCTACGCTCGGCCACCCGCTCGCCGATTTCGCCTATCACCTCATGGTCTGGCGGCTCCCGCCGGTATTGTTTTCCGGCCTCAGCCGGGCCGATCTCGCGGCGCTGAATATCCCCGGCGAGGCCGAATATGTCGCCGATTATTGCCGCCATACCGGTCGCGCCGGCATCGACGATCTGGATTTCTACGTCGCCTTCGGAATGTTCCGCCTGGCGGCGATCCTGCATGGCGTCAAGGCGAGGCTGGCGCGCGGCACCGCCGCTTCGGCGCACGCCTCGCACGTGATCGCGTGGTTCCCGATCGCGGCCGAAGCGGCATGGGCGCAGACCGGCGCGATCGGCTAGGCCGGAAGGGCAGCGGAAGGCCGATCAGGCGATGACCGCGTCGGCGGACAGCGGCAGCGGTTCGCCTGCCATCGCGGCGGCGAGCCGCGTGCGATCGAGCCCGCCTTCCCACGCCGATACGACGATCGTCGCGACCGCATTGCCGATGAAGTTGGTGAGGCTGCGGCATTCGCTCATGAAGCGATCGACGCCGAGGATCAGCGCCATGCCGGCGACCGGCACCGATGGCACGATCGAGAGCGTCGCGGCGAGCGTGATGAAGCCCGATCCGGTGACGCCCGCCGCGCCCTTCGAACTGAGCATCGCGACGAGCAGCAGCAGGATCTGCTGTTCGAACGAGAGGTGGACGTTGGTCGCCTGCGCGATGAACAGCGCGGCGAGCGTCATGTAGATGTTGGTGCCGTCGAGGTTGAACGAATAGCCGGTGGGGACGACCAGGCCCACGGTGCTGCGCCGGGCGCCCAGCGCCTGCAGCTTCTGCATCAGCCGCGGCAGCGCTGATTCGGAGGAGGAGGAACCCAGCACGATCAGCAGCTCCTCGCGGATGTAGGCCACGAAGCGGAAGATCGAGAATCCGGCCAGGGCCGCCACCGTCCCCAGCACCACCACCACGAACAGCAGCGAGGTGGCGTAGAAGGTGGCGATCAGCGCGCCCAGCTTGACCAGCGCCGAAGGGCCGAACTTGCCGATGGTGAAGGCCATGGCGCCGAACGCCCCGATGGGCGCCAGGCGCACCACCACCCCGATCACCCCGAAGAACAGGCGCGAGCCGTCCTCCAGGAATCCCGCGACCCGCTCGCCGAACTCGCCGAGGCGCGTGCAGGCGATCCCGATGATCACCGCCGCCACCAGCACCTGCAGCAGCTGGCCCTGCGCCAGGGCGCCGAAGAAGGTGTCGGGGATCAGGCCCAGCAGGTAGTCGACGAGGTTTTCGGAATGGCGCGCCTTTTCCAGGTAGCTGGCGGCCACCGACGGATCCAAGCTGGCGGGATCGACGTTAAATCCTGTCCCCGGCCGCACCGTCTCGCCCACCGCCAGGCCCAGCAGCAGGGCCAGGGTGGAGACGATCTCGAAATAGAGCAGGGTGCGCACACCCAGCCGGCCGAAGGCCTTCAGGTCGTTCATCCGGGCGACGCCGGCGGCGACGGTGCAGAAGATCACCGGGGCGATGGCCATCTTGATCAGCTTCACGAAGCCGTCGCCCAGCGGCTTCAGCTTGACGCCCACATCCGGCCACAGGAGCCCCACGGCCAGCCCCAGCGCGATCCCGATCAGGACCTGGACGTAGAGCACCCTGAAATGTCGCAACACGCCCGTCCCCCGAACCGCTTCCCCGCCGCACGATAGAGGAGGCCCCGGGGAAACCGAAGCCTCACCAGCCGAGCCCCAGGGCGAGCGTCATGGCCGAGGGCCGGGCCAGGCGCAGCGCAGCCTCCAGCGCCTCCAGCTCGGCGCGGGCGCGCGCCAGCGCCTCGGCGGCCGGCCCGGCCGTCGCGCTCGCCGGACTCTCCAGGGTCTGGGCCAGGCCCTCGGCGGCGGCGCGCAGGCCCATCACCCGGTTCAACAGCGCCATGTCGACCTCGGCGTACTCGCAGATGTTGAGCACCGCGGCGTCCACCAGCCGCAGCAAGGCCTCGGCGGAGGGCTGGTCCCCAGCGTCGAACTGGGCGCGGACCAGGGCCGCCTGGTCGGCCAGCACCGGCGGCAGCGGCGGGGCGGCGTCGGATGTCATGAGGCGGACGGACAGGACGGCGGGCGGGACATGGGGCAGGCATGGTGAACGCCCGACGCCGCCCTGCGCAAGAGCGCGGCGCGCGCAAGGCTTGACGGCGGCGGAATGACGGCCGTAACGAAAAGTCGGTTCACTTGCCGCTCCGGCTCAGGTAGCGGATAGCCCGCGGCCACCTTGGCCGTAATTTCTCCTCCCCGAACCATTGAGGTTTGTAATGAAGATTAATTTCACCGCCCTCGCGGCGGTCGCACTGCTGAGCGCATTTGCGTCCGACGCCATGGCCGCCCAAGCGGTTACGGCCAAGCTGCAAGCTCCAGTCGAAGGCCGCAAGAAGCCCGTCGCCGGCGACGCCGTATTCGTCTGCGAAGCCGACAGCTGCGTCGCCGCCAGCCCGAGCGGCTCGACCGGCTCGGTCTCCAGCTGCCGCCAACTGGTGCGCGTCGTGGGTGCCGTCACGAGCTTCGGCACGGACAGCAAGCCGTTCGACGCCGACAAGCTCGGCCGTTGCAACTCCGCCGTGGCGAAGAAGTAAGACTATCCGTCCAATGTCCGCGCCCCGGCCGAGGCCGCGCGCGCGGCCTCGGCGACAGGGCCCCGGCCTCTACGAGTCCGGGGCTTCTTGTCGCCGCCGGCCCAGTCGGCGGACCTCCCGGCTTCGCTATCTCTCGAAGGCCCGCCACCGTCCGTGGGAGTAATACCCATGGTCATCGGGGCGATCCCGGCGCCAGTGGTAATGGCCTCTGCGGTGATGGTCCCACCACGCATCGTCGTGGAACATGACCCGCAAATTGGCCGGGTAGGTCGTATAGTGCTCCCGCACCCGCCAGCACTCGCCGTAGCGGTTGCACGCCACATCCGCCGCGGCTGACGTGGCGGAAAGCGCCAAGGCGCCGCCCGAAACCATCGCCATGAGGCCCGCTACGGCCAATGTCTTTTTGAGTGTGTTCATGGGACGTCCTTTCGTCGAACTTTCGCTGAACGGCGGATCGGTCGGCCGGTTCCTGTGGTGAAGCCGGCCGTCTGGAGGCGCACTTCGGGCGGCGTGGACGTCCCCCGGGATCACAATCCTTGCGCCTGCGGGCGGTCCCGGTCAGAAAGGCCGGCGAAGTCGGTCCAGGCTGCGCTTTGCGTCCACGCGACACGCGGGGCGGCGTTTGCGAAGCCCAGGCGTCGATTTCGCTGGCACGGCCCGGTAGCTCAGCAGGATAGAGCAGCGCTTTCCTAAAGCGAAGGTCGGGGGTTCGAGTCCCTCCCGGGCCGCCACTCAGTGGATCTTTCCAGGCTCGCAGCGCCGGCCTTGATCGAACGCGCCGCTTTCCGGTGCTTGGCGCTCGCTTTCCGTCGGATTGTCGACGGGATCCCCGACACTCCGCCGGGGGGCGCGGGGTGTCGCGCGACCTCCGGCTGGCGTGGGGGCCGCCGCCTAGAGGCCGAGCTTGTAGCGGAGGCCGACGGTCACGGCCTGGGTGCTGAAGTCGCCGTCGAGCCGGCTGGGGCCGCGCCCGAACTCCAGTCCGTTCACGCCGAAATAGCGATAGGCCACTTCCCCGGTGAGACGATCGTTGAACGGATG
>NZ_DASXYF010000003.1:0-14798 GCF_036502675.1 Phenylobacterium sp.
ACTGGACGCGGTCTGGCGAGTGGTTGCTGGTCGTTTTCATTGGTTCGATTGCCGTCGGCATCATCGCGCAGGTCTGGTTCATCATGGGATTGCGCGTGCAGGGTAATCCGAGTGGCCTCCCGCTGCGCGAGCCGCGCGGGAATAGGGGAGCGTAAGGGTGGCCGGTTTGCTCGCGGACAAGGACCGCATCTTCCTCAACATCTACGGCCAGCGCGACTGGGGCCTGGACGGCGCCAAGCTGCGTGGCTGCTGGAACGGGACCGGCGACATCGTCGCCCAGTCGCCGGACTGGATCTGCGACCAGATCAAGGCGTCGGGCCTGCGCGGCCGCGGCGGGGCGGGCTTCGCCACCGGGTTGAAGTGGACCTTCATGCCCAAACAGGAGAGCGAGCGGCCGCACTACCTCTTGGTCAACGCCGACGAGTCGGAGCCGGGGGCCTGCAAGGACCGCGAGATCCTGCGCAACGATCCACACCTGCTGATCGAGGGCTGCCTGATCGCCTGCCGCGCCATGCGGGCGCATACGGCCTACATCTACATCCGCGGCGAGTACGTCTTCGAGCGCGAGCGGATGACCGCCGCGATCAGGCAGGCCAAAGACGCCAAGCTGATCGGGCCGGGCAACGTCCACGGCTGGGACTGTGACGTGCGCCTGGCGCACGGCGGCGGGGCCTACATATGCGGCGACGAGACCGCGCTGATGGAAAGCTTCGAGGGCAAGAAGGGCCAACCGCGCCTCAAGCCCCCGTTCCCGGCCGGCGCCGGCATCTACGGCTGCCCGACCACGGTCAACAACGTCGAGACCATCGCCGTCGTCGGCACGATCCTTCGCCGCGGCGCGGCCTGGTTCGCGGGCTTCGGCACGGAGAAGTCAACCGGCACCAAGCTGTTCGCCGGCTCCGGCCACCTGAACAAGCCCTGCGTCGTCGAGGACGCCGTCGGCATCTCCGTCAAGCAGCTGATCGAAGACCACTTCGGCGGCGTGCGCGGCGGCTGGGGCAACCTCAAGGCGGTCATCCCCGGCGGCATCTCGGTGCGCATGATCCCGGCCGACCAGTGCGACGAAGCGATCATGACCTACGAGGACCTGCAGGCGAGGGGCTCGGGCCTCGGCACCGGCACCATGATCGTCTTCGACAAGGACGCCGACCTCGTGAAGGCGATCGCGCGGGCGGCCTACTTCTACAAGCACGAGAGCTGCGGCCAGTGCACGCCCTGCCGCGAAGGCACCGGCTGGATGTGGCGGGTGATGGAGCGGATGGTCACCGGCGAGGCGGAGATGTCGGAGATCGACCTCCTGCTCGACGTGGCGTCCCAGGTCGAGGGCCACACCATCTGCGGCCTCGGCGACGCCGCCGCCTGGCCGATCCAGGGCCTGTTCCGCCACTTCCGCCACGAGGTGGAGGAGCGCATCACCCGCTATCGCGCAGGCCCGCCGCATGTACAGGGCGCAACCCTCGTGGCGGCGGAGTAGCGGCATGCCCAAGGCCAAGGTCAACGGCGTCGAGGTCGAGTTCGAGCAGGGCATGAACGTCCTGCAGGTGGCGGAACTGGCCGGAGAGGAGATCCCGCGCTTCTGCTACCACGAGCGGCTGTCCATCGCCGGCAACTGCCGCATGTGTCTGGTGGAGGTTAAGCCCGGCCCGCCGAAGCCGCAGGCCTCCTGCGCCCTGCCGGCCGCCGAGAACATGGAGATCATCACCAACTCGCCGATGGTGGTGAAGGCGCGCCACGGGGTGATGGAGTTCCTGCTGATCAACCACCCCCTGGACTGCCCGATCTGCGACCAGGGCGGGGAGTGCGACCTGCAGGACCAGGCCATGGGCTATGGCCGCGACGGCAGCCGCTACCTGGAGAACAAGCGGGCGGTCGAAGAAAAGTACATGGGTCCGCTGATCAAGACGGTGATGACCCGCTGCATCCAGTGCACGCGCTGCGTCCGCTTCATCACCGAAGTGGCCGGCGTGCCGGACATCGGCCTCATCTCCCGCGGTGAAGACGTTGAAATTACAACCTATCTCGATAAGGCCGTGGCCAGCGAGCTTTCAGCCAACGTGATCGACCTGTGCCCGGTGGGCGCGCTGACCCACAAGCCCTGGGCGTTCAACTACCGGCCGTGGGAGCTGAAGAAGACCGAGAGCGTCGATGTGATGGACGCCCTGGGCTCGGCGATCCGCGTCGACAGCCGCGGGCCCGCGGTGCTGCGCGTCCTGCCGCGGGTCAACGAGGACATCAACGAGGAGTGGATCAGCGACAAGACCCGCTACGCCATCGACGGCCTGTCCCGCCAGCGGCTGGACCGGCCCTACGTGCGCGACGCGGCGGGCGCGCTGAAGCCGGCGAGCTGGGACGAGGCGTTCGGCGTGGTGGCGGCGAAGCTGAAGGCCGCCGGGCCCGAGCGGGTCGGCGCCATCGCCGGCGACCTGCAGGACGCCGAGTCCATGAAGGCGGCGCTGGACCTGTTCCGGTCCCTGGGCGTGAGCAACCTCGACTGCCGGCAGGACGGCATGGCCCTGGGCGGCGGCGCGCGGGAAAGCTGGCTGTTCAATTCGACCATCGCGGGCATAGAGGACGCCGACGTCGTCCTGCTGGTCGGGACCAATCCGCGTGTCGAGGCGCCGGTGCTCAACGCGCGCCTGCGCAAGCGCTGGCTGGCCGGGGCGCTGCGCGTGGGCGTGATCGGCGAACAGGCCGACCTCACCTATGACTACGACTACCTGGGCGCGGGGCCGAAGACGCTTTCGGGCCTCGGCCGCTCGAAGTCGGATTTCGTGGACGCCATGAAGGCCGCCAAGGCCCCGGCGATCATCGTGGGCGCCGGCGCGCTGGGCCGCGAGGACGGAACCGCGGTGCTGAGCGCGGCGGCGGCGGCGGCCAAGGCCTTCGGGCTTTCCTGGAACGTCCTGCATTCGGCGGCGGCCCGCGTGGGCGGCCTCGACCTGGGCTTCCTGCCGGGCGAGGGCGGCAAGACGGCGGACGAGATGGTCCAGGCCGGTGCGCTGGACGTGCTGTTCCTGCTGGGCGCCGACGAGATCGACCTGTCGAAATCCGACGCCTTCAAAATCTACCTGGGCACTCACGGCGACGCGGGGGCGCATGTGGCCGACGTGGTGCTGCCGGGCGCGGCCTATACCGAGAAGAACGGCCTCTACGTCAACACCGAGGGCCGGGTGCAGATGGGCATGCGCGCCGTCTTCCCGAAGGGCGAGGCGCGGGAGGACTGGTCGATCCTGCGGGCGCTTTCCGGGCGCCTGGGCGCCAAGCTGCCTTACGACAGCCTGGACCAGCTCCGCGCCAGGCTGTTCGCCGAGCATCCCACCTTCGGCCAGATCGACCTGGCCCCCGGCGCCCTGGGCCCGCCCGCCCTCGACTTCGCTGGCCTGGGGACCAAGGGCGACGTGTCGGAGACGCCGTTCGCCAGTCCGGTGACCCGCTTCTACCTCACCAATCCCATCGCCCGGGCGAGCGTCACCATGGCCGAGTGCCAGGCGCTGGCCGCCGGCGCGGCCAAGATCGCGGCGGAGTAGGGCGCATGGCTGACCAAATCTCCCCGCTCATCCCGGCGAAGGCCGGGACCCAGATTCATCCGGAGAGCTTCGTGGGTTTCACCTGGATCCCGACCTTCGCCGGGACGAGCGGGATTGAGGTCAGCGCATGAACGCCACGACTGATTTCTGGACCACCCCGGGTGGCTGGACGCTGATCACCGTGGGCCAGATCCTGGCGGTGGTGGTATGGCTGCTGCTGTCGCTGGCCTTCTTCATGTACGGCGACCGCAAGATCTGGGCGGGCGTCCAGATGCGCAAGGGCCCCAACGTCGTAGGCCCCTTCGGTCTGCTGCAATCCTTCGCCGACCTCATCAAGTTCGTGCTGAAGGAGTTGGTCATCCCCGACGGCGCCGACAAGATCGTGTTCATCCTGGCGCCGATCCTCACCTTTACGCTCGCCCTCGTCTCCTGGGCGGCGATCCCGCTCGCCCCGGGCTGGGTGGTGTCGAACATCAACGTCGGCGTGCTCTACCTGTTCGCGATCTCGTCGCTGGGCGTCTACGGCATCATCATGGGCGGCTGGGCGTCCAATTCGAAATACCCGTTCCTGGGCAGCCTCCGCTCGGCTGCGCAGATGGTCAGCTACGAGGTCTCCATCGGCTTCGTGATCATCACCGTGATCCTGCTGGCCGGGACCATGAACCTGCAGCTGATCGTCGAGAAACAGGCCGGCGGATTCTGGAACTGGAACGTCCTGGGCGGCGGGGGGCTGAAGCACCTGCCGGCCGCCCTGGTGATGATCCCGATGTCGGTGATCTTCTTCATCTCGGCCCTGGCCGAGACCAACCGGCCGCCTTTCGACCTGCCGGAGGCGGAGTCCGAGCTGGTGGCCGGCTACCAGGTGGAGTACTCGTCCTCGCCCTTCCTGCTGTTCATGATCGGCGAGCTGGCCAACATCATCCTGATGTGCGCGATGATCACCATCCTGTTCTTCGGGGGATGGCAGGCGCCGATCGACTTCGCCTTCGTCCACGACTGGGCGCCCACGGCGCAGAGTTTCTACGGCTTCATGTGGTTCTTCGCCAAGACGATCGGCTTCTTCTGCCTGTTCGCCCTGGTGAAGGCCATCGTGCCCCGCTACCGCTACGACCAGCTGATGCGGCTGGGATGGAAGGTGTTCCTGCCCACCTCGCTGGTGGCCGTGGCGCTGGTGGCCGGGTGGCGCGTCTTCGGGCCGGCGGCGTGAGGCGGCTCCTCATCCTGGCCTTCTGCGCGGCCGGCGCAGGCTGCGCGGGCGGCTCCTCGCCGGACGGCGGGGTGGCCAACTACGACGCACTCGCCAAGGCGCGCGCCGACTGCGTCGCCAGGGGCGAGGAGCTGTCGCTGATCCCGGGGGGCGATCCCCAGGTGATCAGCGACTTCAGCTGCAAGAGGAAGTGACGGGCTGATGTTTCAACGTATCGGACAGGCCGTGAAGGGCGCGGCCCTGATGGATTTCGTGGGCGCCTTCGGGCTGGCCCTGAAGTACATGGCGCGGCCCAAGGCTACGGTGCAATATCCGCACGAGCGCAACCCGCAGTCGCCGCGTTTCCGGGGCGAGCACGCGCTGCGCCGCTATCCCAACGGCGAGGAGCGCTGCATCGCCTGCAAGCTCTGCGAGGCGATCTGCCCGGCCCAGGCGATCACCATTGAGGCCGAGCCCCGCGCCGACGGCAGCCGGCGCACAACCCGCTACGACATCGACATGGTGAAGTGCATCTACTGCGGCCTGTGCCAGGAGGCCTGCCCGGTGGACGCCATCGTCGAGGGGCCGAACCTGGAGTTCGCCGTGGAGACGCGCGAAGAGCTCTATTACGACAAGGCGCGACTGCTCGACAACGGCGACCGCTGGGAGCGGGAGATCGCGAAGAATCTGGAACTGGACGCGCCCTACCGATAAGAGACGGGCGCGATTCCGCGGGTGATGACGCCGCCGCCCGGGGCTTGCCGTGGGCGGCGGATCAGGTGTTTTGAGGGGAGCTAGACCCGCTGATGGCCGTACAGGCGATCGCATTCTATCTGCTGGCGCTGGTCACGGTGGCTTCGGGCTTCGCCGTGGTCTCCGCGCGCAACCCCGTGCACTCGGTGTTGTTCCTGATCCTCGCCTTCTTCTCGGCGGCGGGGCTGTTCGTGCTGCTGGGCGCCGAGTTCCTGGCGATGCTGCTGGTGGTGGTCTACGTGGGCGCCGTGGCGGTGCTGTTCCTGTTCGTGGTGATGATGCTGGACGTGGACTTCTCCCAGCTCCGCCAGGGCTTCGCGCGCTACATGCCGCTGGGCGGCCTGGTGGCCGGGGTGCTGGCGCTGGAGATGATCGTCGTCTCGACCTCGGTGGCGGCCCACGGGGCGGCGGCCAAGAACGCGGCGCCGCAGGCGGCCACCGTCGACGTGACCAACGCCGAGACCATCGGCCGGGTGCTCTACACCGACTACGTGTACTTCTTCCAGGCGGCAGGCCTGGTGCTGCTGGTGGCGATGATCGGGGCCATCGTGCTGACGCTGCGCCACAAGCCCGGCGTGCGCCGCCAGGTGATCGCCGACCAGGTGGCGCGCGGGCCTGCGAGCGGCATGCGCATCGTCTCCATCAAGCCCGGCGAGGGGATCGGCGAATGACCATCAGCCTGGCCCACTACCTCGCGGTCGCCGCAATTCTGTTCACCATCGGGGTCTTCGGCATCTTCGTGAACCGCAAGAACGTCATCGTCATCCTGATGTCGATCGAGCTGATCCTGCTGGCCGTGAACATCAACCTGGTCGCCTTCTCGGTCTATCTGCACAACGTGGTGGGGCAGATCTTCGCCATGTTCGTGCTGACGGTGGCCGCCGCCGAGGCCGCGGTGGGGCTGGCGATCCTGGTGACCTTCTTCCGCAACCGCGGCGACATCGCCGTGGACGACGCCTCGATGATGAAGGGCTGACCGGTGGATACCAAAGCCCTCGTCACCATCATCCTGTTCGGCCCGCTGGTCGGCGCCCTCGTGGCCGGCCTGTTCGGCCGCCGCATCGGCGACAGGGCGTCGATGTCGATCACCACCGGCTTCCTGTTCCTGTCGGCCGTCCTTTCCTGGGTGGTGTTCAGCAAGTGGACCTGGGGCGGCTTGCAGCCGTTCACCATCACCTACGCGCCATTCATCCAGGTCGGGACCTTCGTCTCCAACTGGGCCTTCCGGCTGGACGGGCTCTCGGCGGTGATGCTGGTGGTGGTGACCACCGTCTCCTCGCTCGTGCACCTCTACTCCTGGGGGTACATGGCGGACGATCCGGGGAAGCCGCGGTTCTTCGCCTATCTGTCGCTGTTCACCTTCGCCATGCTGGCGCTGATCAGCGCCGCCGACTTCATGCAGCTGTTCTTCGGCTGGGAAGGGGTGGGTCTGGCGAGCTACCTGCTGATCGGCTTCTGGCACCACAAGCCCACGGCCAACGCCGCGGCCATCAAGGCCTTCGTGGTCAACCGGGTGGGCGACTTCGGCTTCGCGCTCGGCATCATGACGGTGTTCTGGGCCTTCGGGTCGGTGCAGTTCGCCGAGATCTTCCCGCAGGCCGCGGCGGGCGCCGCGCGCAGCTGGGCGTTCGCCGGCCGGAACTGGCCCTTGATGGACCTGGCCTGCACGCTGCTGTTCGTGGGCGCCATGGGCAAGTCGGCGCAGTTCTTCCTGCACACCTGGCTGCCGGACGCCATGGAGGGCCCGACCCCGGTGTCGGCCCTGATCCATGCGGCCACCATGGTGACCGCCGGCGTCTACATGGTCTGCCTGCTGTCGCCGATGTTCGAATACGCCCCGGAGGCCAAGAACATCGTCACGGTGATCGGGGCGGTGACGGCCTTGTTCGCCGCCACCGTCGGCCTGACCCAGAACGACATCAAGCGGGTGATCGCCTATTCGACCTGCTCGCAGCTCGGCTACATGTTCTTCGCGGCCGGCGTCGGCGCCTACCAGGCGGCGATGTTCCACCTGTTCACCCACGCCTTCTTCAAGGCGCTGCTGTTCCTGGGCGCCGGCTCGGTGATCAACGGCATGGCGCACGAGCAGGACATGCGCCGCTACGGGAACCTCGCGAAGTACCTGCCGGTCACCTATGCGGTGATGACCATCGGCACCATCGCCATCACCGGCCTGGGGATTCCCGGCGTCGAACTGGGCTTCGCCGGCTTCTACTCCAAGGACGCCATCATCCATGCGGCCTTCGCGGCCGGGCAGGCGGGCCACCCGTTCGGCTATTTCGCCTTCGTCGTCGGCATCTTCGTGGCCGGGCTGACCGCCTTCTACTCCTGGCGGGTGGCGTTCTTCACCTTCAACGGCCACGCCCGCTGGACGCCGGAAGACCTGGAGCATCACTGGCACAACCGCGACCACGCCCATGACGACGCCCACGGCGATCATGGGCATGCCGACGCGGCCAACGCCGAGACCCATTCCGAGCCCGACCACGGCGACCACCACCACCTGCCGCACGAGAGCCCCTGGACCATGCGTGTTCCGCTGATCCTGCTGTCGATCGGCGCCGTCGCCGCGGGCTTCCTGTTCCACCACCAGTTCATCGGGCCCGAGCAGCACGAGTTCTGGCGGGGCGCGATCTTCACGGCGCCGACCAACCACGTGCTGGCCGAGCACGCGGCGCCGGCCTACGTGGCCTGGGGCCCGCTGGTCGTCTCGGTGCTGGGCCTGCTGGTCGCGGCCTACATGTACATCCTGCGGGAGGGTTCCGGCGCCCGCCTGGCGGCGCGGAACGGCCCGCTCTACGTCTTCTTCTACAACAAGTGGTTCTTCGACGAGATCTACCAGGCGACCTTCGTCCGCGGGGCCAAGGCGCTGGGCGACCTGTTCTGGAAGGGCGGCGACCAGCGGCTGATCGACGGCCTTGGGCCGAACGGCGTCGCGGCCCTTTCGCAGAGGGTGGGAAGGGGGGCCAGCCGCCTGCAGAGCGGCTACGTCTACCACTACGCCTTCGTCATGCTGCTCGGCGTGGCCGGGCTGCTGTCCTTCGCCCTCTGGGCCTGGGCTTAAGGGGGCGGGGCCATGACCGGACTTCTCTCGCTCATCACCTTCGCGCCGCTGATCGGCATTGCGGCGATCCTGCTCCTGAAGCTCGGCGCCAAGCCGGCCGGCGGCGGGGAAAGCGAAAGCCAGGCGCGCGCCGCCCGCTGGATCGCGCTCGCCGCCACCCTGGCGGTCTTCGCCCTGTCGATCGTGCTGACCGCCCGCTTCGATCCGAACGACCCCGGCTTCCAGTTCGTCGAGGACGCCCCCTGGTTCGCCGGCCTGCACTACCGGATGGGCGTCGACGGGATCAGCGTGCTGTTCGTGCCGCTCACCGCCTTCCTCATGCCGCTCTGCGTCGCGGCCTCCTGGAAGTCGATCGAGACCCGCGTCCAGGAGTACATGATCGCCTTCCTGGCTCTGGAGACCCTGGTGATCGGGGTGTTCTGCGCCCTGGATCTCGTCCTCTTCTACATCTTCTTCGAGTTCGGCCTGGTGCCGATGTTCCTGATCATCGGCGTCTGGGGCGGCAAGAACCGGGTCTATGCGGCCTACAAGTTCTTCCTCTACACCCTGCTGGGCTCGGTGCTGATGCTGGCCGCCATCCTGGTGATGATCGGCACGGCCCACACCTCCTCGATTCCCGAGCTGATGGCCTTCAAGTTCAGCCCGGCGCTGCAGACCTGGCTGTGGCTGGCCTTCTTCGCCTCCTTCGCGGTGAAGATGCCGATGTGGCCGGTGCATACCTGGCTGCCCGACGCCCACGTGGAGGCGCCGACGGCGGGCTCGGTGATCCTGGCCGGCATCCTGCTGAAGCTCGGCGGCTACGGTTTCATGCGCTTCTCCCTGCCGATGTTCCCGCAGGCCTCGCACCTCTTCGCGCCGCTGGTCTTCGCCCTGTCGGTGATCGCCGTCGTCTACACCTCGCTGGTGGCGTTCCGGCAGACCGACATCAAGAAGCTGATCGCCTATTCCTCCGTCGCCCACATGGGCTTCGTGACCATGGGCATCTTCTCCGGCAACGTCCTGGGCGAGCAGGGCGCCATCTACCAGATGGTCAGCCACGGGGTGATCTCCGGCGCGCTCTTCCTCTGCGTCGGCGTGGTCTACGACCGGATGCACACCCGCGAGATCGCCTTCTACGGGGGGCTGGTCAACCGTATGCCCTGGTACGCGGCGGTCTTCATGCTGTTCACCATGGGCAACGTCGGCCTGCCGGGGACCTCTGGCTTCGTGGGCGAAATCCTCACCATGACCGGGGCCTACCACGCCTCCACCTGGACGGCGCTGATCGCCGCCACCGGCGTGATCCTCTCGGCGGTCTACGCCCTGACGCTCTATCGCCGGGTGATCTTCGGCGAGATCTCCAATCCGGCGCTGGCCCGGATCACCGACCTGGAATGGCGCGAGACGGCGATCTTCGTGCCGCTGGTCGCCGCCACCTTGGTGCTCGGCGTGCAGCCGTCCCTGATCTTCGACCTCACCCAGTCGTCGGTGGATCACCTGGTCGCGGCCTACGCCGCCGCGGCCGGCGGGTGAGGGGGCTTTGCCGATGACGTTCTCCTACGACCTGGGCCTGGCCCTGCCCGAGCTGATCCTGGCCGGCGCCGCCCTGCTGTTGCTGCTCTGGGGCGCCTTCCAGCCCAGGACCGGCGCGGCGTTCACCCTGGCGGCCATGGCGGCGCTGGCCGCCGCCGCCGTCGCCGCGGCCACCGGCCCCCTGGGGCGCGGCTTCGCGGGCGGCCTGGTGGCCGACCAGGCCTCGGCCTTCGCCAAGGTGGCGATCTATACCGCCAGCGCCATCTGCGTTCCGCTGGGCCAGCGCTGGTTCGAGCGGCGCGGCGTGCACAACTTCGAGTTCCCGGTGCTGATCCTGCTGGCCGCCCTCGGCATGGGGATGATGACCTCCGCCGACGACCTGATCTCGCTCTATGTGGGGGTCGAGCTGCAGTCGCTGGCGCTCTATGTCCTGGCCGCCATGCGCCGCGACGACGCGCGGGCCTCGGAGGCGGGGCTGAAGTACTTCGTGCTGGGCGCGCTCTCCTCCGGCCTGCTGCTCTACGGCGCGTCGCTGATCTACGGCTTCGCGGGCTCGACCCTGTTCGCCGACATCGCCGTGGCGGTGAAGAGCGGCGCGGGGACCGGCGTGCTGTTCGGCCTGGTGTTCCTGATCTGCGGCCTGGCCTTCAAGGTCTCCGCCGCGCCCTTCCACATGTGGACGCCGGACGTCTATGAAGGCGCCCCGACGCCCGTGGTGGCCTTCTTCGCCGCCGCGCCGAAGCTCGCCGCCATGGTGCTGTTCGCCCGGGTCCTCGCCGAGGGCTTCGCCGGAGCCATCGAGCAGTGGAGTCAGGTGCTGGTGCTGATCGCGCTGGCGTCGGTCGCCGTAGGCGCCTTCGCGGGCCTCGCCCAGCGGAACCTCAAACGGCTGTGGGCCTATTCCTCCATCGCCAACGTCGGTTATGCGATCCTGGGCCTGGCGGCCGGCAACGCCCAGGGCGTCCAGTCCATGCTGGTGTTCATGGTCCTCTACATGGTGGACGTGACCGGCTTCTTCGCCTGCCTGGCCGCCCTGTCGCGCGAGGGCCGGGATATGGAGACCATGGACGACATGGCCGGCCTCTTCCGGGAGCGGCCCGGCATCGCGCTGGCGATGACGGTGTTCTCGCTGTCGGCCCTGGGCCTGCCGCCGTTCTCCGGCTTCTGGGCCAAGTTCTACGTCTTCAAGGCGGCTCTGGGCGCGGGCCTGGCGATCCCGGCGGTGCTGGGCCTCGTGGGCAGCGTGGTGGCGGCCTATTACTACCTGCGCCTGATCAAGGTGATGTGGTTCGATCCCGCCCCCGGGGCGACCGACGCCCCGCCGGCCGAGGCGCAGGCCATCGCCATCGGCCTGGCCCTCTTCTCCTTTCCGCTGGTGATGGGAGCGCTCGTTGTCCTGGACCCGCTCGCAGCCGCCGCCGCCGCCGCCTTCGGCCTGGTCTGACGTGGCCCATCCGCCGATCGAAGCCTACGACGTGCTCGATTCCACCAACGCCGAGGCGCGGCGGCGCGCCGAGGCCGGCGACGGCGGCCCGGTGTGGATCGCCGCCCGCGTCCAGACGCAGGGCCGCGGCCGGCGCGGCCGGGCCTGGTCGACCGGCGAGGGAAACCTCGCCGCCACCCTGCTGATGACCTCGGCCAGGCCGCCGGCGGAAGCGGCCCAGGTCTCCTTCGTGGCGGCGCTGGCGGCGGCCGACCTCGCCGAGACCTGCCTCGGTCCCGGCGCCGCCGGCCTGAAGTGGCCCAACGACCTGCTGGTCCACGGCCTCAAGGCCGCGGGCATCCTGGTGGAGTCCGGCGTCCGCGCCGGGGGCGGCCTGTGGCTGGCCGTGGGGGTCGGCGTGAACCTCGCCCGCGCGCCGGCGGACGTGGAACGCCCCGCCACCGCCTTCGCCGATCACATGGCCGGCCCCCCGCCCGCGCCGCTCGACGCGCTGGAGATCCTGGCGGCCGCCTTCGAGCGCCGGCGCGCGGCCTGGGAGGCCGCGGGCTTCGCGCCTATCGCCGCGGCCTGGACGGAACGGGCGCATGGCCTGGGCCGGCCTTGCGAGGCCAGGCTCGCTTCCGGCGCCCTGAAAGGCGTCGCCGAAGGTCTGGATCCGGACGGCGCGCTGCGGCTCAGGTTGGACGACGGCCGCCTCGCGCGCATAACGGCTGGCGACGTGTTTTTCGCGGGAGCCTGAGGGATGCTGCTGGCCATCGAGCAGGGCAACACCAACACGCTCTTCGCCGTGCACGACGGCGCGAGCTGGATCGCCCAGTGGCGGGCGGCCACCGATTCCACCCGCACCGCCGACGAATACGCCGTCTGGCTCTCCCAGCTGCTGGCGATGAACGGCCTGCAGTTCGGCGTGCTGAACGCCTGCATCATTTCCAGCGTGGTGCCGCAGTCGATCTTCAACCTGCGCAACCTGTCCCGCCGCTACCTGCACGTGGAGCCGCTGGTGATCGGCGAGAACACCGACCTCGGCATCCCCGTGCGCATCGACAAGCCGTCGGAGGCCGGCGCAGACCGGCTGGTCAACGCCATCGGCGCGCACAAGGTCTATGCCGGCGACCTGATCGTCATCGACAGCGGCACCGCCACCACCTTCGACGTTGTGGGCGCCGACGGCGGGCTGGAAGGCTGCGCCATCGCGCCCGGCATCAACCTCTCCATGGAGGCGCTGCACACCCACGCCGCCAAGCTGCCGCGCGTCGCGATCCAGAAGCCGCAGCGGGTGATCGGCAAGGATACGGTGGGCGCCATGCAGACCGGAGTGTTCTGGGGCTACGTGGCGCTGATCGAGGGGCTGATCGCCCGCATCAAGGCTGAATGGGAGAAGCCGATGACCGTCGTCGCAACCGGGGGCGTCGCCTCGCTGTTTCATGGGGCGACGATGTCCATCGATCACTTCGATCCGGACCTGACCATCCGGGGAATGCTTGAGATCTACGAGCGCAACACCCGGAAGCCGCAATGACCCGAGCTCCCCGTCCCGACGACGAGCTCGTCTTCCTGCCGCTCGGCGGGTCGAACGAGATCGGCATGAATTTCAACCTCTACGGCTTCGGCCCGCCGCACGCGCGCAAGTGGATCGTGGTCGACCTGGGCGTGACCTTCGGCGACCAGACCACGCCCGGCGTCGAAATCATCCTGCCGGACCCCGAGTTCATCGAGGCGCACGCCAAGGACGTCCTGGGCATCGTGCTGACCCACGCCCATGAAGACCACATCGGCGCCGTGGCCTGGCTGTGGCCGAAGCTGCGCGCGCCGCTCTACGCCACCCCGTTCACCGCCTTCCTGCTGCGCGAGAAGCTACGCGAGAAGGACCTGCTGGACGAGGCGGAGATCACCGAGGTGCCGCTGGGCGGGAAGATCGAGCTCGGCCCCTTCGAGCTCGAGCTGATCACGCTGACCCACTCGATCCCCGAGCCCAACGGCCTGGCGATCCGCACGCCCCTGGGCATCGTGCTGCACACCGGCGACTGGAAGATCGACCCGGACCCGCTGCTGGGCGGGGTCACCGACCAGGACGCCATCCGCAAGCTTGGCGACGAGGGAGTGCTGGCCATGGTCTGCGACTCCACCAACGTGTTCGTCGACGGCAGCGCCGGCTCGGAAGCCGACGTTCGCGCGGCGCTCCTGCCGCTGATCGCCGGCCTGACCGGCAAGGTGGCGGTGGCCTGCTTCGCCTCCAACGTCGCCCGGATGGACTCCATCGCCCGCGCCGCCGAGGCCAACGGCCGCCGCGTCTGCCTGGCCGGCCGCTCGATGCACCGGATGTCGGCGGCGGCGAAGTCGGTTGGGCTGATGGAGGGTCTGCAGCCCTTCCTCGACGACAGCGAGGCCAAGAAATTCCCGCCCGAGAAGGTGCTGTTCCTCTGTACCGGCAGCCAGGGCGAGGGCAGGGCGGCCTTGTCGCGGATCGCCGACGGCACCCATCCGCACGTCAGCCTGGGCGCCGGCGACGCCTGCGTCTTCTCTTCGCGGATCATTCCGGGCAACGACATCCCGATCCGCAACCTGCAGAACAAGCTCGCCGACCGTGGCGTGCGCCTCTTCACCGAGCGCGACCATCCGGGCATCCACGTTTCCGGCCACCCGTGCCGGGACGAGCTGAAGCAGATGTACCAGTGGGCCCGGCCGCGCATCGCGGTGCCGACCCACGGCGAGCGCCGCCACCTGCTGGAGCACTGCAACTTCGCCCGCGACCTGCAGGTGTCCCAGGCCATCGCTCCGCGCAACGGCGACATGGTCCGCCTGGCCCCCGGCCGCGCCGGCATCATCGACGAGGTCCAGGCCGGCCGCCTCTACGTCGATGGCGGCATGGTGACGGTGGAGAACGGCGACGCCTTGCGCGAACGCCGCCACGCCGCCTCCAACGGCATGCTGGCGGTCTCCGTCGTTCTGGACGGCAACAGCCGGATCGCCTCGGGGCCGCAGGTCCGCGCGCTTGGCCTGCCGTCGGAGCCCGACTATCCGCTGGACGACATCCTCGACGACCTGGCCGACGAGGCCGAGCAGGCGCTGGACCGCCTGAAGGGCGAGGACCGCGAGATGGACGAGACCGTCGAGGCCGCCATGTCGCGGGCGGTCAAGAAGGCCAGCCAGCGCATCTGGGGCCGCCGTCCGGTCGTCGAGACCACGGTCCTGCGCCTGTAGACGGGCGCGCTTGCCGAACCGGCGCCGCCCAGGTTTCATGCGGCGGGGCAGGGAAGGCAGCCGCACGTGTCCGCCTATCGTGGCATCCGCATCGCCGACTTCAGCCAGGGG
>NZ_DASXYF010000004.1:0-59245 GCF_036502675.1 Phenylobacterium sp.
CCGCACCGTCACCTGCACGCCGGAAAGGCCGGTGGTGTGGTTGCTGGCCAGCCGCAGCTCGGCCACGCGGAAGGAGCCGGCGGCGACCCGGGTCGCGGTGAAGCTGGGGACCGTCACGGAGCCCGCCGTGGTGGACGAGGCCACCAGGTCGTTGGCGGCGTAGGGCGTGGTGTCGGCCGGCCGGGTGAGGGTGGAGGCCGGGTTGGCGACCGTCGAGGCGATGACGATCGGGGCGGCCGGATCGCTGGCCACATACAAGGCGCGGTCGGCGTTCATCCGCACCGTGCCGAACTGGTTCTCGGTGACGGTGGTGGGCGAAACGTCGTCGAACTCGGCCGTCAGGGCGGCGGCGGTCAGGCCTATCCCCGTGGCGTTATAGCCGTGCGCCGCGGCCCGCTGCATGTCCCAGCTGGTCCCGTTGTAGACCATGTTGCGGCCGGTGGTGGCGATGCCGTAGGGCGCGGTCGAGAAGGCGTCGCCTGGGATGTACGCTCCGATGGTGTGCACGGCGGTCCCGTCCGAGCCGGCGATCAGGTTCGGGTTGCCGGACGGCGGCGAGCCGCTCGCCGCGCCGCCGACGACCGTCACGGAGCCATTGACGTTGATGTTCAGCCGGCCGGCCGAGTCGACCAGGAACGGCACATAGGCCGAGCCGGTGTAGCCCTCCGCCACATGGCAGTAGTGTTCGACGCCGGCCACCGTCTTCGTGCAAAAGGAGAAGGTCGTCGAACTGGCGTTCTTGGCGGTCTGGTTGTCGGCCAGCGCCGGGCTGGCGAAGGCGAGCGCCAGACACGCAAGCGCCCGCGCTCCGAGGGACCGGAGGTGCTTCATCATGGAGCCTTTCAGAGTGGAAACGTTAGACGCCCATCAGTGGGTTGCCGGCTTCGGAAAAGTCGGTGGTCCCTTCCGGACCGCCGGGGCCTGCGCCGCCGCCTGAGCCGGAGTTCAGTAGCTCCTCCAGGCAGCCGGTCAGCGCCTTGCCCGTGCCCGGAGTGAACGTCACCGACGTCCCGTTGACGTAGATCCCCGGCGACAGCAGGTCGTAGATGGCGATCACGTCGTAGGCGAACCCGCCGCCATCCGCCGCGGTCTGCCGCGCCGTCCATCCGCTTGGCGCGGCCAGCGCCGTAAACGGCCCCGAGGTGTGCACGGCCGCGACGACGCCGGCCGAGTGGCTGCTCTTGCTAAACCCGGGGACGACCAGGTCGGCGTTGGCGACGGTGGCGGTAGCCGCCTGTTGATGCCCGCGAGGCTTGCGGTAGACGGCGAACGCCCACGGGTAGAAACCGCAGGTGAGCGCGCCGGCCGCCAGATCGGCCGCCGTCAGCCGCTTGCTGAGCTTGCGGATCGGCGTGCTGGCGATTTCCCAGGCCCCGTCGCCGCCGGAGATCGTCGCCGCAGCCGCGACGGCGAAGAACAGGATGTAATCGCCGACCGCCGCGCCGGCGAGATTGAGCGCGGTGCTCTCCGTGGCGTTGTTGCGGGCGCCGCCGGCGACGGGAGTCGATGGCCGCGTGAAGCCGGCGCCCGCGAGCAGACACGGCTGGAAGAACGGGAACATCTAGGCCCCGCGGCGATGGTTCATGTAGATCACGCCGTCGTCGGCGTCATAGTCGCCCGCGAAGATCGAGACGACATTCGCGCCGGTATTGACGTCCGGCACGCCGGCGTCGCCCCAGTTGTAGATGGCGTTGAAGGTCGGGGCGTGGCCGCCGGCCCCGTCCTGCTTCAGCTTGATGCGATAGGTCATCCCGTCGCGCAGCACCGAGGGCGCGCCGATGACGATGTCGCCGGTCAGCGTCGCCTTGATCGAATAGCCCTTGGTGGCGACGTCCCAGGCGATGGTCGAGGCATAGGTGACCGATTGCGGGGCCGTCCCCGCGATCAGCGTGGCCGGGTCCAGGGACACGCCGGCCGTGGCCGCATAGACATCCGCCGGGACCGCGGAGGGGCGCCCGCCGGCCACTGCGAGGGAAATGACCCAGTCGGCCCTGGCCGCCCCCAGGTTCGCTACATAGGCGTTGTCCATGGAGACCACGAGCGTCGTGCCGGAATAGCTCAGCACCCGGCCCGACATCCAGTAGGTGTCGGGATTGGCCGAGGAGGCGGCCAGCATGTACATGCCCTTGACCAGGGTCAGGCTTCCCGAGACGCCCAGGAAGGTCCGCGAGGCGCCGTTGGTGATCGTCAGGCTGGTGGCGGAGGTGGTCTGCGTCGTGGCGCTGGCCGCGGCGGCCGAGGCGGCGTTACTGGCGATGGTGGCGTTGGCCGCCGCGGACGCGGAGGCGGCAGAAGCCGTGGCGGCGTCGGCGGTCGCCTGGGCGCCGACCGCCAGCATTTCCACCTCGAAGGCCGGGAGCTCGCCCAGAAAGGCGTCACCGCGGGCGTCGAAGGTGGTCGGATCGCTGCTGGAGGGAGGCGTGGTCAGCGTCGGCACGGGCTACACTTCCTCTAATTCCAACGTAATCAGGGCGTAGTCGGGCAGGTCCATGTTGACGGTGAACCGCTTGTAGACGCCCAGGATCAGTAGGGGCTCGAAATAGGCGTCCTCACTGTCGTCGAGGCCCGACCACAGCGCTGGCACGGCGTTCAGCAGCGTGCGCAGGGCGATGGCGCTGTTGACGCTGGCCTTGGTCGCGCGGATCTGGACGTTGACCTTGGGGACCGTCCGGCGCTGCACCAGCGTGGCGTTGCCGAACAGGTCTCGGTCGATGGTCGAGAAGTTCAGCGCATCATTGTCGGGGTTGTAGAGCGTGCGGCCCAGATAGACCGAGGTCCCGACCAGCAAGCCGCCGCAGGTAACGAGGCCGCCGGCCCGTGTCAGGGTCACCGAGACCACGCCGTTGGTGTAGGGCGGCAGGTCGAACAGGCCGACGACGGACTTGAAGGTGAACGCGCCGAAGAAGTAGGTGTACCAGCTGGTGGTGTTGCGCGACGACAGGTTGATCGTCTTGGAATAGACGGTCATCCCGGCGACGGTGAGGGTGACGGTTGCGCTGTCGGCGACCAGACCGACCAGGCCAACGGAGTCGATCCGCTGGCCGGGCGTGATCACCACCGTCATCGGCGACGGACCGGTGGCGCCGGTGTTGCGCAGCAGATCGAACATCCGCCAGCGGTTTGAGGTGGCCGACAACCACCAGGCCGTGTCGGTCACGGCGTGGTTGAGGTTCGAGGCGGCGAGGCTGGTGTATTCGACGTGGTTCGTCGCATCGAGCACGACATCGCCCACAGCGTAGGTCGTTCCGGAGCTCCAGGGCGCGTAAGTCGTGCCCAGCGACACCCACCATGTCGGCGAGGAGGCCGGAGTGTGGCCGACGTTGCCGGCCTGCAGCGACTGGTAGACGGTGAGGATCAGCCCGGCGGCGACGCTGACCTGATCGCCCAGGGCGTAGGTCGTGCCGCCCGCATAGGCCGCAGGGGCGAGTTCAGGGACGGTGGACGAGGTCAGCAATGCGTCGGTGATCGTGAGCGGCGGCAGGACGCGCATCAGGCGGCGACCGTCACCAGCGAATCCCCGTCGCGGGTCACCCGGCGCATCAGAAGGAACAGGTCGTCGATGCGTCTGGCGGTCTTGGCGGCGTGCGTCTCGTTGGCCGCGATCCGCTGGGAAAGCTGGGCGATCGCTCCGGCCATCGCCGCACTCCCGGTCCCGCCCCAATCCTGCCCCGGATTAGCGACCGTCACCGTCTCGTTCGGGCTGGCCATGAACTGCACCAGCTGGCTGTCCACGCCGCCGACGCCGCCGACCTTAAACTGGCCGCCGCCGGCGAACTTGCGCAGGCCGGCGGCGATCTCGAACTGGCCGGTGCCGGCGTAGTGCTGGGCGGCGAAGGCTGCAGGATCCAGCCCGTGGTCGGCGGCGTATTTGGCCACGTCCTTGTTGTCGGCGAGGTATTTGCCCGCGTCGAACGGCCCGGCGGCGGCCGTCGGGCCCAGCGCCGCCAGGGCGCTCACCGCGAACTGCGCCGTGCCCGGCTGGCCGAAGGACGCGGGAACGCCGGCGGCGGCCCCCCTGGAGCCCAGCGCCGCCAGGGCGGCCTGCAGCGCCACCACGGCGTCCCTCACCGACAGCACGCTGGTGTTCACCGTCAGCAGGCCGTCGACTTCCTTGTTCAGGGCGTCGAGCTGGGCCCTCTGGTAATTGATCTGCGCCTCGTCGGCCTTCAGCGCGTCGGAGACCGACCGGCGCACCGCGGCAAGATCCTTGGCGTAGGCCTCCGCCGTGGGTTCGACGGCCTGGGCGGCCCTCAGATAGGCGTCGGAGACCGATTGCAGCCTGCCCAACGCACCCGGATCGCCCTGGGCAGCCAGGCTCGAGGTGTTCTGGAAGTCGCGCTTCAGCTGCTCGAAATTGGCCGCGGGCGTGGCCCCCTGCCCCGTCAGCGTGTCCTGGTAGGCCGCGAGCGCGTCGGCCAGCGACTGGAACTGGTTGATGGACCCCTGGATCGCCGAGGCCTGGGCGTCATAGGCGGTCTGCAGGACGCCGCGGGCGTTGTCGACGGCGCTCTGCGCGGCCTGGTCGATGGCGCTGGCGTACTTCGCCATCACCTGGTCGATCTGCAGGCCCTTGAGAGTCGCCAGCTGGGTGGTCAGGCCGGCGAGGGCGTCGGCGGTGATGTAGCCCGCGTCGGCGGCGGCCTGGAACTGCTTGGCCTGGTCGTCGATGTTCTTCTGGACCTGGGAAAGGTCGTAGGCCTGCGGATCGGTGATCTGGAGGATGGCGTCGGATAGGGCCTGCTTCAGGGTCTGGGCGGCGGCGAAGCCTTGCAGAGCGGTGTTGATCTCGTCGAAGCTCTTGCCGGTCGCCAGCATCGACTCGACGAGCTTCTTCTGGGTGTCGTCGACGTAGGTCGCGCCCTCCAGCGTGGCCTTCAGCGCCGCCTCTACCGCCGCCGCGCCGTCGCCCACCGCGGTCTTCAGCGTCTTGCCGGCCGAGGTGTAGATCTGCGACTGGTCGCGGGTGCCGACCACCAGGCCGGTGATCGTCTGGCCGAGGGTGATGCCGGCCGCCTTCAGGGCCGTCTCGCCCTGCAGGATCGCGTCCGCCGCCGTCTTGGCGGCCTGTTCAGTCTCCGAGGTACGCTTGTCGCCGCTGAGCGCGCCCGTGGTCAGGTCGATGCCGGCGCCGGCGTTGGTCGGCTTGCCGCCGAGCAGCGACGAGAGCAGCACCGCCGCGCCGGCCACGATACCGATCACCGGCAGCGCCGCCGCAAGGGTGCCCACCAGCGGCGCGAGGCCGGCGCTGGTGCCCAGCAACGCGGCCTGACCAACGGCGGCGGCGGCAGAAGCCCCCAGGGCGCTGGACGCCAGATAGCCGCCTGCGGCGATGCCGAGCCCGGCGATGCCGGCCCCTGCACCGATGGCGTTACCGGTTCTCCCACCAATCAGCGATCCGGCCACTGTTCCGGCGGTGGCGAGGCCGCCGAGCAACCCGTTCGCCTTGAACGACGACCTGATCAGTTCAATGGTCTGCTGGAGACTGTTGAAGATCCCAGCCCAATCGTGGTTGGAGATGGCCGACTTAAAGTTGCCAACCGCGTTGATGGCCTCGCTTACAGCATCGACGAGGCTGATATTTTGCGCGGCGAGCCGCCGCTGATCCGCCTGGATCTTCGGCAGGGCCGCCAGCCGGTCTTTCGCGGCCCGCACCTCCTCGGCCGAGTAGCCGAGCTCCAGCCCCCGGTTGGCGACCAGTTCGACGTGCTGGCGCTCCTCTTCCTGCTGCAAGAGGAGGATCTTCTGCTCGATGACGGCGCGCGCGAAGCCGGATTGGGTCAACGCGGCCTGGGCGGAGAGGATGTCCGTCTGGAGGGCGAGGGCGTCCTTGTCCTTGGCGGCGGCTTCGTCGGACAGGCGCCGGCGGTTCTGCTGCGCCTGCGCGTCCTGCTCGGCGCTCTGAGCCTGGGCGAGCAGCGCCAGGCGGCGCTGGCGTTCCGCTTCGTCGATTTCGCCGGCGGTGACCCTTTCGGCGGTCTCCCGCGAGACCCGGTCCGTCTCGTCGGCCTGGTCGCTGGCCAGGCGCCTGGTCTCGATGGTGTTGCGCGCGGCGGCGCTCGAGGCCAGCCCCGCCGTGATCGATGCGATCTTGTCGGTATAGCTGGCCGTCGTCTGGCGCTGGGCGATCTCCTGCTGATCGAGCTTCGTCACCGTTTCGCGGGCGAGGGCCTGCTTTTTCTCGTCGTCCGTGGCCTGGATCAGATCGGAGATCTTCGCCGCCGCAGCGGGCTTCACGCTGCCGGACTTCACTTGCTGGGCGAGCCGGTCGCGCGCGGCCCGGGTCTCGGCGTCGATCTCGAGTCCCTTGATGCGGGCGATCTCGTTGATGTCGCCGGTCAGGGCGAGCCGGGCCGCAAGCTCCGCCTTCACCGCTGCATCGATCGCCGTGTCGGACTGGTCGGTTTTTTGATGATGCTTGGTCGTATCGATCAGGTTGGCCGTGCCGCTCGCCGCCGGCTGGTCCTTGGCCCGGACGGACAGTTCGGCGCCGGACTCCTCGATGATCTTGCTCAGGCTGTCGAAGGTGACCTGGACGCCACGGCGCTGCGGCGACGCCTTGAAGGTCTCGGGACCGAATTTCGCCACCAGGTCGTCGCGTTGCTGCGAGGCGTTGACGATGTTCGACTTGAGGCCCGCCGTCGTTTTGTTCTCGATGCTGGACAGAGCATCGACGATCTTGGCGATCTCGTCGGCCAGCGAGGCCGCAGCGCCCACGATCTTGAGCAGGGCGGGGCCGAGCTCGACGAACGCGGATTTGAGGTCGACGCCGATCCGGCCGGTCAGCTTTTCGAACTGATCGTTCATTTCATGGGCGTGCTTCAGCACCCCGCTGTCCATCACCTGCCCGGAGGCCTTCGCCTCCTCGAGGAAATGCGCCATCGCTTCGGAGCCGCCCTCGATCAGCGGCTTCATGCCCTCCAGGCCGAGCTGCTGAATGACCGCGTCCTTCTGGGTGTTGCTGCCCAGCTTCGCGATCTTGTCGGTGATGGTCTGCAGCGCCTCGCCGGTGTCGCCGAGCCGCTTCACATCGTCGGCGGTGAAGTTCTTGCCGAACAGTTCCTGGAACGCCCGCAAGGATTTGGGCAGCCCCGCCGACGCCTTGCCGAGCGTGACGCTGAAGTCCCCGATGGCGGCGTCGGCCCCGGCCATGTCGCCGCCCGCCGCGCGGGTGGCGAGCCTGAACTCCTGCAGGGCGTCCGTCGTGACGTGAAGACGCTCCGCCGCCTTGTAGATTGCGTCACCGGACTCGAACGCCTTCTTCGCCTCCTCGAAGGCCAAGGCTGCGCCGCCGATCGCCACGCCGGCCGCGATGCCGATCCCGCCCAGCTTTTCCAGCGCGCTGCCGAATACACGGAGCTGAACCGCGCCCTCTTCGAACAACTTCACCCGCGAGGTGTCGAAGACGGATTTCAGAGCGCCGCCGAGGTCGATCTTCTCGATGTCGTGCTTGAACCCGCCCAGTTTCTCGCGCGCGCCCTTGAGGCCGGCTTCGAACTGAGCCGAGTCCAGGCCCAGGCTGACCCGCAGGGCGCCGATCACGGCCGCGTCGGATACGCTCATTCGCCGCTCCCAGGAAATTGCGTCGGTGCGCGCGTTGGTTGGGGATGGGACGGTGGGTCACCCGCACAGCCCAGACGTTCCACGTTTTGGAACAAATCGCTTGTTCCAAAATTGGGAACAGGGTATAAAGTGTTCATGCACTTGGTCACCGAACGCACCCTTCGCCGCTACGCCGCCAAGCATCCGGTGGTGACGAGTTCGGTTGATCGCTGGATCGTTGCTCTTCGGGCGGGCGAGTGGGCCACGATGGACGAAGTGGTCCGCGCTTTCGCCAATTCGAAGGCGATCAATGGAGACCGTGCGCGGTTTCAAATATCGGGCGGAGACTACCGCCTGATCGTTTCGTTCAATTTCGGGCGCCAGTGGGCGTTCGTGAAGTTCATCGGCACGCATGCGGAATACGACCGCATCGACGCCGCCACCGTCGCCCAGTTCTGAGGAGCACAGCTATGGAAATCCAACCCATTCGTAGCGATGCGGACCACGAAGCCGCGCTGCGCGAAATCGACCGCCTTTGGAACGCGGAGGTCGGGACCGACGATGGCGACCGCCTCGAAATCCTCGCGGTCCTTGTCCACAAGTACGAGGAAAAGATCTATCCGGCGACCCGCGTCGCTCCACTGGACATGCTCAAGTTCATGATGGAGCAAGGCGACCGCACCCAGAAGGACCTGGCCGGCCTGCTTGGATCCCGTTCTCGCGCCTCCGAGATCATGAACGGAAAGCGTGAGTTGACGCTCGACAATATCCGCCTGCTGGCCCGCGAATGGCGCATCCCGGCCGCCGCATTGGTCGGCGACATGGAGCGCGCGTGACGGCAAATACCCAAAAACCAAGACGACCCGCGACTACACCTATTTCGTAGCGACCGGGCCGCCCAGTCACGGAGAGGCGAGAGCAGATGCTGGAGATCTTGATCTGGATTTGCGCAGCGGGCGTTGTCGCCTTGGGCTGCATTTCATTTCAGATCGCGCTTATGGCGCCGGAGGCGGAGAAGTCCGCCGTCAAGCTGATCGGCCTGCTGACGTTCATCGGGTGCCTGGGGATGGCCATCTTCATCGTCCACGCGGCCGATCAGCAAGCCACCGCGATGCCGACGCTACCCGGTTTCCCCTAGGGCCGCCGGGCGTCTCACCAGTCGGCGGGCACGGCCTTCACGCAAGCGGCAACCTGACCACTGAGGCTCTGGAGACGGCCCTCTATGGCGCCGTAAAGCTTGACGTTTTGGTAGGCCGGCGCCCATCCGAGATCTAGCGCGGATTCGTCCAGCACCGCCGTATCGGTGTGAACGATACGGAAGCGTCCCGACTTCGCCTCGAACGTCATCGTTGAGCGGACGGTGTAAGGGGTCGAGAAGAAATGCAAATCATCAAAATGGAACGAACTATTGGCGACGACCGTCCCGCCCGCAATGTCCGTCGCGACAATGGTGGGCGCTGTGATTAGGCCAGGCTTGACGATCTGCCCGATACAGACAACGGCGCGACGGGCTAGGCCGGAAGGCTCGCCTTCCGCCTCATAGACGCGGCTTTCAATGCGCAGAGCATTGCTAGCCGCAGCGGCCTCTGGTGAAATTCCTAGCAGCACCAATCCGAATACAGCCCAGCAGCGCATCGCCTATAGGTAATGCACCGCTTGCGGTTGTCCACTCCCTCACTGCAGCGTGGCGGTCGCGAACGCCCACTGGAACATCACCGCCTGCAGCTGCTCCGGTGTCTTGGGCTCGGCAGGAGGCCTGGCCTTTTCCGCCCGCTTCTTCGGCAGGAAATCCTCCAGCGGCGGGGTTTTCGCCGACTTGGCGATGACGCCGGAATAATATGCCTCGGTCATCCCCTGCCGCCGGTCATCGTCCATGGCGTCCAGCGCCGCGGTCAGGGCTATGTCGAGGAGGCGCGGGGTTTGCTTCCAGAACGCGTCCGGCGGACCGACGCGGAGACGGCACCAGGTGCGGAATAGCCCGAGCCAGTCCCATCGGCCGCCGCTTTCCGAGGGTCCGCGTCATCGCCCTCCCCGGCGGTCGGGAACACGCTGGAGATGGCGTTGATGCACAGCGTCACCGCCTTGATGATCGTCCCCATGTGCGGGATGAACGCCATGGCGTCCTCCTCGGTGATGTTCGGGTGGCGCTCGCGCAAGCCGGTCCACAGCACCGCGGCGATCAGCTTCAGCGGCGGGTTCTGGCTGAGCTTGGCGACGACCTCGCCGGCGCTCAGTTCCAGGCGACCCTCCATTGCCGACAGGCCATAGACGTCGAAGACCAGGACAAACTCCTGACCCTCGATACTGAAGCCGGTCTCACCTTTGAGCGAGCTGACCATGCTAGACGCGGGTCACGGCGCCAGCGACGCGGACCGTCAGCGTGGCCGAGGCCTTGGCCGCGGTCTGTAGGGTCGGCGCGTAGCCCTTCAGGAAGCCCTGGAACACGTCGGTGTGGGCGTTGGGGTAGGTGATCTTGCAGGCGCGGGTGGTGCCGTCCGCGCGCCACGCCAGCAGGAAGGTGTCCGTCGCGTTGGACGGCACGTAGTTCATCGCCACGGTCATGTCGCCAAGGTCGGTCAGACCCGGAATGAACTCCTTCACCCGGCCCGGCGAGGCCATGTGCGTCGCTTCGATCTGGTCGATCTGGTTGTTCGGCGGCGTGATGTCCGTCACTTCGCCAAGCGCGGTGTAGCTGCCGGAGCCGGGGGCCGTCTCGACCGAGAACGTAGACCCATAGCCGATGATGGCCGTCGTCATGGTGGAGGCTCCATTTGAAGGATGGGCGCGTCATCGCGACGGGCCTTTCGCCTTGCCGAAGGGCGGGTTGGGGCGCCTCGCCAGGCCTGGGCCGGCGGGAAATTCAGGGATTCAGAACTGGTCTTCGAACCAGATCAGCGCGTCGAAGCCGGCGCGGTGGAAGATGTCGGAGCCGTTGCTGGCGGCTGGACCATCCGTGGCGGCGTCCACCAGGCTCGGCATGTCGCCCTGCAGATCGACGCCGCGGAACGGCGCGGCGCGCAGCCCGTCCAGCGCCACGATCAGCGCCCGCTTCGTGGCCACCGCGGAGGCGAAAGTCTCGCCCCAGCAACTGAACCGGATGCGGTAGCCGGTGAGCTTGTCGCGGCCGTCGAGCGAGCGGGTCCGCCTGGCCCCGGCCTCGATCATCGCCACCGCCGGCAGGGTCCCGCCCTGCGGCAGCACCGCCCACTTAATCTGGGTCCCGGCCAGCGCCGCGAGCCCGGCGTTGGCCAGGAGGTAGGCGACCAGCAGCTCTTCCACGTCAGATCACGCCGAGGCTGTGCGCCTCATTGACGATATCCATGAGCTGCCGGGGCGGGATCAGCACGAACCGGCCATCGCCCAGGTATTGCAGCGTTGGAGCGTCGATCGGCGAGACGCCCTCTACGATCGCGCTGATCTTCCGATCCAGCCTGCGAAACGCCGCGCCGTGGCGACGGACGATGGCATGCGCCGCCCTTTGAAGGGCGTCGAGCACGTCCGCCATGAGCTCGGTTTCCAGAGAGAAGGTCACGGTTATCTGCGTCATCGCTCACCCTCCGTTCTTCGCGATCAGCCGCGCCGCCTTGCGCGCCGCGCGGGCCGCGGCCTTGTCGATCTCGACCCGCAGCAGCTGCTTCACGATGTCCAGCACCTTGGCCTTGTTGCCCTCCCAGGCCGGGGTGAGGAACGGCTGGGCGTGCTGGTGCTGGTTGCCGAACTCGTCCTGGATCGCCTGCGGGTTCGGACCCGGGCCGGCGAACACCTCGACCGTCGACTCCGACTGGTGCAGTGCGCGTTGCCGGCGGGAGAGCTTCGAGCCGATCGCGCCGCTGTCGGCGAGGGCGCCGGTCAGGTACGGCGCGTTGGCCCGCCAGGCTTCGTCCACCGGCTCCAGCGCCTGGCGGCCGACCCGGCGCAGGATGTTCTTCGCCGTCGCCTCCGGAAGGAGAGACAGGGCGTCATCGAGCTCCTTCAGCCCCTCGACCTTGAAGAGCTCAGCCACTGGGGATCTCCGCCCGCGCCACCGCGGTCAGTTCGAAGGCTTCGCGCCGTGGGCCGACGTCCTTCTTGCCGACCACGTTGTAGGGCCGGCCATCGCACTGGACGCGGTCCAGCGGCGTGATCGATTCCGTCAGCGTCGAGCGCCGGATCACGAACCTGGTGGTGATGCTGGCCCAGACCGCCTCGGCCCGCACCCGCTCGCCATCGCTGACGTCCGCCTTGGACGCCCAGACCGTGGCCAGCACCGGCCAGGTCTCGACGTCTTCGTTGAGGGCGTTCTGGGTGACGGCTTTGCGGAGGATCTGCAGCCGCCAGGCCAGGTCGCCGGCCTGCATGGCTTAGGCGTGCGCCGCGGCGCTGGAGCAGAAGCCGAGGTTCAGCACCGTGGTGGAGTCCGCCATGCCGATCAGCTGGGTGTACATGCCGGTGGCGATATCGGCCTTCGGACAGATGCCGCCAGCCGTCGCGCTCAGGAAAAACGGCTCGGAGGCCGTCAGCGCGGCGTTCAGCGTCACCTTGCCCGCAGTCTGCACCGAGATCGGCTGGCCGTTGGAGGCGCCGCACAGTGCGATGCCGGCCGCGACGCGCAACGCCGCGGTCGCGTTGTCGGCGTCGGCTTTCATGTAGAGCCCGGTCGCGCTGTTCAGCGCCACGGCCTGGCCGGCGGTGATGGTTTCCCCGGCGGTGCCCTGAGCGATGACGGCGCCTGCGCCCGGTAGGACGCTGGCAGCGGTTACCACGATGTCGGCCATGATGGTCTCCTAGAATTTGATGAGGGGGTGCAAGGCGAACGGCGTTCGCCTTGCCTTCAGGATGGATGGCGGCGGGGCTCAGCCCTCGGGCTGCAGCTCGGGCTGCGGGTCTTCGCCCGACTGGCCCTGGAGCGCCGGCGCTTCGCCGGTCAGCTCCACGGTGGCCGCCTTGGCGCTGTCGATGATGGTCTTCATCGCCGCCGGATCTTCGGCCGCGGCCCTCAGGCCCTCGTTCTCGGTGAGCAGCGCGGCCTTGTCGGCCTTCAACTGGGTGATTTCGCCGGCTGCGGTATGGGCGGCCGCCACCAGGGCGCCAACAGCGGCGAGAGCGGCTTCGGACTGAACGGTCATGGCGTCGGAGATCCTTCTGAGGGTTTGGGTGAGGCGGTCGATGGCGAGGGCTTGCGCCGCCAGGACCTCGCGGACCGGGGCGTCAGGGTGGTGGTCGGACATGGCGGGTCAGTCCCAGCGTTCGGCATTGAGCAACTGCTCGACACCGATGGGGAGGGGGGCGGAGGAGTCGCGGTTGTCGACGCCGACGACGGCTTCGCGGTGAGCATAGAAGTGGCCGATCAGCAGCTTGGCGGCGGCCTTGACGGTGAACGGGGCGTCGCCTGCGGTGCTGGCGATCGAAAAGCGGATGACCACCCGCTCCGCGCCGTCGCCGAGCCAGGGCCAGATCGTAAACCAGCGCCGGACAACAGCCAGCGTCGGACCGTGCGGGCGAACCCAATAGAGGTTGGGATCCAGCGTCTGCAGCGCCCCGGTGGTATCGACATACTTGACGCTCACGACCGTGATCTTGCTGCAGTCAGTCCCCGGCGCCACCGGCAGAACCATCTGGTCACCCCAGCAGTCCCGCACCCACTCCAAGACTTGCGCGCAGTAGCGCCGCTGCGTCGTCGCCTCGATCTGGCCTTGGGCCGCCCAGGTTAGCGCGTCGACGAGATCATCTTCGTCTGACGCGTCGATCCGCAGATGCAGTTTCGCTTCGTCGACCGCGGTCACTGTCTCCGTGGGCGGCGTGATGACGCGAACCGACATGCGGCAGCTCAGGCGTCAGCCGCAGCGGGCGGTTCCGGGGACTCGGCCACCTTCGGCGCGGGCTTCGGAGCGGGAGCCGGCGCGGGTTCCTCGGCGGGCGCCGCAGCCGGCGCCGCCAAGCCGGCCGCAATGGCCGCCGACGCGTAGGGTTCCGGCAGGTTCTGCGATCCCGCCGCGAACAGGCGGCAATCGCCGCCCACGTCGTACAGGAACCGCGACGCCAGGTTCAGGATGGGCATGATTTCGCTCGCTGCTGAAGATGCGGCGCGGCCCCGAAGGACCGCGCCTCCAGGGTCAGGCGACGACTTGGGCGACCGTGGTCGCAGCGTAGCCGTCCGCAGGGCCATAGCGGGGATCGAAGCCCTCGAGCTGGCCGTAGATCAGACTGGCCGCCACCGCCGGGGTGATCATCAACTTCACGTAATTGAAGTTGTTGGCGATATCGAGTTCTTCCTGCCGCAGGTTGATCACCGCCTGCTTGTTGTCATCGGGCGTGGACTTCAGCAGCTGAGTGATCGATTTGCCGGTGATATCCTTGGCGGCGGTCCCCGAAGAGTCGGTGGCTTGCTGCAGCTTGGCGTCCACGGTGGCCGAGGCGCCAAGGGCGCCGACGACGATCGTCGCCAAGAGGTGTTGGAACTTCGACGCGTCGACCCAGCCGGACGACTGGACGGACGACGCCGATTGCGGGCTGATGACGGCGACGATCGCCGCCCGTTGAGAAGGCTTGAGGCTCGGGTACATGACCGGAGTTCCTTTCGAATAGGGGGCGAGGGCCGGCGGCCCGCTGGGGGCCGCCGGGCGCTTAGCGGGCTTGCAGGGCGACGAAGTGGGACTTGGTGGTCGAGCCGTGGGCGGGCGAGACCGCCGCCGACAGGTACGGCTGGCCAGCCACGCGGAAGGTCCACCGGAAGGCCGTCAGGTTCTGGTCGAAGTAGAGGTGGATCGACGTGGCGAAATCGACCCCGCCGCCTTTCGTCGCAGCGTAGTAGCCGGACATGTTGGCGCAGACGATATCGCCGACCGTGCCCAGGGTCTGGGCGTGCTCGGTCCACAGCACCGGGTAGCCCAGCAGATAGCCGCCCCAGGGACTGCCGACGATGGGCTGATTGTTCGGCAGATAAGCCGGAACGTTGCCCAAGGTGAGGCCGACGAGCTGCGGCATCACGTCGGCGTTGATGATCCAGATCGGGCTGCCGCCGGTGCGCAGGACACGTGACGCCATCTTGGAGAGGTTGGCCAGCACGACGGTGGCGGCCGCCTGGCCGGACTCCTTGGTCTGCGTGATCAGGCATGGGGCCGTCATGAAGCCCGTGGGCTTGCCGACGCCGTTGCCCCACATGATCGCGTCCGAGGCCTGCCACTTGATCGCGTTGCCGGCTTGCCGGGTCAGACGATCCTGCAGCATCGGGCCATCGGCGAGCACCTCGGACGAGGCCGCGCAGAAGGCGTAGAGCTCGTGCAGGGTCATCATCTCGCCGGTGACGTTGACCTTGGTGGCGGTCATCTGCGCGCCTTCCGAGCGCCAGACGGCCTGGACGCCCACCGCGCCCCAGGGTGTGGTTTCATCCTTCGGCTTGAACACGGCGTTGGACATCGTCGGCTCAGGCGCAACCATGCCCAGAAGGTCGGTGTCTTCGAAGGCGATGTCCCAGACCTGCTTGGAGAACTCCGGCGGGACCAGGTAGCCTTCACCCGACGCCCCAGCATTCTGATTGTAGGTCGAGGTGGTGGCGCCGAGACGAACGTCGTGATGGCCGAGCGTGGTCTGAACGACGGCGCCGGCGAAGTCAGCCATGCTCTTGAAGCCGCCGGTCAAGGCGGGGTCGGCTTCTTCGGTGCGCGCGGTGGAGCTTGCCGGGATGAGCGTAGCGGCCGGGGCGGCGGACGAGAACAGGCCGCTGCGGCGGGCCGAAGCTTCCTCGGCCACGATGTCCTTGTCGAGTTGAATAACCTCGGCTTCGAGGGTGTCCAGTTCGCCGCCAAGCGCGCCGATCTTGGCTTCCTCTTCGGTGGTGCGGTCGTCCTTCGCGTTCAGCGTGTTGAACTCGGTAGTGGCCGCCACGCCGCGCTTGGCTTTGTCCGCGCGGGCTTGGCGGAGTTCCTTTAGATTCTTCGGCATCGAAGATCTCCGTAAAGCCGAGGCAAAGGAGCTCCGTCTCCTGTGGCCCCGGCGGAGCACAGGCGGAGATGGTGGTAAGCGGTGAAGGTCCGGGCCCAGAGGCCCAGGCGGGTGTCAGGCGAAGGCGAGCGACGTCCGGCGGGCCATCCGCCTGCGGACGGTCCCGGTCGAGGTGCGCAGGCTGGCGAGCACGTCGGCCATGGAGCCGATCCGGTCGACCATTCCCAGGTCCAGAGCACGGTTGGCGCCCAGAACCCGGCCCTGCCCGTAATTGTCCGCCACGTTGGCGATGCTGGTCTTCCGGCCCTCGGCGACGGCGCGGATGAAATCGGCGTGGCTGGCGTCGGCCTGCGCCTGGACGTTGTCGCGCGCCTCCGGCGTCAGCGGCTCGAACGGGGTCAGCTCGGCCTTGAACTTGCCAGCCTTGATCAGGGTCGGCTTGATGCCGTTGGTCTCCAGCAGCGACGAGACGTCGAAGTGCACGCCGATCACACCGATGGAGCCGACTTCGGCCGAGGGCGTCATCCAGATCTGTGAGGCCTGACTGCAGATCCAGTACGCGGCGGAGGCCACCAGCGTGTCGGCCAGCGCCACGACCGGCTTGACCTGCGCGGCGGCCTTCACGGCGGCGCCGGTCTCGGCGGTTCCGGCTACGGTGCCGCCGGGGCTGTCGCCGTCAATTACGATCGCTCCAATCTCGGGGTTCGCCGCGGCCGCGCTCAGTCGGTTGCGGAAGGTCTCCATAGACCCGCTACCGCGTGCGGCGAGGGCGCCATGCAGCGGCAGGATGGCGATATGCGACGGCCCGCGGGCCTGGGCTTCAGCCTTGGCCAGGTGCCCCAGCCGGTCTTCATCGATGGCGAACAGCCGTTCGCCCGACGCATACAGCCCCAGCAGGAGCTGGGCCGCCGCCGTCGAAAGCAGGGTCGAGAGATCGGGCATGGTCAACCCTACTTCCTGGATGGTGGCTTGGGTTTCGGAGCCGCCGCCGGCGGAGCAGGTGGCGGCGTAGGGTCGGCCGGTGCGTCGTCTGCCGGCGGCGGGATCTGGTCGGCCGGAACCATGTTGGTCGGAACGAGATACGAATCCCCGCCGTCGATCGGCGGCATGTTTTCCAGCCGGCGGATGTCGTTGACGCTGAGCCAGCCCCACTGGCGGCCTTGCGCGTAGCCGGCCCACCGTGTCTTCCAGTCGCCGCGCAGCAGTCCGTCGACGTTGTGCTCGACGAAGTAGCGGTCCTGATCAGGACCGATCAGCAGGTCCCGCTCCGCCGACTGCTCGATGGCTTCCAGGTAGGGCGCGAGCGTGTAGACGACGTATTCGGTGGACTGCTGCTCGATGTTCGAGAACGTCGCTCGATCGAGGATGCCGACCATGTGCGGCGGCATGTTCCACAACCGACAGAGCTTCACGGAGACCTCTTTCAGGGTCTCTAGAAACTGCGCCTCGTCATTATTGACCGTCTGGCGGGTATATTTCACGCCCTGCAGCAACAGGCGATCGGAGTGACGGTTGAGTCCGGATCCGCCCGAGCGCCAAGCTTCAAGGAAGTTCTGTTGATCTTCCTTCGATTTGAAGGTGCCGGGATGCTCAAGGATGCCGCCGCCCCCGCCGCCGTTGCGGAAGTACAGCGATCCGAACTTCTCGACGGCGAGGGCCCGGCCGAACGTCTCGCGGCTGGTTTCCCACATGTACTGGCCCCGCAGACCATCCGTCGTCAGCGGAGCCATGCGGATGTGCCAGATCTGGTCGTCCCGCAGCGTCAGGTACTCGGCGGAGCCCGGGACTGTGAACTTGTAGAAGACGCGGCCGTCGCGCTCCTTGATGTCCACCATACGGCTGGGGTGGATCGGCTCCAGCGAGCCAACCGCGCCGTCGAGATCCGACACGATTCGCGAGTAGGCGTTGCGCCAGAAGGCCAGGTGGATCACCAGCTCGGCGCGGAACTCCTGCGAGGTCTGCCGCGGGTTCGGTTGCTTGTGGAGCAGGCGGAACAACGGATGTTCCCGCGCCGGGCGGCGGCCATCCGGATCATCGTCCTCCTCGACGCCGTCGTCGGCGTCGTCATCGGCCGCCGGGGCCGCGATCGCGATGCGCTCGAACACCATGAGCGGCAACGTTGAGACGGTCCCGGACAGCCGCCCCAGTACGGACTGGACGACGTCGAGCTGGAACGCCTGGTCGGGGCCCACCCACTCGCCGGCATTGGTGACGCCGGACGAGTTGCCTCCCCAGAAGCGGGGGTCCATCGGGTCGCTCGGGATCGCACCGGCGGCCTCAGCCGCCCAGCGGAAACCACGTTGGATGAAGTTCACGTCAGACGACCAGGATCGATTCGGCTGTGAGCTGCATTTGCGCGGCCTCCGGGTGACGGCTCATCAGCTCGAAGGCGTTGAAGAACGCCATCAGCGGGTCGATCTTGGCCAGGCCCGCCACCTGCTTGGTGATCAGGATGGCGTTGCCGCGGGGCTCGACCCGGGCGTTGCCGACGCACCAGGTCATCAGCGCCTGCGCCGACGGGACGATGGTCCGATCCTTCAGTTTCCGTTCCGCGCCCTTGATCGCGGCCATCAGCTTGTAGCCCTGCGGCACGGCGGCGAGCTGCTCGGGCGCGAGGCCGAGGTCGAGGAGGCCATCCACCAGGGCCGAGACGCCCTGGGCGTCCAGCCCGATCGCGCCCTTCTCCGGCAACAGCCCGGCGGCCTGCACCAGGCCGATGATCTCGACGATCTCTTCGATGTCCTGGGTGGTGAACTCGCAGATCTTGAGCTCGTCCGCCTTCTCCAGGTCGCGGAGCATCGAGGCGATGTCCTTCCGCAGGTCGAGGACTTCCGGCTGCACCCACGCGCGCGACCACGACAGCCAGCGCTTGGTCTCCCGGCAGCGCCCCATCAGCGTGAAGCCGTAGAGGTCGTCGAGCCCGCCGCCGTCGACGCCGGCCACGATCACTTCGCAGCGGGCGAGCAGTTCGTCGAGGGTCAAGGTCTCGTCAGTCGCGGCCTGCCAGTAGCGGGCGCCCGGCCAGTGGTCGTTCCGAAGCGCCAGGCCCACTTCGACGTTGAAGTGCTGCGAGGCCAGCAGCGCCAGCGCCTCTTTGCCTTCCCGCTCGGCGGCGATCAGGGCGTTGCTGAGGAAGCTCCCGTCGACCGAGCGGCCCAGGTTCGGATTGACCAGCGGCCAGGTCTCCTGGTCCTTCCAGCCGTCGTCCTCGCTGAGACGCTGCGGCAGCTCGAAGAGCACGGGCAGCCGAGGCAACTTGATCAGGCCGTCACGGATGTCGCGCGCGATCGCCAGCTCGGCCTTGAAGACCCCGACCGGGGGTTCCTTGCTCTGGGTGGTGATCTGGATCAGGAAGCCGTCCGGCCGGGCGGCCAGCGATCCCCGGATCTCGACATAGACCTCCGCGGCCTTCGGCTTCTTCGCCAGCACGTGGATTTCGTCGATCAGAATGCCGGTCGCCTTCTGGCCGGTGATCACGTCGGTGTCGGCGGCGATGATCTTGAGGAGCGCGCCGTTGCGGCGATCGGTGATCGTCCGGGCGTGCTCCTGGATGTGGAAGGTCTTCACCAGTTCGGGGTCGGCCCGGATCGTCCCCCTCGCCTGCTTGAACGCGGTGTCGGCGATCTTCATCGTCGGCGCGATCAGCAGGTATTCCGCCTCGGGCCGCCGGTTGACGATCAGCGCCGTCAGCATCAGCGCGGCGCTGTAGCTGGTTTTCCCGTTCTTCTTGGGGACTAGGAGGAAGACCTCCTGGATCATCCTCCGCTCGGTCTCGACGTCGAACGAGCCGAACACCACGGCGACCAGTTCGCGGAACCACTCGGCGCCGGCGTCGGCCATGGCCGGGCGACCGACGACGTCCGGAACCCGCAGGCGGTTGAAGATCCTGAGCGCCCGATCCCGTTCGTCGGGAAACAGCGGCAAGTCCGGGACCAGCGAGCGGCCGGAAAGCAGCCGGTCCTCCCAGTCAGGGCAGGCTGTCGACCACAAGTCAGTTCACGGTCGGCGGGGCGGCGAGCTGCAGGTCGGAACCCCACGCGGTGTCGAGGCCGGCCGACTGTGCGGCGACAGCCGCCTGCTCTTTCTTGCCCAGTTTCGGATCTGACGCCGTGGGCGCCGCCGCAGCGACCGGCGCGATGAAGTCGCCCTTCTCCATTTCCTGCAGCACCAGCTTGGCCGCCGCGGCGCTGCCTTCAAGCGCCCGCTTCCACAGCGCCTCGGTCAGCACCTGGCGGGCCAGCACGCTCCCCTGCTGTAGCTCCCGAAAATAATACTGCCGCAGCGTCGGTTCGCTGATCCCCAAGCGGCTGGCGATATCCGAAACCGTCGATCCTGTCGACCTGAGAACTGCAACCTTCTCAGCGACTTGCGGATTTCGCTTATGACGCTTGCGCCCACGCGGATCGCGCGGCGGCGTCCAGGGATCACCGAGCAGATCAACCGCCGGGCCCTTGGCCGGGGAATCCTCAGTCATCAGAAAAAAATCCGTGAATGACGGGGCCGCCGGTCCCCTAGCTCGCGATTTTCGTAGGGATTCGACCCCCCCACCCCGTCGCGAGGTGTCAAGTGCGATCGGTTCTCACCTGTCGCATTTCGGGGGTCAGCCGATGACGTCGATCTCGGCGGGGCGGTAGACGCGCCACCATTCGTCGATGAGGCGCCGCGCGCCCTCGCCGCGGATGTCGCCGTTCGCAGCGTCGTGGGCAATGCGCTCGCGACAGAGGGCGGCGGGCGTCGGCATCACCACGATGCGGGCGCCCAGCGTCTCGGCCCACCATGTCCGATGCTCGGCCTTGGGTTCGGTGAGGATCAGCCAGGCCGCTGGGCAGATCGCCTTGGCCTTGACCCGCATCAGGTCGCCGAGCGCTTCGTTGCGCACGCGCAGGATGTCCGCGATCTGATCGACGCTCAGCGCCGCCTGCGTCCGCATCGGCCCGGTCCGCCCGATCAGCTGGGTGGCGATCTCGTCGAAGCAGATGATCCGGTCGTCCGGGCCGGCATGGTGTCGGACATAGGTGGACTTGCCGGCGCCCGGCGGTCCGCACACCACGGTCAGCGGAACGTGCACGCGACGGAACCAATCCGGCCGCGCCATCCTGCCCGGACTGGCGTGGCGTGAGCCTGACGGGAGACCGCCTATCCGGTCCGCACGCTCCTGCGACTGCTTGAAGCGGTTGTGGCACGGGGCGCACAGCGTCTGGATGTTGTCCTCTTCCCAGAACAACACCGCATCGCCGCGGTGCGGCTCCTTATGGTCGGCCACCAGCTGCGAGGTGTCGCCGATCAGGCGCCCGCACTCTGCGCGCTGGCAGGTGTAGAGATCCCTGAGAAAGACCCGAAGCCTGAGCCGCTTCCAGCGCGCCAGCTTGTACCAGCTGCGCCAGAACTCGACCGTGACGCTGTGGCCCTCGGCGTCGGCCGTGCGCGCGATGCGCGGCGGCAGCGCGCCCAAGGTCGGCTGCAGGTTGGTGAGATAGCCCAACGGCTAAGCCTCGGATGCCTGGGAGGATACGATGATGTCTGAGGTTCCGCGCCGACGGCCCCTGGCGACCCCCTCGGGCCTCACTGGGAGGCGGGGGCGGCGTTGCGGTCGCGATTCGGGCGGTGGAGGATTAGTCCGCTGGTTCGGCGCCGTTCGTCAAGCCCCGCTTGTCGCGACACATCGGAATGCGACCACCTGGTCCAGCGCCGCCTTCAGCAGGATTTCCAGGTCCCGCGCCCGGTGCTTGTCGCCGCCGGCCAGGCCGCGCAGCGTGTGGCCCGCGCCGCACACCCCGTCCATCACCGTCAGCATGTCCACTTGCCCCCGCAGCACCTGGTAGCGGATCACCAGCAGCGCGCGCCGCGCTGTGGTCAGGCTGACCAGGGGCGACGGGGTTGCCGGCCCATAGCCTCCGCCGCCCACCCCGACGTCCAGCGCCGACTTCAGCGACACTTCGCCGGCGTCGCGGAAGGCGTCGCGGTAGTGGAACGCCGCCTTCAGCTGATCGGGGGTCAGCCGCTTCTTCTCCCCCAGCCACACCAGGCCGTCGCGGTCCGCCGGCGGAGCGGGGTCGGCGCTGACCCGCACCCCCTGCCCGGCCTCGCCCACCCTGGGATGGCGCGGGGCCGGCGCGATGGTCTTGAGCAACTGCCTGCGGGCCCGGTTCGACAACGCGGCGTTGGCCATCACGACACCCCTTCGACTGATCTGTTCACGGCGCCCGCCTGCGCCGGCGCCGCCAGGAGCGGCGCCTCACTCGGTCCCGCCCAATGCCGCAGCTTCTCGGCCAGCCACTTGCGCGCCATCGTCGTCCTGGGCGTGATCGTCCGCCCGGCCGGATCCCAGCCGCAGGGGTCGAGGTAGCTGGCCACCGAGGCCCCGCTGGACATGGCCACCAGAGCGGCTCGAATGTGGGGATCGGCGAACGGCGTTCGCGTCGAGCCGGCGGCGCTGCCGGCAGCCGAACCCTGCCCGCTCTTCGCCAGGGCTTCGTCCGTCCAGCCCTCCCAGCGGCCCCAGCGCAGCCACTTTTCGAGCCCGACCGGGGCGAAATCCCGCTTCAGGGTCGTCGGATGGACCGCCATCCTGGCCGCATAAAGCGCAAGTTTCTCAACCGGTTGACCGCCTTGGGCCAGTTCGATGTAGGCCTGCAGCGCCTGGTCCAGGTTCGAGTTGGCGACCATCAGCGCCGGGACCGCGGCCTTGAGGGCTTCGAACCCTGCGCGCCACTCGGGCTCGCCCGCGCTCGCGCCCTGAGAGTTAGGTTGGAGATTCTGTTGGTTCTCTTTGGGTGACATGGGTGTCACCCCAAGCGCGTCTCCGGTGTCACCCCGCGGGGTGACTGTGGTGTCACCCCAAGCCCCATGGGGTGACACTGGCGTCACCCCAAGCTCCGCGCGGTCCATGGCCAGGCGCTCGCGGGTGTTGGCCGGACCGCGCTCCAGCGGCAGCCGATAGATCGGATAGATCCTGCCCTTGAAGACCTTGGTCTCGCCGGTCTCTTCGATCAGCCCGGCGGCCTTCAGGTCGGCCAGCCCGCGCTGGACGGTCCGCGCGATCTTAAGCTCGGTCTCTATCACCAGGACGTCGATTGCAGCCCAGGCCATGCCTTCGGCGTCGGCGTATGGCGCCAGACAGATCAGCACGGCCTTGGCGCGCGCCGAAGGGCACTTCTGCGCCTTAGCCCAGGTGGTGGCGTCGGTGCTCACAGGGCGAAGCTCCCCTGCAGATCGTCGATCGGCGCGCCGCGGGACTTCTCAGAAGCCCGGTAGTCCTCGAACGGCGAGGTGCGCCAGATGTGCCGGTTCGCCCAGCGCTGCACCTGGCGGAGCTTAAGGGGCGTCCAGTCGTGGCGGACCCAGGGCTCCTTGCGCAGGGCGTTCAGCTTCATGATCGGCTGCACGTAGGGCTCGCCGCCATGCTCGATCACATGGCGGAGGCGCTCCATGCAGACGTCGAACGGCTCATGGCCGATCATCGTATAGACCTGGATCCGGCGGGCGCCGACGCCGCGCTGGCGCAGCATCCCCAGCACCCGCTCGACATCCGCCCGCTCCAGCGCCTCGTCCGACCCGAAGCGCCATGGGCCGCGATTGATCGGCCGCCAGCGCTCGAACACCTCTTCGTCGAAGGTCTTCGGCTCAAACCCGCTGTTGGCGTCCAGCAACGGCACGCCGGCGCCCACATATCGGTCGACGATGAACTGCTGATACTCGGCCGGCAGGGCGGACAGGTTGTTGTCCGTCAGCACAGGCCGCGGGACGAACTCCGGCAGCAACGTGAACTCGCGCCCCTCCATCGCCGGGACGATGCAGAAGAAGCACCCGACCGGGCAGCCCTCGCTGGCCTTCGTGGCCATGGGATTGTGGCGCACCAAGGCGTCCGGAATCGAGCCGCCGATCTCGGCGACGTCGGCGAGGTAGTGCTTGCGGGTGAACACGCCGGGGCCGCCGACCCGCACCTTGCGGCCGGCCGCGCGATGCCACAGCGCCCGCGCATAGGCCTCGTCCAGCTTCCAGGTGAAGGCGACCGACAGGAACGCCGTATCGCCATCAACCCACTCGGCCAGGCCGTCGGACCAAGCCCCAAGATCGTACGCCCCCGAAACCCCCATCAGACCCAGCCCAGCTCCTTCGCCTTCCACACCGCCATCGTCCACACCCCGTCGTCCCGGCCCTCGCCCCGCTGGCCCATGGAGAACGCCAGCCACTTGGCGGACTTCACGTCGCCGTCGTCGGACAGCAGCCAGGCCTTCCCCGTCTGGTGGTGCAGGTGCAGGGCGATATCGATCAGGTTTACCCGCTCGACCCGGTCGTCTTGGCGCTCGCCGAACAGGTCCGGCGGGCGTGGCGCGTGGCGCTTGCTCATGGGGCCAGCGCCAACACTTGGCGCTTGCCCTTGAAGTCGGCCGGCGAGACCACGCCCTGCGCCTCCATCAGGTCCATCAGCACGAGGGCCGTCTTGTGGGGCAGTTGGAGCTTGCGCTGGACGAAGGAGGTCGAGGCGTTGCGGTTCTCCAGCACGAGCGCCACAGCCTCCCGATACAGCGTGTGCGCCACGTCGATCACGTCCTGCGCCGTCACGATCGCGTCGCTCGACGGCGCCGCCGCCCGCTCGAACAGCGGCAACTCGCCCAATGCTGCGAGATAGAGGTCGAGGATGGCGTCCTCCTCCTGGCGCTTAGCCTTGTCGGTCTTTCGCAGGCGCACCACGCGGCGCAGGATCTTCACGTCGAACCCGTTGCCCTTGGCCTCGGCGAACACTTCCTTGATCTGTTCGGCGACCTCGGCCTTTTCCACTTCCAGGCGCTCGACGCGCTCAATAATGGACTTCAGCTGGCCTTGGGCTGTGCTGTTCAGCACGTCGATATTCGAGCCTCCGTCAGCCATAAGGGCTTCCTCCATAACGGCGCCCGCCCCGGTCCCCCGGCGGGCCTGGGGGATCGATCAGGTGTCGGCCGGCTCGGCCGCCGAGCGGTCCGCCAGCCAGGCGGCGTCGGCCGGGGTCCGCGCGCCCAGCAGGCGCACCACGCGCCCGGCGCTGTGAAACCATTGCAGGGCGACCAGCACGGGCCGGGCGCACTGCGGGCAGTCGGCGGCCAGCGCCGCATCGTCCGCCACGCCGTCCACGTCCCGGTGCGCGAAGGCCAGGCCCCGCGGCTCCTGGTGGGCCAGCTGCAGCGCCTCGAGCGTCAGGGTGGCCGCGCCCATGTCCTGGCCGCACCAGGGGCACAGCAAGGGGTTGTGGCCGTGCACGACCCGGTCGGGCGGGATGCGGGTGGCGGGGAGGCGCTCAGGCATCGGGCCCCTCGCCGGGAACGTCGAACCAGCCTTCGTCCCGCTCGGGCAAGCCGGCGTCGGCGAGCTCGGCCCGCGGCATGCCGACGACGGCGAGGAACAGCGAGGGGAACAGCACGGGGATCAGGATCAGCCAGATCATCCGCTCACCTCGTCGAACAGCGGCGCGCCCGCCTTGGCCCCGAACAGCCGGGCGTCGTCGGGCCGGGTCAGGCGGTGGCGCGTTCCGGGAGGGATGGGCTTGACGATGGGCGTGGTGGAGTCCCGGCTCGTCGACGGCTTCATCCAGACGAACCACGCATAGGCCGTGGCCGTGGAGCCCTTCGGCTCCCATCGACCCAGCGCCATCGGCACCCGCTCGAAGAACGGCGCGAACACCGAGAGCGGCGTCTCGCCGAAGAACAGCGGATAGCGCTCAGCGCTTTCGAACCAGGTGGTGCGGGCCAGCACTGCCACGCCGCGGCGCGCCCGTCGCAGGCCCGCCTGCACGAACTCGGCGGCCAGGCCGAACGGCGGATTGGTGACGATCCAGTCGGCCTCGGTGAAGACGTCGGCATCGCGGCCCAGGAAGTCGAGCGGCGGCCCATGCTGGCCGTCCCAGCCATGGTCGTGGATGTCGGAGGCGTGCACGCGGGCGAAGTCGTCGGCCAGCCCATGGGCCATGTGGCCCTCGCCGCAGGCCGGCTCCCAGGCCTGCCAGGGTCCGGCGTCGAGACGCGCGATCAGCTCGCCGCCGGCCCGGGCCGCCCATGGGGGCGTCGGGAAGTACTCCAGCTTGCGGTGCAGCGCCTGGCGCGAGTCGTCGGCCTCCACCAGCTCCGGCGCCCGGGCGGCCATGACGGCGGAGGATCCGGCGGGCTTCATACTCGCCTCCGCCGCAGGTAGAACCGGCCCTTGATCCGCTCCGGGGCCGGGGCGGCGCCCGTCTGCCAGGCCGCGGACCAGGCCGGGGACGCGCGGCGCACCAGCCAGCCGCAGTCGGAATCGACCTCGATCACGCCCTCGACCAGCTGGCCGGTGTCGAGGTCGACGACTTCGATGCTCTGCCAGTCGGCCGGCGGGCCGCCGACCCTGACGTAGGTGATCTTGTTCATGGCCGCGCACCCCCGTGCAGGGGCGGGCAAGCCGTCAACTTCAGTTGACAACGCGCCATGTCGTCAACTACAGTTGACACATGATCGAGATGCGCCAGACCGAGGATTTCGCCGAATGGCTCGCAGGCCTGCGGGACCGGAAGGCGCATCAGCGGATCGTCGCCCGGATGATCGTGATGCAGAACGGCTCGCTCGGCGACGCGAAGCCGGTCGGCGAAGGCGTGAGCGAAGCGCGCATCCACTATGGGCCGGGCTACCGGCTGTATTTCGTCCGCCGCGGCAGCGAAGTCATCGTCCTGCTCTGCGGCGGAGACAAATCCACTCAGGACCGCGACATCTCGCGGGCGCTGAAACTGGCGAAGGAGATTTGAGATGGCCCTGAAGACCCTGCCGCTTGACCTAGCGCACCTGATCGAAACCCCCGACGATGTCGCCGGCGTGCTGGAGGCGGTGTTCGCCGAAGGCAACCCTTCCGACATCGCCCACGCCCTCGGAACCGTCGCCCGCTCCCGTGGCATGTCCACCCTGGCCGAACAGACCGGCCTGTCGCGCCAGGCCCTGCACAAGGCGCTCAGCGCCGAGGGCAACCCGACGCTGGACACCTTCCTGAAGGTGATCGCCGCCCTGCACCTGAAGCTGACGGTGGCGCCGGCCGAGGCGGCGTAGGAGATCTTGGCGCTCATGCGCCCGCCCCTACGCGGGCGCGGTCGAGCCGTTCGAGCTCGGCGATGATCAGGGCGCCGGCGCGCACCAGGTCGCGGCGGCGGTCCTTCGGCTTCCACCAGCGCATGGCCCAGGGCCACAGCAGCTTGATCGGCCGTCCGTCTTCCGAGCCGCGCCTGTCCCACAGCGCCTGCACGACCCGCTCGCGGCGCGTGGGGTGATCCAAGCTGCCCGCATAGGCGTAGCAGGCCGCCGCGCGGGCCATGCCGCCGCCGCCGTGGTGCTCGTCGTCGAGGTCCGGCGTCCAGCCTTCCACACGCACCTGGCGGTGACGCTCGGCGAAGATGTCCAGCCAGGCCCGCGACAGCGGCAGCTCGACGATCGCCGCCGGGTCGACGAACCGCGTGCGCCCATGTGCGGAAGCCGTGCCGGGCGCGTAGTTGACCTGCACCCGGGCGTTGCCGTCTTCATCGAGGCCGTCCAGGAGGATGGCGCGGATCAGGATGGGGCGCTCAAGCATGGGAGGCCGCCTTGCGCTTGGCGATCTCTCGGGCGATGTACCAGGCCGCCTTCTCAAGATCCTCGATCGGCGCGCCCTTCTCATCGGCGCGCCACAGGTACTTGATGGCGTTGCCGACGTTGAAGCTCATGTGCTCGACGATCGTGATGCACTCCACCCCAGAGGGATGGGCGTTGTAGTGGCGCGGGTGATTCACGCGCTCAGGCGCATCGCGCCAGAAGGCTTCGTCTTCGGGCGTCATGCGGCCCTCCGATCGGGCAGCGTCATCCACGTCAGGTTTTCCCGCAGCGTCGCCTCGGCCATCGGCGGGCTGACGCTGTTGCCGGCCTTGGCGGTCTGCGAGGTCTTGGTGATCGGGCGGCCGTCGGCCGTGCGGTCGATGATGTAGCCGGGCGGGAAGCCCTGTGCGTTGAACAGCTCGCGCGGGACCAGCATGCGCATGCCGATGTCGACGATCTGCCAGACGGCCCCGGCGATCCTCACCAGGCCCAGGCGCAGCCGGCCCATGGCCGTGGCGATCGGGTCGGCCCATTCGTCCTCGCTGGGCGGCCCGAAGTGGGCCCAGAGGAACTCCAGCACCTTGCGGCGGCGCGGGCCGGCCTCGGATTCGATCTCCGCGAGGCGGACTTCGATCAGGCGTTGAGTTGTTCCCCAGCCGACGTGCTCGCCGCCGCCGGCCACGATGGTGCTGAGCGGGCGCTCCATGGGATGGCCGACCATGCCGGTGTTCGCCTGCTCCATGAACACGCCGGCCAGACCGAAGCGCATCCGGTCGGTGATGGTGGGCAGCGGCTGTTCAGCGTCCGCCCCGGCGGCGCCGGTCCCGTAATATTTTTCCAGGCAGGCGGCGACGACGGTCTTGTCGTTCGACCCGGTGACCGTCCCCACGGACTCCTCGGGGGAGGAAGCGCGCAGCCCGGCCCGCGGACGGTCGTCGCCATAGGCGATGCTGGAGAGGTGCGCTGCGACGATCGCATCCTTGCTGTGCGCCAGCAGCGTCTTGGCGGGGTCGGCAAGATCGCCGCCGACCGAGCCCTTGGCCATGCGCGACAGGTGCGCGGCGACCACGCCGGACTTCCCGCCGGCGGCCCGCCCGCCCATGACGGTGGGCGCGGGTTCGTCGAGGTCACGACCGCTGACGGTCGAGCCGAACTGCCGGCTCAGGTAGGCGACGCTCAGGTCGCCGCCGTTCCCCGTCGGGACCACGGTCGGATAGGGCGCGCCGATGTCGAGCGAGCGCGGCGCCTGCCCTTCCCGCTCGCCGTAGCGCGGCACCAGCATGGCGGACGCGATGGCGCGGTCACCCTTGGCCATCACGGTATGCAACGGGTCGTCCAGCCCGCGCGGCGGACTCTGGCCGGCCCGGCCGCCCACGCCGACGCTGGCGCCGGCGACAGCCAGGGTCGGTTCGATCAGCGAGAACTCCCCGCCGTTGGCCCCGGTGACCGTGCGCAGCGGGTCCGCCAGGTCGTGCACCCGGCCCGGCCCGCTGTGGGTTAGCGGCACGATGAACGGCTTGGGGCTCTCGATCACGAAGCGGCGGACGCCCTTGGCGATCCGGGCGAGAGTCTTGTCGGCCAGAGGCTTCTTGCGGTCCCAGATCGAGGGGATCGGCAGAGACCAATCGATGATCTCGGCGGCAGACCGCCACGGCTTCAGCGCGCTGCCGAACAGTTCGCCCTTGGCCAGTTTGGCGCGGCTGGCATGGGTCGGCGCCGGCCAGCGGATCGGCTCGCCGTCGCAGCGGGCGATCAGGAACAGCCGCTTGCGGGTGGTCGGCGCGCCATAGTCGGCGGCGACCAGCTCGCGCCAGTCGACGACGTAGCCCAGGTCCTCCAGCGCCTTGACCCAGCGCCGGAAGTCCAGCCCCTTGCGCTCCGGGCAGGGTTGGCCGTTCTCCAGCACGGGGCCCCAGTCCTGGAACTCCTCGACGTTCTCGAGATGGATCAGCCGCGGCCGCACGGCGCGCGCCCAGTCCACGACCACGTCGGCCAGGCTGCGGATGCCCTTCTCGACCGGCATGCCGCCGCGGGCCTTGGAGAAATGCGTGCAGTCGGGCGACGCCCACATCAAGCCGACGGGCTGGAGCACGCCGTCCACGGTGCAGGCCACGACCGGATCAACCTCGCGCACGTCGCAGTGGAAGTGCCGCGTCGCCGGGTGGTTGGCCTCGTGCATACCGATCGCGTCGAGGTCGTGGTTCACGGCCACGTCCGGATGGCGCCCGGTGGCGTTCAGGATCGCCGTCGACGCCCCGCCGCCGCCGGCGAACAGGTCGATGATCAGTTCGTCAGTCGGGTGAGCGCCCCTCATGCCGCCCTCACCGAACCTGGGTGCGTGCGAGCGGATCGAGGCCCGCGCCGGCGCGATGATCGTTGACCGCTTTGAGGACCGCCCCGAACTGCACGACCTCGCCGTTCAGCTGGAACCGCTCGCCGGCCAGCCGCGCGCACTTCACCCCCTTGCCGGTCAGGTACTCGGCGACATCCAGCGGGGCGCCGTTGCCGACCTTGGGCGGGCCTGTGGGAGCGGGTGGGGGGGGGGCTGGCGCGGTCCCACGGTTGGCGGGCGGGGCGACGCGCGTCCAGTCCTCGACCGGCAGGCGCAGGACCACGCTGTCAAATTCGGCCGGCTGGCCCGCGGCGATGAGGACATCGTGGTTGCGGACCTGCTTTTCCACCACGGCGCAGGGCGCGTTGGCGCAGGCGCGGCGCGGCAGGCCGTCCGGAACAGGCAGGAAGATCCGCGCGCCGCCATGCACGAAGCCGCGCACGTCGAAATCCCCGTCGGGCCGGAATTCCAGCCGCACGCAGTCGGCATATTCGCCTTCGCCCGCCAGCACGTCGGCGCGGGTCGGATCGCCGAACTCGTCCTTCAGTGACGCCGACAGGATCAGGGAGATCTTCGGAACGCCGTCCTTGAGGACGACGATCGTGGCGCTGGCCATCGGCCGGCCCGTGGTCTTCGCAATTGGCGCAAGCTTCGTCCAGCTCATGACAGTTCTCCCCCTTGATGCTTCAGCCGCTCAAGCTCCGCCCGCCCCGCCGCGGTCAGCGCCCACGACCGGTCGGCCCGCTCGGCCAGCCCGTCGAGGCGCAGGCGATAGAGCGCCCGTTCCATGGCGGTGCGGGTGCACGGGGGATCGCAGGCCTCGCCGGCCGTGCGGGGGGGTGCGCGCGCCGGCCGCCAGGGCGGCCAGCACCTGGGTGCGCGGGGTCTGGCGCTTCACGCGCGGCGGCGCCTTGGCGGCGGCGCGGGCGGCGGTGCGCAGGGTTCGCAGGCCCTGCGGACTCGCCTGCCAGACGCCGTAGCCCAGCAGCGTCACCAGCCCGGCGGCGAGCAGGCAAGTCATGTGCTGCGAGATCATCGTCTCCGAGACGCCGGAGGCCGCCGCCACCTCCGGCCGCCGGCGGGCCCCGTCCGCCAGGGCCTGCAGCACCCGCAGGCGCCCGGGGCCCAGGTTCACCCGGCCCTGGGGCGGCCCGGCGGCCGGCGGGCGCGGCGGGGCGCCCGCGGCGATCGGCGGCGCAGCCCCGGTGGCGGCGGCCGGGGCCGGTTCGAACGCCGCGCGCACGTCGGCCCCCGGCCGGCCCAGCATCCGGGCCAGGCCGTCCCAGCTCACCCCGCGCCGCCGCTGCAGGGCGACGAACGCCCGCAGCGCGGGATCGGCGGCGTTCAGCCGGTCGGGCCGCGCGGTCGGGCCGAAGCCGGCCGCGCCGTCGAACTTCGAAATCGCCGCCGCCGTCATTCCCGCTCCCCCTGCTGCACCCGCGCGGCCCGCGCCGCCGCCATCGCCGGCTCGTCCAGGATGTCGTCCAGCGCCGCGGCCAGCCGCTCCAGCGCCGGCGCCATCTGCGCGCGGCGGGCCGGGTCGGTGGTCTCCACGAAGGTCTTGGCCAGCGCCGCGAACGCCCGGGCCATGCCCTGGGCGGGCGCGTCGGCGACCGGGAACACGGTCTGCGCGGTGCGCACCGCCCCGTGCACCAGGTCGAACTCCTCGCGCTTGTCGAGGCCCGCGCCGTCCAGCGCCGCCGCCGCCCGGGCCCGCGCCGCCGCCAGCCAGCCACGCCAGTCCAGCCGCAGCTCGCGCGGCCGGACGAGCGGCGGCGGGCTGGGGCGCAGGCGGTTCATGCGCCCCGGCCGCCGCGAACCGACGGCGCGTCGGGTTTTGTGAATCTTATCCGAGACTCCGGCCGGAACCCCAAGCTAGAGTTGAAGTCACGGGCCGTAAGTGCCCGGATAACTTGCAGGGAGGGGACGCACACGTGTCTGCGGGGGGCCGCAGACGAGATCCGATGGGGCTGTCTGATGCTGCACATCCAGAGGCGGGGCGCGTGCGTCCGGCTCACTCGATCGGCTCCGCGATTAAGTCGCGCGCCGTCAGCGGCAGGCCCTCGACCTCCGCCACACGAAGTATCCGCGCTTGGAATTCAGCCGGGACCAATCCACCGGTCCCGCCCTTCGATTTGGCGCGATCCCACTTGCGAATCGCATCGGTGCCGCGATTGCAAATGCGCGCCAAACGAACTGCGCCCAGCACCCTCCGGACCCTCCTCGAAGGGGAAAGTGGAGCTTCACCATTGCTGATTGGGATTATTTGTCCCATTAGCGACTATCCGTCGTTGATAATATGTCGCTTGGGCTGGGGTGATTTGGGTCTATCCGTCAATAGCTATGTGACTGCGGACGGGGCGATCTTGCGTCACATGCAAGATCTCCTCGACTGGCAATCCGTGGCTCAGCGGCTCGAAGGCACCGACCGCGGCACACGCACTCGCCTCGCCGAACGCCTCAAAATGGACCGCAGTCAGCTCGCTCGCACGCTGAAGAAGGGCGGCCCGCTGCGCGTCGATCAGCTGCAAGTCGTCGAGGCGTTCCTGACCGATGCGCAGAACGACAATCCCAACGCCGGCGACTGGGCGGACCGCATGCGCGTGCCTCTCTACGGTTTCGCGGCGGGCTCAGACGGCGAGCGGTTCGCCCTCAACGACGGCCAAATCCTCGACATGGTCGATCTTCCGCGCGGCATGTCGCTGAAGGGCGAGTTCTTCGTGGTGCAGGCGATCGGCAGCAGCATGGAACCAAGGATTTGGCCGGGCGAGCGCAAGCTGGTGCAGCGGGGCGTCCCGCCTGGGCGTGACCAGGACGCCATCCTGGAATTCCACGATGGCACGGCCGTCCTGAAGACCTACAAGCGGGAGCGGGATGGCCAGGTCTTCGTCGCGCAGTACAATCCAGAAAAGGAGGTGCGCTATGACGCCTCCTCAGTGCGCGCGATCCACGCGATCCTGACGCTGTAGACGGCGGACCTAACCCTCATCGTCTAGGTCATCCTCGACGAGATCCAGCTTGACGCCGAAGTGGCTCTCGCCCTTGGCGTCTCGCCAGCCGCCCACGATCAGGGCGTCACAGACGACCGCGGTGACCCCGCGAGCCGCCGCCATCTGGCTGAACGCCGCGGCCAGCGGTCGCGCGAGATAGCCGACGCGGCGATCTTGGACCCACACACAGACCGCATTGGGATCATAGGGATTATCCGGCTCACGCCTTAGCATCGCTTCGCACTCGAACTCGTGGCTTTCCTTCGATCGCCCGCCGCAAATCGCCTCCAGGTCGGTCTGATAATTCGACTCGCCGACGATGTCGGTTTCGTAGTCGCCATCGCCTGGGAAACGAACCGTCAGCCCGCCACCTACTGCGGCGACCGGACGCCGCTGATTTTGCACGACGACGAAAATCAAGATCGCTGCAGCGACCGCCACCAAAATCCAGACCATGCCCACCTCCAGACGCACTGTGCGCCCTCAGATTGCGATCTCAAGCGATCGATTCTTGGCGATTGGTCACGCTGAGTCGCTGCTCCACGTGAAACAATTTACGGATTATATGTCCCGATATGCTTGACAATAGCGACGATTAGTCCGCTACATTCGCTCCGTGCCCCGCACCGGACCCCGATCAATCCCGATCGGAGCTCAGGTTGGATGCGCCCTAAGACCCTTCTCAACCGGGTCTGGGTGCGGGGCGGGGGGATGCCCATGTCCGAGCCCATGCGAACGCCGTTCGCCAGCCTCCACCCCTTCCCGGCCGAGCGGGTGCTGTACGCCCGCGCCGCCAGCGACCAGGTGGCGGTCACCCATCGGGGGGCGACCACGGTCTATCAGGACCGCGCCGAATTCCAGGCCGCCGTCGGCCAGGTGTTCCAGGCCGAACTGGACGTGCTGCAGGTCGGGCGCGACATCGCCGACGCCCGCGCGGACGCCGCCGAACAGGCGCTGCAGCGGCTGACCCTCGCCCTCGAACAGCGGGCCGGGATCGCCCGGGCGGTCGGCGAGCGGCGCAAGGATATCGGCGCGGCGCTGGCCATCGGCGCCCTGGGCGTGGCGGTCGTCATCCTGCTGGTCAACCATGTGATCGGGGGCTGAGATGCCGTCCGACCCGCAAGCCATCTCCCGGGCCTATCTGCGCCCGATCCGCAGCCGCCCCCTGGCCCGCGGCCAGATCGATCTGGCCGGGGTCGGCTTCCGGCCCGATGTCCGCGGCGACGAACGCTGGCCGCCCCGCCAGGCGTTCGCCTTCATGGTCGCGGCGGCCAGCACGCTCTGGGGCCTCGCCTACCTGTTCGCGCTGGGGCTGATCGCCCTGGCGACCTGGGGGCTGATGCTGGCACCGATCGTCGGAGGGCCGGTCTGATGCGGCTGCTGACCCTCATCGTCGGGGCGATCCCGGAGAAGTTCGACCTGCTGCCCGATCTCGCCGCCCGGGTGGCCGAGCTGGCCCAGGGCCGGCCGGTGAGCCTGGCGCCGGTCACGGCCTACCAGCCGGGCCGCGACCGGGGCTTTGCGGCGGTCAAGTGCGAGGCCGAGGACGACTGGTTCGCCACGGCCGCCGGGCCCGGGGTGACGCTCGTCGCCCTGCAAGGCGCGCTGGCCGCGGCCGGCGCGGCGCGGAGGGCGGCATGATGGACCCGCACGCCATCCTCGACTGCCTTCGCCGCCTGCTGAAAGCCGCCGACCAGCTGAAGGCCGGCGACCTGTTCGCCGCCGCCTCCCAGATGGAGATGGTGGCGGCCGACGTGCGGGCGAGCGCCAACGCCCCGGCCGGGGCGGCCTAGATGGGCGTCCTCTACGATTTTCCCCCGCCCCCCGGCCGGGCCGGCAGGCCCTCGCTCGCGGCGGGCCTGTCCTTGGAGGCCCAGGCCGCCACGCGGCTGCTGGAGGCGGTCCGGCGTAACCAGCCCGCGGTGGCGGGCGAGAGCCTGGCGGAACGCGAGCTGCAGGTGTTCGCCACGGCGGTGCAGCGGCTGGCGGCGGTGCGGCCGCTCGCCGCCGGCGTGCTGGCCCATGAGTGCGCCTGCACCGACGAGGCGCTGGTGCTGGCGGATCTGGCCGGCCAGGCGGTCCGCGACCTGGCGCCGCGCCGCAAGGCCGCCGCCATCCCCGTGGTCATCCACGCCTTCTGCGATGCGGTCGAGGCCGGACCGGAAGACCGAACCCCGAGCAGGCCTGGAGATCGCGCGTGAACGACATCATCGCCCCGCCGCGCCCTAACCACGTGATGGTCGATCTGGAGACGTTTGGCGTACAGCCCGGCTCCGTCATCGTCAGCATCGGCGCGGTCGCCTTCGATCCCGTCAGCAGCGTCGCCGGGGAGACCTTCTATGCGGTGATCGACCCGGCCGACGCGCAGCGCTGCGGCCTGACGCTCGACGCGAAAACGGTCCTCTGGTGGCTGGGGCGGAGCGAGGCCGCCCGCCAGGCGCTCACGGTCCCCGGCATGCCCATGGTCGCGGCCCTGCACGCGTTCAGCGCCTTCTGGCGCCGGGTCGGCGGGACCCGCTTCTGGGGGCATGGCGGCAACTTCGACGAGCCGCTGCTGAGCGCCGCCTACCGGGTCTGCGGGATCGAGCCGCCCTGGCAGTTCTACGATAGCCGCTGCACCCGGACCATCTTCGACCTGGCCGGCGTCAAGCCCGAGCGCGACGGCGGCACGCACCACAACGCCCTCGACGACGCCAAGGCCCAGGCTGATGCGGTCGCCCGCGCCTACGCCATCCTGCGCGAGCGCCAGACCCCGACCCTGGTGAAACCCCCTGAGGCCGCCGCATGACCGTGCTGACGGCCCTGGCGGTGCAGAACGCCGAGGTGCTGCGGGCGCTGTCGGCCGGCGGCTTCGGCAACGTCGGCGGGCTGGCGCGGCTGATCGGCCGCGACGCCGACAACCTGCGCAAGTCCCTCAAGGCCCTGGAGCGTGAGGGCCTGATCGACATCGATGGGGCGCCGGGCCATGCCATCCCCGTGCTGATCGACCTTGGTCATCGCACCCTCGCCGCCCTCGACCGCGCCGAGGCCCCGGCCGCGCCGGCCGGGTTCCGCACCTTCGTGCACGCCGAACTGGCGCCCGACCGGCTCAACCCGCGCAAGACCTTCGACCTGGACGACGAGGCCGCCTTGGCCTCCGCCATCCTCGATGCGGGGCGCATCCAGCAGAACCTGACGGTCCGCCCGCCGGCCGAGCCGGGCGCCCCGTTCCGCATCGTCTCGGGCGAGCGCCGCTGGCGGGCCGTGGGCCGGCTGATCGAGCAGGGCGATGTAGGCGCCGACTATCCCCTGCCCTGCGCGGTGCGCGATCTGGACGACGCCCAGGCGCTGACCGAGGCGGTGATGGAGAACCTGGCGCGGCGCGACCTGCCGCCGCTGGAGGAAGCCCAGGCCTTCAGGCGGCTGATGGAGCTGCACGAAATGGGCACCGCCGACATCGCCCGGCGGGTCGGGCGCACGCAGCGCCACGTGCAGGTGCGCCTGCAGGTGCTGGCCGAGCTGCCGCCTGAAGACCTCGCCGACCTGGAGGGCGGGCTGATCACCTGGGAACAGGCGCGCGAGCGGGTGCGCACCCCGAAGGCGGCGGCGCCGGAGCCGCAGGCCGAGGTGGTCGAGCCTATCGAACAGCTGACGGAGCGCGCCCCCGCGCCGGCGGCGCTCAAACCCGACCTTCGCCCAACGGAATATTTGCGGCTCGTTGAGGTTCGCGCGAAGTATTCGGCCACAGGCTCCGGGTTTTTCGCGGGGTCCGTCGATGCCACTCAACAGATCTATCTCGACCGCGACTGGGGAAACCTGATCAAGGCCGGTCTGGCCATGACGTCAATGGGCGACGGCCATATCGGGGCGAGCGTCACGCCGAGGGGCTGCCGTCTGTTGGCCGAAGCGCACCTCGCGCCGGAGATCCACGCCGACGCCCACTTCGCCGCCCTGGCCGCCATGGGCTGGCCGTCGGAGCGAATCCGCGAGACCGAACAATCCGGCCGCTACGCCACGGACTGGCTCAACACCCCGACCCCTGCGGCCGCCGGTGGCGACGACATTCCTGCCGCAGTCCCTTCCCCGGCTCCCGCGCCACGGCCTGCATCCCCGTCGGCGCCCGAGCGCCCCTCCGCCGGTTTAACGCCGCCGGCGGAGGGGATGCCCGAGGGGGAGGATGACGAGGACGCGAGGCAAGCCGCCGAAGCTGCGGAGATTCTAGCGAAAGTCCGCGCGGGCATAGCGACCGGGCTGTTCGGCAACAACGGCCAGCTGCACTTCCGAGACCTGGCCGACGCCGCCGGCATCGCCGGGCCGTTCCGCGCCAACACGGTCGAGGCCGGCTGCGTCAGCGGGGCCGAGGGCCATGACGCTGCGGTCTGCGATCACGACCGCGAGCTTCCCGACGCCCTGGCCACGGCCCGCGCCGAGCTGATCGCATTCGCCCTCAACGCCGCCTGCGGCCACTCTCACAAGACCTGGAGCTGACCCCCATGAGCGAGACCGAACACCAGACCGCCGCCCTGCAATTCCCGGCGTTCGTCGCCTTCCACGGCGACCTCGCCATCAAGGAGACCTACCTCAAGCGGGTGCGCGAGCACGCCGCCGCCGACCAGCTGGTCCAGGGCTACGGCTACTGGAAGGACGGCAAGGGTTGCGCCGTCGGGTGCACCCTGCACAGCGGCAGCCATGCCGCCTATGAGACCGAGCTGGGCCTTCCGCGCGCCCTCGCGCACCTGGAGGACCGGATCTTCGAGGGGCTGCCCGTCGAGGAGGCCCGAAGCTGGCCGGAACGGTTCCTGGCGGCGGCCCGGCCCGGCGCGGACCTGTCGGCGGTGCCCTGGCGGATGGTCCAGTGGCTGCTGACCAGCGAGGTCCCGGCCACCACCAACCCGGACGTCGAGGCCCTTCGCGGGCGCCTGCTGGCGCTGTTCGAACCCCTGGCGCGCGGCGCCCCGTTCGACCGGGCCGCCTTCCGCGCCCTGCTCCCCGAAGCGCGGGCGATCCGCGACGGCGCCTGGGCGGTCCGCCGCAAAGCGCTCGACGCGCTCGACGCGGCGGCGGTGGCGGCGGCGGCGGAGGCGGCGGTGGAGGCGGCGACGGCGGAGGCGGCGGCGGCGGCGGTGGCGGTGGCGGTGGCGGAGGCGGTGGTGGCGGAGGCGGTGGTGGCGGAGGCGGTGGCGGCGGAGGCGGCGGCGGCGGAGGCGGCGGCGGCGGAGGCGGCGGCGGCGGAGGCGGCGGCGGTGGTGGCGGCGGCGGCGGCGGCGGCGGCGGCGGAGGCGGCGGCGGTGGTGGTGGTGGCGGCGGCGGTGGTGGCGGCCTACTGGGGCGCCCGCAGACAGTCCTATGTGCGTCAGTCCGAGAAGCTGCTCGAGCTGATGAGCGCCGCCGGCTGAGCCTGGCGGCCCGGTGGGGCTCGTAGCCTTCGGCCTCGCGCCCACCGGGCCGCCCCCTGCGCCAAGACCCCGAACCACAGGAACACCACGTGAGCGACCTCTTCGGCGACACCCGGACCATGAAGGCGATCTCCCTTTGGCAGCCATGGGCGACCCTCGTCGCGCTCGGGCTCAAGGCCCACGAGACACGCCATTGGTCCACCGAGCACCGCGGCCCGATCGCGATCCACGCCGCCAAGACCATCGACTATGCCGGCGCGCCGGCGCGGCTCTGCCACCGCGCCATCGGCCAGGCCTGGTGGGAGCAATGCCCGCTGGGCATGGTGGTGGCGATCGCGCGACTGCGGACCTGCCGCCGCACCGACGCCGTCGTCGAACACATCACGCGCGCCGACGAAGCGTCAGGCGACTATACCGCCGGCCGCTTCGCCTGGGCGCTCGCCGACGTCCGGCCGCTTGGCGAGCCGATCCCGGCCATCGGGCGACAGGGACTGTTCAACTGGACGCCGCCGGAAGATCTCGACGCACGGGTCGGCCGGCGGCTGGATCATCTCGAGATCTGCGCGCGCGTCGGGTGGGCGTGATGGACGAGACCCCCGGGCGGACGCCGAGAGGCCGGGCCCATATGCGTGACCCTGCGGACGCGCCCAAGCGCTGGGAGGCGGTGGTCACCATCACAGCAGCGGGAAGCCAGGCGCGAACGGCGTTCGCAGGGAAGACCGAGCCGTTACCCCATCCCCAACCCAGAAGCCCCCAGCCATGACAACGGACAACCCCCCTCTGTCGCCAGTTGCATGGCGCGTCAAAGACTTCGCGGATGGGTGGATACTCTGCCACTCCGAAGCGCAGGCACGGCGAGAAGCCGAGGGCGCGGGGAACCTTGTGCAGCCGCTCTATATCCACACAGATCAGGACCGCATCGCCGAGCTACTAAAGCCGAAGATCGACGAAATGATCGACCGCTCCGAGGAGGAGTGGGACGCCCTCGAAGACGCGACGATGCAGGTCTATGGCTTCAAGGAAGGCCGCACGCTCTCCGCCGACGACATCGCCGCCCTCAGCTTGGTTGATAGCTGCCATCGGAACGACGATGAAGCCGCAACCGACGCCCATCATCGTGGTTGGTTAGAAGGGCTGCGCGAACGCGGTGGCGACGAGCTCGTCAAGCTGAACGAGGTCGCTGACGAGGCCTCCATTGCTCGCGCCACCGAGTATGCGCTGCGCAGGCTTGCAGAGGTTCGCGCCGAAGCCGCCGCCTCCGAACTCCAAGCGGCCAAAGACCGCATCGCCGAGCTGGAGGACGAGCGCAATAGCGCGCTGCGGGAGATGACCCGCTGCACAATCTGCGGATGCTCGGCTATCAAGTCCCCGCCGGGTGTGAAAACAGCGGGGACACCCGTTCGCAAAGCCTCAGCGCCTCGGAGAGAGGGGTGATGGAAACTCACAAACTCGACACGGACGCTCAGGTGTTCTTCTACGAGCAAGACTTCTACGTGCTGTCGAACTTCTCAGCGTTCACGCTGATGTGGGACGGGCTGCGCTTCGATACGTCGGAAGCGCTCTACCATTGGCTAAAATTCCCCGGCGACGAGAACATCCCGCTTCGACGCCGTATCCGCCGCGCACCATCGGCGCACGAGGCCTTCAAGACTGCTCAGGAGATGAAGCACTGCCGCCGGCCTGATTGGGACGAAGTGAAGGTGGGCTTTATGCTGGAAATCTTGCGCCAAAAGGCGTCCCAGCACGAGTACGTCCGCCGCAAACTCCTGGCGACCGGCGACCGTGAACTGATCGAGGATTCCTGGCGCGACGACTACTGGGGTTGGGGCGAAGACAAAACGGGCCTCAATATGTTGGGAAAACTCTGGATGGAGCTACGTTCAGAGTTGCGATCCGCCAAGGAGCAATCAGGAGCCGCCCTCCTCAAAACCTCAGCGCCTCGGGAGGAGGGGTGATGCGCCTGACCGAACTTGAGCCGATCATGGAAAACTGGTCGCCGAACGCGCGCGGCTATCAGCGGTTCACATTCCTCTGCCCGACCTGTCGCAAGCTGCGCCTGCGGCACGCCATCTGGTCGAGACCGCATGGCGACGTTGAGTGGACAGATGCGCAGGGCAACAAGTGCTCGGAGCGGATCTGGACGGCGACGCAGGGGCCGCACCGCGACTGGGACACCCTCTCGCTCACGCCAAGCCTCAACACGCCGGCCCACAAGCGCGGTGACGGTCAATGCTCCGGCTGGCATGGCTACATCACCGACGGAGAGGTTTCGTGAAGCCCCAACCCCACCACCCCGGAGCCGACCATGACGCCTGACCCCGCACAGAAGGCCAGGGCCAACGGTGTTCAATGTTGGCCTGAGGGTCACGCCACCCGATGCCCATGCGAAAACGAAATTCCAGACACGGACTACGCCACCATGAAGCGCTTCGGGTGGGGTTTCGTCTATGCACGCGACGACGGCTCGCCGACTGGAGAGGGTGCGTTCTACGCCTGCCCCGAGCACCGCAGCGACTGCACTGAGGAAGAGCGCGATATCGCACGCGAACGGCACGCTTTAGCAACAAGCGGGACCGCCACGCTGGAAGACCGGTCCGATGGGTGATGACATCGAGCCGACGCCAGAAGAGCGGCGGGCGATCAGGGCCTTAAAACGCCTCGCCAAGTCCTGGCCGAAGTCGATCTGGCTATTCGCCGGGTCCGGCGACTTGCACATCATGCGAGCCGGCCCTGACGGCGAACATATTCACGGCGGCGGTGGCGGTCACGAGGCCGTGGACCCGGCTTACCTTCTCGATAGCGTCAGTATCCCGAACGATGGGGGCGATTGGTAATGGGTGATCACGCGGAACGGCTGGAGGCCGAAGCCCGGCGAGCCTTAGCTGCGAAGTTTCACGCAGTTCAGGAGGATCGCGACGTAGCGCGAGGATGGGTTCGATGGCTTGTGCGGCAGGCAAAGGATGATCGGTTCTCGCTAGCGGAGCGCGTGAGTATCGTTGCCCATTTCCCGGTTGACGAATATCCGCCCCACCCCGCCGAGGCCCAACTCCAAGCCGCCAACATCCGCGAGCAGGGGATGCGGGAGGCGCTGGAGCCGTTCGCGACCATCGCGGAAAATTTCAAGGGCTGCGGCGCGCCCGACAACGAAACCTGCGCGATAAAGTTCGGCCTGACCTACGGCGACTTTAGGCGCGCTCGCGAAGCCCTCCGCCCCCGTGACCAAGAGGACCCCCGCCCGGCGATAGAGGGAGCGGACGACCGCAATGTCTGATCTTCAAGGTCTCATCGAGCGGGTTGAGGCGGCGACGGGACCATGTCTAGAGCTGGATGCCGACATCGCTCGCGCCATGCGCATCACCGTAACCTACAGCGTTGAGATAAACCCGAAGCCGTGCGGCGATGACTTCAACTATCTGCCGCCACTTACCGCCTCCGTAGACGCCGCTCTCGCCCTGGCTGAACGGGTGCTGCTCGGGTGCTGGTGGCTTGTCGGAAAGGGCCAGCTGCGCGGCACTGAGGCGCTGTATGGGGCGCAGTTGCTGTTCGGGTCAGACGAAGTGCTGGGCGCCGGCGAAAGTCCCGCCACACCCGCCCTCGCCATCCTTTCTGCGATCCTCCACGCCAAGCTGGCGCAGGCTCAGGAACAGCGAAGCCCTCCGCCCCGTGACCAAGACGAGCCACGAGAGGGAGAACAGGGGCCATCCCGGGGCTACGGCGACGCCCGTCTCGACTCTCAAGCAGCCGACCAATCTCAGCAAGGGGGGGCGGGGTGAAGAACAAGCTCGCCGACCTCAACGACCACCTGTTCGCCCAGCTCGAGCGGCTGTCGGACGAGAGCCTCACCGCCGAGCAGATCGCGCAGGAGGTCAGCCGCACGGATGCGATCGTCGACGTCGCCGAGCAGATCGTCCGCAACGCCGACCTGCAGCTGAAGGCGGTCACCATCCTCGCCACCCACGGGGAGCGTTTCCGGCCGCACCTGCCGATGATCGGGGCGGACAAGCCGTGAAGGGCCACTGGATCAGCTATAGCGCCGCCGAGATGGCCTGGCTGGAGGCCAACCGGCTTCTGCCGATCGGCGACTATCACCGCGCGTTCTGCGAGGCGTTCGGGCGTGACGTGTCGGCGCCGAACCTCCACGCCCCGCGCAAGCGCAGGGGCTGGAAGACCGGGCGGACCGGCTGCTTCGAGAAGGGTTCGGCCCCGGCGAACAAAGGCAAGGCCTGCGCGCCCGGGACGGGCGGTAGTCACCCCAACGCGCGCAAGACGCAGTTCAAGAAGGGCGGCCTGCCTCACAACACCAAGTGGGCCGGCCACGAGCGTGTCACCGTCGACGGCTACATCGAGATCAGCGTCAAGGAGACGAACCCCTATACCGGCTACGAGCGGCGATATGTGCTCAAGCACGTCTGGCTGTGGGAGGCCGCCCGCGGCGCCGTGCCGGACGGTTATTGCCTGAAGGCCCTGGACAGCGACCGGACCAACACCGATCCGGCCAATTGGGAGCTCGTGCCCCGCGCCCTGCTCCCGGCCCTGAACGGCGGTCCGCACAAGCGGCGCCCGGCCTACGACGGCGCGGCCCTGGAGATGAAGCCCGCCCTGCTGACGCTGGCGAAGGTCGAGCACCGCGCGCGGCAGCTTCGGAAACGCCCGTGACCCGCAAGGCCGCCTTCACCCAATCCGAGGTCGAGCGCACCGTCCGCGCCCTCAAGGCTGTGGGCTGGCGAATCCTGCCGTGAACAAGCCCGCCGTCAGTCAGGCGCAGATGCGCCGCGCCAAAAAGGCGATGGAGGCTGAGGGCGTACCCTTCGGCGGCTTCCGCCTGCGCCCTGACGGCAGTGTTGACGTGCTGCCGGCGAACGGCAACGAATTGGCCCCGACCGCCCCGCTCGACGACGAGCTGGCGGAGTGGGGCAAGCGGCATGGCTATGATTGACCTCAAGGGCGTCTACGTCGTTCGCGCGAAGGGCCGCACCTACTATTACGCATGGAGGGGCAAGGGCGCCCCCAGGCTGCGCGGTGAGCCCGGCAGCGCCGAATTCCTCGCCGACCTCAGGAACGCCCACGACAGCCGCAAGACCGGCGACAGGAGCCGCCTCTCGGGGCTGTGCGCCATGTTCCGCGCCTCGGACGCCTGGAACGGCCGCGGGCCCAAGCCGATCAGCGCCAAGACCAAGGCCAGCTGGACCACTTGGCTCGACCGCATCCAGACCGAATTCGGCGAGTTGCGCATCGAGCACTTCGACCGCCCGCAGATCCGGCCGATCATCACCAAGTGGCGCGACCGCCACGCCGCCACCCCGCGCGCGGCCGACATGGGCGTGCAGGTGCTCTCGCGGCTGCTGAGCTTCGGTCAGGCCGAGGGCAAGCTGCTCAACAACGTCTGCGCCGGCATCGTCGGCATCTACGACAGCGACCGCAGCGGCCTGATCTGGCGCGCGGCCGACCTCGCCAAGCTGGCGGAGAGCGCCTCGAAAGAGATCGTCGAGGCCGCGACCCTGGCCGGGCTCACGGGCCTGCGCCGGTCCGTGCTGTTGCGGCTGGGCCCGGCGCACCGCAAGCCCAACAGCCTGGAGATCCGCTCGAACAAGGGCCGCAATGGGCGCCCCGGCCGCGCTGTGATCATTCCGCTCTACGCCGAGCTGCGCGAGTACCTGGACGCCCTGCCCAAACGCAAGGCCGCCACGACCTACCTGGTGACGACCGAAGGCCAGCCGTGGCGCACCGGGTTCGGCTCCAGCTGGGGGAAGGCCTGCGACAAGGCCGGGATCGACGACCTGCACTTCCATGACCTGCGCGGCACGGCCGCCACCAAGTTCTACGGATCGGGCCTGACGATCCGCGAGATCGCCGAGGTCATGGGCTGGTCCGAGGACTACGTGGAGACCCTGATCGACCGCTACGTGAAGAAGGACGAGCTGCTGCTCGACCGCATCCGCCGCATGGACGAGCACGCCTCGCGAACGAAGGATGCAAAACCATGATCAAAACCGCCAGGTCCAATTCCAGCTAAGTGCTGGTCGGGGCGAGAGGATTCGAACCTCCGACCCTCTGCTCCCAAAGCAGATGCGCTACCAGGCTGCGCTACACCCCGGGACCTGCGGAAGGGCTGACATAGAAGGGTTTCCGCCGTCCTGCAAACGGAACGCGAGCGCCGCCCTCCGGGATCAGGCCCGCCGCATCAGCTTGAAGACGCCGGAGGCGCGGACGACGTCGTGCGGGCCGACGAAGGCGCGGCCCTCCACGAAGGCCAGATCGCCGGCGGCGCGCAGCAGGCGCGATTCGCCGACGATCCAGTCGCCGGCCCGGGCCATGCGCAGGTAGTCGAGGGACAGGTTCACGGTCACCCCGCCGCGGGGGAGCGACATCGCCAGCACGCCGTCCATGAAGGTCGCCAGCATGCCGCCGTGCACGACCCCCAGGCCGTTGGTGTGGCGGCGCAGGACGTGGAAGGCGCGCTGGGGCAGGCCTTCGGGGCTGGCGCGGTCGAAGAACGGGCCGTTGTGCTGCGCGAACGGCGCGCGGGAGACGGCGGGCTCGAAGCCGTCGGGCGGCTGGGCTTGCGCTCCCGGCTCGGTCATTTCGGGAAGATCCGGTGCAAGACGCGGTCGCCGGGCAGAAGGCCCAGCTGGGCCGCGCGGCCGCCGGGGATCTCCAGGACCGCGCGCACCGGGCCGCCGGCCGGCACGGGCGTGTCGTCGCGCGGCCGGGCGCTGGCGATGGAGAACACGCGGCCGTCGGCGCCGATGAACACCATGTCCAGCGGAATCAGGGTGTTGTGCATCCAGAAAGCCACCTCGTGCGGCGTGTGGAAGTCGAACAGCATGCCGCGGTCGGCGGCCAGGGCCGAGCGGCACATCATGCCGACCTCATGCTGGTGCGGGGTCTCGGCCATCTCCACGACGAGCCGGGTGCGCCCGCGGCTGGTGACGAGGTCCATCGGCTCGGTCTTGAGCGCGGGCTGGGGCGTACAGGCGGCGGGCTTGGCCGTGGCGCAGCCGGCCAGCAGCATCGACGCCGCCAGGGCTGCGAACGCGGCGGCGGCGCGCCGGGCGAATCTGGGTTGGAACACGGGCGACTCCGGGGAAAAGGGAGCGCCTAGGCTAGCCCAATCGACTCCACCTCGGCCACCACCAGACCCTTCGGGCCCTCGGCGAACCGCACCCGCACGTCGTCGCCCGGCTGCAGATCCTCGATGCCGGAGCGGCGCAGGGTCTCGATGTGGATGAAGATGTCGCCTGGCTCGCTTTCGCGGACCACGAAGCCGTAGCCCTTGGAGCGGTTGAACCACTTCACCTTGGCCCGCTCGAGCGGGCCGCGGGCCGGCACCGGGCGCTTGGTACCGCGGACCGCCTGGAACCCGCGGTCGAACCCCTCGCGGCGGAAGCCCTGGCCGACGCCCTCGCCCTCATGGCGGCGGCGCTCCGTCGGCGGCGGGGCGCACGTCTCGTCCAGTTCGACCACCTCGCAGACCTGCCAGCCCTTGGGCCTTCGGACCACGTCGCAGACGATCGTGGAGCCCTCGAGCGCGCTCTCGCGCCCACAGTTGCGCAGGGACGTCACATGCAGGAGAACGTCCTTGAGGTCCGTCTGCGCCGGGTCGTCGGGGACGATGAAGCCGTACCCCTTGCCCGTGTCGAACCACTTCACGCGACCGCTGATCCGCACCGTTTCGGCGTGCGTATCCAGCCCTTCCAATTCGAAACCAGCCATTTGCCCCTCGGCCCGCACTCCCCGCCGACCAATCGGAATAGGGCCAAGTTAACATTTGTCTTTGGAAACAGCGTTCCGTCAATCGGGGATTTACGATTTGGGCGACAGCAAGGCGGGATTTCGCGAGTTTCCGGCGAGGCCCGGCGCGGCGGACCTGGGCGCCGCGAACGGCGGCTCGCCTGCGCAAAACCTTTGCAGCGACAGGCGCCGCGCAGCCTGACCGGCGGCAGATGTGGGGGGGATCTCGCGTGGCAGTCCCTAGGGGAGTCGAACCCCTCTCTCCAGGTTGAAAACCTGGCGTCCTAACCGATAGACGAAGGGACCGCGGCGCGAGGGCGGCTCTATATCCGCCTTCCCGGAGCCGCGCAATGGCCAGAGCGGCTATCTGGCGGGCGGATCTGCGCCCAAGGACATCATCATCCGGGTCAGGAGGTAAAGCCTCGGCGTCACGGTGGCGAGGTCGAGGAATTCCCGCTCGGCGTGGAAGCCGCCGCCCACCGGGCCCAGGCCGTCCAGGGCGGGCGTGCCGGCCTCCGCCGCCAGGGCCGATTCGGAGGCGCCGCCGTTGCCCCCGGTGGCGAGCGTGCGTCCCAGGCGGGCGTAGATCGCCTGGGCGCGGGCGGCCAGCGCCTGGGTCTGCGGATTGTCGGGCAGCGGCGGATAGGCGCTCTCGCGGGTCACGGCGACCGTGGCGTCGGGGACCACGGTGGTGGCGGCCGCGGCCTGGAGGGCGGCCTCCACGCGGTCGAAGTCGGCCTTGTCGCGGACCCGGACGTTGACCCGGCCCATCGCGTCCTCGGGGATGATGTTGTCGCGCGAGCCGGCCTTGAGGATGGTGAGGTTGGCGGTCAGTCCGGGGCCGGAACGGGGGAACTGTTCGATGGCGGCGAGCTGGTGGATCAGCTCGACGGCGGCGTTGCGGCCGTCCTGCGGGGCGACGCCGGCATGGGCGGCGCGGCCCTTCACCGCGATCTGGTAGGTGGCGCTGCCCTTGCGCCAGACGGTGATCGCGTCGGGCGCGTCGCCGGGCTCGAGGTTGAGCTCCACGTCGTGGGCGCGGACCAGCCGGTCGATGAGCCGGCGGGTTCCCGGCGAGCCGCGTTCCTCGCTGGATTCCATCAGGAAGGTGATGGTCCCGAAGTCGCGGAACTTCAGGTCGTGGAGGATCTGCAGGGCGTAGATCGCCTGCACCACCCCGCCCTTCTCGTCGGAGACGCCGGGGCCGTAGGCCTTGTCGCCGTCGATGCGGAAGGGTCGCCGGGCGGCGGTTCCCGGCTCGAAGACCGTGTCGAGGTGGCCGATCAGCAGGATGCGGCCCTTGCCGGCCCCCTGCAGGGTGGCGACGACGTTGTCGGCCAGGCCCGGCGCCTCGGCGGGAATGGTCTCCACCGTCATGCCCAGGGCCTGCAGGCGCGGGACGAGAAGCCCCGCGACCTTGCGGCCACCCTCGACGTCGCCGGTGCCGGAATCGATGTTCACCGCGGCCTTGATGAGGTCGAGCTGGGCGGCCCTGGCGGCCTGCGCGGCGGCCCAGACCTGCGCGTCGCGGGGCGCGGGCCTGGGGGCGGCCTGGGCGGGCGTCGCAAGCATCAGGACTGCGAGGGTCATGGCCCAACAACCGCTCATCCCGGCGAAAGTCGGGACCCAAGCTGAGCCGCCAAGGATCGCTGCGAGTCCGCTTAGGTCCCGACTTTCGCCGGGATGAGCGGGGTTTGACGCGATCGGCTTGATCATCCTCACCCCTCGCGCCGGGGGTCGGCGACGTCGTCGATCTCGAGCTCGACGCTCACGCGGCCCTGCCAGTCGTCGGGCTTGAGCCGGCCCGCGACGTGCACGCCGCCGCCCTCGCACATCAGCCGGCGGCCGAGCTCGGTGTCCTCGCAGCGCCAGGCGACCGCCTTGAGCTTGCCCCCGCTGCGGTCGGTCAGCGTCACCCGAACGTGGCCGCCGCGCAGGGCCATGGGTCGTTCGATGCGGGCGTCGGCGATGGCGAACACCGGCTCGGGATTGCCGGACCCGAACGGGGCCATGCGCTGGAACTCGGCCAGCAGCGCGCGGTCGGCGCCGGCGGTGGTGACCAGGGCGTCGACGTCGAGGGCGTCCTCGGCGGCGGCCATGGCCTGCTCCTCGGCCAGCCGCTCGCAGAGAAAGGCGCGCAGCTCCGGAAGCGTGTCGGGGCGCACGGCGAGGCCAGCGGCCATGGCGTGGCCGCCGCCGGAGAGCAGCAGGCCGGCGTCATAGGCGGCCTGGACGGCGCGGCCGAGGTTGACGCCGGGCTGGGAGCGGCCGGAGCCCTTGCCGACGTTGGCGGCGCGGTCGATCCCCACCACGATCACCGGCTTGCGGTAGCGCTCGCGCAGGCGGCCGGCGACGATGCCGATCACGCCGGGGTGCCAGCCGTCGGCGGCGACCAGCAGCATGGAGGCGTCGGCCTGGTTGCTCTCGTGCTCGATCAGGCGGACGGCGGCCTCCTGCACCTCGCGCTCCACCTCCTTGCGCGAGGCGTTGAGGGCGTCGAGCTCGACGGCCAGGCTGTGGGCTTCCTGTGGATCGTCTGTGGACAACAGCCGCGCGCCCAGGTCGGAGCGGCCGATGCGGCCGCCGGCGTTAATCCGCGGCCCGAGCACGAAGCCGGCGTGGAAGGCGCTGGCGGGGCCGGAGGCCTTGGCCACCTCCATCAGCGCCTTCAGGCCCGGGTTGGCCCAGCCGGACATGACCTTGAGGCCCTGCGCCGCCAGCGCCCGGTTGAAGCCCGCCAGGCGGGTGACGTCGCAGATCGCGCCCAGGGCGGCGAGGTCCAGCCAGCGGAACAGGTCGGGCTCGCCGCGGCCTTCGAACAGGCCGCGGCGGCGGGCCTCGCGGTTGAGGGCGGCCAGCAGGACGAAGGTGACGCCGGCGGCGGCCAGCATCCCCTGCCCCGAGGCGCAGTCGGGCCGGTTGGGGTTCACCAGCGCCGCGCAGACGGGGATCTCGTCGCGCATCAGGTGGTGGTCGACGACCACCAGGTCGAGGCCGATCTCGGCGGCGCAGGCGATGGCGTCGTGGGCCGCGGCGCCGCAGTCGACGGTGACCACCACCTCGGCGCCCTGCTCGCGCAGGCGGCGGAAGACCGCGGGCGACGGACCGTAGCCTTCGGCGACCCGGTCGGGGACGTAGATCGGCAGGTCGGCGCCCATGGCGCGGAACCAGCGGACCAGCAGGGCCGCGCTCGAGGCGCCGTCCACATCGTAGTCGGCGAACACCACCATCGGCCGCCGGCGCTCGAGCGCGTCCAGCAGCACCTGGGCCGCGCGGTCCATGTCGGCGAAGCTGGAGGGGTCGGGAAAAAGCGCCTTGAGGGTGGGGTTGAGATAGACCTCGCCTTCCCCCGCCTCGACCCCGCGGGACGCCAGCGCGCCGGCCAGCGGCTCGGAAAGGCCGAGGTCCAGCTGGTGGCGGCGCGCCGTCTCCGGATCGGCCGCCCGCTCGCGCCAGCGCCGGCCGGTGAGCGAGCGCGCGACGCCTAGGTAGCCGGTGGCGGGCGAGCCGTCAGGCAAGGCTTCTCCTCTTCATCACACCGGCCGCTTCATGCGGACTTCGCGCACGGTGCGGGTGGCGGAGTTCATCACCAGGGTGTGGGTGTGGACGAAGCCGTCGGCGACGCGGACGCCGTCCAGCAGCGCGCCGCTGGTGACGCCGGTGGCGGCGAAGATGGCGTCGGCGCGCACCATCTCGTGCAGATCGTACTTCTTGTCGAAGTCCGTGATGCCGATGCGGGCCGCGCGGGCCTTCTCGTCGGCGTTGCGGAACACCAGCCGGCCCTGGAACTGGCCGCCGACGCATTTCAGCGCCGCGCAGGCGAGCACGCCCTCCGGCGCGCCGCCCTGCCCCAGGTAGAGGTCGACGCCGGTCTCGGGATCGGCGGTGTTCATCACGCCGGCCACGTCGCCGTCGGTGATCAGGTGGATGCGGGCGCCCACGGAGCGCAGGCTGGCCAGGATGTCGGCGTGGCGCGGGCGGTCGAGCACGCAGACGGTGATCTCGGTGGGATCGACGCCCTTGGCCTTGGCCAGCGCCCTGACGTTGTCGGCGGGGCTGGCGTCGAGGTCGATGACGCCCTGGGGGTAGCCCGGCCCGCAGCCGATCTTGTCCATGTAGGTGTCTGGGGCGTTCAGAAGGGTGCCCTTGGGCGCCCAGGCCATGACGGCCAGGGCGTTGGCCATGGCCTTGGCGGTGAGCGTGGTGCCTTCCAGCGGGTCGAGGGCGATATCGACCTTCGGGCCCTTCCCGCGGCCCACCTTCTCGCCGATGTAGAGCATGGGCGCCTCGTCGCGCTCGCCCTCGCCGATGACGATCTCGCCGTCGATCTCAAGGTCGTTGAGCGCCGTGCGCATGGCGTCGACGGCCGCCTGGTCGGCGGCCTTCTCGTCGCCGCGGCCGGCCAGCTTCCAGGCCGCGATGGCGGCGATCTCCGTGACGCGGACGGCGTCCAGCACCAGACCGCCGTGAAGCACTTCGGAACTCATCGATCGGTCTCCTTAGCGGGGGGAACATCCCCGGATTCTCAGATGCGTGCGATGCGTAAAAGCCGCGGGCGGTCGATCACGGCCGGAAGTTCGGCGATGCGGTCGATGGCGGCCTTCAGCACGGATTCGGCGACGGAATGGGTGGTGAGCACGATGGGCACGCCCGCGGCGTCCTCGACCGGCTTCTGCAGGAAGCTCTCGATGGAGACGCCGGCCTCGGCCAGCGTCTCGGAGACCGCGGCGATCACGCCGGGCTCGTCCCTGACCAGGAAGCGCAGGTAGGCGCGGCCGATGCTACGGGCCGGATCGACCGGCGTGAAGGGCGAGAGCGCCCGCGCGGGCGCCTGGAAGACCGGGCGGACGGCGCCGGCCATCACGTCGGCGATGTCGGCGGCGACGGCGGCGGCGGTGGGGCCGGAACCCGCGCCGGGCCCCTGGATGAAGATCCGGCCGATGCGCGTTCCCTCGATGAACAGCGCGTTGAGCGCCCCGCCGGCCAGCGCCAGCGGATGGTCGAGGGGCACCAGGGTCGGATGGACGCGCACCAGCACGCCGTCCTCGGTGCGGTCGGCGGAGGCGACCAGCTTGATCCGGTAGCCGAGGTCCTTGGCGAGCTGGATGTCCACCAGGGCCACCTGCTCGATGCCCTCGATCTCGGCGGCGGCGTAGTTGGGGGCGCAGCCGAAGGCCAGCGCCGCCAGGATGGTGATCTTGTGAGCCGCGTCGAAGCCGCCCACGTCCATGATGGGATCGGCCTCGGCGTAGCCCAGGCGCTGGGCCTCGGCCAGGACGTCGGCGAAGGCGCCGCCCTTGTTCTGCATCTCCGTCAGGATGTAGTTGCAGGTGCCGTTGAGGATGCCGGCCACCGAGCGGACCTCGTCGCCGACCATCGCCTCGCGCAGCATCTTCACGGCCGGCGTGCCGCCCATGACGGCGGCCTCGAACAGCAGGGGAACGCCCTGCTCCTCCGCCAGGGCGGCCAACTCCGCGCCATGCTCGGCGATCAGGGCCTTGTTGGCGGTGACCACCGGCTTGCCCGCCTTCAGCGCGGCCTCGACGGCGGCCTTGGCCGGGCCGTCGGAGCCGCCCACCAGCTCCACGAAGATGTCCGTGTCCGGCGAGGCGGCGAGCGCCACGGGGTCGTCGAACCAGGCCAGGCCGGAGATGTTGACCGGGCGCGGCCGCGAGCGCGAGCGGGCGGAGACGCCGCTCACCACCACGCGCCCGCCGGCCGGGGCGAAGTCCGGCCGCTCCGCCAGGAAGCCCAGGACGCCGGCGCCGACGTTGCCGAGCCCCGCCACGCCGACGCGCCAGACCCTGCCGCCGGGCGGTACGCTCATTGGGCGGCCATGGCGTTGTGGGGCCGCGCCAGCAGCTCCGGCGCGCGCGCCAGGAAGCGCTTCACGTTGCGGGCCGCCTGGCGGATCCGCTGTTCGTTCTCCACCAGGCCGATGCGCACACAGCCCTCGCCGTATTCGCCGAAGGCGACGCCCGCCGAGACGGCGACGCCCGCCTCCTCCACCAGCAGCTTGGTGAACAGCATGGAGCCCGCCTCTTTGAAAGGCTCGGGCAGCGGGGCCCAGGCGAACATGGAGGCCGGCGGGGCGGGAATGTCCCAGCCGGCGCGCTGCATGGAGGAGACCAGGGTGTCGCGGCGCGACTTGTAGATCGCGCGGATTTCGGCGACGCAGTCCTGCGGGCCGTTGAGCGCCGCGGCGGCGGCGACCTGGATCGGGGTGTAGGCGCCGTAGTCCAGGTAGGACTTCACCCGGGCCAGCGCCGCGCACATCCGCTCGTTGCCCACCACCATGCCCACGCGCCAGCCGGCCATGGCGTAGGTCTTGGACAGCGAGTTGACCTCGACGGCGATGTCCCGCGCCCCCTCCACCTGCAGGATGGACGGCGGCGGGTTGTCCTCGAAGTAGATCTCCGAATAGGCGATGTCGGACAGCACCAGCAGCTGGTGCTTCTTCGCCAGGGCCACAGCGTCCTTGTAGAAGTCGAGGTCCACCCATTGGGCCGTCGGGTTCGAGGGGTAGGACAGGATCAGCACGCTGGGCGCAGGCGTGGAATGGCGCATCGCGGCGCTGACGCCCGAGAGGTACTCCTCTGGCGACGGCGCAGGCACATGGCGGATCACGCCCCCGGCCATGATGAAACCGTAGGCGTGGATCGGATAGGCCGGGTTGGGGCAGAGGATCACGTCGCCGGGCGCGGTGAGCGCCTGGGCGAGGTTGGCGAAGCCCTCCTTCGACCCCAGGGTGGCGACCACCTCCGTGTCGGGGTTGAGCGTGACGCCGAAGCGCTTCCGGTAGTAGCCGGCCATGGCCTTGCGCAGGCCGATGATGCCCTTGGAGGCGGAATAGCGGCCGGCCTTGGGATCGCGGGCGGTCTCGGCCAGCTTGTCGACGATGTGCTTCGGCGTCGGCATGTCGGGGTTGCCCATGCCCAGGTCGATGATGTCCACGCCGGTGGCGCGCAGCCGCGCCTTGATGCGGTTCACTTCTTCGAAGACGTAGGGCGGTAGGCGCTGGATGCGGTGAAATTCAGGGGTCATGTGAAGCTCGGGCCGCAATCCTGCGGCGGATGGGAGCTGAAGTCGCGCATGGATAGACTCCGGGCCGGAGTCCGCCAAGCAGGTTCGAGGGATAATGCGCCTCCGCGGGCCCTATCTCGCCGGCGGAGGCGGTGTAGCTCGCTCGCGTCCCGTGCGTGCGAAGCCTTCGGTGTCGCGAGCGCTCACGGCCTCGTCGTCGGCCTGGGCGCTGGCGCGGTCGGCGAACCCCTCGGTGCCGGTGAGGGTCCAGGCCCCGGGACCGGTCGCGGCGATCAGCCGGTCGCGGGCGGCCTCGGTGTCGACCACGGCCGAGCGGAAGGCGCGCGGCAGGCGAACGTCCTTGGGCGCCGGCGGAATCTGGGCGAAGGTCGGGACGCGGCGGTTGGCCTTCACCAGCCGGGTGGCGTCGGCGGCGATCGGCGAAGCGGGATCGATGCGCGCAGCCCCCACCGGATCGCCCACGCAGGCCGCCGCCAGCGTTCCCAGCCCGGCGCACGCCGTCAGCCGCGCAATCCTGCGCGTCGTCGGACCGCTGAAAAAAAGCCAAGGCCAAGCATTCATTTGCACCGGTCTTATGCCATGATCGGCCAAGACGGAAGGGCGTGATCGCTTTCATCCGGGAGGAAGGACCGCATGCGGGAGCAAGGCTCGGAGCCAGGCAAGGACAAGGACCGCGGCAAGAAGTCCGGCAAGAAATCCAGGCCCAAGTCCGACAAGACCGCCTCCGCCCAGCCCGTGTCCCGCGCCGTCGAATCGCCGCCCCCGCCGGCAAGCGAGGCGCCGCCGCCCCATTCCGAGGCGCCGGACGCCGGAGCCGCAACGAACGGCGCGAACGGGGTGGACATGAATCTGTTCACCTCCGACCAGCGTCACCTGATGGAAAAGCTGTCCGCAAACCTCGCCCGCGCGGCGGTGTCCGCCCAGGGCGCCATCGCCGAGCAGGCGCTGCGCCAGGCCGAGCGGCCGGCGGCGCTCTCCCCCGACCCCTTCCACGTGGCGCCGGCGCTGAACGAGGTGATGGGCCGGCTGGCCGCCCAGCCCGACCGGCTGGTGCGCGCCCAGGCGGACCTGTTCTCGCGCTATATGGACCTCTGGCAGACCTCGGCGCGCCGGATGCACGGCGAGCAGGTGGCGCCGGTGATCACGCCCGCCAAGGGCGACAAGCGCTTCGCCGACCCCGACTGGGCGGAGAACCCGGTCTTCGACGTGATCAAGCAGTCGTACCTGCTCACCTCGGACTGGCTGAACAGCCTGGTGGCCGAGGTGGACGACGTCGATCCGATGGCCAAGCGGCGGGTCGAGTTCTTCATGAAGATGCTGACGGACGCCTTCTCGCCGTCGAACTTCCTGATGTCGAACCCGGCGGCCCTGCGCGAGATCCTGGCCACCGGCGGCGAGAGCCTGGTGCGCGGGGTCGAGAACTTCGCCCACGACCTGTCGCGCGGAGACGGCGCGCTGGCCATCAGCCAGACCGACTTCGAGAAGTTCGAGATCGGCCGCAACGTGGCGACCGCGCCAGGCAAGGTGGTGTTCCGCAACGAGCTGTTCGAGCTGCTGCAGTTCGAGCCCACGACGGAGACCGTGCACGAGGTCCCGCTGCTGATCTTCCCGCCGTGGATCAACAAGTTCTACATCCTGGACCTGCGCCCCGAGAACTCGATGATCCGCTGGCTCACCGCCCAGGGGTTCACGGTGTTCGTCACATCCTGGGTCAATCCGGACGCGCAGCTCGCGGACAAGACCTTCGAAGACTACATGGTCGACGGAGTCTACACGGCCGTCGAGGCGGTGACCAAGCAGTGCGGCGTCGAGACGGTGAACGCCGTGGGCTACTGCATCGGCGGCACCCTGCTCTCGGTGACGCTGGCCCACATGGCGGCGATCGGCGACAAGCGGGTCGCCTCGGCCACCTTCTTCGCTACCCAGCAGGACTTTTCCGAGGCCGGCGACCTCTTGCTGTTCGCCAACGACGACTGGCTGAAGGACCTGGAGCAGAAGATGGACGCCGCCGGCGGCGTCCTGTCGGGCAAGACCATGGCCGACACCTTCAATATGCTGCGGGCCAACGACCTGATCTGGTCGTTCTTCGTGAACAACTACCTGATGGGCCGCGAGCCCAAGCCCTTCGACCTGCTGTTCTGGAACTCCGACCAGACGCGGATGCCCAAGGCGCTGCATCTCTACTATCTGAAGAAATTCTACGGCGAGAATGCGCTGGCCAGGGGCGAGCTGACCCTGGGCGGGGTGAGGCTGGACCCCGGCGCTGTGCAGACCCCGGTGTACATCCAGTCGTCCAAGGAGGACCACATCGCTCCGGCCCGCTCGGTCTACAAGGGTGCGCGGCTGTTCGGCGGGCCGGTGACCTTCACGATGGCCGGATCGGGCCACATCGCCGGCGTGATCAACGCGCCCGCCGCCAGGAAGTACCAGCACTGGACCAACCAGGCCCTGCCGGAATCCGTCGAGGACTGGCAGGCCGGCGCGGTCGAACACCCCGGCTCCTGGTGGCCGCACTGGGTGGAATGGCTGAAGGTGCGCTCCGGCAATCACATCCCGGCGCGCGACCCCGCGAAAGGCCGCTTCGACGTGGTGGACGACGCGCCCGGGACCTATGTGAAGGTGAAGTCCTGAGCTGCGGGCTCAGGCCGGGACGAACTTCAGCGCCACGCCGTTGTTGCAATAGCGCAGGCCGGTGGGCCGCGGGCCGTCCTCGAAGACGTGGCCCTGGTGACCGAGGCACCGGGCGCAATGGTACTCGGTGCGGGGAATGCCGATCTGCAGGTCGGTCTTCTTGCCCAGGGCTCCCTTGATGGCGGTGTAGAAGCTGGGCCAGCCGGTGCCGGACTCGAACTTCCAGTCGGACCTGAAGAGCGCCAGGCCGCAGCCGGCGCAGACGAAAGTTCCCTTGCGATGCTCGCGCAGCAGCGGGCTGGTACCAGGCGGCTCGGTGCCTTCGTGGCGCAGCACCTCGAAGCCGGCGGGGGCGAGGCGCGCCTTCCAGTCGGCCTGGGTCAGCTTGCGGAACGGCGAGGCGGCGTAAGGGTCGGCGGCGAAGGCTGGCGCGGCGACCGCCGCGGCCAGGGCGGCGGCGGAAGCCAGCAGGAAGGCGCGGCGGTCGGGGGCGAGCTGGGTCATGGCGATCAAGCTAGCACGCCCCTGCGCCGGTGAAAGACACAGGCGGCGCCGGATGGGGTCGTCAGAGCCCCGCCCCCTCCTCCAGCCCCAGCACCAGGTTCAGGTTCTGCACCGCCGCGCCGGAGGCGCCCTTGCCCAGGTTGTCGAGCAGGGCCACCAGGCGGGCCTCGCCGCGGGCGTCGTTGCCGAACACGAACAGCCGCAGGCGGTTGGTCCCGTTGAGCGCTTCCGGATCGAGGTCGGGCACATAGCCGCCGGCCCCGGCGCGGGAGGTCTGCAGGACGGCGCATTCGGCGTCGCTGGCGACCTCGACGAACCGCTCGCCGGCGTAGGCGGCGGCCAGCGCCGCGCGCAGGTCGGCGGCGGCGGGCCTGCCAGGCAGCGCCCGGAGGGCCAATGGAACCTCGACGATCATCCCCTGGGCGAAGCGGCCGACGGCCGGCGAGAACACCGGCGGACGCTCCAGGCCGGCGTAGGCCGCCATCTCCGGCAGGTGCTTGTGCGCGAGGTTGAGGCCGTAGATGCGGTAGGCGTCGCGGGGCGCCTGCTGCTCGAACTCCTCGATCAGGCCCCGGCCGCCGCCGGAGTAGCCGGAGATCCCGTGGGCGGTGAGCGGCCAGGCCGCCGGGATCAGGCCAGCGCGGACCAGGGGGGCGGCGAGCGCGATGAAGCCCGTCGACCAGCAACCCGGATTGCTCACCCGCTTCGAGCCTGCGATCGCCGCCCGCTGGCCGGGCTTCCACTCCGGGAAGCCGAACACCCAGCCAGGGGCGACCCGATGGGCGGTGGAGGGATCGACCACCGCCACCTTGGGATTGGTGATCAGGCTCACCGCCTCCCTGGCGCCTTCGTCCGGCAGGCAGAGGATCGCCACATCCACGGCGTTGAGCAGCTCGGCGCGGGCCGCAGGATCCTTGCGACGGGCCGGGTCGATGGAGACCAGCTGCAGGTCGCTGCGGCCGGCCAGGCGCTGGCGGATCTGCAGGCCGGTGGTGCCGGCCTCGCCGTCGATGAACACGCTGTGGGCCATGGCGGCCTCCCCAGGAGAGTTGGGACAACGAAAAAGGGCGCTCCGGTTTCCCGAAGCGCCCCTTCGCAAACGCGATATGCTCGCGCGCGATTTTTAGCGCTTCGAGAACTGGAAGCTGCGTCGGGCCTTGGCCTTGCCGTACTTCTTCCGCTCGACCACGCGGCTGTCGCGGGTCAGGAAGCCGTGCGGCTTCAGCACCGCGCGCAGGTCCGGCTCGTAATAGGTGAGCGCCTTGGAGATGCCGTGGCGCACCGCGCCGGCCTGGCCGGAGAGGCCCGAGCCCTGGACGGAGACGTCGACGTCGAACTGGCCGAGGCGGTCGGCGACCTGCAGCGGCTGGGCGATCATCATCCGCAGCACCGGCCGGGCGAAATAGACCTCCTGGTCGCGGCCGTTGATGGTGATCTTGCCCTTGCCCGGCTTGATCCAGACGCGGGCGATGGCGTTCTTGCGCTTGCCGGTGGCGTAGGAGCGGCCCTGGGCGTCCACCTTGCGCTCATGGACGACTTCGGCTTGCGCCGTGCCGAGACCGGCGAGGGCCTCGAAACCTTGGGGTTCGGACATGACCTACTGGCTCCGCACGTTCTTGGCGTTCATCAGGGTGAACGCGATGGATTCCGGGCTCTGCGCCTCGTGCGGGTGCTCGGCGGTCTTGTAGATGCGCAGGTGCGTCATCTGCTTGCGGGCCAGGGGGCTTTCCTTGGGCAGCATGCGCTCCACAGCCTTTTCCAGGATGCGCTCGGGGAAGCGGCCGCCCAGGATCTTGCCGGCCGAACGTTCCTTGATGCCGCCCGGATGGCCGGTGTGGTGGTAGTAGATCTTCTGCTCGAGCTTGCGGCCGGTGAACTTCACCTTGTCGGCGTTCACCACCACGACCACGTCGCCGCAGTCCACGTGGGGGGTGTAGTCGGGCCGATGCTTGCCGCGAAGACGCATGGCGATGAACGAGGCGAGGCGGCCGACCACGGCGTTCTCGGCGTCGATCACGATCCACTTCTTCTCGACCTCGGCGGGCTTCAGCGAAGCCGTGGTCTTCATCATGGAGAGAGTCCGTCTGAAAAGGCGGGACCCGGGCGCGGCGAACCGCCCCCCGATCAGGAGGCGCCGCTGTTACCGGGCGCGGGAGAGGCTGTCAACGCCAGATGCGAGGAAATCCTGAAACATTATATAAATCAGCTTGTTGACATATATGGTAATATAATACCATATCGGAGGTCACACCCTGCGCACCCGCCAGGCGAAGGCGGTGGCGGTCGCCAGCACCAAGGCGGCCATCAGCTGGTGCAGCAGGCCCAGCGCCAGGGGCACGCGGGTCATCAGGGTGGCGATCCCAAGGACGGCCTGCAGGACCACGGCGCCGCAGAGACCCAGGGCCAGGGCCTTGGAGGCGGGCGCCAGATAGCGGGAGCGCCAGGCGCCGGCGGCGCAGGCGACGGCGGCGATCAGCAGGACATAAGCGCCCAGCCGGTGGTGGAGCTGCACCGCCGCCTGGCTGTGGGCGATGGTGGCCCAGAGGCCCGGGCCGGCATAGTCGCGCGGGAACAGCGAACCGTTCATCAGCGGCCAGTCGTTGTCGATCAGGCCAGCGTCGTTGCCGGCCACCAGGGCGCCCAGCAGGATCTGGACGTAGATCATCGCCAGCAGGATCGCCGAGCGGCGCCCCCAGGGGCTGGGCAGGGTCTGGCGCGCTCCGCCCGCAAAGGCGTCCAGCGCCGTCCAGACCAGGGCGATGAACAGGACGAAGGCCAGGCCCAGGTGCACGGCCAGCCGCTCCGGCGCCACCGAGATCCGGTGGTCGAGGCCGCTGGCCACCATCCACCAGCCCGCCAGCCCCTGCAGGCCGCCCAGGGCGAACAGCAGGACGCAGCGCCAGACGAGGCGCCTGGGGATCTCGCGCCGCACCAGGAAGACGACGAAGGGGATGAGGAAGGCCGCGCCCAGCAGGCGGCCCAGCAGGCGGTGCGACCATTCCCACCAGTAGATGGTCTTGAACTGCTGCAGGCTCATGCCCGCGTTGAGCTGGGCGTATTGCGGGATGGTCTTGTAGTGGGCGAAGGCGTCGGCCCAGTCGGCCTGCGCCAGCGGCGGGACGGCCCCGGTGACCGGCTTCCACTCGGTGATGGACAGGCCCGAGCCGGTCAGGCGGGTCGCCCCGCCCACCACCACCATGGCCAGGACCAGCAGGGCGACGGCGAGGAGCCAGATCGCCACCGGCCGTGAACGGTCGGAACGCAGAAAGGAGGTCATCAGAGGCTGTCGCGCGCCATCACGGCTGAACTTGGGCGTCCCGCTAGCCGAGATCGCGGGCTGCGTCCACGTGGCGCGGACCGCACCGGCGGCCTATAAGCCCCTGCCCCGACGCTTCGGGGCTCCGGAGAGCCCGATGTGAACGCCCGTGTCCGCAAGCTGATCGGCCTGGCCGCCCTGCTGGTGTTCATCGTCTTCTATGTGGGCGCGATGGCCCGCATCGGCGAGCACGTGTCGAAACACTGGGCCGCGCAGCTGGCCTTCTACGCCCTGGCCGGAATCGGCTGGGGCCTGCCGATCCTGCCGCTGATCTCCTGGATGAACCGCGGGCGGCTGTAGTTCACCCG
>NZ_DASXYF010000005.1:0-50248 GCF_036502675.1 Phenylobacterium sp.
CGCTGTTGCGCACCCCCGTCGCAATCCACAGCTTCCAGGCCGCCCCAGCCCCCCGGCCCAGCCCCCACGACCGGCGCGCCCCCGCCGAACAGCCGCAACTCCTCCCCGCCTGAGACACCCCCGCTCAGCCCCCGGGGCCGATCGCCAAGGCGGCGCGGCTAAGCGACTGATTGACCGTGGTCAGGGAATCCGAAGCCGAGCGTTGGCGATGGACCAGGTGGCGCCGTTGTCCTTCGCGCTGGCGACCTTGAGCCCCGTCGCGAGACGACGCTGGGTGGCGGTCAATTCGTTCGATGCGGCCGTGAAAGCCTGCGCCCCCAGCAGGGCTGCGGGGTTGGTGTTGATGGAGTTCACACCGTGCACCCGGCCGTCTCTATTCTACCCATGGTAGAATCATAGGGGCGGCACCTTTGCGAAAAATTAAGACGGCCCGCCCGGCGCGAGCGTGGGCCGCCCCTTCACGGCGAGCGCCGGACCCGAGGCGAAGGCGAGCGGCCGGACACGATTAGGATCGCCTTTCAGCACCTCCCATCGCGTCGCCGCTCCGTCGCGCCAGAAGCGCAGGTCGAACGACATCCTGTCGATACGCACGTCACGCAGGATCAGGTCGGTCATCCAGTCGGGCAGCGCCGGATCCAGATACAGCAGGCCGTTGGGCGCGTCTGGCTGGAAGCCCAGGAACATCTGCAGGAACGAGAAGCACGACCCCGCCGCCCACGCCTGCGGCGTGTTGGCGCCCAGGTACTGCACGGGAAAGGTCGTCGGCGAGCGGGACAGGCCCGCGTAGAGCTCTGGAAGCTGGTGCTGCTGGAAGTAGGACGCCGCGCCGCTGATCCCCCGGGCGACCTGCGCCGCCTCCGCCACGAAGCCGTACCGCCGGAAGCCCAGCGCGATCAGCCCGTTATCGTGGGGCCAGACCGAGCCGTTCTGGTAGGAGTTCGGGTTGTAAGCCGGGTGGTCGGACGACAAGGTCCGGATTCCCCAGCCCGTCCACATGTCCGGCGCCATCAGCCGCTTCACCACCCGGGCCGCGCGGTCCGGCGGCACGATGCCCGACCAGAGGGCGTGGCCGGGATTGGAGGTGACGCTCATGACCCTGGCTTTCTCGCCGTCGAGGGCGAAGGCGTAGAAGCCGCTGGCCTCGTCCCAGAACACGTCGTTGAACCGCTCGAACAGCTCGGCGGCCTTGCGGCGCAGGCGAGCGGCCTTGGCCTTGCGGTCCAGGGCGTCGTAGATGTCGGCCATGCGCAACCAGGCGTCGTAGACGTAGCCCTGCAGTTCGCAGAGCGCCTTCGGCCCCTTCACCCGCGACCCGTCGGGATAGACCAGCGCCTCGCCGGAATCCTTCCAGCCCTGGTTCTCGTAACCGGCGTCCGACCGGGTCTGGTATTCCTGGAAGCCGTCCTTGTCGCGATCGCCGTACGTGTCGATCCAGTCCAGGCAGCGCTCGGCGACCGGCAGGTAGCGTTCGAGCAGGCCGTGGTCGCCGGTGCTGCGCCACGCGGTATGGAGGACGATCGGGTAAAGCGGCGTGGCGTCGGCCGTCCCGTAGTACGGCGTGTGCGGGATCAGCTTGAAGTGGGCGAGCTCGCCGGTCCGCAGCTCGTGCATGATCTTGCCGGGCTCGGCGTCGCGCCAGTCGTCGCGCGCGTCGGCCTGATACCGGCCCAGGACATCGAGCGCCCCGCGGGCGAAGTCCGGATAGATCATCGCGTTCTGCAGCGAGACGATCAAGCTGTCGCGGCCGAACAGGCCCACGAACCACGGGACGCCCGCCGCCGGCACGAACTGCATGTGATCGGTGCCCTCGAACGGCAGGCGCAGCGCGGCCATGTCGGCGACGGCCTGGCGGTAGTAGCGGTAGAACTCCTCGTTGCCGGTCTGCAGCTTCAGGACCCCGGCCTGCCAGACGTTCAGGCCGGTGGCCAGCTGGGAGCCCAGCGCCGCCTCGACGCAGGACTTGGGCGCCCGTCCCTCATGCCCCGCGAACTCGTAGATCAGGCAGGCGTGCCAGGCCTCGCCGGGGTCCAGCGCGATGTCGAAGCTGATGCGGCCGTTCGCATAGACCGGCCGGCTCCCCCCGCGCCGCACCTTGACGGAGAGGCCGCGCCTGAAGTCGGCGTTGACGTAGCTGGTGTCCAGGCGCTGGGCCCGAGGCGTCCAGGCGGTGTGGATATGGCCACGGCGGACGATCCGCCCGGACCTCACCTCGAAGACGTCCGCAAAGTCGCTGCGGATGGCGATCTCCAGGTTGAACTGCACCGCCTTGGCGCCATGGTTCACGAGGTCGAGGTCCTCGTGCAGGCCGTGGCCGATCGTGCGACTCAGAGTCAACGCCAGGCTGCCGGCCGCGATGTCGCCCGCCGCGCTGGCGAGCGCGCGGTTCAGCAGGAACACGCGGCTGGCGAAATAGGCGATGTTGGCGGAGTTCAGCAGGTCCCACCGCACGCCGTTCGCATAGATCCGCCAGCTCGAGATCAGACGCGTGTCGCGGTCGTACAGCCCCTTGTCGGTCGGCGCCGAGATCTGCCCGTCCTGGTCGGTGAGCAGGAAGGCGTGGCCCTGGTTGATGGCGAGCCTGGGCGGCCCGACCGTGATCTCCGCGGCCATGTCAGGGCGCTCCGCCGGCGTGCGGGGCCAGGCTGACGCTCCGCGCCCGCAGGGCCGCCACGACGCCGGCCGTCGACTTGCCGGCGCCGGACACGCCGATCACCAGCACCGCCGGCGCTGTCACGACGCACCCCCCACTACCACGCCTCCCGCCCTTCGCGGATCCGGCTGAGGACGCGGTGCAGGTGGGTGGTCGAGCCCGGCTCGGCCTGGACCAGCAGGTGGTCGGCGCCGGCGTCGGCGAAGGCCTCGATATGGCGCTCGGGCTCGACGATCATCAGGTGACAGTTCAGCGGCTTGCGCGTGCAGCGCCGGATCGCCTTCACGATGTCCGGGCCGAAGGTGATGTCGGGCACGAAGCGCCCGTCCATGATGTCCACATGGATCCAGTCCGCCCCGGCCTGGTCTACGGCCCGGACCTCCTCGCCCAGCCGCGTGAAGTCGGCCGAGAGGATCGAGGGCGCGACGATGACGGCGCGGTGGGTCATGGGGCGGCCCCCGCGGCGGCGCGCGGCAGGATGTACCGGCGGACCGCCTCGGCGAAGCCGTCTTCGGTGTTCGGACCGGTCACGGCGGCGGCGGCGGCGCGCACGGCCGGCGGCGCTTGGCCCATGGCGACGGCGAACCCCGCCTCCCGGAACATCGAAAGGTCGTTGGCCATGTCGCCGATCACCGCCAGGTTCGCCTTCTCGAGCCCCAGGCGCCGGCAGATCGCCCGCACCGCATGGCCCTTGTTCGCGTCGCGATGGGTGACGTCGAGGTAGTAGGGCTGCGACCGGACGGCGGCGGCGAGCCCGCCCAGCCGCGCCTGGGCCTCGAGCTCCACGCGCGCCAGCAGGTCATGGTCGTCCGAAACGCCGACGAGCTTGTCGATCTCCCCCAGCAGGCTGTCGAAGCCTGTGACGGCGGTCGGCTCGAAGCCGACGGTGCGGCGCTCGCGGTCGGTGCAGATCCCACGAGGGTCGCGCAGCCACCACTCGCCGCGCGCGAAGACCCAGCTGTCGATCCCGCGCAGATCGAACAGCGCCAGCGCCATGCGGGCCGCTTCGACCGGCACGGTCAGGCGCTCGATGACCTCGCCGTCCGGGCCGAGGACGCCGCCGCCGTTGAAGGCTGCGAACGGCTTGTCGACCTCCAGCACGCTCAGCAGGGCGGCCATGCCGCGGGGCGGGCGGCTGGAGATCAGGCTGAAGCCGACGCCCGCCGTGCGCAACGAGCGCACCGCCGCCGCGGCCGCTTCGGTCAGCAGCTTGTCGGGCGTGACCAGGGTGCCGTCCACATCGGAGATCAGGAAGGCGCCTGGCGGCGCGGGCGCGGCGTCATCCACCGCCGCCACCCAGGGGACCTTCCACATGGCCGCCGAATCCGAACCGCATGGCCGACAGCAGCTTCTCGCCGAAGGTGTGTTCCTGGCGTGAGCGGAACCGGGCGTAGAGCGCCGCCGACAGCACCTCGGCCGGCACCGCCTCCTCTATCGCCGCCTCGATGGTCCAGCGCCCCTCGCCGGAATCGGCCACCGCGCCGGTGTAGTTCTCCAGCGTCGCGTCGCCCGCCAGGGCCGAGGCGGTGAGGTCGAGCAGCCAGGACGAGACGACACTGCCGCGTCGCCAGACCTCGGCGATGTCCATCAGGTCGAGCTCGTAGCGCTGGTCCACGGGCAGGCTCGCGGAGCTCTTGTTGCGCAGGATGTCGAAGCCCTCGGCATAGGCCTGCATCAGCCCGTACTCGATGCCGTTGTGGATCATCTTCACGAAATGCCCCGCGCCCACGGGACCGGCGTGGATATAGCCGAGCTCGGCGCGCGGATCGGCGCCGTCGGGGCGCCTGGTGCGCGCGATGGCGCCGGCGCCGGGCGCCAGCGTCCGGAACACCGGGTCCAGCCGGTCCACCGCGCTCTTCTCGCCGCCGATCATCATGCAGTAGCCGCGCGACAGACCCCAGACGCCGCCGGAGGTGCCCACGTCGACATAGTGCAGGCCATTGGCCTTCAGCGCCTGCGCCCGCCGGATGTCGTCCTTGTAGAAAGTGTTGCCCCCGTCGATGACGGTGTCGCCGGAGCCGAACAGGCCGGCCAGCTGCCGGACGGTCTCCTCGGTGGGATCGCCGGCCGGCAGCATGATCCATACGGCGCGCGGCGCCCGCAGCCTGGCCGCGAGGTCCGCCAGGTCGGCCGCTCCCGTCGCGCCGTCGTCGGCCAACGCCTTTACCGCCGCGGCGTCGCGATCCCAGACGACGCAGTCGTGACCGTCCTGCATCAGCCGTCGAACAATGTTGCCGCCCATCCGACCCAGGCCGATGACGCCCAACTGCATGCGACTTGTCCTTCTCGGCGGAAGTGGAGGAATCGCGCCGCCTCAGCCCGCGCTTCGCCGGCCGAGCTTGGCCCGCACGGCGTCCAGCAGCTTGTCGGCGGAGTCGGAGAACAGCTTGACGCCGTCGGTCACCAGGTCGCGCGTCACGCCCGGAAGGTCGAGGCCCAGGCGCTCGGCCTCGGCCAGCACCCGTTCGGCCTCGGGCACGTCCTGGGTCAGGGTCAGGGCCACCCGCCCGTGGTCGCGGAAGGCGTCCATGGTCTTGGGCGGCATGGTGTTGACCGTGTCCGGGCCGATCAGACTCTCGACATAGAGCACGTCGGAATAGGCCGGGTCCTTGGTCCCGGTGGACGCCCACAGCAACCGCTGCGGCCGCGCGCCCGCCGTCGCCAGGACTTTCCAGCGGGGCGTTTCGATCAGCCTCAGATATTCCCGATAGGCCATCTTGGCGTTGGCGACGGCCACCTTGCCGCGCAACGCCTGCAACCGCTCGGCGTCCCGGCCGCCGGCGGCCACGCGCTGGTCGATCTTCCTGTCGATCTGGGCGTCGATCCGGCTGACGAAGAAGCTGGCCACGCCCGCGACCTTGCCCGCGTCGCCGCCGCCCGCCTTGAACGCTTCCAGGCCGGCGATGTGCGCCTCCGCCACCGCCAGATAGGCCTCCAGCGCGAACAGCAGGGTGACGTTGACGTTGATCCCCTCGCCGACCAGCGTGCGGATCGCGGCGACCCCGGCCTCGGTCCCCGGAACCTTGACCATGAGGTTCGGCCGGTCGACGGCGTTCCAGAGCCGCCGCGCCTCGGTGACCGTCGCCCGGGTGTCCAACGCCAGATAGGGCGAGACTTCCAGGCTCACGAAGCCATCGGCGCCGTTCATCGCGTCATGGACCGGGCGCAACTGGTCGGCGGCGTCCTGGATGTCGGCGATCGCCAGGCGCTCATAGACCTCGGCGGCCTCGACCTTGCCCTGCGCCAGGAAGGCCCGCAGGCGGTCGTCGTAGTCCGAGCCCTCGCCGATCGCCTTCTCGAAGATCGAGGGGTTGGAGGTCACGCCCTTCAGCCCGTCCTCGGCGATCAGCTTCTTCAAGCCGCCCGTCGCCAGGATCTTGCGGTCGATGAAGTCGAGCCAGACGGCCTGGCCGACCTCGCCCAGGCGCTGCAGCGGATTGCTCATGGCTTGCCTCGCGCGGCCTGCGCCTTGGCCGCTTCGTAGAGGTGATCCGGGGTGAAGCCGAACCTGGTCCTCAGGTCGGCGATCGGCGCCGAGGCTCCGAAGGTGTGCATGGCCAGGATCGCGCCGCCCGGGCCCGCATAGCGATCCCAGCCCAGGCTCGTCCCAGCCTCGACAGCCACCCGGCCCACGACGTCAGGCGGCAGCACCTGGTCGCGATAGACCTGGTCCTGTTGCTCGAAGAGGTCCCAGGACGGCATAGAGACCACTCGCGCCGCCATGCCTTCCGAGCTCAGCCGTTCATAGACATCGACGCAGAGCGAGACCTCGCTGCCGGTGGCCATCAGGATCACCTGCGGACGCTCCTCGGCGCCGGCCAGGACATAGGCGCCGCGGCGCACCCCCTGGGCCGGGGCGTAGCGGCGGCGATCCAGCGTCGGCAGCGCCTGGCGCGACAGCACGAGGCACGCGGGCCGCCGGCTCTGGCCGAGGATCGTGCGCCAGGCCTCGGCGGTCTCGTTGGCGTCGCCGGGGCGCAGGGTGATCAGGCCCGGGATCGCACGCAGGGCCGCCAGCTGTTCGATCGGCTGGTGCGTCGGGCCGTCCTCGCCGAGCCCGATGGAGTCGTGGGTGAAAACGAACACCACCGGCAGTTCCATCAGCGCCGCCAGGCGGGTGGGCGGGCGCATGTAATCGCTGAAGATCAGGAAGGTGCCGGTGTAGGGACGCAGGCCGGAGAGCGCCAGGCCGTTGACGATCGCGCCCATGGCGTGCTCGCGCACCCCGAAGTGCAGGTTGCGGCCGCCATAGCTCTCCGGCCCGAACGTCCCCGCCTCCTCGAACTCCAGCCTGGTCTTGGTGGAGGGCGCCAGGTCCGCCGCCCCGCCCAGCAGCCACGGGATGTGGCGGGCCACCGCGTTCAGCGTCTTGCCGGAAGCTTCCCGGCTGGCGACGCCCTTGGGGTCTGCGGGAAAGACCGGGATGTCCGCGTCCCAGCCATCCGGCGCCTCGCCACCGCGCATCAGGTCCAGTTCGCGGGCCAGATGCGGCTCGGCCTCCCGGTAGCGGCCAAAGTCGGCCTCCCACGCCTGGCGCAGCGCCTTGCCGCGCGCGCCCAGGGTTTCGGCGAAATGCGCGCGCACGCCGTCCGGCACGCGGAACCGGGCGTCCTGCGGCCAGCCGTAGGCGGCCTTGGTCAGCCGCACCTCGTCCGGGCCAAGGGGATCGCTGTGGATCCTGGACGTGCCCTGCTTGTGCGGCGATCCGTAGCCGATGACGCTCCTGACCCGGATCAGGGTCGGACGGTCGGAGGTCGCGCGGAAAGCCTCGACAGCCTTGGCGAAGGCCTCGGTGTCGTTGGCGTCGGCCACCTCCCGGGTCGCCCAGCCGTAGGCGCGGAACCGGGCCGCCACGTCCTCGCTGAACGCCAGGTCGGTGTGGCCCTCGATGGTCACGGTGTTGTCGTCGTAGATCCAGCAGAGGTTGGAGAGTTTCAGGTGGCCGGCCAGCGAGGCGGCCTCGCTGGCGACGCCTTCCATCAGGTCGCCGTCGCTGCAGATCACATAGACGCTGTAGTCGAAGAGCTTGCGGTCGGGCTTGTTGAACCGCGCCGCGAGCCAGCGCTCGGCCATCGCCATCCCGACGCTGTTGCCGCAGCCCTGGCCCAGCGGCCCGGTGGTGGTCTCCACGCCCGTCGTATGGCGATACTCCGGGTGGCCCGGCGTCACGCTGCCCAGCTGACGGAAATGCTCGATGTCGTCGAGGCTGACGGCGGGCCTGCCCTGCAGACGCCCCTGGCGGTCCACGGCCTGGACGTCCGCCAGGTGCAGCAGGCTGTAGAGCAGCATCGAGGCGTGGCCGGCCGACAGCACGAACCGGTCACGGTTGATCCAGGTCGGGTCCTCGGGGTCGTAGCGCAGGAAGCGCGTCCACAGCGTATAGCCGACAGCCGCAAGGCCCATGGGGGCGCCGGCGTGGCCCGATTGCGCCTTCTCCACCGCATCGATCGCCAGGGTGCGGATCGTGTCGATCGCCAACTCGGCGCCGTCGACAACCGCCGAACCGCGATCTGCTGCGCCATCCATGCCGATCTCCGAACGCAAAGGCTGCGCCAGCGACCGCTGCGGCGGAGCGCCTGCGGCCTGTCCGGAACAGCGGTGACAATCGCCTGCATCTCGCGGAGACGGCGCCCCGAGATGCAGGCTGCAGGAGCAACGGCCCTGCGCCCACGGAGTTCCGAGGCCCCGGCGATCAATCGCCGCCGGGCAGACCGGCGGGAGTCCCTTGGCTGTTCAACTTGCGGGCCCGGACGGCTATGGACCGGACATGGCCTGGACGCGCACCTATGACGAACCGGAACCGCAGCGGGTGAACCGCTGGCTGGCGCAGAGCGGGGTGTGCTCGCGGCGCGAGGCCGAGGCGCTGATCGGCAAGGGTCTGGTGAGCATCGACGGCCAGCGGGTCGAGGACCCCGGGCGCAAGATCGCCGCCGGCCAGACCCTGACCCTGGCCGACGACGCCGCGGCGCCGGCGGGCGGGCCGCTCTCCGTCGTGCTGCACAAGCCGGTGGGGATCGTCTCCTCGCAGCCGGAGGCGGACCAGGTTCCGGCGGTGCGGCTGCTGACGCGGGCGGCGCTGTGGGGCGAGGCCGACGCCATCCCGGGGCGCGACAGCCGGCTGGCGCCGGCGGGGCGGCTCGACAAGGACTCCCGCGGCCTGCTGATCCTCTCGGAGGACGGGGTGGTGGCCAAGGCGGTGATCGGGCCAGCCTCGGAGCTGGAGAAGGAATACCGGGTGCAGGTGGCGGGGGCGCTCAACGCGCGCAAGCTGAAGATGCTGCGCCACGGCCTGCGGCTGGACGGGCGCGACCTGAAGCCGGCGCAGGTCAGCGTGGTGGAGGGCCAGCAACTGCGCTTCGTGCTGAGGGAGGGGCGCAACCGGCAGATCCGGCGGATGTGCGAGATGGTGGAGCTACAGGTCACCGACCTGTTCCGGGTGCGGGTCGGCGGCCTGGTGCTGGGCGACCTGCCGGAGGGCCGCTGGCGGCCGCTGACGGCCGCCGAGCGGGACCTGCTGGTCAGCGGCGCAGCGGCAGCAGGGCGCGCAGCTTCGGATCGGTGAGCCAGAGGCCGCCCCAGGCCATCAGGCCCAGGTAGACGCCGAACAGGGTGTGGCTGAACAGCGGATCGCCGAGCCGCAGGTGGCTGGCGATGGCGCCGCCCATGATCGCGGTCATCAGCACCGCCCCCAGCACCGAGGTGCGCGGGAAGACGTAGAGGGCGGTGACGAGCAGCTCCATGGTCCCGATCCCCCGGGCCAGGCTGTCGGGGTAGCCGAGCTGGCGGAAGCTATCGGTCACCGGCTGGATCTTCACCAGCTTGATGACCGCGTCGAACAGCATGAAGGCGGTGACGAGGCCGATGAGGCCCCTGCCCGCCCAGGTCGTCAGCCTGGACGGGGCCGCTGGCGCGGCGAGGGTCTGCGCAGTCATGGCGCGGCTCCTGGAGCCAGGGTCAGGACCTGGGCGTCTCGCCCAGCGACCAGTTGACTTTGAAGCGGTCGACGAGCTTGCCGAAGTCGTCGCCCCAGAACATCCGTTGCACCGGCATGGAGACGGTCATGCCGGCGTCGACGGCGCGCTTCACCCAGGCCTGGATGTCGTCGACCTGCAGGTGGAGGGTGAAGGAGCTGGAGGGCTGGTAGGCCATGTCCGCGCCGTGCTCGGGGAAGCAGTCGCTGATCATCACGTCGCCGCCGTTGATCTGCAGGTGGCAGTGCATCAGCCGCTTTCCGTCGTCGGCCGGCAGGCGGAAGACCTCCGTGGCCCCGAAGGCCTTCTGGTAGAGCTCGGAGGCCGCGGCGGCGCCCTCCAGGTTGATGTAGGGGATCACGCTGGAGAACACGGGCGCAGGGGCTTCGGGCATCGGACGGCTCCTAGGGTTCGGGGGTCAGAGGGTCGGCAGGAGTTCGGCGAGCTGGTCGGCGCATTGGCCCCAGCCTTCGTGGAAGCCCATCTTCTCGTGGGTCTCCTTGTCGGCGGCGGTCCAGTGGCGGGCCGTGGCGGTGTAGCGGGTCTTGCCGCCGCCCAGGTCCTCCAGCTCGATGATCCCGGTGAAGAACGGCTTCTCCGAAGGCTTCCAGGCCTCGGTGTAGGCGTCGGTGAACACAAGACGCCGGTTGGGCGTGACCTCCAGGTAGACGCCGGGGTTCGGATAGTCGGTCCCCTGCGGATCGCGCATGACGATCAGGGAAGAGCCGCCGGGGCGGACGTCGATCTCGACGCGGGAGGTGGTCCAGGGGCGGGGCGCGAACCACCTGGGCAGCACCGTGGGGTCGGTCCAGGCCCGCCAGACCTTCTCGGGCGGGGCGTCGAAGATGCGGGTCAGCGTGAGGTCGTGGCCGACGGCGGGCATCGGGGGCTCCTGGTGTCTTGCATTGATCCTAGGACGAACGGCCCATGGTCGAGCCGACAAGAGTTTGCGAATTTTTTGCGGGCTTCGGTTTTTCGCCATCACCCGGCGGGTGATCGGGGCCAAGCCTTTCGGTGGTAAATACATTTTCGAGGTGGCGGACAACACCCGGATTTCAGATTAAATAAACATATAATCAATGGGTTGTTAGATCTCCGGGGCGTTTACCGGGGTATTGACCGGTCAACACCCGGCAGAGTTCGCCCGCGGCGGCGGGACTGGGAGCCTAGCTCAGGCGGCGGAGCGCCACAAGAACATAGTGAGAACATATCCTGGGGGCGGCCATTCCGCGCGGGCCGCGCTCCAGCCGGGGATGACGTTCGAGGGGGCGGAAGCGGCTGAGCCGAGCGGCGATTCAGGCCGCCCCGCCCAGCCCGTCGAGGTGCTGGCGGATATGGGCGGCTTCGGCCGGGGTGTGGGCCAGCGCTATGGCCCGGGCGAAGGCTTCACGGGCTTCGGCGGCGCGGCCCAGGTCGCGGAGCAACGCGCCCTTCAGGCCGTGGAAGTGGAAGTAGCCGGAGAGCCGGCCGGCCAGGGGCTCGACCATGGCCAGCGCCGCCTCCGGCCCCCTGACCTTGTAGACCGCGACGGCGCGGTTGAGGGTGACCACCGGCGAGGGCTGCAGCACCTCCAGCGTGGCGTAGAGCGCGTCGATCTGGGCCCAGTCGGTGTCGGCCGGACGGGCGGCGCGGGCGTGCAGCGCGGCGATGGCGGCCTGCACCTGGTAAGGGCCGGGGCGGCGGTGGCGCAGCGCCTTGTCGATCAGGGCCAGGCCCTCGGCGATCATCGCCGGATTCCACAGGCTGCGGTCCTGGTCGTCCATCAGGATGATCTGGCCGCCGGCGTCGAAACGGGCGGCGGCTCTCGCGTGCTGCAGCAGCATCAGGGCGGTCAGCCCCATGATCTCCGGCTCGGCCTGGAAGAGGCGCAGCAGCAGGCGGCCCAGGCGGATCGCTTCGGCACAGAGCGGCGCGCGCTCGGCCGCCGCCTCGCCGCCGGCGGAATAGCCCTCGTTGAAGATCAGGTAGACCATCGCCGCCACGGCGGCGAGGCGCTCGGAGCGCTCGACCGGACCGGGGGTCTCGAAGGCCACGTCGGCTTTGGCGATGCGGGCCTTGGCGCGGGTGATCCGCTGCTCCATGGCCGCCTCCCCCACCAGGAAGGCCCGGGCGATCTGCCTGACCGAGAGGCCGGAGACGATGCGCAGGGCCAGCCCGATCTGCTGGGTGGCCGGCAGGTCCGGGTGGCAGCAGATGAACAGCAGCCGCAGGATGTCGTCGCGGTAGTGGGCGCCGTCCAGCCGCTCGGCCAGGGCGTCCTCCGCGTCGTCGAGGTCGGAGACCTCCGCCTCCGGCGGGAGCGGCTGCTGCCTGGCCTGGCGGCGGACCTGGTCGAGGCCGGCGTTGCGGCCGACCAGGATCAGCCAGGCGACGGGGTCGCGCGGCGGGCCGTTCTGCGGCCAGCTCTTCAGGGCGCGCAGGCAGGCGTTCTGGAACGCCTCCTCCGCCGCGTCGAGGTCGCGGAAGTAGCGCAGCAGCGCGCCGAGCGCCTGGGGCCGGGCCGAAGTGAGCGCGGTATCGATCCAGGCGAGGTCGGTCACGAAAGCCCTGTCCCCGGCACGAACAGCGCCACGGGCCGCACCTCGTAGCCGCCGGCGCCGGGGTTGGCGACGGCCAGTTCCCTGGCGGTCTCCAGCGCCTGCTCCAGGTCCTCGCAGTCGATCACGTAGAAGCCCAGCAGCTGCTCCTTGGTCTCGACGAAGGGGCCGTCCAGCACCAGGGGCTCCTCGCCCTTGCGCAAGCAGGTGGCCGCGGTGGTGGGCAGCAGCCGGGCCGCGCCGACGAAGCGGCCGGCCTTGGCCAGCTTGGCGTGCACCACGTCGAGGCGGGCCATGACGGCGTCGTCCTCTTCCTTGGTCCAGGCGCCGACGATCTGCTCGTCGTTGTAGCAGAGGATGGCGTACTGCATCGGATCTCCTTTTCGAACCTGAGGACGCAGGGATAGCGCCGTAACCGACAGGCGCGGCCGATTTATTTGCGCCCGGGCGAGGCGGTCGAGGAACAGGAGCCGGGGTTTTCCGGATTGCGGCAAGGTGTCCGCCGCCGGCCCTTCCCCGCCTCCGCTTCCGATTTCGCTGTCCCTCCGCGCCCATCCGTGCGATGGTCTCCCAGTCGAATATCGATTTGGTTCGGTCGCTCTCCACGCTTGTCCTTCGGATCGAGCTCCGGGCTTTCTAGATCCTCTCCGACGATTTGATCAGGACCCCCGACCGGGGCGACCTGCATGGCGGCTCCCTCCCGTCGGCGACGCCGGCGGGCGGCCGCGATAGCTGAAAGACCTGCATGAGCGAAATACATGGGACGGGATTCGCCGACCGCCTGAAGACCGCCGCCGAGGCCAAGAAGGCGCTGCTTGCGAACTTCCGGCCGAAGCCCACCGTCACCGATCCGGAGCTGGCCGACCGGACCGCCGCGCGCCAGGCGGCGCTCGAGCAGGTCCGCGAGGAGCGCGCCCTGGCCAAGACGGCCAAGCGGCAGGCGGCGGCCGACGCGCTGGAAGCCGCGCGCCAGGCCGAGGAGGCTGTCGACGCCCTCGCCCTCGACGCCAAACGGGGCGCCCGCAAGGAACGAAAGGCGCTATCACAGGCCGAGGCCAAGGCGAAACGCGATGCGCGTTACGCGGCGCGTAAGGCGCGAAGATAGCCTCAAGTCCAGGGAAAGCCGTCGATGGCGAGGAAGCCCAACTATAAATTCGAGCGGATAGAGCGCGAGCGGGTCAAGGCGAACAAGCTCGCCGAGAAGGCCGACGCGAAGCGGACCCAGCGCGAGCGGACCGACGCCGAGGCGCCGGGGCCGGATCGCGCCGAACCCGAAGAAAGCTGAGACCCACATGCCGGACGGCGTCATCTACAACCACGAGACGGTCGCGCTCGATGGCGAGACGTTCTCCGACTGCGAGTTCCGCAACTGCCGGCTGGTCTACGCCGGCGGGGAGCCGCCGATCTTCAAGGACTGCCGCATCGACGGGTGCGAATGGCGGTTCGACGAGGCGGCGGGCCGCACCCTGGCGCACCTGAGAGCCGTGTGGAACGCGGGCGGCAAGTCCTCGGTGCAGGCCCTGATCAAGGAAATCACCGGCGCCCGCTGAGTCCAGTCCACGTGCATGGAGCGCCCATGACCCAGCCCTTCGACCTCTCCGACCGCACCCTGCTGATCACCGGCGCCTCCGCCGGCCTCGGCCTGCAGTTCGCCCGCTCCGCCGCCGCCGCAGGCGCGCGGCTGGCGCTGGCCGCCCGCCGCACCGACCGCCTGGCCGAGCTCGCCACCCGGATCGTGGCGGACGGCGGCCGGGCCATAGCCGTGTCCATGGACGTGCAGGACGAGGACTCGGTGATCGCCGGCTACGACCAGGCGCAGGCGGCGCTGGGTCCCATCGACAGCGTGATCGCCAACGCCGGCGTCAACGCCGAGGGCCTGGCCGCCGACCTGCCCGTCGAGACCTTCGACCGGCTGATGGCGGTCAACGTCCGCGGCGCCTTCCTCACCGCCCGCGAGGGCGCGCGGCGGATGATGGCCGCCTTCCCCCGGGAGGAGCAGCGCGGCCGCATCGTGCTGATCGCCTCCATCGGCGCGCAGAAGGTGCTGCCGGGCGTCGCCGTCTACTGCGCCTCCAAGGCCGCCGTGCTGATGCTGGGCCGGTCGCTGGCCCGCGAGTGGGCGAACCGCGGCGTCAACGTCAACGTCGTCTGCCCGGGCTACATCGAGACCGAGATCAACGCCGCGTGGTTCGCCGGCGAAGGCGGCCGCAAGCAGGTGGCGGGCTTCCCCCGCCGCCGGCTGATGACCGAGGCCGACCTCGACCCCGTCACCCTATACCTGGTCTCGCAGGCGTCGCGGGCGGTCACCGGCTCGGTGTTCACCCTCGACGACGGGCAGAGCCTGTAACCCTTGCGATGCCGCCCCGCCCCCGCGACAGTGGGCCGGTGAGCCGCATCCCGCTGATCATCGACTGCGACCCGGGCGTCGACGACGCCGTGGCCCTGTTCCTGGCCTTCGCCGCCCCGGACGCCCTCGACCTGCTGGCGATCACCACCGTGGCCGGCAACGTCAGCGCCGACCAGACCGCCCGCAACGCCCGCATCCTGCGGCAGATCGCCGGCCGGGAGGACGTGCCGGTCTACGCCGGCGCACAGGGACCCCTGGTGCGCGAGCCGGTGGAGGCCGGCCACTTCCACGGGGAGACCGGCCTGGGCGACCTGGCCCTCTTCGAGCCCGGCGAGCCCGTCGCCCCCGGCCATGCCGCCCAGGCGATCGTCCGCCTGGTGATGGCGCGGCCCGCCGGGGCCGTGACCCTGGCGGTGATCGGCCCGATGACCAACGTGGCGCTGGCCATGGCGCTGGAGCCGGCCATCGTCCCGCGCCTCGGCCGCATCGTGGCCATGGGCGGCGCCCGGCGCGAGGGCGGCAACGTCACCGCCTCCTCCGAATACAACATCCACGCCGACCCGCACGCCGCCGGGAAGGTGATCGGCTCCGGCGTCCCCGTGGTGCTACTGGGCCTCGACGCCACCCACCAGGTGCGCGCCACCCAGGCGCGCATCGCCGCCATCCGGGCGCTGGCCACCCCGCCCGCCCTGGCCATCGCCCAGCTCCTCGACTTCTCCGTGCGGGTGGAGAAGGTGCTGGTCGGCTGGGACGCGCCGCCGGTCCACGACCCCTGCACCATCGCCTACCTGCTGGCGCCCGAGCTGTTCGTCACCCGCCCGGCGCGGGTCGGGATCGAGACCGCCTCGCCCCTGACGCTGGGCCACACCGCCGTCGAGTTCCGGCTGGAGGACCTGTCCGCCGCCACCGTCCACTGGGCGACCGAGATCGACCACGAGGGGGTCTTCGCCCTGCTGCTGCGGCGCCTGGCGCCGTGAGCCGGCCGCGGATCACCGTGGTGGGCTCGGTGAACCTCGACCTGGTGGCCACGGGCGCGACCCTGCCCGCGCCCGGCGAGACCGTCACCGGGGCCGTGCTCGCCCGCCACCCCGGCGGCAAGGGCGCGAACCAGGCGCTGGCCGCCGCCCGGCTGGGCGCGGCGGTGAGCCTCGTCGCCCGGGTCGGCGCCGACCCGTTCGGCGAGGCGGCCCTGGCCCTGCTGCGCGCCGAGGGCGTCGACCTGTCCGGCGTCGCCGTCGACCCGGACGCCGGCACCGGCGTCGCCCTGATCGCGGTGGCGCGGGGCGGCGAGAACCAGATCGTGGTGGCCCCCGGCGCCAACGCCGCCTTCACCCCGGACCGCCTGGCTGCGATCCCCCAGGGCGCGCTGATCTGCCAGCTGGAGCTCCCGGTCGCCACCGTCGCCCGGGCCATGCAGCTGGCGACTGGCTTCGTCGCCCTCAACCTCGCCCCGGCGACGGAGGTCCCGCCCGCCCTGCTGGCCCGCGCCGACCTGGTCGTCGTCAACGAGGGCGAGGCCGCCTTCTACGGCCCGCGCCTCGACGCCGCCGGAGGGTTGGTGGCCGTCACCCTCGGCGCGCGCGGCGCGCGCCTGCTGCGGGCCGGGGTGGAGATCGCCACGGCCGTTCCGCCCCGGGTGACCGCGGTGGACGCCACCAGCGCCGGCGACGCCTTCGTGGGCGCCCTCACCGTCGCCCTGGTCGAGGGCCGCGGCCCCCGGGAGGCGCTGGCCTTCGCCTGCGCCGCCGGGGCGCTGGCCGCCGCCCGCCCCGGCGCTCAGCCCTCCCTGCCCAGGCGCGCCGAGGTGGAGGCCGCCGCCGGCCTGGCCTGACTCCCGGCCTGCTCAAAATTCGTGCAGGCGCCTGCCGTCCGCGGCCTTTCCGCAGGCGCCGGCTCGCCGCGCTTCATGGGCATGCAACGAACCTCCGCATCAACCGTATAGCCGGGAGCGCCAGGCCGCCCCGCCCGGCGCCCCATCCTGAGCGCGAGCCTGCATGTTGTTGATACGCCACGGCTATGAGATCACGGTGTCCTGTCCGCAGCCGACGCCGATGGTCTGCATGTTGACGGTCCAGCCCGACGGCGCGCCGCCCTTCGCCGAGCCGGAGGCGTTCACCGCCGATCCGGCGATTCCCTCCCACACCTACCGCGACCTGTTCGGCAACGTCTGCCGCCGGCTGATCGCCCCGCCCGGCGTGCTCACCCTGACCAGCGACGCGGTGATCCGGAACGACGGCGAATGGGACCCGCTGGTCCCCGACGCCGGCCAGGCGCCCGTCCAGGACCTGCCCGACGACTGCATGGTCTACCTGATGGGCAGCCGCTATTGCGAGACCGACCGGATGAGCCAGCTCGCCTGGAGCCTGTTCGGCCAGACCGCGCCGGGCTGGGCCCGCGTGCAGGCGATCTGCGACTTCGCCCATGAGCGGATCGGCTTCGACTACCAATGCGCCCGCCCCACCCGCACCGCCTTCGAGGCCTATGAGGAAGGGACCGGCGTCTGCCGCGACTTCGCCCACCTGGCGCTGACCCTCTGCCGCTGCATGAACATCCCGGCCCGCTACGTGAACGGCTACCTGCCGGACATCGGCGTCCCGCCCGGCGGGCCGATGGACTTCTGCGCCTGGATCGAGGTCTATCTGGACGGCCGCTGGCGCCCCTTCGACCCGCGCAACAACGCCCGCCGCATCGGCCGTATCGTGATCGCCCGCGGTCGCGACGCCGCCGACGTGCCGCTCATCAACTCCTTCGGACCGCACACTTTGCAGTCGTTCAAGGTTTGGGCGGACCAAGTCTAATCCCGCCCGGCGCCGCGGCCGCCCTTGTGTTCGCGGCCGATGTAGCTCTCTCGTGGCGCTTCGTGGACCCTGCACTCTCCTCCGGAGCGAAACTTGACGATCGTCGCGGCCCTGCACCACCTCACCCGCTATCGCTACGACCGTCCCGTCGCCCTGGGACCACAGGTGATCCGGCTGCGGCCGGCGCCGCATACCCGCACCCGCGTCGCCAGCTATTCGCTGAAGATCACCCCCGCCGAGCACTTCATCAACTGGCAGCAGGACCCGTTCGGCAACTGGATGGCCAGGCTGGTGTTCCCCAAGCCCGCGACCGAGTTCGCCGTGGAGGTCGACCTCACCGCCGACATGGTGGTGATCAATCCCTTCGACTTCTTCGTCGAGCCCTACGCCGAGGCCCTGCCCTTCGCCTACGAGGAGGATCTCGCCCGCGAGCTCGCCCCCTACCTGCAGGTGGACGAAGACGGGCCGCGCCTGCGCGGCCTCCTCGACGAACTCCCCGCCGAGGCGCCCAACACCGTCAACTTCCTGGTGGACCTCAACGCCCGCATCCAGCGCGACGTGCGCTACGTGGTGCGGATGGACCCGGGGGTGCAGACCCCGGACGAAACCCTGGAGCTGGGCTCCGGCTCCTGCCGCGACTCAGCCTGGCTGCTGGTGCAGGTGGTGCGCGCGCTCGGCCTCGCCGCCCGCTTCGTCTCCGGCTACCTGATCCAGCTCAAGCACGACATCGAGGCCCTGGACGGCCCCACCGGCGCCGGCCACGACTTCACCGACCTGCACGCCTGGGCCGAGGTCTACCTGCCGGGCGCGGGCTGGGTGGGCCTGGACGCCACCTCCGGCCTGATGACCGGCGAGGGCCACATCCCGCTGGCCGCCACCCCGCACTACCGCTCGGCTGCGGCGATCACCGGCCTGGTGGAGCCGGCCGGCGTCGAGTTCCACTTCGAGATGGACGTCCAGCGCCTGGCCGAGCCGGTGCGCATCACCAAGCCCTTCGAGGACGACCGCTGGGCGGCCCTCGACCGCCTGGGCGAGCAGGTCGACACGGACCTCGTCGCCCAGGACGTGCGGCTGACGTTCGGCGGCGAGCCCACCTTCTGCTCGATCGACGACTTCGAATCGCCCGAGTGGAACACCGCCGCCCTGGGTCCGGCCAAGCGCGGCCTGGCCGACCAGCTGGTCCGCCGCCTGGGCGACCGCTTCGCGCCGGGCGGCCTGCTGCACCACGGCCAGGGCAAGTGGTATCCGGGCGAGCCCCTGCCCCGCTGGGCCTTCGCCCTCTACTGGCGCCGCGACGGCGAGGCGGTCTGGCGCGGCGACGCCCAGATCGCCACCGAAGCCACGCCGGAACGCCGCATCGTCCGCGGGACCGGCCACCTGGAGGCCGCCCGCTTCGCCCGCCGCTTCGCCGAGGCGATGGGGCTGGACCCGGGCTGCGTGCTGCCGGCCTTCGAGGACCCGCTGTACTGGATCCTCAAGGAAGGCGAGCTGCCGGTGAACGTGGACCTGGGCGGCGAGACGGTGGATTCCGCGCCCAGCCGCGCCACCCTGCTGCACGCCCTGGAAGGCGGGCTCACCCGCCCCAGCGCCTACATCCTGCCGATCCGCCGCTGGAGCGCCGGGGGCGACGACGGCTGGATGACCGAGACCTGGCGGCTGCGGCGCGGCCGGCTCTTCCTGCTGCCGGGGGATTCGCCGGTGGGCTACCGCCTGCCGCTCTCCAACCTGCCGGAGCTGAAGCCGGAAGAGTACCCGCATGTGGAGGTCCGCGACCCGTTCGAGCCGCGCGGCCCGCTCCCCGCCTACGACGACCTGCGCCGCGGCGCCGAGGCGCCGGCCACCCCGGCCCAGGCCAAGGCCCGCAAGACGGCGAAGGCCGGCCCGGTGCGCACCGCCATGACCTTCGAGCCCCGCGACGGCATCCTCTACGTGTTCATGCCGCCGCTGGCGCGGGCGGAGGAGTATCTGGAGCTGGTGGTGGAGATCGAGGCCATCGCCGCCGAGTCCGGGACGCCTCTGCGCTTCGAGGGCTACGGCCCGCCGCCCGATCCCCGGATCGAGGTGGTGAAGGTGACGCCCGACCCGGGCGTCATCGAGGTCAACATTCAGCCGGCCACGAGCTGGCGCCAGTCGGTGGAGATCACCAACACCATCTACGAGGAGGCCCGGCAGGTCCGCCTGGGCGCCGACAAGTTCATGATCGACGGCCGCCACGGCGGCACCGGCGGCGGCAACCACGTAGTGGTGGGCGGCGCCGTCGCGCCCGATTCGCCGTTCCTGCGCCGGCCTGACCTGCTGAAGAGCCTGTTGATCTACTGGCAGCGCCACCCCTCGCTCTCCTACCTGTTTTCCGGCCTGTTCGTCGGCCCCACCAGCCAGGCGCCGCGGGTGGACGAGGCGCGCCACGACACCCTCTACGAGCTGGAGATCGCCATGGCCGCTGTGCCCGCCCCTGGCGAGGGCGAGCCGCCGCCGCCCTGGCTGGTGGACCGGCTGTTCCGCAACCTGCTGGTCGATGTCGCCGGAAATACTCATAGAACAGAGCTTTGCATCGACAAGCTCTACTCCCCCGACGGACCGGCCGGCCGCCTGGGCCTGGTGGAGTTCCGCGGTTTCGAGATGCCGCCGGACGCGCGCATGAGCCTGGCCCAGCAACTGCTGATCCGCGCGCTCATCGCCTGGTTCTGGCGCGAGCCGCAGGCGGGATCGCTCGTCCGCTGGGGCACGGCGCTGCACGACCGCTTCATGCTGCCCCACCACGTCTGGAGCGACTTCAACGACGTGCTGGCCGACCTTAACCGCACCAGATATCCCTTTGATCCGGTTTGGTTCGAGGCCCAGAGAGCCTTTCGATTCCCGGTCCACGGCGCGGTGGAGCACGGCGGCGTCCAAATGGAGATCCGCCACGCCCTGGAGCCCTGGCACGTCATGGGCGAGGAGAATTCCGCCGGCGGGGCGGTCCGCTTCGTGGACGCCTCGGTGGAGCGGCTGCAGGTGCTCGCCCGCGGCTTCACGCCGGAGCGGCACGTGATCGCCTGCAACGGCCGGGCGCTGCCCATGACCGCCACCGGCGTCCCCGGCGAGGCGGTGGCCGGCGTCCGCTACAAGGCCTGGAAGCCGGAAAGCGGCCTGCACCCCAACCTGCCGGTCAACGCGCCGCTGACCTTCGACATCCTCGACCGCTGGAACCGCCGGTCGCTCGGCGGCTGCGTGTATCATGTGGCCCACCCCGGAGGACGCAGCTACGATACCTTCCCGGTGAATTCGTACGAGGCGCAGGCCAGGCGCCTGGCGCGGTTCCAGGGCCACGGCCATACGCCGGGGTCGGTGGAGCCGCCACCCGACGAGCCGCGGGGAGAGTTTCCGATGACGCTGGACCTGAGGACGCCTGTTGTCCGTTGACCGCACCGCCGCTCGCAGGGCCTCCGACGCCGCGGCCTCGGCGCGCCTCTCCGGCTGGCTGGAGGGCTACCAGGCCCTGCCGGGCATACCAGACGAACTGGTCCAGCCCGACGGTCGCATCCCGGCCCATTGGACGAGGTTTCTCAATGCCTTGGCGGAATTTCCTACAGGAGAGTTCGAGGACCGCTTCACCGTCGCCACCCGCCACATCCGCGACGCCGGCGTCTCCCACCGCATCTATGGCGACGACAACGAGCGCACCTGGCCGCTGAGTCCGCTGCCGCTGATCCTGGGCGAGCAGGAGTGGAGCGAGATCGCCGCCGGCGTCGAGCAGCGGGCCGGCCTGCTGGAGATGCTGCTGGCCGACCTCTACGGCCCCGCCAGGCTGGTGGCCGACGGCGACCTGCCGGCCGCCGCGGTCACCGGCTCCACCGACTACATCCGCGCCATGCGCGGCGTGAAGCCGGTCGGCGGCCGCTACATGCACCTCTACGCCGCCGACCTGGGCCGCGGGCCGGACGGGCGCTGGTGGGTGCTGGGCGACCGGGCGCAGGCCCCCTCGGGCGCCGGCTACGCGCTGGAGAACCGGCTGGTGCTCTCGCGGGCGTTTCCCAACCTTTACAACGCCATGAACGTGCAACGTCTGGCGGGCTTCTTCAGCGAGTTCCGCGCCGGCCTGGCGGCGTCGGCCTCCCGCAGCGACCCGCGCATCTGCCTGATGACCCCGGGGCCGTTCAGCGAGACCTACTTCGAGCAGGCCCACCTCGCCCGCTACCTGGGATTCCTGCTGGTGGAGGGCGACGACCTCGTCGTCCGCGACGGCCAGGCCTATGTGCGCACCATCGCCGGCCTGAAGCGCGCCGACGTCATCTGGCGGCGCGTCGACGCCGACTTCATCGACCCCATGGAGCTGAACAGCGCCTCGCGCCTCGGCGTGCCCGGCCTGATGGAGGCGATTCGCCAGGGCGGCGTCGTGGTGGCCAATGCGCCGGGAACCGGCCTCGTCGAATCGCGGGCGCTGCTCAGCTTCCTGCCGGCGCTGGCCCGCAAGCTGCTGGGCGAGGACCTGAAGCTGCCCAACGTCGCCACCTGGTGGTGCGGGCAGGCCGCCGAGCGCGACCACGTGGAACGCAACCTCGACCGCCTGGCCATCGCCAGCGCCTTCGACGGCTCGCGCTCGGACGGGGCGGACGGCGGCGACCCCCACCTGCTCAGCGCCCTCCCGCCGGGCGCCCGCGACAGCCTGCTCACGGCCATGCGCGCCAGGCCGGTGGACTTCGTGGGCCAGGAGGTGGTCCGCCTCTCCACGACGCCGGCCTGGCGCGACGGCGGACTGAAGCCCAGCCCGTTCGTGCTGCGGGTCTATGCGGCGGCCACCCCCGACGGCTGGAAGATCATGCCGGGCGGCTTCTGCCGGATCTCCAACCAGCCGGACGCGCGGGCCATCTCCATGGGCGGCGGGGCGCAGGCCGCCGACGTCTGGGTGATGTCGGAGCGGCCGGTGGAACGGGTGACGCTGCTGGCCTCCAGCGAGGACGTCCGCATCGTGCGCATCCTCGGCAACCTGCCGAGCCGGGCGGCCGACAACCTGTTCTGGCTCGGCCGCTACCTGGAGCGGGCGGAGGCGACGCTCAGGCTGGTGCGCAGCCTGTGCACCAGCCTGATGGACTCCGACGCCGCCACCCACGGGACCGGCGAGACCCTGGCCCGCATCCAGGGCCTGCTGATCGCCTGGGGCGCCGCCGACAAGGAGGCGCTGAGCGGCAAGGCGGCCGACGCCGCGGCCGCGGCCCTGCACGACGAGGCCGCCTATGGCTCGGCCGTGTCCCTGGTCCGCTCGGCGCGACGCACGGCGGCGGGCATGCGCGAGCGGCTGTCGGAGGACTTCTGGAAGCTGCTGCTCGACCTGGAGACCCGGCTCGCCGGCAGGAGCGGGGACCACCTCACCGAAGCCGAGGGCCTGGCGCGGGCGGACGCAGGCCTGCGGGCGCTGGCCACCCTTTCCGGCCTGGCGCAGGAGAACATGAACAGGGTGGCCGGCTGGCGCTTCCTGGACATCGGCCGGCGCATCGAGCGCGGGATCAACACCTGCCGCTTCGCCCGCCAGTTCGCCGAGGACGAGGCCGGGCAGGACGAACTCGACCTGCTGCTCGACCTGGTGGACAGCCAGATCACCTACCGCTCGCGCTACGTGGTGGGCATCGCGCTGGCCCCCGTGCGCGACCTGGTGCTGCTCGACCCGTTCAACCCGCGCTCCATGGCCTTCCAGGTCGACACCCTGAAGGCGCACCTGGCCGCCCTGCCCCCGCTGCATTTCGACGGCATGCCGGAGGAACCGAACCGCCAGCTCATCCACCTGGCCAGCGAAGTGGAGACCGCCAGGGCCGCCGAGCTGAAGCCGGCCAGGGCGCTCGCCTTCGAGCAGATGCTGATGAAGCTCTCCGAGGCGCTCGCGGCGCGCTACTTCCTGCAGGGCTCCAACGCCACGCCGAGCAAAAGGCTGAGCGGCCTGGCGTGATCTACAATGTGAGCCACCGGACCACCTACCGCTACGAGGACGAAGTGACCTTCGCCCGTTGCGCGCTCAGGCTCACCCCGCGGGAGGGGCCCGACCAGGCGGTGCTGAAGTCCAGCGTGACCGTGAGCCCGACGCCCGTCTCGATGTCCGAGCACATCGGCCAGTTCGGCGAGAAGGTTATGACCGCCCTCCTGGAGCGGCCGCACAAGAAGCTGGTGATCGAGGCCCGCGCCCGCGTCGACGTCCACCGCGTCCCGCCGCCGGAGCCGCTGGGCGGCCTCAGCTGGGAGGTGGTGCGCGAGTTGGCGGTGGGCGCGGAGAGCCTGGAGATCACCTCGCCCGCCAACTTCCTGTTCCCCACCCGCATGACGGGTATCCGCCAGGAGATGACCGACTACGCCCGCCGGGCCTTCGCCCCCGGGCGCCCGGTCATGGCCGCCGCCTTCGAGCTGGCCGCCACCATCAAGCGGGAGTTCGCCTACGACCCCAAGTCCACCGAGGTCTCGACCCCGGCCATCGACGCCTTCCGCGCCCGCCACGGGGTCTGCCAGGACTTCGCCCACATCATGATCTCCGGCCTGCACGGCCTGGGCCTGCCGGCGGCCTATGTCAGCGGCTACCTGCGCACCTTCCCGCCGCCGGGCCAGCCGCGGCTGCAGGGCGCCGACGCCACCCACGCCTGGGTCAACCTGTGGTGCGGCGACGAGGCCGGCTGGGTGGGCTTCGACCCCACCAACGCGGTGATCGCCGCCGACAACCACATCGTGCTGGCGGTGGGCCGCGACTACTCCGACGTGGCCCCGATCGGCGGCGTGGTGCTGGGCTCCGGCGAGCAGAAGATCGACGTCGCCGTGGACGTCGTCCCGGCATAAGGCCGGTCCGGCCGGCCGGCCGGAGATCGCCTGGCCGCCGGAAGCGGCGGAACACCACGTCCCGGCAGGTGTTTTTCCTGCATCCCCCTCAAAGGAGATGCGTCATGGCCGACAAGGATCTGCAGGGCGAAGGCAATTACGACGCCGCCCGCCGCTACCGCAAGGAACAGGAAGAGTTCGCCAGGAGCGGCAAGGTCGAACAGAAGGCCAAGGAGGCCGAGGAGGCCCTCGACGGGCCCGAAGGCGCCGAGTTGGAGAAGGCGCGGCAGGAAACCGGCAAGGGCCACACCCACTAGCGCCGCCGGGTCAGCCCAGGAGCTTGCTCAGCACGTCCGGATGCAGGCTCCAGCCGGCGAACCCCGCCGCCCCCATGACGAGGCCGCCCGCCGCGAACAGCCAGGCGACGGCCAGCACCCACGGTCCGTCCACCAGGGCGGCGACCGCTGCGGTCGCCACGGCGATGGAGAGCATGGCGTCCGAGGCGTCGAACTGGTCGTCGTGCACATTGAGCGCGTCGTAGCGGGCCTGCAGCGCCTCGGCCTGCGCCTTCAGCTTCGGCGCCTCGGCCTGGTACTTGGCGATCTCCGCGGCCAGGGCGCGCTCCTGCTCCTCCGCCATCTCGCCGCCCACCCGGCTCAGGAGGGCGGTCTCCGCCGCCGCGGTCTGGGCGATATGCAGCTTGGTGCGCGTCGCCTGGTATTCGCCCCAGGTGTCGACCGAGTCGGACTTCGCCTGCTGCATGGCCTGGACGATGTTGTCGTCCTTGACCTTGCTCACCCCCATGAACACCGACAGCACCACCACGGTGATCGCCACCGCACGGTTCAGGCTCCGGTTCCTGCCCGTCGCCTCGATCTCGCCTTCCATGGGCGCCTCCGCCGAACCCCGCCCGCGCAGTTCCCGGGCGCCGGCAATCTACCCCCGGCCGGCGCGGTGTGCAGCATGGGCCACGTGGAATGCGCCGGCCGCCGACAGCACGATCCAGTCGCCGGGCCGGGCCACGCCCGGGCCGTCCGGCGTGCGCACCTCGACGGCCCCCGCCTCGCCGGTGGCGCGGCCGTCGTCGCCCAGCCACATGCGGAGCTTGCGCCAGTTGGCGGCGTCGTGGGCCGGCGGCACGCGGAGTGCTGCGCCGTGGTCGATGGCGGGGTTGCGGGCTGATCTCATGGGGTCCTGAACGCGAATCACCTTGCCCGACTTACAAGCTGCTTCGGTCACCAGAACCTTAAGAGTCGTCGGGAGCGGACGCAGCCGCCGCGCTCCGCCCGGGCTCAGTAGTAGATCGGCCCCTTGACCCCGCCACCGCAGGCGATGGCGTCGCCGGTGATCGCCACGCTGCGGGGCGACGCCAGGAAGGCGACGATGTCGGCCACCTCGCCGGCGTCCACCATGCGGCCGATGACGGTCTGGGCGGTCATCCGCTTTTCCATCTCCTCCACGCCGATCCCCAGGGCCTCGGCCCGCCTGGCCAGCATCGGGCCCATCCGCTCGGTGCGGGTCATGCCGGGATGGACGACCGTGACGTTGATCCCGTGGGGGCCCAGCTCGTCGGCCAGGTTCTTGGTCATGGCCGACACCGCCACGTTGCGCACCGAGCCGACCAGCGCCCCGGCGGAGCGGGCGTTCAGGCCGCTGATGTTGACGATCCGCCCCCAGCCCTGCGCGATCATGTAGGGCGCCGCGGCCTGGGCGCAGCGGATGTAGCCCATCACCTTGACGTTCACCTCCTCCCAGAGCAGGGAGCCGGTCACCCCGGCCAGCTTCGGCGGCGGCGTCTCGCCGGCCGGCCGCGCGGCGGAGTTGACCAGGATGTCGAGCCCGCCCAGCGCCGCGGCCGCCGTCTCGACCATCGCCCGGGCCGAGGCGTCGTCGCCGGTGTCGCCGGCGGCGAAGGCCACCTTCGTCCCGACCTCGTCCGACAGCGCGCGGGCCGCCGCCTCCAGCGCCGCGGGGTCGCGGGCCGCGATGGCGACGCTGGCCCCTTCCCGCGCCAGCTGGCGGGCGATCGCCAGGCCGATGCCGCGGCTGCCGCCGGTCACCAGGGCGCGCTTGCCCTTGAGCTGCAGGTCCATCGCCGTCCTCCTCCCCGCGCGGTCCGCCCGCGGCTACAGCTTCAGGGGCTGCACGTATCCCGTCAGCTCAAGATAGCCCCGTCCGCCCGCCGTGGTCACCGCCCCTTCCCAATAAACCGGTCCGCCGGCCGCGCGGCTGTCGAGCTCCTGGTCGTCGAACAGCGGCTTCAGGTGCAGCCGCCGCACGCCCTGCGGCGTGCGCACCGCCAGCGCCTGCTCCACCGGATAGGCCGCCCCGGTGCGCGGCGAGCGCCAGCGGCGCAGAGGCTGGAAGCTCACGTCCCCCGGCGCGAGCCGCACCACCCCGCCCATCGCGTCGCGCCACGATCCGCCGACCCACAGCGCCCGGCCCCGGCCGTCGCGCACCTGGAAGGCCGTCAGCGCGCCGCCGTCGTCGAGGTTCAGTCCCGTCCAGTCCCAGCCCACCGCGCCGCCGCCGAGGATCGCGGACGACCACTCCCGGTCCATCCAGGCCTCGCCGGTCACGGCTGCACTGCGCCCGACCCGCCGCACCGAGCCTGCGACCTTCAGGTGCGGCAGGCTGTAATAGTAGCTGGCCTGGGCCGCCGCCGGCCCCTTGCGGCTGAAGCCGCCCTGCCCCTGCGCCAACGGCGCCTGGGTCGGCGCGAAGTCGAGATCCAGCGCCAGGGCCTCGCCGTCCACATGGACGTGGAAAGCCCCGTCGGCCGTCCGCCACAGCCGCCAGCCGTCCAGCCGCACATCGGCGTCGCCCACCCGCGCCTGGGCCAGGCCGAAGCCCGCGCGCGCCATCCGCTGGTCGTGCGCCAGCCGGCCGGTCCGCGGGTCCGACAGCGCCGCATGGGCGAAGATCACCTGCCGCGCGGAGAAGGCGCTGGGATTGCGCTGGTCCACCGCCGGCCGGGTGCGGAAGAAGGTCGCCTGGAAGCCCAGGTCGCCGCCCTGCGCCGTCCGCAGCCAGCCGGTGAGGTACCACCACTCCGTCCGGTAGTCCGGGTGCGCCCCGTGGTCGGCCGGGAACGCCAGCGCCCGCCCCGGCGTCACCGCCGGATAGGCAGGGAGCACGGGGACGTCGGCGGCCCGGGCGAACCCCGGCTGCAGGGCCGCCGCCAAGCCCAGGCGCGCCAGGCTCCGGCGGGAAAGCTCGCCCATCACCAGTCCTCCCGCACGGCCCGCACCGCGTCGGTGGAGAGCGCGCGCCGCCCGGCCAGCAGGGCCGTTCCCGCCGATGCCGCCACCAGCGCCGCCGCCACCGCCGCGAACAGCCCCCAGGGCGCCTTGGTCTGCATCGTCCAGTGGAACGACTGCGGATTGACCACCCGGATCAGGACCTGGCTCATGGCGAATCCCAGCCCCAGCCCCGCGACCGCCCCCAGCGCGCCCAGCAGCGCGCCCTCCGCCGCCAGCATCACGGCGACCTGCCCGCGGCGCACGCCCACGTGGCGCAGCATGCCGAACTCCCGGGTCCGCGCCAGCGTCTGGGCCGCGAAAGCCGCCGCCGCCCCGGCCAGCCCCACCAGGATGGCGATGGCCTCCAGCAGATAGGTCACCGCGAAACTGCGGTCGAAGATCCGCAGGGCCGCGGCGCGGATCTTCCGCGGCGCCCCCACCGTGGTCCGCCCGGCGATGGCCGGCGGCAGCAGGGCGCGCAGCCGCGCCCCGGTGGCGCGGGGATCGGCGCCGGGCTGCAGCACGATCGCCGCCTCGGTGCGCAGGGCGTCGCCGGTCAGGCGCTGATAGTCGGCGGCGCGCATGGCCAGCGCCCCCTGCTGGCGGGCGTAGTCGCGCCAGATCCCGGCCACCACCACCGGGCTACGCCCGCCCGGCCCCAAGGGCAGGACGATCCGGTCCCCCGGCCGCCAGCGGTAGATCCAGGCGGCGGGCTCGGAGACCCACACCGGCGTCGCGCCCGGGCCCACCGGGCGCGGCTTGCCGATCAGCGGTAGGGTCGAGCCCGCAGAGTCGATGTCGCCCGCCAGCAGCGCGACCGGCGGCTTGTCGGCGGCCAGGCTGAGCGGCGTCAGGCGGCGGAAGCGGATCGCCGCCACTCCGGGCGCGGCGGCCAGCCTGGCCTGGACGCCTGCGTCGAAGCCGCCGCCGCCCTCCACCCGCAGGTAGAGGTCGTCGGGCAGGATCTGGTCCAGCCAGTCCTCCACCGAGCCGCGGAAGCTGGTGACCATCACCGCCATGGCGATCATCAGGCTGGTGGAGGCGACGATGCCGCACAGCGCCAGCGCCGCCTGCGAGGGCGCGCCCCACAGCCGCTTCAGCGCCAGGTCGACAGGCGGGAACCGCGCCGCCCGGCCCTGCAGCGGCCCGAGGATGCGCCGCGCCAGCCAGGGCATGGCCGCCACCCCGCCGCCTAGCAGCAGCGCGATGGACAGGTAGCCGAACACCGAGACCCCGCCGACGGCCGGCGCGAAGGCCGCCGCCGCGCCGGCCGCCAGCAGGGCCGGCGCCGTCCAGCCCAGCCGCCCGCCGCCGGCCTCGGCGCCGTCGCCGGCGGACTTCAGCGCCACCGCCGGCTGGGCGCGCGCCGCCGACCGCGCCGGCAGCAGGCTGCCCAGCAGCGCCGCGGCGAGGCCCAGCGCCAGGAACACGCCGGCCGCCGCCGGCGCGAACACCAGGGCCGGGCGCCCGCCGAAGTAGCCCCCGCCCAGGTCGCCGCCCAGCAGGCTGAGCGCCGCCCAGGCCAGCCCCAGCCCCAGCGCCAGCCCGCACAGCGCGCCGGCCAGCCCCACGATCAGCGCCTCGGCCATCACCTGCGCCAGCAGCGCCCGGCGCGGTGCGCCCAGCACCCGCAGCAAGGCGAACTGCGGCCGCCGCCTGGCCACCGACAGCGACTGGGCGGAATAGACCAGGAAGGCGCCGGTCAGGAGCGCCACCAGGCCCAGCATCTCCAGGTTCACCCGATAGGCCCGGGAGAGCGCGTCGCTGCGCCGCGTCTGGCCGGCGGCGCTGACGATCTCGGCGTCGGGCGGCAGGATCGCCGCCGCCGCCGTCCGCACCGCCTGCGGGTCGGCGCCCGGCGCCAGCCGCAGGTCGATGCGCTGCAGCCGGCCGAGCTGGCCGAAGCGCCACTGGGCGGCGGCGATGTCGACCACCGCCAGCCTGCGCCCCTCCCCCGCCCCCGGCAGCATGCCGGCCACGCGGAACCTGGCCACGCGGCCCGCGGCGGCCAGGGTGATCGTGTCGCCGACCCGGGCGCCCGTCGCCTCCAGCGCCGCCGGCGACAGGGCGACGGCCTCGGCGTCGAAGGGATCGGCGGCGGCCGCCGGTCCCAGCAGCGCCGGCGTCACCGAGGCGGCCCGCAGCACGTCGAGGCCAATCAGCGTCAGGTCGCCGACCGCCTCGGCCGAGGCCGGCAGCTCCACCACCGGACTGGCCGCGGCGACCCCCGCGGCCCGCGCCGCCCGCGGATAGAGGGCCTCGTCGAATCCCAGCGGCGACCGCGACCGCACCTGCAGGTCCGCATCGCCGTTGACGGTGCTGAGCGCATGGGAGAATTCGTTCAGCGCCGAGGCGTTCACCAGATGGACGGCGAAGCCCAGGGCGACGCCGACGGCGATGGCCAGCGCCGCGGTGGCCACCCGCACCGGATGCGCCCGCCATTCGCCCAGGATCATCCACAGCGCGGCCGTGCGGCTTGGCCGGGCGCGGCTAGCCATGCCGCGCCACGAGCCCCGCGGGCGTCAGCGTCAGGACGCGATCGGCCGCAGCGGCGGCCACCTCGGAGTGGGTCACCAGGATCGTCGCGGCGCCCAGGCCGCGAACCTGGGCGGCGAACAGGTCGAGGACCCGGCGGGCGGTCTCCGGGTCCAGGTTGCCGGTGGGCTCGTCGGCCAGGATCAGCGCCGGCCGGTGCGCCAGCGCCCGGGCGATGGCCACCCGCTGCAGTTCGCCGCCGGACAGTTGGCGCGGATAGTCGGCGCCGCGGCCGTCCAGCCCCACGGCGGCCAGCTCCTGCGTCGCCCGCGCCAGCGCCTCGCCGACCGGGGCATGCTGCAGGGCGAGCGGCAGGGCGACGTTCTGCGCCAGGGTCAGGTGGGGCAGGATGTGGAAGGCCTGGAAGACGAAGCCGATGCGGTCGCGGCGCAACAGCGTGCGGGCGTCGTCGTCGAGCGTCTCCAGGGCGACGCCGTCGATTCGCACCTGCCCGGCCTCAGGCAGGTCCAGGCCGGCGATCAGGTTGAGCAGGGTCGATTTGCCGACGCCCGATTCGCCCATCACCGCCACGAACTCGCCCGCGGTCACGGTCAGGTCCAGCCCTGCGAACAGCACGCGGCCCGCGGGCGTGGATTTGGCCAAGCCGGAAAGCGTCAGCAGCGCCGGCTCGGGGGGGCGGACAGGCGGCATTGCGCCCCCTATCGCCCCCCCGGACCCGGAACTCAATCCCGGCGGTCGATCAGCCGGCGGGCGCGGCCTTCGCCTTGCGGGTCTTGGCGACCGGCGCGGCTGCGGCGGGACGACGCCCGCCCTGGCCCAGGCCCATGGACTTGGCCAGCGTCGAGCGGGCGGCGGCGTAGGACGGGGCCACCATCGGGTAATCCTTCGGCAGGCCCCATTTGGCGCGGTATTCTTCGGGCGACAGGTTGTACTTCGTCCGCAGGTGCCGCTTCAGGCTTTTGAACTTGCGGCCGTCCTCGAGGCAGATGATGGCGTCCGGGGTGATCGATTTCTTGACCGAAACCGCCGGCGTCTTCTGCTCCACCGGCGGCGCCTGCGGCGCCGAGATTCCGGCCAGGGCGGCGTGCACGTTCTTGATCAGGGACGGAAGGTCGCCGACCGCAGCGCTGTTGTTTCCGACGTAGTTGGCGACGATATGGGCCGTGAGGTCCATGATGTCGATCTTCTGCTCTTCCATCACAATCTCCAAGTCAGTGACCTGGAAATACGGTTGATTGAACTGATTCACAAGTCTTCTTGTAATGCGCTGCTGTGCGATTGGATTATGCCGCTGCGCGAAATCCTGGCCATCAAGTGTTCACCCCGCCACAGGTCGGCGGATTCGCCGTCGTCGTGCTCCCGCAGGAGCCGGCGAGCGAATTGCAGAGCTCCGGAGCGCGAACATTCCGGAAGAACTTGGAAGTACGGCACCTCACAGGTGCGGTGATTGATGTAGCAGAGGTAGGGCATGGACGGGGGTCTCGCCGGCTGGACTGCAACTGGATCGCCCCCCGGCGTCCCCGACCGCACTGTTCATCGGCTGGTCGGGACAAGCTTTGCCGCAGAACCTGGGCGGCTCTGTGGCGGGATTGTCCCTGTTTTCCGCCACATGCCGCGAAAGGGTGCGGCAGATTGGCTCAGGCGGGACCCTTGAAAGCGGCCCTCGCGCCAGTACCCCTATCGCAGCATCGCCGCCAGCTCGGCGGCGAATCCCCCGTAGCCGCCCTGGGCGTAGAGCAGCGGCTGGCAACTGGCGTGCCCCAGGGTCACGTGGCGCACGGCGCCCAGCAGGATCCCGTGGGTGCCGGCTTCCAGCACCCGGTCGAGGTGGCAGTCGAAGGCGGCCATGGCGGTGGCCAGCACCGGCGCGCCGGTGGACTGCCGGACCCATTCGCCGAGCTGGAACTTCTCCGCCGCCGGCAGCGTGCCGGCGAACCGGTCGGCCACCGCCGCGTCCTCCAGCGACAGCACGCTGACCGCGAAATAGCCGGCCTCGACGATCGGGGCGAAGGTGTTGCTGGCCCGGTTCAGGCAGCACAGCAGCATCGGCGGGTCGGCCGAGAGCGAACAGACCGCCGTGGCGGTCAGGCCGTTGCGGGAACCGTCCGGCCGCTGGGTGGTGATGATGCAGACGCTGGCGCCCAGCCGGCGCATGCCCTGCTTGAAGTCTCCCGGATCGACCGACATCCGCGCGCCCTTTCGACGTCTGCTCCCTATTCTTCTCTTCCTAGAGTGCGCGCGGCGCAATTCAAACCGAAGCCGCCGCCTGGGCTTTCCGCAGCCGCCGATAGGCGTGCAGCAGGGGTTCGGTGTAGCCGTTGGGCTGCTCGACGCCCTTGAACACCAGGTCGCTCGCGGCCCTGAAGGCGATGCTGTCGTGCGGCGCCGGGGCCATCGGACGGTAGAGCGGGTCGCCGGCGTTCTGCTGATCGACCACGGCGGCCATGCGCCTCAGCGCCGCCTCCACCTGCTCGCGGCTGCAGATTCCGTGCAAAAGCCAGTTGGCCAGCATCTGGCTGGAGATCCGCAGGGTGGCGCGGTCCTCCATCAGGCCCACGTCATGGATGTCCGGCACCTTGGAGCAGCCGACGCCCTGGTCGATCCAGCGCACCACATAGCCCAGGATGCCCTGGCAGTTGTTCTCCAGCTCCTCGCGCACCTCGGCCTCGGACCAGTTGTGGTCCCCGGCCAGCGGCAGGGCGAGCAGCGCCTCCACCGGCGTCGGCGCCCGGTCCTTCAGCGCCGCCTGCCGCGTGGCCACGTCCACCTGGTGGTAGTGCAGCGCGTGCAGCGTGGCCGCCGTCGGCGACGGCACCCAGGCGGCGTTCGCCCCGGCCTGCGGATGGGCGGCCTTGGTCGCCAGCATCTCGGCCATCCGGTCGGGCGTCGCCCACATCCCCTTGCCGATCTGCGCCTTGCCGGAGAAGCCCGCCGCCAGGCCCGCGTCGACGTTGCGGTCCTCATAGGCCAGCAGCCAGCCTTGCGACTTCATCGCGCCCTTTCTCACCATAGCGCCGGCTTGCATGTCCGTGTGGATCTCGTCGCCGGTGCGGTCGAGGAAGCCGGTGTTGATGAACACCACCCGGTCTTTCACGGCGCGAATGGTCTCCTTCAGGTTGGCGCTGGTGCGCCGCTCCTCGTCCATCACCCCGATCTTCAGGGTGTGACGCGGCAGGCCCGCCAGGTCCTCGCAGGCGTCGAACAGGTCGTTGGCGAAAGCCGCTTCGGCCGGCCCGTGCATCTTCGGCTTGACGATATAGGCCGAGCCCTCGCGGCTGTTGCGGAACCGCCCCAGCCCTTTGATATCGTGCAGGGCGGCCAGCGCCGTCACCGCCCCGTCGACCACACCCTCCGGCGCCTCCGACCCGTCGGGCAGCAGCACCATGTCGGTGGTCATCAGGTGGCCGACGTTGCGGAAGAACATCAGGCTGCGCCCGGGCAGGGCGACCGTGCCGCCCCCGGGCGCCTGGTAGGTGCGGTCCGGTTCCAGGCTCCGCTCCAGCGTCTTGCCGCCCTTGTCGAACTCCACCGCCAGCGTGCCGCGCAGCAGGCCCAGCATGTTGCGGTAGAGGACGACCTTGTCCTCGGCGTCCACCGCCGCGACCGAGTCCTCCAGGTCCATGATCGTGGTCACCGCCGACTCCAGCACCACGTCGGCCATGCCCGCCGCGTCCGTCCGGCCGATGGGATGGCCGCGGTCGATACGGATCTCCAGGTGCAGGCCGTGGTGGCGCAGCAGGATCGCGGCGGGCGTCTCCGCCGGCCCTTGCCAGCCCGCCAGCGCCCCGGCGTCCGCCAGTCCGACGATGCGCCCGTCCGCCAGCGTCACCGCCAGCGCCCCGTCCGTCACCGCATAGGCCGCCGCGTCGGCGTGACTGCCGCCCGCCAGCGCCGCCGCCTGGTCCAGCACCCCCCGCGCCCTGGCGATCACCTTCGCGCCGCGCACCGGGTTGTACGCCCCGCCCCGCTCCGCACCGCCGTCCTCGGGGATGGCGTCGGTCCCGTAGAGCGCGTCGTAGAGGCTGCCCCAGCGGGCGTTGGCGGCGTTCAGCGCATAGCGGACGATGGACAGCGGCACCACCAGCTGTGGCCCGGCGGTCTTCGCCACCTCCGCGTCGACGTTCTGCGTGGCGATGGCGAAGTCCGGCCCCTCCGGGACCAGGTAGCCCAGCTCGGTCAGGAACGCCTTCTGCGCCTGCGGCGACGGCGACGGCGCGCCCTTGTCCCGTCCCGCCGCCAGCCAGGCGTCGATGGCCGCCTGCAACCGGTCGCGCTCGGCCAGCAGCGCGCGGTTGCGCGGCGCGAACTCGGCCAACAGCCGGGCGAACCCCGCCCACCAGGCGTCGGGATCGACCCCGGTCCCCGGCGCGGCCTCGCCGCCCACGTAGTCATAGAGGGCCTGCGCCACCTTCAGGCCATGGACGTCCACATAGTCCGAGGTCAGGCCGCTCACCACGCACGCTCCATCGCAAGCTCTCCCCGGCGCGTTGCGGCCGGGTTCGCCCGCCTTCTCCGCAACCTGGCCCTGCGGGTCAACCCGTCCGGCCCCGCGCCCGCCGCCCGGCGCTTGTCGGTGCTCCGGCGGCCCCCTAAAACGGCGCCATGTCGCCGAAGATGCCCACCCCAGACAGCGATGTGCTCGCCCACCGCGGCGAGATCCTGGCGGCGATGCGCGCGATCCTGCCCCCCGACGGCGTCATCGACCATCCGGACGCCCTTCGCGTCTACGAGACCGACGGCCTGACCGCCTACCGCCAGGTCCCGATGCTGGTGGTCCTGCCGGAGACCACGGCCCAGGTCGCCGAGATCCTCGCCTGGTGCCACGACCACGGCGTCCGCGTGACGCCCCGCGGCTCCGGCACCTCGCTGTCCGGCGGCGCCCTGCCGCTGGAGGACGCCGTCCTGCTCGGCATGGCCCGCTGCAACCAGGTTCTGGAGGTCGACCTGGAGAACCGCCTGGCCGTCGTCCAGCCCGGCGTCACCAACCTGGCGGTCACCCAGGCCGTGGAGGCCGACGGCTTCTTCTACGCCCCCGATCCCTCCAGCCAGATCGCCTGCTCCATCGGCGGCAACGTGGCGGAGAACTCCGGCGGGGTGCATTGCCTGAAATACGGCCTGACCACCCACAACGTCATGGGCGTCACCCTGGTGCTGATCACCGGCGAGGTGGTCACGCTCGGCGGACGCGCCCCCGACGCCCCGGGCCTCGACCTGCTGGGCGTGGTGGTGGGCTCCGAGGGCCTGCTGGGCGTGGTGACCGAGGTCATCGTCCGCCTGTTGCCGGCCGCCGAATGCGCCCGCGCCGCATTGCTGGGTTTCCCGACCCTGGAGGGCGCCGCGCAGTGCGTCGCCGACATCATGGCCGCGGGCATCGTCCCGGCCGGCCTGGAGATGATGGACCGCCGCGCCATCCACGCCGCCGAGGCCTTCGTCGGCGCGGGCTATCCGCTCGACGCCGAGGCCCTGCTGATTGTCGAACTCGACGGCCCCCCGGCCGAGTGCGACCACTTGCTGGAGGAGGTCTGCGCCATCGCCCGCGCCAACGGCGAGACCACCGTGCGCGTCGCCGCCGACGACGCCGAGCGCGACCGTTTCTGGGCCGGCCGCAAGGCCGCCTTCCCCGCCGTGGGCCGCATCTCGCCCGACTACTACTGCATGGACGGCACCATCCCCCGCCGCGCCCTGCCCAAGGTGCTGGGCCGCATCGAGCAGATGTCGCAGGCCTGCGGCCTGGCGGTGGCCAACGTGTTCCACGCCGGCGACGGCAACCTGCACCCCCTGATCCTCTACGACGCCAACCGCCCCGGCGAGCTGGAGCAGGCCGAGGCCTTCGGCGCCGACATCCTCAGGCTCTGCGTCGAGGTGGGCGGCGTGCTCACCGGCGAGCATGGCGTCGGCGTCGAGAAGCGCGACCTGATGCCCGTGATGTTCACCGAGGCCGACCTGGAGCAGCAGCAACGGCTGAAGCAGGCCTTCGACCCCGACCTGCTGTTCAACCCCGGCAAGGTGTTCCCCACCCTGCACCGCTGCGCCGAGCTCGGCCGCGTGCACGTCCACGGCGGCGCCGTGCCGTTCCCCGACCTGCCGCGTTTCTGATGGCGGCGTTCCAGCCCGCCGACGTCCGCGAGGCGGCCGACATCGTCCGCCAGGCCGCCGCCGAGGGCCGGCGCCTGGAGATCCGCGGCGGCGGCTCCAAGGCCGCCTACGGCGCGGGCCCCGCCGCCGACATCGACATCGACATCCTCGACACCGGCCGCCTGGTCGCCATCGTCGACTACGATCCGCAGGAGCTGGTGCTCACCGCCCAGGCCGGCGCCAGGCTTTCGGACATCGAGCCCCTGCTGGCCGGGAACCGCCAGATGCTGGCCTTCGAGCCGCCCCGGCTCAACGCGCTGCTGGGCTCCGCCGCCGAGCCCACCCTGGGCGGGATCCTCGCCGCCAACCTCGCCGGCCCGCGGCGCCTGTCGGCCGGGGCGGCCCGCGACCACTTCCTGGGTTTCGAGGCGGTCTCCGGACGCGGCCTCGCCTTCAAGGCCGGCGGGCGGGTGGTGAAGAACGTCGCCGGCTTCGACCTGCCCAAGCTGATGGCCGGCGCCTGGGGCGCCCTGGCGGCGCTGACCACCGTCACCGTCAAGGTGGTCCCCCGTCCCCGCACCGCCGCCACCGTCGTGCTCGTCGAGCTTTCCGACGCCCGCGCCGTCCAGGCCATGACCGCGGCCCTGCGCCTGCCGGCGGAGGTGTCCGGCGCCGCCCACCTGCCGCAGATGGACGGCCAGGCGGTGACCGCCCTGCGGGTCGAGGGCTTCGCCCCCTCGGTCGCCGTCCGCGTCGAGCGGCTAAAGTCCACGCTGAAGGGCTTCGGCGAGATCGTCGTCCTGGACGAGGCCGACACCACCGAGCTCTGGGCCTCGGTTCGCGAGGTCGCGCCGCTGGCCGCCCGCCCCGGCGCGCTCTGGCGCCTCTCGCTGCCCCCTACCCACGGCGCGCGGGCCACGGCGGCGCTCGCCGGCGACGGCGCGCGCTGGATCTACGACTGGGCCGGCGGCCTGGTCTGGCTCTCCCTGGCCGAGCCGCGCGCCGCCCGGGTCCGCGCCGTGGCGGGCGAGCTGGGCGGCCACGCCACCCTGGTCCGCAGCGACCGCACGGCCGGCGCCCCGGCCTTCCACCCGGAGGCCCCGGCCGTAGCCGCCCTGACCGCCCGGGTCCGCACCGCCTTCGATCCGCAGGGCGTGTTCGCCGACCGCCGGGGGCTGGGCTCATTGGGATCGGGCGCATGAAGACCGAGTTCGCCCCCGCTCTCCTGACCGACCCGGCCAACGCCGCCTCGGAGGCGGAGATCCGCCGCTGCGTCCGCTGCGGCTTCTGCACCGCCACCTGCCCGACCTACGTCCTGCTGGGCGACGAGCTCGACAGCCCCCGGGGCCGCATCTACCTGATCAAGGAGATGCTGGAGACCCAGGCCCAGCCCTCGGCCGAGGTGGTCAGGCACATCGACCGCTGCCTCTCCTGCCTAGCCTGCGTCACCACCTGCCCGTCGGGCGTCGACTACCGCCGCCTGATCGACCACGCCCGCGCCTATGTCCACGCGCACTTCCGCCGCCCGGCGCTCGAGCGCGTCTACCGCAGCCTCCTGGCCGCGGTGCTGCCCCATCCCGCCCGCTTCCGCGCCGCCCTGGCGCTGGCCCGCCTGGCCAGGCCGCTCGCCCCGCTGCTGCGCCGGGCCCCCGCCCTCGGGCCCGCCGCGGCCATGCTGGACCTCGCCCCCGCCCGCGCGCACCCCGCGCCCCGCCCGCCGTCCGCCCGCGCTGCGCCCGGCAAGGGCCGGGTCGCCCTGCTGCGCGGCTGCGCCGAGCCGGTCCTGCGCCCGCAGGTGCGCGCCGCGACGCTGCGCCTGTTCGCCCGCATGGGCCTGGAGGTGGCCGAGGCGCCGGGCGAGGTCTGCTGCGGCGCCCTGGTCCACCACCTGGGACGGGAGGACGCCGCCAAGGCCGCCGCCCGCGCCAACGTCGACGCCTGGACCCGGCTGATCGAGGCCGGCGGCCTCGACGCCATCGTGGTCACCGCCGCCGGCTGCGGAACCAGCCTGAAGACCTACGGCGAGCTGCTGGCCCACGACCCGGCCTACGCCGCCGGGGCCGCCCGGGTCAGCGCGCTCGCCAGGGACGTCAGCGAAGTGGTGGCCGAGCACGGCCTGCCCCCCGCCGCCGTCCCGCGGCGGCTGACGGTCGCCTACCAGTCCGCCTGCTCCCTGCAGCACGGCCAGGGGGTGCGCGAGGCGCCGCTGCGCCTGCTGCGCGACGCGGGCTTCACCGTGAAGGAGCCGGCGGAGAGCCACCTCTGCTGCGGCTCGGCGGGGACCTACAACATCCTGCAGCCGGAGATCGCGGCGCGGCTCAAGGCCCGCAAGCTCGACCGCCTGGTCCGTCTCGCCCCCGACGTGGTCGCCACCGGCAACATCGGCTGCCTCACCCAGCTGGCGGGCGGGAGCGCCGTCCCGGTGGTCCACACCGTCGAGCTGCTGGACTGGGCGACCGGCGGGCCCGCGCCCCCGGAGCTGGCCGAGCCGGCCAAGCCCTGAACGGACGGCGGCTCCCCCGCCCGCACGACAGGGGAGCCGCTGATCGATCCTGGCGATGGGGGCACAATCAGGACCGACCCGTCGGACGACGCCTCTGAGGGCATCCACGGAGGAAGTGTGCGCGTCCGATGGCGCGGTCTAGGCCCGCCGCGGGTCCGCACTAGGGCGACTTGATTTCGCTTCCGCGGCGCCATGTTGCGGGCCCGCAATCCGATCCGGAGGCGGCGCCGGCCGAAGCGCTGCAACAAACCCGTACCGATGCGCCTCAATGCGGCCAACGGATCCCGTCACCTCGGAAAGGTGAGGATCCCGCCCATGCGACGAACAGCCTGGCTCCTGGCGACTGCGCTGCTGGCGGCCGGTTGCGCCAGCGCGCCGCCGGACGGCGGCCGTCCCGGATCGCGGCATGGACCGCCGCATGGCGGGCCGCCAGGCGGCCGCGCCCGGCTGTTCGTCAGCCCGGCCGGCGAGCCGTTCCGCCGCGGCCCCGGCCTGCCGCCGCCGGCGCAGCAGTGGCGCGAGCGGGCGGACCGCAACCACGACGGCGTCCTGGACCGGGCGGAACTGGTCGCCGACGCCCAGGCCTTCTTCAAGGTCCTCGACGTGGACGGGGACGGGCTGATCGCCGGCCCCGAGATCACCCGCTACGAGACCGAGGTGGTCCCGGAGATCCTCGGACGCCGCGACGAGCCTGAGGCCGCGGCGGAGGCCGACTCCGACAGCGGCCCGCGCGGCCGGGCCAGCGGCGGCGGCCGGCGGGGCGGCGGCGGTGGACGCGGCGGCGGACGGGGCGGCGGCGGACCGGGCGGCGGTTCACAGAGCGGGTCCAGCGGCGGCTTGGAGGCCTACAACCAGCTTCTGCAGGGCGCGGCCCCCTTCAGCCTGCTCAACGACCCGGAGCCGGTGCTGTCGGCGGATTACGACCTGACCCACAAGATCACCCTGGCGGAGTTCGCGCGGAAAGCGTCAGATGTCTTCGACCGCCTCGACCGCAACGCTGACGGCAAGCTCGACGCCGCCGAGCTCACCCCGCCCGAGCGGGCGCACGACCGCCGCCGGCGATAAGACCCTGAGACGCCCGGGCCACGCCCGGGCCGCAATCCTCCGCGACAGTGGGGGTTGAAGGAGCACCCGGATGCGCATCGCCCTGGCCGCCGCCGCCCTCGCCGGCCTGATGGCCGCCCAGACGGCCGCCGCGGAGGCCCCGGCGGCGTCGGAAGCCGTAAAGACCGCCAAAGCCGACGCGAACGCCGACACCGCCGCCCAGATCGACGCCTACCTGAAGGCCTCACCGGCCATCGATCTGCCGCAGGACAAGACCCCCGGCGTCGTCTCCGGCGTCGTCGCCCCCCGCAAGGTGCACGGCGAGGCCGGCGTCTCCATCGGCACCGGCGGCTACCGCAGCGCCTACGCCATCTCCGCCTTCCCGGTCGGCAAGACCGGCACGCTGACGGTGGCGGTGCAGGACACCCGCTTCGGCAAGAGCCGCGGCTGGGGCTATGGCGGCCCGGGTTACGGCGGTCCGGGCTACGGTGGTCTGGGATACGGCGGCGGTTTCCGCGGCGGCGACCGCCAATCCCTCTCCGCGGCCTTCAGCTTCGGCGGGACCGCCGACGCGGCCTGCGGCCGTCGCGAGCCTGGCGACGGCGCCTATAGCGACCCGGACCTCGATCGCGCCCGCTACGCCTGCCGTCCGGGGGATGGCGGCCCGTCGCTATGACGCGGCTGAGTCCCTAATTCCGCCCGTCCCGCGGGCGGCGGGAGGGCGGCCAGGGAAAGCCGCTCGTGCGCACGCTAGAACATGTAATGCGCCGCCAGCCTCAGGTCGTAGATCTGCAGCCCGCCGCGCTTCTCCGCCCCCGCCTCCACCGCGATCCCGCCCACGCCGTTCTCCCCCTTCAGCGAGATGCGCGCCGCCGGGCCGCCGCCGACGCCGTCGTTCGGCGCCAAGGTGAAGGCCGAGCCGCCCGCGAACCGCGCCGTGGTGCTGGCCGGTCCGCCCGAAACCACGTCGTGGTAGCCCAGCTGCAGCTCGGGGCCCCAGGAGGCGCCGCCCTGGCCGAAGCTCGCCCCGAACGCCACGCCGGCGAAGCCCGACGCCCGGTCGCTGTCCCGGGCGTCGACGGTCAGGTCGATGGCCGGGCCGCCGCCGCTCTCGCTGTAGCCCTGCTCGTGCAGCAGGAGGTAGTCGGCGCTGAGCGTGGGGCGCACGTAGTAGCGGCCGAACGGGACCTCGTAGCTCACCTTCACCCGCGCCGAACCGCCGAACCCCGACCAGTTCGCCTGGGCCGTCCGGAACAGCAGCCGGTTCCCCGAGGCGTCGTAGACCGCCACCACACGGCGGCTGTCCATGTGGGCGTAGTCGCCCGCCGCCCGCGCGCTGAAGGCCAGGCCGCGCCAGGCGGCGCGCCAGTAGACGCCCCCCTCGACCAGGTTCAGGGTCATGTTCTCGTCGCCCTGGGCGTGGTTGTCTGAAAGCTGGTTGGTGTTCAGCCCCAGCGAGACGCCCACCACCCCCGCGCCGCCCAGGCCGCGCTCGTAGCCGCCGGCCAGGCCCACGCCCCACACCCGGTAGCCCGGGTCGCCGCCGGCGGCGTCGCCGTAGAGCCCGACGTCGGTCTCCTGCGCCCAGGCTCCGCCGGCCGGCGCGGACTGGCGCTCGTCGATCGCCCGGGCCAGCGCCTCGGACTGCGCGCCGAGGGTCTCGAAGATCGCCCCCGAATGGTTGGGCGCCATCTGGCTGAGCAGCGCGGTCAGGCCCGCCTGGTCCGTCTGGGCCAGCACGCCGTCGCGCACGCCGGCGTCGGCGTTGGCGGCCAGGATCGCCGGGCCGTAGATCGCCGCGGCGTTGGCGCCCAACTGCAGCTGGGCGGCGGTCTTGCGGCTGAGCGTGACCGAGATGGTCCCCGCCGCCTGATCGGTCGCCAGCGAGGCCGTGTAAAGGAACGGGATCGAGCCCAGCAGGCTGGTGTCCAGCGCGCCGGCGCTCAGCGACTGGGCGTGGATCAGGGTGTAGCTCGCCTCGCCGAGCAGGATCGAATTCAGGCGCACGCCGATCTTCGCCCCGGCCGCCAGGGTCGCCGCGCCCGCAACCTCCAGGCGCGTGGCCGAGCCGGAGACCGGGTCCGCCGTCAGGGTCAGGGCCCCGCCCGAGGCGACGCTGAGGCTGGTCAGGTTGACGGTCCCGACGTTGTCCATCTGCAGGGCGCCGGAGCCGATGGCCAGCGCCAGCGTGCCGCCGCTGGCGGTGAGGGCGCCCTTGACGCCGGCCCCGCCGTCGATGGTCAGGCTGTTCGCGCCGGCGCCGAGCGACAGGGCGCCGGTCAATGTCCCGCCCAGGATCTGCACGTCGTCCGCACCGGAGCCCAGGAGCACGTCGCCGCCGATGACGCCCACGGTTCCGAATTGCCGCAGCGTCGCGCCCGCGGCGTTGCCGGACAGGTCGATGGCGATCGCCCGCCCGGTGACGTTCTCGGTGGTGGGGTCGCTGGTCGCGGTCGCGGCCGGAGCGACCTTGGCGGTGATCTGGCCGGCGTTCTCGATGTCGGTAAGCGCGCCCGACCGGTCCTGGATGGCGATGGCGTCGCCGGCAGCCCCGACGACCGTGGCGCTGACGACCGTGCCGTTCTGCAGCAGAGGCACGTGGGCGCCGGCCTCGAGGCTGACCGCGCGCGCGGTGGCGGCCCCCATGGCGGTGACGCTGGCGGAGATCGTCCCCTCGTTGCGCAGCACCGGGGCCGACGCGCCCGACTTGAAGACGATCGCCGTCGTGTCGGCCTGGGCGGCCAGCCCGCTCACCGTGCCGGTCACCCGCACGCCGCCCGCCACGTCGACCGCCCCGCCGCCGGCGACGCCGAACTGCAGGCCGGTGCTGGCGACCCCGTCATAGACGCCGGTTCCGGTGACCAGGCCGCGGATCACCACGCCATAGGCGTCCACCCCGGCTCCCACCTCGCCCAGAGCGACGTTGCGGCCCGCGGCGCCCACGACGATGGCGGGCGCCGCGCCGTAGGAGATGATCGTGCCGACGGTCTCCGAGGCGTCGGCCCAGCCGTCGCCGTCCACGTCAGGGTTGTTGGCGTCGAGGGTCGGCGGCGTGTCCACCAGCAGCCCCCTGCCGAGGCTGGCCGCGACCGACACCGCCGGGCCGCCCTGCAGCAGGTCGTCGGGGTCGAGCTTGCTCACCGCCGTGGCCGTTCCGCGCGTGGTGTAGCGGTAGCCGGTGGCGGTGATCGTCCCCTGCAGGGCCAACTGGCCCGCCACGTCCTGGTCGACCGCCACCGCGGTCGCCCCCTGCCCCAGGGCGGAGACCCCTCCCAGGACCGAGACGTCGCCGCTGACCGTCCCGGCCACGTGGATACCGTAGGTCCGCGACCCGGTGACGCTCATCGTGCCCGCATGAATGATCGAGCCGAGCAGCCCTGTCTCCAGCGAGATCCCGGCCGAATCGTCGCCGCTGACGGTGATGACGCCGGCGGTCTGGTTGCTGATCGCGCCGGTGAAGGGCGCCGTCCCCACGATGCGCACGCCGTAGCGCCGTGCGCCGGTGACGAAGGGGCCGTCCAGGTCGCCGTCCCCGTCGGCGTCGGTGCTGGTGACGACCTCGTCGACCTCGATCGTGCCCGCGTTGCTCACCGAGCCGGTATGGCCGCCCTGCACGAGCACGCCGGCGCTGTCGTTGAGGCCCTGCACCTTCAGGACGCCCGAGTTCAGCACCGTATTGTCGCTGTCCAGGGTGACGATGGCGCCGGCGGTCGCCGGCTGCACGGCGCCGCTGCTGGTGACCTCCAGGTTGTCCGGCGACCCGTTGCTGGCCGTCGAGGTCGCCAGGGGCGTCGCGACCGAGGTGGAGATGGTGGTCGCAGCCTTGGCCGTCCCCGCGCACAGCAGGGCCGTGGCGCCCAGCAGGCCGGCCCGCAGCCCCCGCCCGGCCGCCGCCGCCGGAGGCCCGTCGAGGTTCTTACCCGGCAAGAAATTCCCAAACATCTCCACCCCCAAACTCAAGGATGGACGAATTCGCTCATAATATTGACCTGTAGATGTCAGATCATATCGGGGATATGAAGTTTATTGTCCTATAATACGGGAACATTTCACTGATGATCGGGAAATGAAATAGTCACTAACAAATGTAATATTCTACATTTCTTGCATGGGCGAATAACGTCGGTCGATCGGGCCGACACCCCAGCCGCCCGGACCGGGCGGCGCTTTCGTGAGACGTCAAATGCAAGTATCAGGTATTTCAAGTTCTTACGGTGACGGAGAGGCGCAGCGATTGCTGGCGGCCCTGATGTCGCAGCAGGTCTCCGCTAGGCAGGAATCGCCCGGCGACGGCCAGGCGCAGGGCGCTTCGGGCCCGCCGCCCAGTCCGCCTCCGGGACCCCCGCCCGGTGGCGAAAGCCGCGCCTCTTCGCAGTTCGCCGGCGACACCCTCTCGTCGCTGCTCGACGCCCAGGCCAAGCCGCCGTCGGCCTCCGACATGGCCGGGAAGCTGATCGGCGCCATCGACGCCAACGGCGACGGACAGGTCAGCCTCGCGGAGATCACCCAGGCGCTCTCAGGCGGCGGCGCGGATTCGACCTCGTCGTCCTCGTCCTCGTCCTCGTCGTCCTCGCTCAGCGACGCGTTCGGCAAGCTCGACACAAACGGCGACGGCGCGCTGAGCTCAAACGAGCTGGCCAGCGCCCTGCAGTCCTTCCGCGGAGCACACCACCATCACCACGGCGGCGGCGCGCGGCCGGCCCAGCAGACCGCCAGCGTCACCGCATGATCCGGCGGCCGGGGACGGCCGAAGCCGTCCCCGGTGTTCCGCACGACGCGCTCCCCGCGCGAGTCTTTGTGGCGCGATTGGGATCAGCCCGCCACAATGGCGGGCGAAAGCCCGCCCATGACCCCAGATGGCTCCCTCCCGCCCGTACGGCAGATCCTCGTCGTCGACGACGACACCTCGCTGCGCGAGCATGTGGCCAAGTACCTGTCCGACCACGGCTACCAGGTCCACGCCGCCGCCGACGGCAAGACGATGGAAGCTGTGCTGGCCGAGGCCCCGATCGACCTGATCATCCTGGACGTGATGATGCCGGGCGAGGACGGCCTCTCCATCTGCCGCCGCCTGGCCGAGGACGGCGGTCCCGCGATCATCATGGTCAGCGCCATGGGCGAGGAGATCGACCGGATCCTGGGCCTGGAGCTGGGCGCCGACGACTACCTGCCCAAGCCCTGCAGCCCGCGCGAGCTGCTGGCCCGGGTGCGCGCCGTGATGCGCCGGCGCGAGGAGGCCCGCAACGGCGGCCCGCGGCGCGGCAAGGCCTACCACTTCCTGGGCTTCGTGCTGGACACCCTGCGCCGGCAGCTCCGCAGCCCGAACGGGGCGACCATCCTGCTCACCGCCGGCGAATACTCCCTGCTCAGCGCCTTCCTCGAGCAGCCGCAGCGGATCCTGTCCCGCGACCAGCTCCTGGAGGCCGCCCGCGGCTCGGACACCGAGGTGTTCGACCGTGCGGTGGATGTCCAGATCAGCCGCCTGCGCCGCAAGCTGCACGCCTGCACCGACCAGGAGATCATCAAGACCTACCGCGGCGCAGGCTACCTGCTGGACGCCAAGGTCACGCGCCCTTGAGCGCGGGCCGCCGCCCCCGCGTCCCCATCGCCGTCCAGGTCCTCGCGCTGCTGGCGGTCAGCCTGCTGGCCGCCCAGGCTATTTCGCTGGCGGTGGTCCTGACCTCCCGCCCGCCGCGGCCGCCGGTCTACCGCCTGCGCGAGGTGGCGGAGATGCTCAGGGGCGGGCCGGCGCCCACGCCGTCCGAACGGCCGCTGATCCGCAGCGTCGAGGCCCGACCGCCGGAGCCCGACCCTGCCCGGACCTTCATGGAGAACCGGCTGCGCCAGGAGCTGGCCCAGGCCCTGGGGACGTCGCCGGACAAGGTGCGGGTCGTCGAGCATGCGCCGACCCTGATCGCCCAGGGACCGTTCGGCTACTTCGGCCGCCGCGCCCGCGGGCCGCCGTCCGAGGGCGAGCCGAGACGTATCGCCGGGGCCGGCAGGGGCGGGCCGATCCGCGTCTGGCGCGGCGGCTTCCTGGAGCCGGTGCTGGTCGGCGACTTCGCCGCCGCGGCCCAGCGCCCCGACGGCGCCTGGGCGGTGGTGCGGCCCCAGCCGGAGCCCTTCCCCACCGAGTGGCAAAGGCGGGTGCTGCTGGGGTTCCTGGGCTGTCTCGTGCTGGTGGTGCCCGCCGGCTACGCCTTCGCGCGGCGCATCACCGCGCCCATCGACCGCTTCGCCGAGGCGGCCGAGACCCTGGGGCGCGACCCGCACGCGCCGCTGATGACGCTCTCCGGCCCGGCCGAGATCGGCAAGGCGGCCCAGGCGTTCAACAACATGCAGGCGCGGCTGAAGCGCTACGTCGAGGATCGCACCGCGATGGTGGGGGCGATCTCGCACGACCTGCGCACGCCGCTGGCCCGCATCCGCTTCAAGCTGGAGGTCGAGCCGCCCGACCGTTCGGCCATCCTGGCCGACGTGACCCAGATGGAGCAGATGATCAGCTCGGTCCTGGCGTTCATCCGCGACGCCAGCGCACCCCGGCGGCGCGAGGTGCTCGACCTGCGCTCGGTGCTGGAGTGCGTGGTGGACGACACCGCCCTGATGGGCGGCGACGTGGAGGTGGACGAAGGCCCGCCCCTCACCGTCGAAGGCGACCCGATGGCCCTGCAGCGGCTGTTCGGCAACCTGGTGGACAACGCCCTGAAGTACGGCCGCTGCGCGCGCATCCGCCTGCGCGCCGAGGGCGGGGAGGCGGTGGTGCGGATAGAGGACCAGGGCCCGGGCCTGCCTCCGGGCGAGCTGGAGCGCGTGTTCGACCCGTTCTACCGCGCCGACGCCGCCCGCACCCTGGACCTGGGCGGCGTCGGGCTGGGCCTGTCCATCGCCCGCTCGACGGCGCGCGCGCACGGCGGCGACGTGAGCCTGGCGTCGCACGGCTGCGGCCTGACGGCGGTGATCCGCCTGCCCCTGGCCCGGACGCAACCTCGGCCGTGAACGAAGGCGGCGGTTCGGGGGTTATCGGTGGCTCCCCAGGAGCCCTCCCCCATGTTCACGCTTCAGCCCCTCCCCTACGCCTACGACGCGCTCGCCCCGGTGATCTCCGAGCAGACGCTGCACGTCCACCACGACAAGCACCACGCCACCTACGTCAAGACGCTGAACGAGCTGCTCGAGAAGGCGGGAAAGACCCCGGACAGCCTGGAGCAAGTGATCCGTGACGCCGCCAAGACCGGCGAGGCCAAGCTGTTCAACAACGCGGCCCAGGCCTGGAACCACAGCTTCTTCTGGGCGGCGATGAGCCCGGAGAAGCAGACGCCCACAGGCGAACTGCACGCCGCGATAGGCCAGGCCTTCGGCGACCTGGCCGGCCTGAGGAAGGCCTTCGTCGAGGAAGGCGCCGGCCATTTCGGCTCCGGCTGGGTGTGGCTGGCCGCGCAGGACGGCGGCGCCCTCGCGGTCCGCTCGACCCACGACGCCGACGACACCGTGCCCCGGCCCGGCCTCACGCCGCTGATCGTCTGCGACGTGTGGGAGCACGCCTATTACCTGGACCACCAGAACGACCGCAAAGGCTTCCTCGAGGCCTGGTTCGACGCCCTGCCCAACTGGAGCTTCGCCGCCGGGCAGCTGTGCGCGGCGAAGGGCCAGGGCGAGCCCTGGCGGCATCCGCCGGCCGCCTGAGGCAATGAGCCCTACCGGCGGGCGGCCCCGGCGTGTTAAACATTTCCAGCGACGCCCTCCCCGACGTACGCGGATCAATCGGAACACGCCTTTGAAGAGTCTCCTGCGGAACCCCTGGATGCGCCTGTCGCTGGACGCCATGAAGCTGGGCGTCGAATCCCAGAGCGTGGTGGCGCTGCGGCTGATGAAGTTCGCGGGCGGCGGCCCGGACGCGGCCGTGGAGGCGCAGCTGATGGTCACCGAGAAGATCCGCGCGGCGGTGAGCGCCCAGGCGCACCTGACCTCCAGCGCCCTGACCGGGCAGCCCGACGGGGCGCAGCAGGCGATGACGATGTTGCGCCGCCACGTCCGCGCCAACCGCCGCCGGCTGTCGCGGCCCGACTGAGGCGGGCGGGCCACACGCCCCGCCCGAAGCTCAGCCGTTCACCAATTTGTGTGGAAAGTTAACGGCCAACCGGATTGAGGGCGCGCCGTCGCCGCCCGCGCGGCCTGACGGCGGTTTTCCATGGGGTTTCGCCGCCCCACGCGCCCCGGCCCGATGCGTCCGGCGCGGTCGGGCGGGACCGCTCATGGCGAAGGTGCGTCCGGGAGTGGGCGATTCCGCCGTCTTGCCGCCGGATTCCGTTTCCAGGGTCCCGCCGGCCGCCGGTTGCAGCTCGGCACGAAGCTTGCGGCGGGGACGGCAGGCGGTGCGGAACTGGTCCGGAATGATCCGATCAAGGTCCCGCCGCAGGCCTCCGGGGCGCTGACCCGCAAGCCAGGGCGCGGTCGCCGCCCTGGATGGCGCGCAACGAGCCCGCCTGGATGGGAGACACGAATGTCAGATCCCTACTGGATGAGCGTGACCGCGCTTATTCCACGGCTACGCGGATATGCGATCGCCCTCACCCGCTCCAGCACCGAGGCCGACGACCTGGTGCAGGAAGCCCTGACCCGGGCCTGGCGCTACCGTTCAGGCTTCACCGCCGACACCAACCTGAAGGCCTGGCTCTACAAGATCCTGCGCAACTGCTTCCACACCGAGACCGCCAGCCGCCGCTCCACCATGCAGGACGTCGACGGGCGGCTCGCCGCGCAACTGTCCTGCAGTCCCGAGCAGGAGTGGTTCCTGCAGTACAGCGACATCCTCGCCGCCATGACGCGGCTGACGCCCTCCTGCCGCGAGGCCCTGCTGCTGGTGGTGGCCTCGGACCTCACCTACGACGAGGCCGCCCTGGTCGCCGGCTGCGCCGTGGGCACCATGAAGAGCCGCGTGAACCGCGCGCGGCGCAAGCTGGTCGAACTCCTGGGCGATTTCCCGCAAATCCCGGCGTCGGCGCGCTCGTCGGCCCAGCCGCACCGCTGAGATCGGGCCTTCTGCGGGCGCCGCCGCGCCATCCCCGGCCCAGCCGCGCCGCGAAAGTTGACGCATGCGTCAACTTAGGTCTAATCCCCATTCGGAAGCGGAGGCTGGCCATGGCCGGAGGCGATCTCACGGACGCGGGGGCCCGGGCGATGGCGACGCCGCTGGACCGGATCAACGTCGCCCAGCCCGCCCTCTTCCAGGCCGACGCGCACTGGGCCTACTTCGAGCGCCTGCGCCGCGACGCCCCGGTCCACTACTGCCCGGAGCACGAGTTCGGTCCCTACTGGTCGATCACCCGGTACGACGACATCATGGCGGTGGACACCAACCACCAGGTGTTCTCCTCGGAATCCTCCCTCGGCGGCATCACCATCGCCGGCTCGGCGGGCCTGGAAGAACCGCTGCGCATGTTCATCTCCATGGATCCGCCGAAGCACGACGTGCAGCGCAAGGCGGTGGCTCCCATCGTCTCGCCGACCAACCTGGCGGTGATGGCCCCGATCATCCGCGAGCGGGCGGCGGCCTGCCTCGACGGCCTGCCGATCGGCGAGGCCTTCGATTGGGTGGACCGGGTCTCGGTGGAACTGACCACCCAGATGCTGGCGACCCTGTTCGACTTCCCCTTCGAGGAGCGGCGCAAGCTGACGCGCTGGTCGGACGTCAGCACCGCGATCCCGGGCAACGGCCTGATCGACACCGTGGAGCAGAAGACCGCGGAGCTCGGCGCGTGCTTCGCCTATTTCACCACCCTCTGGAACCAGCGGGTCAACGCCCCGCCGACCGGCGACCTGGTTTCCATGCTGGCCCACGCCCCGGCGACGCGGAACATGGATCCCAGGGAATACCACGGCAACGTCATCCTGCTGATCGTCGGCGGCAACGACACCACCCGCAACACGATCTCCGGCTCCATCCTGGCCCTGAACCAGAACCCCGATCAATATCAGAAACTTATAGACAATCCCTCGCTCATTCCGAGCATGGTTTCCGAAACGATCCGCTGGCAAACGCCGCTTGCGCATATGCGACGCACGGCGACCGAGGACGTCGAGTTCCAGGGCAAGTCCATCAAGGCCGGCGACAAGGTGGTCATGTGGTACGTGTCCGGCAACCGCGACGACGAGGTCATCGACCGGCCCAACGACTACATCATCGACCGCGAGCGGCCGCGCACCCACATCTCGTTCGGCTTCGGCATCCACCGCTGCGTCGGGATCCGGCTGGCGGAATTGCAACTGAAGATCATCTGGGAAGAGATACTCAAGCGGTTCGACAATATCGAGGTGGTCGGTGAGCCCAAGCGGGTCTATTCGAGCTTCGTCAAGGGTTACGAGACCCTTCCCGTGCAAATAGCCGGTTAATAAGCCCGTCGCGCGCCGCAGGATCGATCGACGATGAACATCCAGACCACGATCACGACCGACAAGGCCGAACGGCAGCGCCTCGCGCGCGAGGAGGCTTACGCCACGCCATTGAAGGATTTTCATCCTGGCGCGCCACGGCTGTTCCAGAACGACACGCTGTGGCCGTGGTTCGAACGGCTGCGCAAGGAAGAGCCGGTGCATTATTGCACCAACTCTCCGATCGAACCATACTGGTCGGTGACGCGGTACAACGACATCATGCATGTCGATACCAGCCATCACCTTTTCTCATCCGACGTCAGCCTTGGCGGCATTTCGATCCGCGACGTGCCGCCGGGCTACGATTGGCCGAGCTTCATCGCCATGGACCAGCCGCGGCATGCGGCCCAGCGCAAGACCGTGTCGCCGATGTTCACGCCCGA
>NZ_DASXYF010000006.1:0-32750 GCF_036502675.1 Phenylobacterium sp.
CCACCACGGCGGGCTCCGTGACGGTCCCCAGCTTCACCGCGACCCGGGTCGCCGCCGGCTCCTTCCGCGTGGCCGAGCTGCGGCTGGCCAGCAACCACACCACCGGCCTTTCCGGCGTGCAGGTGACGGTGCGGCTCTGGATCGCGGCGCCCACCTTCACCAACGGCGACAACGGCGCCTACGCCGTCGCGACCTCGGGCGCCGGGCTCAACTACCTGGGGACGTTCGCCGGGGTCTTCGAACAGTTCGCGGACGGCGCGGCGGCGATCCTCACCTCGCAGTCGGGCTTCGCCAAGTCGGTCAAGCTGGCGTCCGGCCAGACGGTCTACTGGGACCTGCAGACCAACGCGGCCTTCACCCCGCAGTCAGGCAAGACCTTCACCCTCACGCCCAACATCGAGCAGGACTGATGGCGCCATCATCGCTGATATTCCAGCGGCGGAAGGCCAAGGTCAGCCACCGTCCGTCGTTCGTCCCCAGCAACTACGTCGAACGCTACTGGCGCGACTGGGTTGCGCTCGGCGGCGTCTCTCTGGCCTCCGCGCAGACCGACGACGGGATCGCGGCGGACAGGGGCGAAATGAAGCCGGCGGGGTTCTTCTTCCGGGAACAGGCGTCCGTTGGCGGCCCGTTCAGCAAGGTCGGTCTGCCAGGCTACGGCTACGACGTGCAGGTCGACCCCTTCGCTCCGGGATTGCCGGCGGAGTACCTGCTGGCGCGCCCGCTCGGCGAGATCGAGTTCATTCCCGGCGCCGGCGTGCGGCACTACACCCGCGCCTCGACCGGCTCGGACATGACGGCGTTGATGGCCAGCCAGTTCGGCGACGTGAACGGGGCGGCGGCGGCCGGTGCGGCGCTGCACTGTTCGGCGCTCACATCGACCTATCGCAAGGTCGAAGCCGCGCCGCCCTGCGCCTTCGTCACCTATGGCTACCTGCGCCAGGACGGCAGCGACAAGGCGTTTACGGCGCTGCACTGGACATGGGAGGCGGGCAACCACGCCTACCCGAACGACACGCTCGTTCCGCACCTTGAGACGGACAGCCAAGAGAGCTTGGAAGATGGAACGGGGGCCCATGGCAGCCGGTCTTCCGTTCAAGGAACGGGCGGCGGCTTCAGCGTCTGGGATACCGGAGACGTCCGCAACAAGCGGATCGGAATAGGGTCGCTGTGGCTTGCCGACCGCATCCAGTTCTATGGCAACATTGACGGCGGCGCCTGGACGCTGATCCGCGAAAACCTGGTCTCGGGTCTCCCCACAGGGGTTTACGCACAAAAGCACGTCGCCTTCATTCACGACATGGCCTGGGGCTACCCGTGGGAGGGGTCGTCCGGCAAGCCATCACTGGCCACCCTGGCGATGGATGTCGCCGCGATCGGCATGTTCGTGGAGCCGACCAACACCAACTACACCGCGCCCGCCATAGCGCCGCCATCTGTGTGTCCGGTGGCCATTAAATCAACTTACCTTTCCGGCGCCGCCGAGAACCTCGCGGTCGGCACGGCGCTGGCGGACATAGCGCTCGCGCCTGGCGTCGCCGCCCTGAACGTCATCACGGCGTATCCAAGCCGCGTGGCGGCGGTGATCACCTCGCCGTCCACGGCGGAATTGCGGGTCGCCGGCATTGGCCTCGACTTCGCGACGCAGCCGACGCTGACCTTCGCCATCGAGGGCGTGAAACCCACCGGCGAGAAGCTGGTCGGGCCGATCTACAGCATCACGGTGACGGACGTCGGCGGCTATCCGGCGCCCTGGTGGAACGCCAACGCGCTGATCGAAGTCGATTACGTCAACGGCCGGGCCTATATCGCCGGGACCGGGGCGGTCGCCGTTTCCGCCGTGCATGACCTGTCGACCCGCGCCCTGACCGCAGCTTCGATCTCCGCCCTCGACGTCTCCGCCTACGTGATGTTGTGGGAGGGCAGTGGTGGTGATCTCGTCAATCACGGCTTGTTCGGCGACGACCAGGACCGCTTCCTCTACTACTGGCATGGCGGCGACAGCCCGCCGAATTCGGACGTTATAATCGGAGCGGGCGCCGACAACCTCGCCAACATCGGCGGTTACACCGGTTCCAACATCGCAGCCGCCATGCGGGCCGTGGCCTCGGTCGGCACGGGCGGCTCCAAGATCGCCATCGGGCTCAGTAACGCCGCGAGCTGCCCGGTCGCCGCCGATGCGTCCAAGCCAACTCAAGCGTTCACCGGCGGCTACTTCTGGGGCAGCGGCTATGGCGACGAGGCCTGGCCTGGGGCCAAGACCCGCCTGCTGGTGATCGCGCCGCAGTATGCCGGCGGCTCGGCGGGCGCCGTGCTCACGACTGGTCAAATCCAGGCTGCCGTGCAGAGCGGGATCTAGCCGGGCGCTCAGGCGTCCGTCGCGAACGCCGTTCGCCTCCCTGAATTTTCAGCACCACCAGAACGGCGCCCCGCCGGAGGATTTTCCATGACGCATGCGATGGACGTCAATCGGCCCTCCGCCGGCCACTACGAACCCGAGATGGTCCACCAGCTGCTGCGCCGCTGCGCGCATTGCCACGCCCCGCATCCGCTGGCGCGCCGTCCGCCCAGCCCGGCCGGCGTCTGCCCGGATTGCGGCGAGACCGCCCAATTACCGGGACTTGAGATCAGCGTCCGCGCGGTGCTCACCGGCCGCTCGCCCACCACCCTGATCGCCAGGCTGTTTCTATGGCTCGGCAAGGCCCTGATGACCCTCGCGAAAGGATACTGACCCATGCTCACCCGCCTTTACACAGTCCACAGTTGCAATCAGGAGGCGGTGCAATGCGTCGCTATCGTCAACGGTAAGCCCACCGAGGTCACCGTTTCCGGCCTGACCGTAGAACTAGTCGCCGACGACGGCGGCAAGAGCCAGACCGAGTCCTACATCCCCGATGACCTCGCCGCCGATCTGGCGATATTCGCGGTCGGAGCGAAGATCGTCGTCACCTATTCCGCCCCCGAAACTCCCGTCGCCGCCGTTGAAAAGGACGCCGCCTGATGTCCGCTATCGCGCTTCCCCGCCCGCAAGGCGGCATCCTCGATGACCTGATCCGCCGCGGGCTGGTGCTCCTGGCCACGGTGTTCACCAATGCCGGCGCGGCGATCGTCACCAACCGCGTGACCCAGGCCGGCACCGCGCCCAAGAACATCGGCTGGGGGATCGGGACTACGGCGGCGGCGGTGGGTGATACGGCGCTGCAGACCGAAAGCGCGCCGACCACGGCAGGCGGCAGGACGGTCGGCACCGAGAGCCGAACCACTGTGACCAACACCAACGACAACTACCAGGTCGCTGGCGCCGTCACCGCCGGCAGCACGCTCGCCATCACCGAGGCGGGACTTTTCGACAACGTGACGGCCGGTAACATGCTGACCCACTCGGTGTTCACGGCGGTGAACGTGGTGTCGGGCGACAGCATCACCTTTACGTTCGGCCTGAAGTTCGTGCCGGGCTAAGCCCGGATGGCCGTCAAGTTCCGGTCGGTCGGGACCTTCGCCAGCGGCACGGCGGCGGTCACTCCGGGCCTGCCGGCCGGGTACACGACGAACGACATCTTCCTGCTGTTCGTCGAGAGCGCCAACCAAGCGATCACCGCGCCAACCGGGTATACTGAGCTCACCAATAGCCCCCAGAGCACTGGCACAGCCAACGCGGCCGGCGGCGTTCGGCTCGGCGTTTTCTGGAAGCGCGCCTCCGCCAGCGAGACGGCGCCGACCGTCGCCGACACCGGGGACCACACGACCGCCCAGATCGCCGCCTATTCGGGCTGCGTCATCTCGGGTAATCCCTGGGACCTGACGGCCGGCGGGGCGGCGGCGGCCTCGACCTCGATCAGTCTGACCGGGATCACCACCACGGTCGCGAACTGCCTGATCGTCATGGCGGTGGCCACCGATCGGGACGCGGCGGCGAGCACTACCTTCTCGGCCTGGGCCAACGCCAACCTGACCGGGGTCACGGAGCGGGCGGACAACACCACCTCGTCCGGCTTTGGCGGTGGTATCGGGTTGGCGGACGGGGCCAAGGCCACGGCCGGGGCGACTGGCGATTCCACCGCCACCCAGGCTTCCAGCGTCACCTACGCCTGGCTGCAGGTCGCCCTGAAGCCCGAGGTGACCTACCCGTCGTGGGTGGCGCCTTTCGTCCTGGCGGACGGCTCGATCCCGGCCATCGCGGTGGATGTCGCGGGAAACCGCACCTTCATCAACGGGACCGAGACGACCGGCGGATTGACCACAGCCATCACGACGGACGGCGCCGGGGCCTACACCCTGTCGGCGGCGGTCGAAAACGCCCTGCTGCTGACCTCGCGCTCGGTCCTGATCACCACCACCGGGGGCAATAGCCAAAGCCCGGCCCACTTCCTGCTGTCCATGAACGTGACGAACTACGGCTTCATGCAGTGCGGGGCGGGGGCCTTCGGATCACCCGCCGGGACGCAGTATTGCGATCTGCAGAGCAATACCGGCGAGCATACGATCACCCTCGGATCAGGCAGCGTCGACATGGCGCTGAAGTACGCTGTCTCGGGTGTCGCCGGCACGATCAAGGGGGTGGCGAACAAGGGGACGGTCGTCTCGGCCAGCGAAACCCTGGCCGCGGGGGCCGGATCGGGATCGACGCTGCTCAAGTCCAAGTTCGGCGACCAGAGTTTCGGGGCATCGGGGGCTACGCTAGGCTTCTTCGTCATCTGGACCGATGGCGGACTGATCGGCGACACCGAAATCCAAAACCTGACCATCGTCCCGATCGCCTATACGCAATCGGCGTCAGCGAGTTCGACGCCAGCGTCTCAAATCGTGCGATCGAGCGGCAAGCCTCTGCAGGTGGCGTCCAGCCTCCTCGCCGCGCTGAGCAAGGTCTTCACGCCGGGCGGCGGCGGCGCGACCTACAATCAATCGGCGACCGCAGCATCTTCCCCTGTTGCGGGCATCGTGCGATCGACAGCCAAGGCGTTGGCCGCAGTCGCGACGTCAACAGACAATGTGATCCGCGCTATGGTGCGGGCGCTGTCCGCATCATCCTCGCCTGCAGCCGCGATCGTGAGATCTACCGGCAAGGCGTTGAACGCCGTCGCATCCCGCACCGCGAGCGTTCTGAGGTCGATCGGAAAGGCGGCCCTGGCCACCACGTCGCCGCTCGGCTCCGTTCTACGCAGCCTGGGCCGCAGCTTCGCGGCCACGACGACGCCCGGGGCTCGCCTGGTCCGCTCGGGCGGCAAGTTGTTAAGCGCCACCGCGTCTAACGCGGCCACCCTTGCGCGTAGCTTGGTCCGAACCATCGGCGCCACAACCGCACCCATGGCATCCCTAGTGAGATCTGCCGGAAAGGCGTTGGCCGCCGCGGCCACGCCGGCATCCTCATTGGTGCGCAGCCTTAGCCGCAGCCTGGCGGCAATAACGGCTCCCCCAGCCAGGTTGGTCCGCTCGGCGGCCAAGGGGTTCCGTGCGGCGTCAACGGTCGCCGCCATCCTCTCGGCGCTGCGGGTGATCCTCAAGGCCGCCTCGGCGGCAACCACGCCGCCGACCAGCATTGCGCGCGGCGTCGGCAAGCAGCTGAGCGCCACCACCGGCCAAGTCGCCACCATGACCCGCGGCGCCGGCAAGGCGCTCAAGGCCACGGCCAATGCGGTCGCGTCGCTGATCCGCTCGACCGGCCATGCGGTGCAGGCCAGCGCCGCCTCGTTCGCTGCCGCTGCAGCCATTAAAACGCTTCTGCGCACGGCGCTTGCAACCACAACCCCGCTTGGCTCAGTTCTGCGCGGCCTGGCGCGCGGCCTGAACGCCACGACGACCCCGGCCGGCGCAATGGGGCGCGGCATTGGCAAGAAACTGGCCGCTACAATAACGCCGCCGACCTCTCTCTTGCATGCGTCGGCGAAAGCCGCGCTGGCGGCCAGCATTCCGGTCGCCGTCATCGCCAAGGCGCCGGGGCGCGCACTGCAAGCCGCAGCATTGGGCACGGCCACGACCATCCGCGCTCTGGGTCGTCCGCTGCAGGCCATGGGGACCGCAACAGGTTCGATGGCCCGCAAGATGGGAAAGGGCCTCGCGCGGACCACCGCCGCCGCGGCTATGGCCGTTCGCGGCCCGGGACGGTCACTGGCCGCCGCGACATCGCCGGCCGGCTCTCTGAGTTTTTTGCGGTCACTTGGCGCTCAACTGGCCGCCACCGCCTCGGCGGTCGCCGCGATGAGCCGACGGTCCGGCAAGGCCATGACCGCAGGCGTCCCGGGCGCCGCATCGACGCGGAAAGTTATCGGCAAGGCGTTTTCGGTATCCGCTTCAACTCAGGGGACTGTCGCCCGGGGGCTGGCGCGCGCCCTGGCGGCCTTAGCTGGCGGGATTGCCGGCCTGATCGAATTCATCCTACGCCTGTTTTCTACCCCGCCGGAGCGCACCCTGGCGGTCCCCGCCGAGGCCCGCGACCTGATAGTGACCTGGGAGCCTCGCCTGCTGGCTGTCGCCGCGGAAAGCCGGGCCCAGTCCGTCGTCGCCGAGCGCCGTGACCTTGCCGTCCCGGCTGAGGCCCGCGCGCTTCCGGTCGCCCCTGAAAACCGCTCGAGGTAAGCCCAGATGGCCACACCCAAGATCGTCCAGGGCTTTCAGGCTCCCGACGGAGCGAGCCTGTCTCAGGGTCTGCCCTGGATCCAGAAGGACCCGGACGACACCAAGGACTACAGGCGCGACTGGTCGGCCTTCCTCGACGGCGCCAACAGCGAGCACATCGCCAGCGTCCTGTGGATCGTGCAGGCCGGCGACTGGTCCACGCTAACGGGCGCCCCGGCCGACCTGACGGTCGGGGGTCTCGACCACCCGTCGGCCCACGACAGCACCACCGCCACGGTGTGGTTGCAGGGCGGCGCGCCCGGCAAGATCTACAACGTCACTTGCCGGGTCACGACCACCTCAGCGCCGCCGCGCATCGTCGACGACAGCTTCCAGGTCCGCGTGCTCCAGCGCTGAGGCGGCGCGACGACCCCGCACCTTCCGCCGCCCTCGACATGCGGCCCAATCACCCACAACCCGAGGGGGCTCGCGTGTGGAGCATCTGTTTGTGCAGCCCGCGGTCTGGGGCTTTCTCGGCGCGTTCATCTATGCCGGCCCGCGCCTCAGCGCCTGCATCGCCTCGCCGAAGGAGCACGGCGAGTCGCCGTTCGCCTGCCTCGTCGAGTTCGCGATCGCGCTGATCGTCGGGGCGATCGGGGCGGCGGCCTTCGCGCCCTGGATCATCGTCTCGCGCGGGTTGACCGAGGCCCGCGACCTCAACGCCGTCGCGGTGCTGATCGGGCTGATGGCCAACCCGACGGCGCCCACCCTGATCTCGTTCGCGCCGCGCCTGGCCTCGACCGTCCTCGCCGCCATGAAGGGACCGAAACCTGATGAATCTTGATCAGATGGCTGGGGGGCTGTGCGCGGTCAGCGCCGCCTCCGTCTTCTTCCTCCACGTGGCGTCGGACCCCGCCAGGAAGTCGTGGATCACCCTGCCGCGCTCGGTGCGCTGGGGGTTCGCCGCGGTCGGCATGACGTTCGCGGTGCGGGCCGCCGACTTCCTCTCGATCGCCAACCACAGCGAGATCGTCGGGCACATCAACATCTGGGGCGCGATGAGCGCACTGGCGATGGCCTACCTCGCCGTGGCCTCGGTGGCCTGCCTCTGGCGCCACCACATGGCCGGCCAGCAATGGGACCGGCTGCAGGAGGTCGAGCTGGCCCTGCGCCGCAACCCGGAGCTCGCGCCGGCCGCCCTTCCGAAGACCCAGGCCGGGGAGGTTCTGCGGGCCCTGGGCGCCAACGTCAACGCGATGCCGGGGGGCATGGATGACGAACGGACCCGCGACGGCTGAGGCTGCCGGTGAAGCCGCCCCGGCTGACGACAACGACCTGACGCCTGAGGCGATCGCCGCGCTGATGGCCGGCGAGATCCCCGGCTACCGCCCCCCGTCCGAGTACGGCGTCACGCCCGCGTCGAACCTTCCGCCCCTGATCATAGGAGGCCGCTCGCGATGCCCGACACCAACGCGCCCGCCGTGCGCGAGCAAACCAGCACGGCCGCGATCGTCACCTACATCGCCCTGGGCGAGCTCGGCCTGTCGCTGATCGCCGTGCTGGTGCTGATCATCCTGCGCCGGCCGATCGACCCCGTGATGGTCGGCATCCTGGGCACGATCCTGGGCACGATCACCACCATCGCCGTAGCGGCCGCCGGGTTCTGGGTGGGCGGATCGGCGGGGGGCAAGACGGCCAACGCCGCGCTCGCGCAGATCGCCGGGGCAGGGCCGCCATCGCCGGCTGCGCCGCTTGGGCCGACGCCGGCGCCCGACCCCAGCGCACCCGTCGTGCCGGCGGACACCGATCTGGGGATTCCGCTCAAGCCTGGAGAGTCGCCATGAAAGCCGCCGAACTCGGCCTCGTAGGCGCGGCCAAAGCCGCCGCCGAAGCGCTCGAGGGCCAATTCCCCGGCATCGTCTTCACCTCCGGCCGGCGCGAGGTCGCCGACCAAGCCCGCGCCATGTCGCAGAACGTCGTCAGGAACCGCCGCTGGATCGCGCAGACCTACTCCGCGACCCTCGAAAGTGCCGCGCTCCAGCACTGGATCGACGCCAATCCGCAGGCCGATACGGCGCCCGAGATCGCCATGGGCTTGATGACGATCATGGCGCACTGGGACGACAATCAGAAGGCCCGGCTCAGCAAGCATTTCTCCGGTCAAGCCTTCGACGTGCAGCCGATGAGCGGCGACCGCGGCGCCCAGGTCATAGCTGCGATCAGGCGCACGACAGGCCTGCGCAAGTTCCTCGATCACGAGGGCGGGCTAGTTCGCTGGCACGCGCAGTATTGACCTAAATCGCAGACAGCCGCCCGGGAGGGCAATGATGGTCGAACCCAAAACCACCCTCACCGATGGCTCTCCGGTCACGCCGGATCATCGCGAGATCAACCCCGCCACGGGCATGCAGAAGGGCTACGTCGTCCTGTCCGCCGAAGAGCGAGCGAAGGGCTTCGTACGGCCCTACCGCGACGCCTACCGCCACCAGACCTGCGGAGCGGTCACCACTATGGGCCGCGCGTTGGGCGAGACCTACGCCCGCGATCCGTTCTTCTACAGCGGGACGTTCTGCGCGACCTGCGGCAAGCACTTTCCGGTCGGCGAGGACGGCGAGTTCACCTGGTACGAAATGGACGGCTCCGACGGTCCGAGGGTCGGAACATGACAACCAAGCACTCTCCGCTCAGCACCCTGAGGGCGCGGGCCGACAAGATTGCATCCACGCTCAAGGCTGCCGAGCGCGGGGAAAAGATCGACGCCAGGTTCGCCGAGAAGATCGAAGCCGCCAGGGCCAAGGAAAGCTTCAAGGTCGGCATCGTGATGGACGACAAGGTCATCATAATCGAGACGCCCTGGGCGACGATCCGCAGCACGGACGAAGCGGGTCTCTCGGAATACATGCTGCGCCAGATGCAAGAGGCGCGCGACACCGTCAACTGACCTGAGCCGCCGCCCACTCGCGGTCAATCGGTTCCACGAGGATCGCGGCCCCTCCCGCGAGCAGGCGACGCGGCAACGCTAACTGAAAACGCAATCCGCAACCACCCCAGGAGATCCCCCATGAAAGCCTTCACCGCCGCGGCGCTCGCCGCCGTGGCCCTGCTGTCTGCCGGCTGCTCCGGCTGCCAGTCGCCGGTCTTCTCCGACAGCCAGGGCGTGCTGTCCGGCACGCTGGCCGACGACAAGGCGATGTACGTCGCCGAGGCCGCCTTCAACGGCGCGAACCAAAGCGCCATCGTTGCGGTCGACACTGGCCTGCTGAAGCCCGGCTCCCCGCTGGCCGTCCAGATCGCCGACGACCTCAAGATCGCCCACGAGGCGCTGATCGCCGGCCGGACCGCCTACGTGGCCGGCGACGCCAAGACCTACAGCGCCAAGATCTCCGCCGCCCAGAACCTGCTGTCCACCGTGTGGCAGCTCATCCCCGGAAAGAAGGCTGCCTGACCATGGAAGTCGCCACCATCCTCGCGCTGATCAACGGCGCCACTCAACTTGCCCGCGGCCTCGCGCCGCTCGTGGAGCAGGGCCTGAGCGTCCTGCACAGCGACGACCAGGCGCAGATCACCGCCGCCCTGGCCGCGCTGCAGGCCGCGAATGAGCCGCTGTACGAGCGGGCCCAGGCCAAGCTCAGGGGCTGAGACGACCGCCGACAATGGGTGGTGTCAAGCATAATGAGGGGCGAATCTGATGCCGTTCCTGTCGGTCATCTGGGCCTTCGCCCGCTCGCCCGCGGGCCGCTACGCCGGGATCGCGCTGGCGCTGGCGGCGGCGCTGTTCGCCCAGCGCCAATGCGGCTACTCGGCCGGCGTCGCCCATGAGCGCGCCGCGTCCCGCCGAGCCGTCGCCGCGATCCAGGCCCGCCTCGACACCTGCACGGCCAACGCCGGGGCCCTGCAGGCCGCCGTGACGGCGCAGAACGCCCAGGTCGCCGCATGGGCCGCCGACAGCGACAGGCGGCTCCGGGCGGCTTCCCTCGCCCTGCGCGGGGCGGAGAAGGGCCGGGGGAGCGTGGAGGCCCGGTATGCGCGGCTGATGCAGGCCTGGCCGGTCGGCGTGGACGCCTGCGCGCGGGTGTTTTCGGCTGACGAGGCGGTGCTGGGGGCGCTGAAATGAACCGCAACCTCGCGGTCCTGGCCGCCCTGGCGCTCTGCGGCTGCGCCCACGCCCCCGCGCCGAAGATCGTCACCCAGCTCGTCAAGGTCCCGGTCGCGGCCGCCTGCGCGCCCAAGGACTTCCGCGCCCCGCCCGCCACCGCGGACACCGACGCCGCCCTGCGCGCCGCGCCGGGCCCCGCGGAGCGCTATCAGCTGATCGCCGCCGGCCGCCTGCTCAAGAACCAGTGGATCACCGAGGCGTGGTCCGTCCTCGCCGCCTGCAGATAAGGACATCGCCATGGCCACCGCCCCCACCACCGTCTCCGCGCTCAACGCCAAGCTGGACGCCTATGTCGCCAGGACCGACGCGCGCCTGGCCAAGCTGGAGGCCGCGGCGGTCCCGCCGGTGATCGTGGCCCCGCCGCCCGCGCCGACCCCGCCCGCCTCCAAGCCGCTGATGTCCAAGCTTCCCCCGGGCGTCGGCCAGCTGCTGTTCGACGAGCCGTTCACCGACCAGTCGCGCATGGCCTGGCATCCGGTGTTCAACCCCAAGGCCCCATGGAAGCGCTCGGCCTATTACGGCCAGCAGATCGACCAGGGATGGGAGGACGCCGGCTCGCGCCAGGGCGCCAACGACCTGCAGGTCTACACCGACGCCTACTACCCCACCGCCTATCGCGCGGACGGCTCCGGCGTCACCGACCCGCCCGGCACGCAGAAGGGCGTGGAGACCGTCAGGATCGTGGGCGGCCAGGCCCGCCTCAGCCTGCTGGCCAACCCCGACCCGGCCAACGGCCAGCTGCAGCAGTACTACGGCGGCCATCCCACGCCCTCGGGGACCGGCGTCAAGCGGCTGGGCGCGCTGCTGACCACCGAGCGCTCGTTCGCCCAGGAGTACGGCTACTTCCTGGCGCGCCTCAACACCGACGCGCTGACGCCCGGCTGCTGGCCCGCGTTCTGGCTGCTGCCCACGCCGGGCACGATGGGGCTGTCGCCCGAGTGGAAGGAGCTCGACGCCTACGAGGGCATGATCAACGAGCCGCGCCGGGCGTTCATCACCTACCATGGCGGCGACGGCCTCTCGATCTGGCCCGACCTCTGGACCCCGGGCTGGCACGACATCGGCCTGCTGGTGACCGCGAACTCGATCAGCACCGTGCTCGACGGCGTCGTGGTGCCAGGCTCGGTCAAGGCCAACAAGTACCCCAGGGGGACCAGGTGGTACATGCTGCTGGACCTGGCGGTGGGCGGCTGGGACGGGCAGGAGGCGATGGAGGCGCCCGCGCTGCCGGCCTACATGACCGCGGATTACGTCAAGGCGTTCGCGGTGGGGTGAGGCCGCCGCGCCGCCGCGATCAATTTTGCGGCCCGCTCGCGGCGTGCGAGTCGCGAACGCCGTTCGCGAGCCCCCCGGAAAAGGATTAGTAAAAAACGTCACTTGCGCATAGGCGCGGGAAGTATGTAGAGACTCCGTACGTAGGAGATTCCGGGCAGGCGGATCAACTTTTTTCGCGGTCGTCTAGGCCCGAAGTTGATTTCCTGCGCCAAATCCCCTATTATCGGAGTGAACTTTCAACGGCTCTTAACCGTTGGGGCCACACGATAACGGCAGCAGAGGAGCGCAAGCCATGACCGATATCGCATGCACGTCGCTCGCCGATCATCTCGCCGAGCGCCGGAACAACGGACTCGTGGACATCAAGTTTTATGTTCACGACGAGGGGAGCGCCACGCCTGAAAAGGTGTGCGCCGAAGCCGGACGCATCTTCGATGCAATCAAGTCCGGCTCGGTTGAGGCGCTCACCATCACCGACAAAGGTCCGATGCCTGCTCAGGGTTGATTGAGGCCGTCACATAAGTATAAGACTATGGCGAAAGCCCCGGCATCCGCTGGGGCTTTTTTCTTCATGAGTCGCAGTCATGACGACGATTATCGAGAAGCTGCACGATTTGTTCCGCTGCGCCCGTAGTCTGAACGAGGCTCTGTGGGATTCGGGCATCGACTCCACCCACATGTCCCTCCGTCAGCTTGCCGACCACGTCACCAAGCTCTGCGGCGTCGTCGTCGAATTCAAGCAGGTGGATGTTGAGACCGATCATATCTTCGGCCACATCGAAGTCTACGACGATGGCAAGCGGGCCATCGTCTACGTCGTCAAGAATATCTCGGAACGCTTCAAGCACGCGGTGATCGCTAAGGAGCTGTGTCAACTCCTGCTGGACAAAGCCGAGGACTGGCAACCTGACGGCAAGGACACGCTCCAGAAGTTGGTCGTCCCCATCGTCGAAATCGACGCCCAAGAGAATATCGCCGTGCGGTCCGAGCAACTCGCCGAGCGGCTATCATGGGAACTGCTTTACCCCATCGAGTTGCGTCGCAAGGATATCGCTGAGGGACAATCGCACGAGCAAATCGCGGGCCGGGTGAGGCTCCCGGTTCAAATCGTGGGGATACTGCTCTCCGCCAGCTACATGTCCTGGTGCCAGCGCTGGTGGGACGCCATCTGGGTTGAGCGCGAAGCTGAAAAGGCCGCCGCCGCCGAATAAGCGTGGCCGAGCGCCGCGTACCCGTGTCGCCCCTTCGCAAGGGGGCCTTGCTCGCGGATGAGCGTCGTCAGTTGCACCTTCTCAATCGACTCTGGCGCGCCGCCATAGAACGGCAGCATCGCCTCTGCATGCGCCGGCATCGCCTTCAGCGCCTCGATCAGCTCAGCAACGGTCACGATGGCGACTCGGGCAGCGGCATCCAGTGAGTGGCGGTGTTCATGCGTCCCCTTCGCGCCGCGAAGCGATCATCGCCTCGCAAGTTATGGCCTGGAACGCGTGGTTGATTGGCCCGGAAATGTGCTGGCGGCCGTAACCGTGCGCGCCTATCGCAAGCCATCCAGTGATTAGATGCAGGGCACCATATCCGAGACTGACGGTCGTTCCTCCGCACTGGAGCGTCGCGAATCCCTCGCCTTCGAATAGGTGTGGACTGAGTTCGCCTTGATTGGGCGGTTGGCCGCAATAGGTCGGGGTGTCGTCGTTCATTCGTCGTCCTCGATCTCGCTCCAGATGAACCCTGAAAGGGTGTCGTCGATATCCCCCGGGTCGTTGCCGGCCGCATAGAGCTCGGACTTGTAGTCCTCATAGCGCCGCAGCCCCCCGACCGTGAGGTTTGCGCTCGCCGCGGCGTCCAGGTCGATGGCGGGGCCGGGTGGCGGCTTGGGCTTGGGCTTCGGCGCCATGGCGGCCTGAACCTCCGGGGGCACGGGGCTCAGCGAGACGCGAAGCTCCCCGCCCGGCAGGCGCTCGGCGCGGATGTCGAGCCAGGTGTGGCTGACGCCGTTGCGCGTCAGGCGGACAGTGTGCGGGGCGTCTGGATCGCCCCAGCGCTCGGCGGCCTCGGCGGAAATCGAGAACCCGATATTGGCGGGCTCGGTCTGGCCGACGATGAATTTTCGTTCGCTCATGGCTTCACGGCCCAAATTCCGACGATCGCTGCCACGATGAGAAACCGCAGGGCGACATGCGAAACGAGCATCGCCCTGCAGCCCCAGACCTTTCCGAGGTAGTTCTGCCTTTTCAGATTGGCCCCGGCCCAGACACTGATGCTGAACATCAGCAGCAATAGGGCTGTGGCGGCAAAGGGGTTCATCGCCTCACCCTACCGACTCTCCAGCACGCAGCGCCTCGGTCCCCGCCGGGCTCCAGTGCGTAGGTTCAGGGAACAGGTACATCCGATCTGGGATCACCCAGGCCAGGCGATCGCAATATTCATCGCGGACCTCCTGGCTCTCTTCGTATGGCAGCCGGCCGGGAAGGGGGAACTCCTTGAGCGGGGCGCGGGCAGGTGCATCCGCCGCCCTGGCGGCAAACCGGGCCGGGCCTTCGCTGACCAGCTGCCGCTGATAGACCCGCTTCACGACCACCAGGCCGCCGTCCTTGAAGTGCTCGGGCAGGGTGCTGATCGGTTGCCAGTCGTCGTGTTTGCTCACGGCCTCGTCCTCCACGGCTGGTCCTCAACGTAGACGACCTTTACCTCCCGCCGCCGCATCTCGCACGGGCAGTAGGGATCGTCACCTTGCGGGCCCATGCACCAGCACGGGTCCCACGGCACCTCTTCGGCGGCCGTCTCATTCCAGACCAGCGCGCGCCAGAAGGTCGGCGGCCGGGTGTCGGGGATGATCGGGGGTCTCATGGCTGGGCGCCCCGCCGGATCTCAAAACGCCCGCGCGTCCGCTTCACCAGGAGCGCGTCACCTTTGGGCGTCACTCGGAACGTGCCGTCGGCGTCGCGCACGTAGTGGCGGACCCAACCAGCCTTGGCGTCGACCTCCACGACTGCGTCGATGTCGCGGAGTGTGTCGAGGTCGACGATGCGCAGGCCCCACCAATCCTCGGGCGGGCCGCCAACCTTGGCGTAGGTCAGCGGGGCGATGGGGCCGCCGGCCGCGGGGAACTTGGGGCTGACGTTGTTCATCTGGCCAGCCTCACGTCTTCGTTGAAGGGTCCGTTCGCGACGAAGGTGAACACCTTGGCCGACTGCGGCGCGTAGGCGGTCGCCGCCGTGATCTCTCCGGCCAGCTCGCGCTCGCTCGGTCCGTTCGTGCGCCGCGGTCCGGCGTGGTAATAGGTGAAGGCAGGTTTCGGGGCGGCCCGGCCAGCGAACGGCAAGGCGCAGATTCCGGCGAGGAGGGCGCGCCGGTTCACGGCTCGCGCCCTTCCACTGGCGGCGTCCACCCCTGCGCCTTCGCCCAGGCGTCGATCAGGAAGGGCCAATGCTTCACCATCACGTCGAACAACTCGCGGGTCGCCTGATCGTTCGACAGGCCATCGCCAGGGATCACCTTACCGTCCTGCGTGAAGCTCAGGACCGTCTTGCCGCCGTTGGAAAACGTGAAGTTGCTCGGCCGCAGCGTGGTGAACAGAAGCGGGTCGGCCGGGCGCCAGGGTCCGGCGTCGGTGTGGCCGGCATCAACCGTAGAGATCCACCCCAGAGGGGTCGGCGTGCTGACGTTGGGGGTGCAGGCGGCGATGGCCGCGGCGAGGATAAGCGGGATCATCGGCGTGCTGCATCCTCTGACAGAATTCGGCTGATCTCACGCGTCTCTTCCGGCGTAAAGTGCGGCAGTTCCTCGGGGTGGTCCAAGTAGTAGTTCAGGCCGGCCTCAGGCCCCGCCGCGACGTGCTCGCACGATAGAGCGGCTGGCTTCGGCGCCGTCACCCGACCGAGGGAAAAGCCTAAGCCGGTGAAGGCGACGAACCCGATCATCAGGGCTGTGGTGTTCTTCATCTCGCTCACCCCACTATCCTCACCGGGATCGCCGTAAGGGCGCGCTGACCCCTGGACGTTTTTCGCGGCCGTGGTAAGTCATTGAAACCGCTCGGGTCGATTGGATCAGGTTTTGCATCTAGGGCTTTGACTTTCCTTGGAGGTCGCGAGCTTTGGGAGCAGAGGGTCGGAGGTTCGAATCCTCTCGCCCCGACCAGCGGAAAGGTTTTCGGGGATCGCCCATGCTCGCGCGCATCTATCGTCCGGCCCGGACCGCCATGCAGTCCGGCAAGGCCAAGACCAAGGACTGGGTGCTGGAGTTCGAGCCCGCCTCCGCGCTCCGCTCCGACCCGCTGATGGGCTGGACCCAGTCCAGCGACATGAACGGCCAGGTGGTGCTGTCCTTCGACACCCGGGAGGAGGCGGTCCGCTACGCCCAGGCTCACGGCCTGGCCTTCCAGCTCGTCGATTCCAAGCCGGCCAAGCGGATCATCAAGGCCTACTCCGACAACTTCGCGTTCGGCCGCAAGGTCCCCTGGACCCATTGAGCGGCGCCCGTAGCTCAACCGGATAGAGCATCCGCCTTCTAAGCGGACGGTTGCAGGTTCGAGTCCTGCCGGGCGCGCCAGGTGGGCGGGAAACACGGGAGAAGTTGAGGTGAACGCCGACGAGGCGTACATCGGGGGCTTGGTCCGTGCGGGGGAAGCGGCGTGTCCATAAAGGGAAGCTGTCATTGCGGGAGGATCGCCTTCGAAGCCGAGGGCGAGCCCGACCAGGCGATGGAGTGCAACTGCTCGCATTGCGCCCGGAAGGGGTTTCTTCTCTGGTTCACGACGCCGGACAAATTCACGGTCACCGGCGACGAGAGCGCGATGACGCTCTACCTCTTCAACAAGCACAACATCCAGCACCGCTTCTGTACGGTGTGCGGCGTGGAGCCCTTCGCGCGGGGCGTTGGCCCCGGCGGCAAGGCGATGGTGGCCGTCAATCTGCGCTGCGCCCCGGACCTCGACCTGTCGGGGGTCAAGATCGTGCCGGTGGACAGAAAGAGCTTCTAGACGCGATCCACACGGATTGGATCGCTCCAAACTCCGCTCATCCCGGCGAAGGCCACAGGCGCTAGCTCAAGGGCGACGACGCTTTTTCCTTCCCTGGCCTCCGCCCGGTGGGCGGGGAAGTGGGTCAACTTGACCGGATCTTGATCCAGGCGGCTATTGCACCTTGTCGTAGGCCGCGAACGCTCCGGCCAGGTCGGCGATCAGGTCGGCCGGGTGCTCCAGCCCCACGTGCAGCCGGATCAGCGGGCCGCCGTAGTCCCAGGCGAGCCCGCGGGCGGCCAGCTGCGGGTCGCAGACGATGGCCAGGCTCTCGAAGCCGCCCCAGCTGAACCCCAGGCCGAACAGCTTCAGCGCATCCAGGAACGCGTCCGCCGCCGCGGGCGAGCCGCCCGCCAGGGTGAAGGCGAACAGGCCGCAGGCGCCGGTGAAGTCCCGCGCCCACAGCGCGTGGCCCGGTGCGCCGGGCAGGGCGGGGTGCAGCACCTGGCCCACCTGCGGCTGCGCCCGCAGCCAGGCCGCCACGGCCAGTCCGCTCTCGCCGTGCCGGGCCAGGCGCAAGGCCAGGGTGCGCAGGCCGCGCAGCATCAGGTAGGCATCGTCGCCCGCCACCGCCCAGCCCAGGTGGTTGATCCCGTCCGCCAGCCGCCGCGCCAGCGCGGGGTCGGCCGCCGCGGCCGATCCCATGAACACGTCGGAATGGCCGCCGACATATTTGGTCAGCGCCTGCACGCTGATGTCGACCCCGTGCGCCAGCGGCTTGAACAGCCGCCCCGCCGCCCAGGTGTTGTCGGCCAGCGTCAGGGCGCCCCGCGCCTGCGCGGCCTTGGCCAGCGCGCCCACGTCCTGCATCTCCATGCTGAGCGAGCCCGGCGATTCCGCCACCACCAGCTTCAGGTTCGCCGGCATGGCGGCCAGCATCTCCGCCGCGGGCTGGCGCGGGTCGTAGTACGCCACCGTCACGCCGTAGCGGCTCAGCACCTTGTCGCAGAACCGCCGCGTCGGCCGGTAGACGGTGTCCACCACCGCCACCGCGTCGCCCGCCTGCAGCACCGCCAGCATCGCCCCGCTCAGCGCCGCCACGCCGGAGGGGTAGAGCGTCACCCCCGCCGCCCCCTCCAGCTCGGCCAGGGCCTCGCAGAGCGCCGCCTGCGCCGCCAGTCCCTGGCGGCCGTAGGTCAGCTGGTTGTCGTCGTCATAGAGAGATGCGGCGTCGGGCAGCAGGATAGTCGAGCCTCTCTGCACCGGCGGGCCGATGGTCCTGGCCAGGATCTTCGGCGTCGAGCCGGCGCGGATCAGGCGGGTTTCTTCGTCCATGCGGCTTGCGGGCCCAGGCTCCAGGAGGCGACAGTGGCCGGGCAGTTAGACCCGTCCCGGCGCGGGCGATCAAGGAGCGCGGCATGAGGAGGCGGCTGGCGGCGGGGATCCTGCTCCTGGCGCTGGCGGCCTGCGATGTCCCGGCGCCGCGCGCGCCGCCGCCGGCGCCCAGGACCCCGGCGGGGGTGAAGCTCGACGTCCAGCCCCACCCTGGCGGCGGTGCGCAAGCGCGGCGTGCTGACCTGCGGCGTCAACCCCGGCCTGCCCGGGTTCGCCTTTCCCGACGTGAGCGGCAGGTGGCGCGGCTTCGACATCGACATCTGCCGCGCCGTCGCCGCCGCTGCGCTGGGCGACGCCAACAAGGTCCGCTTCGTGCCGGTCACCGCCCAGGACCGCTTCTCCGCCCTGCAGCGGGGCCGAATCGACATCCTGTCGCGCAACACCTCCTGGACCTACGCCCGCGACGCCAGCCTGGGCCTCGACTTCCCGGCCATCACCTACTTCGACGGCCAGGGCTTCCTGGTCGCCCGCGCCCTGCATCTCTCAAGCGCCGACGAACTGGCGGGCGCGCGCATCTGCGTCCTGGCCGGCGCCGCCAGCGAGGCCAACCTCGCCGACTACTCCCGCGCCCGCGGCCTGAAGCTCGCCGCCGTGCGCGTGGGCTCCGAGGCCGAGGCCCGCAGCCTCTATCAGGGCGGCGGCTGCGACGCCTATACGGCCGACGTCTCGGCGCTGGCCTCAGCTCGTTCGGTGCTCGACAATCCCGCCGCCCACGAGATCCTGCCCGACGTCATCTCCAAGGAACCCCTGGGGCCGGTGGTCCGCCAGGGCGACCCGGCCTGGACCGACATCGTCCGCTGGACGGTCTACGCCCTGGTGCTGGGCGAGGAGATGGGGCTTACGTCGCGCACCGTCGCCCAGGCCCGCCGGACCGCCGTCGATCCCCAGGCGCGCCGCCTGCTGGGGGTCGAGGGGCGCCTGGGCCCCATGCTCGGCCTTTCCGACGACTGGGCCTACCAGGCGATCCTGCAGGTCGGCGCCTACCACGAGATCTTCCGCCGCGACGTGGGCGAGGATTCGGCCCTCAAGCTCGACCGCGGCCTCAACGCCCTCTGGAACGCCCCCAGGCCCGGCCTGCTCTACGCGCCGCCGATGCGGTGAGGCGTTGAAGATAGGGATATCCACCAACTCCACGAACGCGCTGACTCTCAAATTCCGCTCGTCCCGGCCCCCGGCTCCGGGGGTGTGCGGGGAGTGGGTCAGGTCCAAGATCCTGGATGGCCGCCGCCGCGCGGACCGGTTCGTGAGGTTCGTGTGGTTCGTGGACAAATATCCTTCTCGCCCTCAGCCCGTCACCACCGCCGTGTCCGCGCGTCCGCCCCATTCGGTCCAGGAGCCGTCGTAGACCGCCGCCCGGTCGTGGCCCAGGACCGCCAGCGCCAGGGCCAGCACCGCCGCGCTGACGCCCGAGCCGCAGGTGGTCACCACCGGCTTCCCCAGGTCGATCCCTGCGCCGGCGAAGGCTGCGGCCAGCTCCGCCTTGCCCTGCATGCGTCCGTCCTCGCCGATGAGGCTCGCGAACGGCAGGTTGCAGGCGCCCGGCATATGGCCGCCGCGCAGGCCCGCCCGCGGCTCCGGCGCCTCGCCGCGGAATCGCGCCGCCGGCCGGGCGTCCAGCACCTGGGCGGCGCCGCTCGCCAGCACGGCCTGCACGTCGCCCAGGTTGCGCACCAGCCCGGCGTCGAACGCCGGCGTCACCGTGGCGGGCGGGGGAACCGCGTCGCCCGCCGCCACCGGCCGGCCCTCGGCGAGCCAGGCCTGCAGTCCGCCGTCCAGCACCGCCACGTCCGGGAAGCCCATGGCCCGCAGCGTCCACCAGACCCGCGGCGCCGAGAAGATGCCCTGGCCGTCATAGACCACCGTCGCCGCCTGCCGCGACAGGCCCAGCCGGCCGGCGGCCTCGGCGAAGGCTCCAGGCGTCGGCAGCATGTGGGGCAGGGCGGCGGCGGGGTCGGCCACCGCGTCGATGTCGAAGAACACCGCGCCGGGGATGTGCGCCCGGCGGTGTTCGCCGATCCCGGACCGCCCGTCGCCCGGCATGAACCAGGTGGCGTCGACGATCCGCAGGTCCGGCCGGCCCAGCCGCTCCGCCAGCCAGGCGGTGGAGACCAGCGGACCCGGCGTCATGACGCCAGCCATGGCGGCGACGGCAGGTCGCGTTCCTTCAGGAACGCCGGGTTGTAGATCTTGCTCTGGTAGCGCGAGCCGTGGTCGCAGAGCACGGTGACGATGGTGTGTCCCGGCCCCAGGTCCCTGGCCAGCCGGATCGCCCCGGCCACGTTGATCCCCGTCGAGCCGCCCATCACCAGCCCCTCGTGCTCCACGAGGTCGTAGATCGCCAGCAACATCTCCTCGTCGCTGATCCGGTAGGGCCGGTCGACGGCCAGGCCCTCGAGGTTGGCGGTGATCCGCCCCTGGCCGATCCCCTCGCTGATCGAGGTCCCCTCCGATTTCAGCTCGCCGGTGGCGTAGTAGCTGTAGAGCGCCGCGCCATAGGGGTCCGCCAGGCCGATCGCCACGTCCGGCTTTTCGCCGCGCAGCGCCTCGGCCACTCCCGCCAGCGTGCCGCCCGAACCCACCGCGCAGATGAAGCCGTCGACCTTGCCGCCGGTCTGGCGCCAGATCTCCGGTCCCGTCGTCCGCACATGCGCCTCGCGGTTGGCCACGTTGTCGAACTGGTTGGCCCACAGCGCCCCTGCCGGCTCCGTCTCGTCAAGTTCCTTCGCCAACCTGCCGGAATATTTGATGTAGTTCCGCTCGTCGCTGTAAGGGTGGGCGTCCACCTCGATCAGTTCGGCGCCGTAGAGCCGGATGGCGTCCTTCTTCTCCTGGCTCTGGGTGCGCGGGATCACGATGCTGCAGGAATAGCCCAGCGCCTTGGCCACCATGGCCAGGCCGATGCCGGTGTTGCCCGCCGTGCCCTCGACGATCCGTCCGCCGGGCCGGATCAGCCCCTTGCGCTCGGCGTCGCGCACGATGAACAGGGCTGCCCGGTCCTTCACCGACTGGGCGGGGTTCATGTACTCGGCCTTGCCCAGGATGTTGCAGCCGGTGAGCTCGCTGGCGCGGCGCAGGCGGACCAGCGGCGTCTCGCCGATGGTGTCGAGGATGCTGTTTGCGACGGTCATGGCGCGCTACTTAAGCGGCCCGGCTCGCCCCGAACAGAGGTCTTACGAGCGACTCAGGGCAAGCTGCACCACATTGGTGCGCTCGGTGCGGAAGCCCGCCTCGCAGTAGCTCAGGTAGAAGCGCCACAGCCGCCGGAACCGCTCGTCGAAGCCTTGGACCTTGATCCCGTCCCAGGCCTGCTCGAAGCGCACCGCCCACTCGGCCAGGGTGTCGGCGTAGTGCTGGCCGAACCGCGCCGCGCCGCGCCAGGCCAGCCCCGCGCGCGCCGTTTCGGCCTTCAGCCGCGCCTCGCTGGGCAGCATGCCGCCCGGAAACACGTACTTCTGGATGAAGTCCGCCCGCTGCCGGTAGGACGCGAACAGCTCGTCCTTGATGGTGATGATCTGCAGGCCCGCCTGGCCGCCGGGCGCCAGCACCTGGCGGATCTTGTCGAAATAGGTGGGCCAGTAGCGCTCGCCCACCGCCTCGAACATCTCGATGGAGGCCACCCGGTCGTAGCAGCCCTCGACGTCGCGATAGTCGATGAGCCGGATGTCCGTGCGCTCGGCCAGCCCCTGCTCGAACATCCGCCTGCGGGCGAAGGCGTACTGTTCCTGCGAGATGGTGACGCCGGTGACCCGCGCGCCCAGCTGCTTGGCGGCGTACTCGGCGAAGCCGCCCCAGCCGCAGCCGATCTCCAGCACGTGCTGGCCGGGCTGCAGGTTCATGCTCTCGGCCAGGGTCCGGTACTTGTTGGCCTGCGCGTCCTCCAGCGGCTGGCCGGGCCGGGCGTAGCGGGCCGAGGAGTAGGTCATGCCGGGGTCGAGCCAGCAGGCGTAGAAGGCGTTGCCCAGGTCGTAGTGGGCGTGGATGTTCCGCCGCGAGCCCTTGCGGGTGTTGGCCCGGAACAGGTGCTTCAGGTGGGTGGCGCCCCGCACCAGCGGATGGCCCGCCAGCGCCTGGGCCAGCCGGTCCCAGTTCAGGCTGAAGGTGGTGAGCAGGGTCGAGAGGTCGGGCGTCTCCCATTCCCCGGCCACGTAGCCCTCGCCGAAGCCGATGGCGCCGGCCGCCAGCACCCGGCGCATGAAGCGGAAGTCCCGCACGATCAGCCGCGCCTCGGGCCCGGGCCTGGAGCCGGCGATGCGCAGCTCGCGGCCGGACGGCAGGACGAAGGTGACCGCCCCCACCAGCCAGCCCCGTACGACCGCCCTGAGGACCATTCGGAAGGCGGCCGGCGCACCGGCGAGCTCGGGGAGGCGCCGGAAGGCGCGGGGGGATGCGGCCGACGCCGCCAGGGACCTGTCCTCCACGAGGCTCATGTCTGCTCCCTCGTCTTTTGGCCAAGCTTAACACGGGATCGGCGCGAACGGGAACGCAGGCGCCTGCGTCCCATCCGGCAGATACGCGAGATCGATAAGTTTGGTTTCGCCGGACCGTTTTCAAGCTTGTGAAGCTCGGGTGCGCGCGCCACTTAGCGTCTACCGCCAACCGCCCGGGAGACGGCGACCGTGACCGCCCTTGCGCTGCCTCGCTGGAACATCTCGATCGGGGAGGGGGCGCCGCTGGTGGTGATCGCCGGGCTCAACGTGCTCGAGGACCTCGACCTGGCGCTGTCCACCGCCCGGACCCTGAAGGCCGCGGCCGGGGCGCTGGCGCTGCCCTTCGTCTTCAAGGCGAGCTTCGACAAGGCCAACCGCTCCTCGATCTCCAGCTACCGGGGGCCGGGCTTGGCCGCCGGCCTGGAGATGCTGGCCGCCGTCAAGGCCGAGGTCGGCGTCCCCGTCGCCACCGACATCCACGAGGCGGACCAGGCGGAGGCGGTCGCCGCCGTCGCCGACCTCGTGCAGATCCCGGCCTTCCTCTGCCGCCAGACCGACCTGGTGGTCGCCGCGGCCCGCGCCGTCGAGCGCGCCGGCGGCTGGCTGCACGTCAAGAAGGGCCAGTTCCTCGCCCCCTGGGACGTCCAGAACATCGTCTCCAAGGTCCGCGAGGCGGCCGGCCGCGACCTGCTGGTGCTCTGCGAGCGCGGCGTCTCCTTCGGCTACAACAACCTGGTGGTCGACATGCTGGGCATCGGCCAGATGCAGCGGCTGGGCGTGCCCGTCACCATCGACGCCACCCACGCGGTGCAGCTGCCCGGCGCCGACCCGCGCACCGGGGGGGCCTCCACCGGCGGCCGGCGCGAGGGCGTGCCGGTGATCGCCAGGGCGGCGGTGGCCGCCGGCGCCGACGGCGTGTTCCTGGAGTTCCACCCCGATCCCGACAAGGCGCTCTGCGACGCCCCGAGCTGCCTGCCGCTGGCCGAGGCGCCGGCGCTGCTGGCCACCCTGAAGGCGGTGCATGCGGCGGTCCGCCCCTGACCACTGGTCTGACCACGCCGGCTTGACCGGCCGCCCGTCAGGCCGCAGAGGCTTGCCCCCATGGACCTGAGCGAACTGCAGGAAGTCTTGGCCGCCGTGCCCGGCGTGCGGGTGGCCTGCGTCGGCGACCTGATGGTCGACCGCTTCGTCTACGGCGACGTGGGCCGCGTCTCGCCCGAGGCGCCGATCCCGGTCCTGGCCCGCACCCGCGAGCTGGTGATGCTGGGCGGCTGCGGCAACGTCGCCCGCAACGTCGCGGCCCTGGGCGGCCATGTCGCGCTGGTGGGCGTGGTCGGCGGCGACGCCGAGGCGCACCAGGCCCTGCGGCTCGTCGAGGCGGAAACCGGCGTCGAGGGCTTCCTGGTCACCGACCCGTCGCGCCCCACCACGCTCAAGACCCGATTCGTCTCCGGCGGTCAGCAGCTGCTGCGGGTCGACCTGGAGGAGGCGCGCCCCGTGACCGGCGCGGTCGAGCAGCGCCTGGTGCGCACCATCCGCGACGTGGGCAAGGGAGCGGGCGTCATCCTGCTGTCGGACTACGGCAAGGGCGTGGCCACCGCCGCCGTCATCGCCGCCTGCGGCCAGGCCGCCGCCACCGGCGCCCGGGTGATCGTCGATTCCAAGGCTCGCAGCTTCGCCCGCTACGGCGCCGTCCACATCGTCAAGCCCAACGCCGCCGAACTGGCCTACGCCACCGAGATGCCGGCCGACACCGACGCCGAGGTCGAGGCGGCCCTGGTCCGCGCGCTGGAGCTCTGCGAAGCCCAGTCCGTGCTGGTCACCCGCGCCGCCCAGGGGATTTCGCTGGCCGAGCGCGGTCAGCCCGTCCGCCATTTCCGCTCCACGCCCCGCGAGGTGTTCGACGCCTCCGGCGCCGGCGACACCGCCCTGGCCGCCCTCGGCCTGGCGATGGCCGCCGGCGCGCCGATCGCGCGGGCCATCACCTTCGCCCAGCTCGCCTCCGGCGTCGCCGTGGGCAAGGTCGGCACCGCCACCGTTTCGCCGGAAGAGCTGATCGAGGCCTCGCTCAGCGCCCATTTCGCCCCCGCCGAGGCCAAGGTGGCCACGATCCAGCGGCTGCAGGCCGAGGTGGCCCGCTGGCGCTCGCTGGGCCTGAAGGTGGGCTTCACCAACGGCTGCTTCGACATCCTGCACCGCGGCCACGTGGCCTATCTGAACCAGGCCCGGGCCTGGTGCGACCGGCTGATCGTCGGCGTCAACAGCGACCGCTCGGTGCGCGCGCTGAAAGGGCCCGGCCGGCCGGTCAACGACCTGGAATCCCGCGCCATGGTGCTGGCCGGCCTGGGCTCCGTGGACCTCGTCGCCCCCTTCGACGAGGACACCCCCCTCCGCCTGATCGAGGCCGCCCGCCCGGACGTGCTGGTCAAGGGCGCGGACTATGCCGAGGACCAGGTGGTGGGCGGCGACCTGGTGCGCGGCTGGGGCGGCGAGGTCCGTCTCGCGCCCCTGGTGGAGGGGTTCTCCACCACCGCGGCCATCGCCAGGATGGCCGGCAAGGAAGAGGTCGGGCCATGAGCCGCCGCATCGCCTTCGTCACCGGCGGGGCCGGCTTCATCGGCTCGAACCTGGTCGCCCGGCTGGCCGAGGACCGCGACCTCGACGTCGTGGTCTGCGACCGCCTGCGCGAGGCCGAGCTCGGCAAGTGGCGCAACCTCGCCAAACACCCGATCGGCGACTTCGTGGCGCCCGAGGCGATGTTCGACTGGCTGGAGAAGCGTTGGCGCGACATCGAGATGGTGATCCATATGGCCGCCGTCTCCTCCACTACGGAGCCGGATGCGGACAAGATCGTCCACTCCAACTTCACCCTGTCGCGCGACCTGTTCCGCTGGTGCGCCGATCGCCAGCGGCGGCTGATCTACGCTTCCTCGGCGGCGACCTACGGCGACGGCGGCCAGGGTTTCGACGACGACAACGGCTTCGAGGCCCTGGCGGGCCTGCGCCCGCTCAACACCTATGGCTGGTCCAAGGCGCTGGTCGACATCTTCGCCGCCCGCCAGGCCGCCCGCGGCTACGCCCCGCCGCAGTGGGTGGGGCTGAAGTTCTTCAACGTCTACGGGCCCAACGAGGAGCACAAGCACGCCATGAAGTCGGTGGCGGCGCAGATCTGGCCCCATGTCCGCGAAGGCCATGCGGTGCAGCTCTTCAAGTCCTACCGCGGCGATATCGCCGACGGCGGCCAGAAGCGCGACTTCGTCTACGTCCGCGACTGCGCCGACGTGGTCCAGTGGCTGATGGGCGCGCCGCAGGTCAGCGGGATCTTTAACCTCGGCAGCGGCCAGGCCCGCAGCTTCGAGGACATGGCCAACGCCGTCTTCGCCGCCGCCGGCAAGCCGCCGGCCATCGACTACACCCCCATGCCGCCGGCGATCCGCGAGAAGTACCAGTACTTCACCGAGGCGCGCATGGACCGCCTGCGCGCCGCCGGCTACCAGCGGCCCTTCACGCAGCTGGAAGAGGGGATTTCCGATTACGTCGGCCGCTTCCTCACCCAGCCCGACCCCTACCGCTGAGTCCCGGATGCCGCCGCGGCGACCCTTCGGGTTCCGGCGCTGGCTGGCCCTGGGGCTGGCCGCCCTGGTGGCGCTGGTGGCGGCGGCCAGCTTCGTCTGGCGCGACGACATCATGCAGGCGGCCCTCGACCCCAAGGAGCCGTTCCAGACCTACAGGCCGCCCCCGGCGCCGGACTACGCCCGGCCCGCCGCCTGGGCGCTGAAGCCCGGCGCCGGCCAGGCCGGCGTCGCCGCCGACGTCTTTTTCGTCTCGCCGACCACCTACGACGGCGGCCGCGACTGGAACGCCCCGATCGACGACGCGTCCGCCGACCGCTTCTTCCGCCGCACCATCGCCCCCAACTACGTGGGCCCCTTCGTCCGGGCGGGCCGGATCTTCGCCCCTCGCTACCGCCAGGCCAGTCTCTACACCCTGCTCACCCTGCGTGAGGACGCCCGCGACGCCCGCCGATTCGCCTACGCCGACGTCGTCGCCGCCTTCCGCTGGTACCGCGACCACGACAACGGCGGCCGGCCCTTCGTCCTGGCCGGGGTGGAGCAGGGGGGCACGCTCGCCGCCCGCCTGCTGGCCGAGGAGATCGCGCCCGATCCGGCCCTGCGCGCCCGCCTGGCGGCCGCCTACCTGGTCGACACGGTGATCCCCGACAGCCCCACGCCCGTCCCGCCGTGCGTCCGTCCCGCCCAGACCGGCTGCGTCGCCGCCTGGGCCGGCGTCGTCGACGGCGACCTGCAGCGGGTGCAGGATCTCAAGGATCGTTCGCTGGTCTGGGGGGAGGACGGCCAGCTGGTGAACCTCCAGGGCCGCACGCCGCTCTGCTTCAACCCGATCCTGGGCGCGGTCACCGACACGCCCGCGCCCGCCCGGCTGCACCTGGGCGCGGCCAACGCCACCGGATTGGAGTGGGGCGCGAGGCCGGCCTTCCTCACCCGCCAGGTCCGCGCCCGCTGCGAGCGCGGAATCCTGCGCCTCAGCCAGCCCAGGTCCGCCTCCCTGCGCCGCGCCGGTTCCTGGGCCGAACGGAAAAAAGTCCCGGGATACAACCTATTCTATGCAGATCTTGAGGCGGACGCGGAGGCCAGGGTGGCGGCGTGGCAGGCGCAGGCGCCGGTGATCGCCCCCCCACCCCCGCTCATCCGGGCGAAGGCCGGGGACCCAGGTCAAGTCCACGGACGCCCAGGCTGAATCCATCTACCCCGCGTCCTTCGCGCCCGGCCGCCAGTCGAACAGCTCCTGCAGCACCCTCAGCGCCTTGCCGCGTTCGCTCTCCAGCCCTGGGTCCCGCGCCACGATCAGCCGTGCGTCGTCCCCCGCCGCCGCGATCAGGTCCCGGTGGGCGAAGGGGTCGGCGAACACATAGTCCGGGAACCCGCTCTGCCGCAGGCCCAGCGCGTCGCCGCCGCCCCGGAGCTCCAGGTCGGTCTCGGCGATCAGGAAGCCGTCGTCGGTGCGCCGCAGGATGTCGATCCGCTTCTGGGCGATCTCCGACAGCGGCGGGTCGTAGAGCAGCACGCAGGCGCTCTCGCGGCTTCCGCGGCCCACCCGGCCGCGCAGCTGGTGCAGCTGCGCCAGGCCGAACCGCTCGGCCTGTTCGATCACCATGATGGTGGCGTTGGGCACATTGACCCCCACCTCGACCACCGTGGTGGCCACCAGCACTGACAGCCGCCCTTCGGCGAACTCGGCCATCACCGCGTCTTTTTCGGCCGGGGGCAGCTTGCCGTGGATCAGCCCGACGCCCGGGCCGATCCGCTCCCGTAGTTCGCGGGCCCGGGTCTCGGCGGCCTTCAGGTCGACCAGTTCGGACTCCGACACCAGCGGACAGATCCAGAAGGCCTGCGCCCCCTCCGCAACCACCGTCCGCAGCCGCGCCTCGACCTCCGCCACCCGGGTCATCGGTATGGCCCGGGTCGCCACGGGCGTGCGGCCCGGCGGCTTCTCCTCGATCCGCGAGACGTCCAGGTCGCCGTAGACCGTCAGTTCCAGGGTGCGCGGGATCGGCGTCGCCGACATGGCCAAGAGGTGCGTCGCCCAGCCCTTGGCCTGCAGCCGCTGCCGCTCGGCCACCCCGAACCGGTGCTGCTCGTCGATCACCGCCAGCCGCAGCTTGTCGAACACGATATCGTCCTGGAAGAGCGCGTGCGTCCCCACCGCCACCTTCACCGCTCCACTGGCCAGCGCCCGCAGCTTCTCGGTTCGCGGCGCGCCCTTGTCCCGCCCGGTCAGCAGGATCACGCCAATTCCCTGGTCCATCAGAGGCTTGGAGAGGGTTTCATAATGTTGCCGCGCCAGGATTTCCGTGGGCGCCATCAGAGCGGTCTGGCCGCCGCTGGCCGCCACGTCGGCCATGGCGGCCATCGCCACCACCGTCTTGCCGGAACCCACGTCCCCCTGGATCAGCCGGCTCATTCGCTCGCCGGCCGCCAGGTCCCGGCGGATGTCGGCCAGCGCCCGGTCCTGCGCGCCGGTGAAGGTGAAGGGCAGGGCGGCGCGCACCGCGTCGCCGAGCGTGCTCGGCGAAATCGCCTCCGCCGGCTCCGCCCGCCGGTCCGCCTTGCGCTGGGCGAGCGCCAGCTGGTGGGCCAGCAGCTCGTCATAGGCCAGGCGGCGCATGTGCGCGGCCTGCGGCGACAGGTCCGCCTCGCTGTGCGGCGCGTGCAGCCGCTCCAGCGCCTCACGCCAGGCCGGGAACCGCTCCCGCACCCGCCAGGCAGGGTCCTGCCACTCGGGCAGCTCCGGGGCCCGCGCCAGCGCCTCAAGGGCCAGCCGGCGCACCGTGCGCGGCGGCAGGCCGGCGGTCGCCGGATAGACTGGCTCCAGCTCGGGGATCTCGCCGGCCCGTTCCGGCGGCAGCATGTAGTCGGGGTGGGCGATCTGCAACTCGGAGCCGAACCGCTCCACCCGGCCGCTCACCACTCGTCGCGACCCCACCGGATGGCGCGCCTCCAGCGAGCCGCCCACCCCGCCGAAGAAGGTCAGTGTCAGGAAGCCCGTCCCGTCGTAGGTCTGCACCTTCCACGGCTGCGACGAGGTCCTGGGGCGGTGGTACGCCTCGATGGTCACTTCGAAGGTCTGCACCTCGCCCTCGGCGGCGATGTTCATCTGCGAGAGCCTGCGCCGGATCACCGAATGCGGCTTCAGGAACGCCACGTCGCGCACCATCGGCCCGGCGAGCTTTTCCAGCAGCGGCGCCACCCGCGCGCCCACGCCCTTCAGCGAGGTGATCGGGGCGTAGAGGGGGAACAGAATCTCGGGCCGCATGGCGGCACCATACCCGCCTCCAAGCTACCTTTTCTTCCGGAATGTCGCGACAAGCCGACTGCACAGCGGTTGAAGGATTTCAGCGTTCTATCTACGATTGCCCAGGGGGTGGATCATGAAATGCTTGGCGGTTTTGCTGACGACGGCTTCGCTGCTGACGACATCTGCGCACGGAGCGGCGGTGAGCGGCTTCGAATGCGTTTGGCAGCGAGCGCCGGCGAAAGCGCGTGCGACGCTGGATTTGCGTGATCCTGTACCGCTCATGCAGGCGTGCGACGTTTCGCTGACCGGCGATACGGCTCGCCTGTTGGGGCTGTATTTCAGCGCCCGCCGCAAACTCGACGTGACCCGCGAGGCGCTGCAAAATGATTCCGGGCTAAGCGACGAACGCTTGGCCGCCTTGGTTGCAATGATGGGGGTTGATGACCGAGCCGCGATCATGGAGATCCCGACTCACTTGGTCCTGCCTGAACCCTTGGCGGCCCGTCTTCGCCAAGCCGTTGCCGCCTCTGGAATTCCGGAGAGCGATCTGCCGCACCGGCAATTCGTGATCCAATACATCATGGCCAGTGTCATGGTCGACGAACTGACGCATTGAGCGCCGACGTCGGGGGCGTGTGACCTTCATTCCGGATTGACGGCAAACACCCGGCCCTCTGGAACGATCTGGATCAGGGCGCTGCAGCAATCGCTTCGGTTCGGCACTAGCGCGCCGAGACTGCCCGCTCTATATCCGCCGCCTCTTCATGGCCATCGATCAAACCCGGCTGCAAAAGCTGAAGTTTCGCGCTTGGCGGCGCGGCTTCAGAGAGGCGGACCTCATTCTGGGGCCGTTCGCGGACAGCCATGTCCAGGATTTCAGCCCCGAGCAGCTCGACGCCTTCGAGCTGCTGCTGGAGGCGCCCGACCACGACCTCTACGAATGGATCGTCGAACGCCAGCCGACCCCGGCCGCATTCGATACGGATATCATGCGTTTGATCAAACAGTTCCGGGATAATCTTCCGGTCGCCCGCGGGGATGGTCATGGCGGCTGACGGCTCGCGGCCCGCAACTCAGGCCCAGCTTCGCCGCGTCGCCGACGACCCCGGCGGCCTGGACATCGTGGGCGCGCCGGAGGGGTTCGACGCCCTGGTGCTGGCCGACATCGTCAAGGCCCGCAAGGGGCTGACGGTGTTTGTCGCCCGCGACGGCTCGCGGCTCTCGGCCTTCATCGACGCCTTTCGCTTCTTCGCCCCGGCGGTGGAGGTGTTGACCTTCCCCTCCTGGGATTGCCTGCCCTACGACCGCATCGGCCCCTCGCCGGGCGTCGCCGCCCAGCGGATGACCACCCTGGCCCGCCTGGCCCATCCGGACGCCAAGGCGGCCAGGCTGCTGGTCACCACCGTGCCGGCGCTGCTGCAGCGCGTGCCGCCGGTCTCGGCGGTCACCGACGCCTCCTTTTCGGCCACGGTTGGCCATGTGGTCGAGATCGCCGACCTGGAGCGCTACTTCGCCGTCAACGGCTACGTCCGCGCCTCCACCGTCTCCGAGCGCGGCGAGTTCGCCGTGCGCGGCGGGGTGATCGACGTCTTCCCGCCGGGCGCCGAGGAGCCGGTGCGCCTCGACCTGTTCGGCGACACCCTGGAATCCATCCGCGGCTTCGATCCGGAGACCCAGCGTTCCACCCGCCAGCTGAAGGACGTCAGCCTGCTGCCGGTCAGCGAGGCGCTGCTGGACGCCGAGGCCGTCTCCCGCTTCCGCAAGGGCTATGTGGCCGCCTTCGGCGCCGCGGGCGACGACCCGCTCTACGAGACGGTCAGCGGCGGCGGCCGGCGCGCCGGCATGGAGCACTGGCTGCCGCTGTTCTACGACGAGCTGGCCACGCTGTTCGACTACCTGCCCGGCGACGCCCTGGTCGCGGTCGACCACCTGGGCCGCGAGGCGCGCGACGAGCGCCTCGCCATGATCGAGGACGCCTTCGACGCCCGCAACCAGGCCGACCGCAAGAGCCACTACCATCCCCTGCCGCCCGGGCGGCTCTACCTTTCCAAGGCCGAGTGGGACCAGCGCCTGGCCGTGCGCCCCAGCCGCCGGTTCTCCGTCTTCCAAGAGGCCGAGGGCGAGGCGGTGGTCGACATGGGCGCCCGGACGGGACGCAACTTCGCGCCCGAGCGCCAGCGCGACAGCATCAACCTGTTCGAGGCCGCCGCCGACCACGCCGCGGCGCTGGCGGCGCAGGGCAAGCGCGTGCTGTTCGCCTCCTGGTCGGAAGGCTCCTCGGAACGCCTGGGCATGATGCTCGCCGACCACGGCATGACGCGGGTGGGCCTTGCGCCCTACTGGGACGCCGCCCGCGCCGCCGACCCCAAGCTGCCGCAGCGGGTGGTGCTGCCGCTGGAAGGGGGCTTCGAGACCGATTCGCTGGCGGTCATCTCCGAGACCGACATTCTCGGCGACCGCCTGGCCCGCCCGCGCCGCCGCCGCCGCGCCTCGAACTTCCTGGCCGAGGCCTCCTCGCTGACCCCCGGCGACCTCGTGGTCCACATCGAGCACGGCATCGGCCGCTACGACGGCCTGAAGACCCTCGACGTCCAGGGCGCGCCCCACGACTGCCTGGAGCTGCAGTACGGCGGCGAGTCCAAGCTCTACCTGCCGGTGGAGAACATCGACCTGTTGACCCGCTACGGCGCGGAGACCGAGGGCGTGCAGCTCGACCGCCTGGGCGGCGCCGCCTGGCAGGCCCGCAAGGCCAAGGCCAAGGAGCGGCTGCGCGAGATGGCCGAGGGCCTGATCCGCATCGCCGCCGAGCGCGCCCTGCGCTCGACGCCGCCGATGGACCCGCCGCACGGCGTCTTCGACGAGTTCTGCGCCCGCTTCCCCTACGAGGAGACCGAGGACCAGCTCGCCGCCATCGGCGATGTGCTGGAGGACTTCTCCGCCGGCAAGCCCATGGACCGGCTGATCTGCGGCGACGTGGGCTTCGGCAAGACCGAGGTGGCGCTCCGGGCCGCCTTCGTGGTGGCCATGAGCGGTCAGCAGGTGGCTGTGGTGGCGCCCACGACGCTCCTGGCCCGCCAGCACTACAAGACCTTCACCGAGCGGTTCCAGGGTTGGCCGGTGAAGGTGCGCCGTCTCTCGCGCCTGGTTCCGCCCAAGGAGGCCGCCCAGACCC
>NZ_DASXYF010000007.1:0-19972 GCF_036502675.1 Phenylobacterium sp.
GTCGTCCTCCAGCGCCGCAGTCAGGCCGCTCTCATCGAGCAGGGCCTGGGCGGTCTTGGGATCGGCGTCCGGCAGCTCGACCCCGGCGTTGGTCGCCTCGCGCTGCAGGTCCGACAGCGTGCGGTAGATGCGGTCGAGCGAGCGGCGCGACTGCTCGATCAGCTCTCCGGTCCACTCCAGCGGCGCGCGGTAGTGGCCGACCAGCAGCGCCCAGCGCAGCACCTCGCCGGGCGCCTGCTTGAGGAGATCGTGCGCCAGGGCGACGTTGCCCAGGCTCTTCGACATCTTCTCGTCGCCGAAGTTCAGGAAGCCGTTGTGCACCCAGTAGCGGGCGTACTCCTTGGCGTGGCCGGCGCAGAGCCCCTGGGCCATCTCGTTCTCGTGGTGCGGGAAGATCAGGTCGACGCCGCCGCCGTGGATGTCGATGGGCAGGCCCAGCGCCTGCTCGATCATCGCCGAGCACTCGATATGCCAGCCGGGCCGGCCGGGTCCCCAGGGGCTCGCCCACTCCGGCTCGCCGGGCTTGGAAGGCTTCCAGAGCACGAAGTCGGCCGGGCGCCGCTTGTAGGGCGCCACGTCCACCCGGGCGCCGGCGATCATGTCGTCCATCGGATGGCGCGAAAGCTTGCCGTAGTCGGCGAAGGCCTGGGTGTCGAACAGCACATGGCCCTCGGCCGCGTAGGCGGCCTTGTTGCGCACCAGCCGGTCGATCATGCCGACGATGGCGTCCATCGTCTGCGTCACCCGCGGCTGCAGGGTGGGCGGCAGGGCGCCCAGCGAGGCCATGTCGGCGTTGTAGGCGGCGAGGTAGCGGTCGGTGATCTCGGAGATCGGCACGCCCTCGGCCTGGGCCTTGGCGTTGATCTTGTCGTCCACGTCGGTGACGTTGGCCGCATAGACCACCGCGTCCGCCCCGTAGCAGCTCCGCAACAGGCGGAACAGCACGTCGAACACCACCACCGGGCGGAAGTTGCCGATGTGGGAGTAGTTGTAGACCGTGGGCCCGCAGACATACATCGTCACCCGCTCCTCATCGCGCGGAACGAAGAGCCGCTTCTCGCGGGCCATGGTGTCGTAGAGGCTCAGGGACATGGGGCGACGCAGGTGACTGTTGCCGGAAATGGCGTTCGCCCCATATACAGACGGGCGTAAGGACGCGCCACGGGGGTTGCAACCTCCAAGCTTGGCCTTACGTAGACGGGTGAACACGCGTCATTTCCGGGGCCGTCGCCCCGGCGCAACTCGGCCCGGGAGAGCAAACCTCAGAGATGGACGCTGTAGCCCGCGACCGGACGCTTGTCGGCAGTACAGACGCGGGCCTCGAGCCCGTGAAACGCCCTTCGCGGGAAGAGGCCATGGCCGCTGTCCGCACCCTGATCGCCTGGGCCGGGGACGACCCGCGCCGCGAAGGCGTGGTCGACACGCCCAAGCGAGTGGTCGACGCCTATGACGAATGGTTCGAGGGCTACGCCGCCGACCCGGCCAAGGAGCTGTCGCGCACCTTCGAGGACGTGCAGGGCTACGACGACATCGTCATGCTGCGCGAGATCGAGGTGGAGAGCCACTGCGAGCACCACATGGCGCCGTTCCTCGGCAAGGCCTATGTGGCCTACATGCCGACCAACCGCGTGGTGGGCATCTCCAAGATCGCCCGGGTGGTGGAGATCTTCGCCCGCCGGCTGCAGACCCAGGAGACCATGACGCAGCAGATCGCCGACGCGATCACCGACAGCCTGCGCCCGGCCGGCGTCGCCGTGCTGATCGACGCCACCCACCAGTGCATGACCACCCGCGGCGTGCACCACCGGCACGTCTCGACCATCACCACCCAGTTCACCGGCGTGTTCAAGACCGACGCCAGCCTGCGCCAGCGGTTTTTGGATTTTGTGAACAAGCGCTGAGGGTTCCCTATCTACGCTTGTCATGGCCGGGCTTGTCCCGGCCGGCCATGAACACCGGCTCCGAGACCTATCCTGCGTCTTGGTGTTCATGAATCCCCGGCATTCCGCGCGCACCGCGCTTCGGCCGAGAACGACGTTCAGTTGGAAGGTCGTAGGCAGGCTAGCGCACGATGATTTCAGGCGGAATCGCCGGCTTAAAACCCGCTCGCCCCAGCCCCCGGGTCTGGCCGGCCCCCGGCCCGAGGATAAACTCCGGCCGGGGTCCAGGTGAAACCCACGAGAGGCTCAGGCTGAATCCGGGTCCCGGCGAAAGCCCATGGGCGCTAACTTAAGCCTGCAGGGTTCGCCGGGAGCTTTTCCTCCCCTGTCCCGAAGAAGACGGGGGAGGTGACGCGCCCCGCAGAGGCGTGACGGAGGGGGCGAGCCGACGCACTGCAGAACCCGCGCCCCCTCCACCACCCGCTCTTCGGCGGGCGGTCCCCCGTCCTCTTCGGGCCAGGGGAGGAAAAAGGCGCCGTCGCCCTTAAGTTACCGCCCAGCGGATCAACCCAATTTCAACCCGCTCTAGCGCACCGCGGTCGAAAAACGCCATATAGCAGCGATGTCCACGCCCTTCCCGACCCTGGCCACCAAACACGACCTGGAGCACGGCGACGTGCTCGCGCCCCGCTTCGACGCGGCGGGCCTGGTCTGCGCGGTGACCACCCACGCCGACACCGGCGAGGTGCTGATGGTCGCCTGGATGAACGCCGAGGCGCTGCGGCTGACCCTGGAGACCGGCGAGGTCCACTACTTCAGCCGGTCGCGGAACGCGCTCTGGCACAAGGGCGCCACCAGCGGCCAGATCCAGATGCTGGTGGAGGCGCGCATCGACTGCGACCAGGACTGCCTGCTGCTGAAGGTGCGGCCGCAGGGGGACGGCGGCGCCTGCCACACCGGGGCCCGGGCCTGCTTCTACCGGGTGATCGAGAACGGCCGGCTGGTGGAACGGCCGTGACCGGCGCAAGTTTTGGAGTGACGCCGCGCGGCCCCCGTCACACGGTAGCGCAGAGTTGCGGCGTCATCACAGGAGAGCGCACCCCATGTCCAGCGAAGGCCTCCACGTCCCGCGGGAGCAGCTGCAGAAGCGCACGCTCAACCTGCACTACGCCATCACCTCGCTGATCGAGGAGCTGGAGGCGGTGGACTGGTACCGCCAGCGGGCGGACGACTGCGACGACCCGGCGCTGAAGGCCATCCTGCTGCACAACGCCGGCGAGGAGATCGAGCACGCCTCCATGGCCCTCGAGTGGATCCGGCGCAACGACGTGCAGTTCGACGCGCAGCTGCGGGAATACCTGTTCGCCGAGGGCTCGATCACCGAGCGCGAGCACGAGGCGAAGGATTAGCCCGCCTCTCCTTCTCCCCTTGCGGGAGAAGGACGGACCTGGGTGACTACGCCGCGTTCGCCGTGGGAGCCCACGCGTTGCGGACGGGGGCGGCGGCGGCCGGCGCGGCGCGCAGAGCGGCGCGCTGGTTGGCCTTGGGCAGGTCGACGTCGATCAGCTCGGCCAGGCGCTCGCGGGCGCGGTTGACGCGGCTCTTCAGGGTGCCCACCGGGCAGCCCACCACCCCGGCGGCTTCCTCGTAGCTCAGGCCTTCGGCCGCCACGAGCAGCAGGGCCTCGCGGGCCTCCGGGGTCAGCAGGCGCAGCGCCGACAGCAGCTCGCCGTACTTCACACGCCATTCCTGCTCGGGCTTGCAGGAGAGCTGGGCGGCGTACTTGCCGTCCACGTCCTGCACCACGTTCCGCCGCGCGGCGGCGGCCGTGTAGAAGGTGTTGCGGAGTATCCTGTTCACCCAGGCGGCCATGTTGCTGCCCTCCTGGAAGCCTTCCCGGAAGCGCCAGGCGCGCACCATCGTGTCCTGGACCAGGTCGTCGGCGGCGGCGGCGGAGCCGGTCAGAACCATGGCGAGGCCCCGAAGTTTCGGAAGCAACGCAACCAATTCGGCCTTGAACAAGTTCGTATCCATCTGTCGTCCCAAAACGGCCCGTGGCGCCTGGCAGGCCCGCTCGCCAGGCAAGAAGGGCGCCTCGCGAAGGGCTTCCGGCCCGAGGCTCGATCCGCGCCCGCTCATTTCCGTTAACCATGAGGTACGCCGCGGCGACGCTGGCGCGCAGTTGCAGCGACGCTCGACGGCGTGCGCAACGGTTGCAGCCGCAGGCGCACGCCGGGGCGCCCCCGGGTGCATCGATAGCGCCCGTGGCTGCACCCTCCTGCACCGTTGCGCAACGGGTTGCATTTCGACCGGGGTTGGGGGAAGTGTCCCCTCATGGTTGCGCCCGACGCCTTCCCCGCCAAGCTGGACCTCGTGCTCAAGGCGCTGTCCATGAGCCGCGGGCGGCTGGCCGCCGAACTGGGGGTGGACAAGTCCCTGGTGGGCCGCTGGGCCTCGGGCGCCGTGACCCCCTCGGCGCACAGCCTGGAGAACCTGACCCGCCTGGTCTCCTCCAAGCGTCCCGGCTTCAACATGCTGGACTGGGACCGCGACCTGCCCGCCGTGGCCAAGGTGTTCGGCCTGGAGCCGGCCGCGCCGGCGGCGATGGAGGCGAAGACCAGCGCCGCCATGGTCCACGGCCTCAAGCTGCCCGGCCTGGACATCGCCCACCTGGTGACCGAGCGGCGCGCGGCGACCTATGAGGGCTTCTGGCGCTCGACCCGGCCGTCCATCGCCATGCCGGGCCAGCTGTTCCACGACTACGGTATCATCCGCCGCGGCCCCGACGGCTTCCTGCAATTCACCATGGGCGGCTCGGGCCTGCTGTTCGACGGCTGGATGCTGCCGATCGAGGGCCAGCTGTTCGCCATCCTGTTCGACACCGTCGGCCAGACGCCGGTGTTCCTGATCTTCAACGGCGTGGCCCTGCACAAGGCGACCCAGCTCGACGGCCTGATCCTCGCCGCCGCCCTGAACTCCGCCCGTACGCCGTCCGCCTATCCGGTGGTGATGGAACGGCTCGGCGACCTGAGCGGCGACCGCGAGGCCGACGACGCGCAGATGCGCGAGCTGCTCACCCGCGACACCAACGCCGACGACAGCATCAGCGAGCAGATCCGCAACCACCTGATCCGCGACATCGGCCCCAGCGCCGTGGCGGCGGGGACGGGCGAGCTCTACCTGCTCTCGTCCTGGGCCACGACCCTGTCGCGCGGTCGCAGCACAGGCGGGCACCTGGCCGGGTGACCGCGCCCGCCCCGCCTGAGGACGCCGACCTGGTCGACGCCGACGACGCGATCCTGACCCTGACGCTTGCGGCCGAGGAGGCCGGCGGCCGGCTGGACAAGACCCTGGCCGAGCGGCTGCCGGAGCTGTCGCGGGCGCGCATCCAGGCGCTGCTGGCCGAGGGCCGCGTCTCCCTGGGCGGCCAGGTGCTGGCCAGCGCCTCGGCCCGGGCCGCGCCCGGCGCCTACGCCATCGCCGTGCCCCCGCCGGTCCCGGCCGATCCGCAGCCACAGGCGATCCCGCTCGTCGTGCTCTACGAGGACGCCCACCTGGTGGTGGTCGACAAGCCCGCCGGCATGGCGGCCCACCCGGGGCCGGGCGTGCCGGATGGCACCCTGGTCAACGCCCTGCTGCACCACTGCGAAGGGGAGCTGTCGGGGATCGGCGGGGTGGCCCGGCCCGGGATCGTCCACCGGCTGGACAAGGACACCTCCGGCGTCATGGTCGCCGCCAAGACCGACGCCGCCCACCAGGGACTCTCGGCCCTGTTCGCCGCCCATGACATCGACCGGGCCTATGTGGCGCTGACCCGCGGCGCGCCGGACCCGCGGCGGGGGACCCTCGAAGGCCGCATCGCCCGCTCCGCCCACGACCGCAAGAAGATGGCCCTGGTCCGCAGCGGCGGGCGCGAGGCGGTGACCCACTACGCCGTCGAGCAGGTGTTCGGCCCCCAGGCCCGGCCGCTGGCCGCCCGGGTGGCATGCCGGCTGGAAACGGGGCGCACCCACCAGATCCGCGTGCACCTGGCCTCCAAGGGCGCACCCGTGCTGGGCGACGGGGTCTACGGGTCCGGCCCGCCGGCGCAGGCGGTGCGCGAGGCGATGGCCGCGGCAGGCCTCGCGCGCCAGGCGCTGCACGCCGCCGTCCTGGGATTCGTCCATCCGGTCACGCGGGCGCGCCTGCGCTTCGAAAGCCCCCTGCCCGCCGACATGGTCGCGCTCGCAGCTTTGCTGTCCGATTTGTAAGAATCCCTGGGGCTCCCGGCCCTTGAACGGGAGGCTTCCAAGGTCTAATTATCCCACTTGAGAAGTGGGACATTCGGGTCTCCCCACCCGCCGCGATTTATCGCGCCCCGCAACCAGGATCGCTCTGAATCGGTTGCTAGGGACAAGGTGGTTTGTGCGCGACCTGACGCGCAACCCGAAGTTCCGGAAAAGGGGAACTACCAATGGCCGCGAACATCAACGCGATCGCCGTCATGTCGCCGGAAGGCGGCCTGAGCCGTTACCTGTCGGAGATCCGCAAGTTTCCGATGCTGGCCAAGGACCAGGAGTTCATGCTCGCCAAGGCGTGGAAAGAGCATCAGGACTCCGACGCCGCCCACCAGCTCGTCACCTCACACCTGCGCCTGGTGGCGAAGATCGCCATGGGCTACCGCGGCTACGGCCTGCCGATCGGCGAGGTGATCTCCGAGGGCAACGTCGGCCTGATGCAGGCGGTGAAGAAGTTCGAGCCGGACAAGGGCTTCCGCCTGGCCACCTACGCCATGTGGTGGATCCGCGCCTCGATCCAGGAATACATCCTGCGCTCCTGGAGCCTGGTGAAGATGGGCACCACGGCGGCGCAGAAGAAGCTGTTCTTCAACCTGCGCAAGGCCAAGAGCCAGATCAGCGCCTTCGAGGAAGGCGACATGCATCCCGACCAGGTGCGCCAGATCGCCACCAAGCTGGGCGTGCTGGACGAGGAAGTGGTCTCCATGAACCGCCGCCTGTCCGGCCCGGACGCCTCGCTGAACGCACCCCTGCGCTCCGACAGCGAAAGCGAGTGGCAGGACTGGCTGGCCGACGACGTCACGCCCAGCCAGGAAAGCGTGGTGGCCGAGAACGAGGAACGCACCATCCGCATGAGCCTGCTGGACGCGGCCATGACCGAGCTCACCGACCGCGAGCGGCACATCCTGACCGAGCGGCGCCTGAAGGATGATCCCACCACGCTCGAGGCCCTGGCCGGCGAGTACGGCGTCAGCCGCGAGCGGGTCCGCCAGATCGAGGTGCGCGCCTTCGAGAAACTGCAGCGGTCGATGAAGGCCGCCGCGGAGGAACGCAACCTGATCGAGGCGTAGCGGGGCCGCAAAGCTGCGGCGATGGCGGGCGGCCCCTCGCCTGCCGGGGGGCGGCGGGGCCGGATCAATTGTGCGTTTTCTTGCCCCTGAAACATGCCTATAGGTAACCGTGACGACCCCGCCCGGCCGAAAGGCCGGGCGCCTTCATTTCCGGGATAGCGCCATGACCGAAATCCTCATGCCCAAGGCGACCGCCGTCTGGCTGGTGGACAACACCTCGCTCACCTTCGAGCAGATCGCCGACTTCTGCGGCCTGCACCCGCTGGAGGTGCGCGGCATCGCCGACGGCGAGGTGGCGCGCGACATCCGCGGCGCCGACCCCATCGCCAACGGCCAGCTCTCCCGCGAGGAGCTGGACGCCGCCCAGAACAATCCCAAGTACCGCATGAAGGCGCAGAAAAGCCGCCACGCCGAGCTGCTGAAGCCGGTGAAGAAGGCGCCGCGCTACACCCCGGTCTCGCGCCGGCAGGACCGGCCGGACGCCATCGCCTGGTTCCTGCGCAACCACCCGGAGGTGGCCGACAGCCAGATCTCGCGCATCCTCGGCACCACCAAGGCCACCATCGACCAGGTGCGCAACCGCACCCACTGGAACGCCAACAACATCAAGCCGGTGGACCCGGTGACGCTGGGCCTGGCCACCCAGATGGAGCTGGACGCGGTGGTGCGGAAGGCCGCCGACAAGCGCGCCAAGGAAGACGCCAAGCGCGGGGTGGCGGAGCCGGACGGCGCGACGCTGCGCCCGGCGTCCGAGGCCGGTCACGGCGGAGACGAAGCGGTGGAGGCGTACGAGACGCAGGACGCCGAAGACTAGGCCTGCGCAAGATCGGGCGGTCCCCCCGCCAGGGCGGCCGCCGATCAGGGATTCGGGGGGCGGGCCGGACCTTCGAGGCCCGGCCGGGAAGGCGTCAGTGAAGCCGCGTGCGGAGAGATTCCATCTCTTCCTTGAGCTTCAGCTTCTGGCGCTTGAGTTCCTTGAGCTTCATGTCGTCGTAGGCGGGCCGTCTCATTTCTTCCTGGATCGCGTTCTCCAAAGACTCGTGGCGAGATCCAAGTTCGCGGATACGGGCTTCCACGGCCATGATTCGAGCTCCTTGCTGTGAGGACAAGACAAGGAAGTGAACACCCGCTGCGTCCAGCTGTCAGATCACATATGTTTGCGCGCGGCGTAACCGGTGCGGCGCCTTGAATTCAGGCGCGGAGGCCAAACCATGACCAGTCCCGAGCGTCCCCGCCTGGTGGTCGGCGTCACCGGCGCCAGCGGCGTGACCTACGGCCTGCGGGCCTTGGACGCCTGCCGGGAGCTGGAGGTCGAGACCCACCTGATCTTCTCCCGCGCCGCCGCCCTGACCCTCGCGCAGGAGACCGGGCTTTCCCTGGACGACGTCCAGGCCCGGGCCGACGTGGTCTACCGGCCCGGCGACGTGGGCGCGGCGGTGGCCTCCGGCTCCTTCCCGACGCTCGGCATGATCGTCGCCCCCTGCTCGGTGCGCTCGATGAGCGAGATCGCCGCCGGCGTCACCACCTCCCTCCTCACCCGCGCCGCGGACGTGACGCTCAAGGAGCGCCGCCCGCTGGTGCTGATGGTGCGCGAGACCCCGCTGCACCTGGGCCACCTGCGCACGCTCGTGAAGCTGGCCGAGATGGGCGCCGTCATCGCCCCGCCGCTGCCGGCGTTCTACACCCGTCCGCAGAGCCTGGCCGAGATCGTCGACCAGTCGGTGGGCCGCGCGCTCGACCTGTTCGGCCTCTCCTGGAGCCCGGTGAAGCGCTGGGGCCGGGACGTGGGGCCGGTCTCCGGCGAGGCCTGAGCCATGTCGCTCTGGGACTGGGCTGTGGAGGCCTACGCCCGCCCAGGCGTCGCCGACGCCTGCCTGGAGCTGCAGGACCGCCACGGCCAGTCGGCCGGCTTCCTCCTGTGGGCCGCCTGGGCCGGTGGCGTCGAGCCGGCGCTGCTGGCGCAGGCGGCCCAGGCGGCGCGGGCGTGGGACGCCTGCGCGGTCACGCCGCTGCGCGAGGTCCGCCGCACCCTGAAGCCGCCCTGCCCGCCGGTGGAGGACGCGGCCCGCGAGCGGGTGCGCACCGCCGTCCAGGCCGCCGAGCTGACCGCCGAGCAACTTCTGCTGCAGACCCTGGAGGCCATGACCGGCCGCCGGCCGGCCGGCCTTGTCCCGCGGCCGGAGGCCCTCGCCGCGGCCGCCGGCGCGTGGGGCGCGCCGGCGCCGAAGGCGGCCCTCGAAACCCTTGCACGGGCCCTCGATGCGGGCTTGCCCTTTGGCGTGCGGGCTCGGCATGATCCCGCGCCCGACCACAGTCTGCAGGCGCTCATGGACGACGAAGAAGATGTGGAATGGGAGCGCGAACTGCGCACCCGGCTGGCCGGCGTCGCCCAGGACCACGCCGACCTCGACGTCGCCATCCAGGCCCTGACCGCCTCGCCCCTGCCGGACATGATGGTCATCGGCCGCCTGAAGCGGAAGAAGCTGGCGCTGAAGGACGAGATCGCCCGCCTGCAGGACCAGCTGACGCCGGACATCATCGCGTAGTCGTAGTCCTCCCCATGAAGGACAGGGCGATCGCATATGGACTCAACCGGTGACGCCGTAAGGGGGAGATCTACAGCGTCTGGCGCTTGCGGGCGTACATGGCCGCGTCGGCCGCAGCCACGATCGCCTCGGGCTCGAGGTCGGGGGTGATCTCGCTGACGCCATAGGAAAGATGCAGCGGGGCGGACCATTCGCCGAACTCGACGGGCGCGCGCTCCACGCCCTGGACGAGCGCCGCGGCCTTGGCCTGGGCGGTGGCGGCGTCGGCCTGCACCAGGATCACCGCGAACTCGTCGCCGCCCATGCGGCCCACCACGTCGCTTTCGCGCACCTGGGCGCTGAGCCGCTGGGCCACCGCCTGCAGCGCCGCGTCCCCCGCGGCGTGGCCGAAGCGGTCGTTGACGCTCTTGAAGCCGGTGAGGTCGAAATAGACCAGGCTGGCGGGCGAGCCGTAACGCTGGGCGAAGGTGCGGACGCGGTTCAGCTCCCGCATCAACGCCCGGCGGTTGAGCACCGGGGTCAGCACGTCGCGGTCGGCCAGACTCTCGGCCTCCGCCAGCCGGGCCTTCAGCCGCGCCACCTCGCCGCGCAGGTCGTCCACCTCGCCGAGCAGGGTCTGCACCGCCCGCTGCACGGCCGGCGTCAGGTCGGCCGCCGACAGGCCGAGGAAGCCGGCGCTGTCGGCCGGCGCGCCGGAGGCGACGGCCTGGGCGCCGGCAGGGGCCAGGGCGCGGCGGCGGGTGTCGGAGAGCGGCTCGGTGCGGGCGCCGGTGATTTTCATGGCGGGAATCACTCCTCGCCGATTAACGTTACGGAATCCTAGCGGTCCTCGGTTGCAGGCGCAAAGCCGGCGCCTATACTCCGCGCCTTTCCGCCGCAGGGGGCCTGGATCGATGGTGCAGCTTTGAGCGCCCCCGCTGCGCCCGTCGCCATTATTATGGGCAGCCGTTCCGACTGGCCGACCCTGAAGGGCGCCGCCGAGAGCCTGGACGCCCTGGGCGTCGCCTATGAGGCCAAGGTGATCTCCGCCCACCGCACCGTCGACCGGATGGTGGCCTTCGCCAAGGGCGCGCAGGCGACGGGCGTCAAGGTGATCATCGCCGGCGCCGGCGGCGCGGCCCACCTGCCGGGGATGACGGCGTCGCTGACCATCCTGCCGGTGCTGGGGGTGCCGGTGGAGTCGAAGGCGCTGAAGGGCATGGATTCCCTGCTCTCCATCGTGCAGATGCCGGCCGGCGTGCCCGTGGCGACCCTGGCCATCGGCGAGGCCGGCGCCCGCAACGCGGGCCTGCTGGCGGCGCAGATCCTGGCGCTCGCCGACCCGGCGCTGGCGGCCCGGCTCACCGCCTTCCGCGAGCGCCAGACCGCCGCCATCCCCGAAACCGTCGAGGACGCCTGAACCCCATGCCCAGCCTGCCCCTGGCCCCCGGCGCGACCCTCGGCGTCCTGGGCGGAGGCCAGCTCGGCCGCATGCTGGCGCTCGCCGCCGCGCGCCTGGGCTTCGACACGGTGATCCTGGACCCCGAGCCCGACTCCCCCGCCGCCCGGGTCGCCGCCCACGCCATCGTCGCGGCCTACGACGACGAGGCGGCCCTGGCCGAGCTGGCCGCCCACGCCCAGGTGGCGACCTACGAGTTCGAGAACGTGCCCGTCGCCGCCGTGGACCGGCTGCGCGCCCTGGGCGTCGAGGTGGCGCCGGGCCCGCGCGCGCTGGCCGTGGCGCAGGACCGCTTCGACGAGAAGACCTTCCTCAACGGCGCCGGCGTCGCCACCGTGGCCTTCGCCGCCGCCGACAGCCCTGAGGGTGCGGTGGAGGCCGTGGGCCGCGTCGGCGCGCCGGCCCTGATGAAGACCCGCCGCGAGGGCTACGACGGCAAGGGCCAGCGCTGGGTCGAGCACGCCGCCGACGCCGCCGCCGTCTTCCAGGCGCTGGGCGGCGCGCCCGTCATCGTGGAGGCCCCCGCCGCCTTCGCCCGAGAGCTCTCGGTGATCGCCGCCCGCGGCCGCGACGGGGCGATCGCGGTCTATCCCCTGGCCGAGAACCACCACGCGCAGGGGGTGCTGCGCCGCAGCCTGGCGCCTGCGCGGGTCTCCGCCGCCGCCGCCGCCCAGGCCGAACGGATCGCCGTCCGCATCCTCACCGGCCTCGACTATGTGGGCGTGATCGGGGTGGAGCTGTTCGAGCTGGCCGACGGCGGCCTGCTGGTCAACGAGTTCGCGCCCCGGGTGCACAACACCGGCCACTGGACGCAGGACGGCTGCGCGGTCGACCAGTTCGAGCAGCACATCCGCGCCATCGCCGGCTGGCCGCTCGGGCCCACGGACGCGGTGCGCGGCGTCGAGATGCTGAACCTGCTGGGCCACGAGGCCCACGACTGGGCCCGCTACGCCGCCGAGCCCGACTCGCGCCTGCACCTCTACGGCAAGCGCGACGCCAAGCCGGGCCGGAAGATGGGGCACGTGAACCGCCTGAGGCCGCTGTAGCCGCCATGCTCCCCGCCTGGGAGCTCATGCCGGTTATGCGAGCCCTCCGCCCCCGCGACCTTCGGTCCGCCGCAATCCTGTCGACTTTCCCGGCTCCCCCGGCGGATAATCCGAAACGATTCGGATCGGCGGGACCATGCGACGGCTGACGCTCGTATTGCTATGCGGCGCCTACCTGTGCCTTTCGCTGATCGTCGCCCTGTCCATCTGGCGCAACGGCGGCGGATGGGGCGCGGGGACCGCCGCCCTGCTCGGCGGCCTGGCCCTCGGCCTTTCCATCCACAGCCTGGTCGAGCGCGGCCTGGACAAAAGCTCTTCCGAGCAGCTGGCCGCCCTGCGCGACGCCAACCGCATCCTGATCGGCCAGATCGAGCGCCTGGACGCCCGGGTCTCCGAGGTGGTGGAGACCCTGGCCGACGACGCCGTGCGCCGCTCCGAGGAGCTCTCCGGCGAGGTGCACATCCTGGAGGACCTGGTCCAGCGGATGAGCGAGCGTCTGGACGAGCGGATGACGGCCGCCACGCCGGCCCATGGGCGCGGCGGGGCGCCCCATCCCTCCGGGGCCCTGCTGGAGACCGTGCGCGCGGCGCTGACCGAGAACCGCGTCGACCTCTACCTGCAGCCGGTGGTCAGCCTGCCCCAGCGGCGCACGGTGTTCTACGAGAGCTTCTCGCGCCTGCGCGACGAGACCGGCCGGGTGCTGATGCCGGCGGAGTACCTGGCGGTGGCCGAGCCGGAAGGGCTGGTCACCACCATCGACAACCTGCTGCTGTTCCGCTGCGTGCAGATCGTGCGCCGGCTGGCCAAGCAGGACCGCAAGGTCGGCATCTTCTGCAACATCTCCACCCTCAGCCTGGCCGACGAGAGCTTCTTCCCGCAGTTCCTGGAGATGCTGTCGGCCAACCGCGACCTGGCCGGGGCGCTGATCTTCGAGCTGGGCCAGGCCGCCTTCGACGCCCGCGGCTCGGTGGAGGCGCGCAACATGGGCAAGCTGGCCGAGCTCGGCTTCCGCTTCTCCCTCGACAAGGTGGTGGACCTCGACCTCGACCTGCAGGACCTGGCCCGCTCCGACGTGAAGTTCCTGAAGATCGCCGCCCAGCCGCTGCTGGACGAGCTGGTCGAGGCCGACGACCGGCTGGTGCTGAAGTCGCTGCCCGACCTGGCCGCCGAGGACTTCTGCGCGCTCACCCGCCGCTACGGCGTCGAGGTGATCGCCGAGAAGGTGGAGACCGAGCGCCAGGTGGTCGACATCCTCGAGCTCGACATCGCCTACGGCCAGGGCCACCTGTTCGGCGAGCCCCGCGCCATCCGCGACGCGGTGATCGCCGAGGCCGACCCGCCCCCCGAGCTCGTCCGCTCCACCCTGCGCCGCCGGGTGGCGGGGCGGGGGTAGGCGCAGTCCGAACAGACGTCCCCACTCCCCCTCTTTTTCAGGGCGTCATGGCCGGGCTTGTCCGGCCATCCATGAACACCGCCTCTGTGGCTATCCTCAATTCCCGGTGTGCATGGATCCTCGGCGTTCCGCGCGTGCCGCGCTTCAGCCGAGGATGACGATCTGAATGAGGGCAGGCGCAGAGATCAGCGCGCCGATTGACCCCGCCCGCCGACCCCGCTACCGCCCGGCCATGACCGCACCCGTCCTGGCCGCCGGCCTCTCGCAACTCGCCGACCGCTACGACGTCCTGCTCTGCGACGTCTGGGGGGTGATCCACAACGGCCGCTGGAGCTTTCCCGACGCCTGCGCCGCCCTGGTCCGCTGGCGGGCGGAGCGCGGGCCCGTGGTGCTGATCTCCAACGCGCCGCGCCCCGCCTCGGCCATCCGTCCGCAGCTCGACGCCCTGAAGGTGCCGCGCGGGGCCTGGTCGACGCTGGTCACCTCCGGCGACGCCACCCGCGCCCTGCTGGCCGAGCGCGCCCCCGGCCCGGCCTGGGCCATCGGGCCCGAGCGCGACGCCGCGCTCTACGACGGCCTGGGCCTCGACTTCGCCGGCCCCGAGGCCGCCCGCTTCATCGCGGTGACCGGCCCCTACGACGACAGCGTCGAGACGCCCGAGGACTACCGCGACCGCCTGGCCGCCGCCGCCGATCGCGGCCTGGAGATGGTCTGCGCCAACCCCGACATCGTGGTGAAGCGCGGCGACCAGCTGATCTACTGCGGCGGGGCCCTGGCCGCGCTCTACGAGTCGCTGGGCGGCCCGGTGCTGATGGCCGGCAAGCCCTTCGCCCCGGTCTACGACCTGGCGCTCGCCGAGGCCGGGACCCTGCTGGGCCGCCCCCTCGACAAGGCCCGCGTCCTCTGCGTCGGCGACGGGGTAGTCACCGACGTGAAGGGCGCCAACGCGCAGGGCCTCGACGTGCTCTTCGTTGGGGGCGGCATCCACGGCGCCGAGACCTCCGGCGACGGCGGCCTCGACCCCGCGGCCCTGGACGCCGTGCTCGCCGCCGAAGGCGCCCACGCGAAATGGGCGATCCACGAACTGGTCTGGTGAGGGCCCTCGCCGCCATCGATGCGGTGACGGTTCGCCGACGCCTCGAAGCGCTTCGCATCGCGCCGGATCGCCGCTAAGGAAGCCGCGGGTGGGTGGAGCGCGGGCGCCGGTGCTGTATTTCGAAGACTTGACCGTGGGCCAGGGCGCCGAGACCACCCGCACCGTCGGCGCCGCCGACATCGACGCCTTCGCCGCGGTCTCCGGCGACACCAACCCCATGCACCTGGACGCAGCCTATGCGGCCGCCACCCCGTTCGGCGAGCGGATCGCCCACGGCATGCTGGCCGCGGCCTTCATCTCCGCCGTGCTGGGCGTGAAGCTGCCGGGGCCCGGCGCTGTCTACCTCTCCCAGTCCCTGCGCTTCCGCCGGCCCGTGAGGATCGGCGACGCGGTGACCGCCAGGGCGACCGTCGCCGGGCTCGACGCGGCCAAGGCCCGCGTGACCCTCGCCACCGTCTGCAGCGTGAACGGCAGGCCCGTGGTCGACGGGGAGGCGGTGGTGATGGTCCCGCACAGGCCGGCATGAGCGGCTTGCGCACCCTGCGCGGCTGGCGCGGCCTGGCGCCCGGCGACCGCGGCGCGGCCGTGGCGCTGGGCAACTTCGACGGCGTCCACCGCGGCCACCAGCGGGTGATCGCCCTGGCCGCCAAGGCCGCAGGCGAACTGGGCGCGCCCCTGGGCGTCATCACCTTCGACCCGCACCCGCGGGTCTATTTCCGCCCCGACGAGCCCGCCTTCCGGCTGATGAAGCCCGACCAGCAGGCCCGCGCCCTGCAGGCGCTGGGCGTCGACGTCCTCTATGTCCTGCCGCTCGACGCCGAGCTGGCCAACATGACCGACCGCGAGTTCGCCACCCGCGTGCTGCACGAGGGCCTGGGCGCGCGGCACGTCGCCGTGGGCTTCGACAACTCCTTCGGCCGCGACCGCACCGGCAGCCCGCAGACCATGCGCCAGTACGGCGGCGAGCTGGGCTTCGGCGTCTCGGTCGCCGAGCCGGTGGGCGACGCCGAGGGCCAGAAGTTCTCCTCCACCGACGTGCGCGAGGCCCTGCGCGACGGCCGCCCGCAGGACGCCGCCGCCATCCTGGGCCGGCCCTTCGCCATCGAGGGCGTGGTGGAGAAGGGCCGCCAGCTCGGCCGCGCCCTGGGCTTCCCCACCGCCAACATCGGCCTGGCCGACTATGTGCAGCCGAAGTTCGGCGTCTACGCCACCCGCACCCGCCTGCCCGACGGCCGCGTCCTGCCCGGCGTCGCCAGCCTCGGGGTCAATCCGACGGTGGGCGAGGTGACGCCGCGCCTAGAGGTGTGGCTGTTCGACTTCGACGAGGACCTATACGGCCAGGTGCTGGACACCGACCTCGTCACCTTCCTCCGCCCCGAGGCCAGGTTCCCCTCCCTCGAGGCTATGACCGCCCAGGTGATGGCCGACGCCCAGGAGGCGCGCCGGATCCTGCGGGCGTAGACCCCCGCCGCAGGCTCTGCTACGACCGCCCGATCATGATTTCGGTTCGGACGGCCCAGCGAATTACCCTCCCGGCGTGAGCCAGGACGACCGCTCCAGCCCCCGCCGGGCGACCCCGCTTCCCCGATCCTCCCGAGCCAGCTGGAAAGTCCCATGGCCGACGACGCCGAAAAGCCCGCGCGCGACTATCGCGAGACCGTCTTCCTCCCCGACACGCCGTTCCCCATGCGCGGCGGCCTGCCCCTGAAGGAGCCGGAGATCCTGGCCCGCTGGGACGCCCTCGGCCTCTACGCCGCCGCCCGCAAGACCCGCCAGGCGGCCGGCGCGCCGCTCTATGTGCTGCACGACGGCCCGCCCTACGCCAACGGCGCGATCCACATCGGCCATGCGCTGAACAAGATCCTCAAGGACTTCGTGGTCCGCTCCCGCTTCGCCCTCGGCTACGACGTCGACTACGTCCCCGGCTGGGACTGCCACGGCCTGCCGATCGAGTGGAAGATCGAGGAGGCCTACCGCGCCAAGGGCCGGCGCAAGGACGACATCCCGGTGGCCGAGTTCCGCCAGGAATGCCGCGCCTACGCCGCCCAGTGGGTCGAGGCGCAGGGGAGCGAGTTCCGCCGCCTGGGCGTGCTGGGCGACTGGGACCGCCGCTACGCCACCATGGACTTCGCAAGCGAGGCCGCCATCGTGGCCGAGTTCCACAAGTTCGTCGCCTCGGGCCAGCTCTACCGCGGCTCCAAGCCGGTGATGTGGAGCCCGGTGGAGCGCACGGCGCTGGCCGACGCCGAGGTCGAGTACCACGACCACGTCTCGCCGACGATCTGGGTCAAGTTCCCGGTGGTCGAGGGCTCCGACGCGGCCCAGGACGCCAGCGTGGTGATCTGGACCACCACCCCCTGGACCATCCCCGCCAACCGCGCCGTGGCCTATTCGGACGCCATCGCCTACGCGGTCTATGTGGTCGAGGCCATGGAGACGGGGCTTGCCTTCGAGCCCTGGGCCAGGCCCGGCGACAAGCTGATCGTCGCCGAGAAGCTGGCGGGCGAGGTGTTCGCCTCCGCCAAGATCGCCAAGTACCGCAAGCTGGAGCGCCTCGAGCCGCAGGGCATGGTGCTGGCCCATCCGCTGGCCGCCCTCGACGGCCACTACGGCTTCCAGGTTCCGCTGCTGGCCGGCGACCACGTCATCGACGACACCGGCACGGGCTTCGTGCACACCGCGCCGGGCCACGGCACCGACGACTACGCCGTCTGGCTGGCCCACGGCCACCGCGAAATCCCCGAGACCATCGATCCCGACGGCGCCTACTACCCGAACGTGCCGCTGTTCGGCGGCCTGAAGGTGCTGGAGACCGAGGGCAAGGCCCAGGGCCGCTTCGGCCCAGCCAATCCCGCGGTGATCGACAAGCTGATCGAGGCGGGCGCCCTGCTGGCCCGCGGCCGGCTGGCGCATTCCTACCCGCACTCCTGGCGTTCCAAGGCGCCGGTGATCTTCCGCAACACCCCCCAGTGGTTCATCCGCATGGACGAGCCGCTGGCCGCCGACCCGGCCGGCCGCACCCTGCGCGAGACGGCGCTGGAGGCCATCGAGGCCACCGCCTTCCACCCCGCCGCCGGCCAGAACCGCATCCGCTCCATGGTCGAGGGCCGCCCCGACTGGCTGATCAGCCGCCAGCGGGCCTGGGGCTCGCCGCTGGCCATGTTCGTCGACAAGGAGACCGGCCACCCGCTGCACGACGCGGCGGTCAACGCGCGCATCGTCGAGCTGATCGCCGCCGAGGGCGCCGACGCCTGGTTCGTGCGGCCCGCGTCCGACTTCCTGGGCCCCCACGACCCGGCCCGCTACGAGAAGGTCGAGGACATCCTCGACGTCTGGTTCGATTCCGGCTCCACCCACGCCTTCGTGCTGGAGGGCCGCGAGAATTCCCGCTGGCCCGCCGACTTCTACCTGGAAGGCTCGGACCAGCACCGCGGCTGGTTCCAGTCGAGCCTGCTGGAAAGCTCCGCCACCCGCGGCCGCGCCCCGTTCGGCGCGGTGATGACCCACGGCTTCACCCTCGACGAGAAGGGGGAGAAGATGTCCAAGTCGACGGGCAACACCATCGAGCCGCAGCGGATCATCAAGGAGAGCGGCGCCGACATCCTGCGCCTCTGGGCGGCGATGGTCGACTACGCCGAGGACCAGCGGATCGGCAAGACCATCCTGCAGACCGCCACCGACGCCTACCGCAAGCTGCGCAACACCGTCCGCTACCTGCTGGGCTCCCTGGCCGGCTTCACCGAGGCCGAGCGCGTGCCCCTCGCGGAGATGCCGCCGCTGGAGCGCTTCATCCTGCACCGCCTGTGGGAGCTCGACCGCCAGGTCCGCGCCGCCTACGAGGCCTATCTGTTCCAGGACGCCGTGCGCCCGCTCACCGAGTTCTGCCAGAACGAGCTCTCGGCCCTGTTCTTCGACATCCGCCGCGACGCCCTCTACTGCGACCGTCCCGACAGCCTGCGCCGGCGCGCCGCCCGCACGGTGATGGACCTGGTGTTCGAGCGTCTCACCGTCTGGCTCGCGCCGCTGCTGGCCTTCACCATGGAGGAGGCCTGGACCACGCGGTTCCCGGAGGCGGGGCCCATCGTGCTGCAGACCTTCCCGGAGACCCCCGACGCCTGGCGCGACGACCAGGCCGCCGGCGCCTGGGGCACGGCGCTGGCGCTGCGACGCACGGTCACCGGCGCCCTCGAGGTCGCCCGCCGCGACAAGCTGATCGGCGCCTCCCTCGACGCCCATGTGGACGTCTACGCCCGCGAGGCCTTCCAGTGGCCCTTCGGCGCCGACATGCCGCTGGAGGACGTGATGATCACCAGCGGCGCGGCCATCCATTCCGGCGAGCCCGGCCCCGCCGGCGCCTTCACCCTGCCCGAGGAGCCCAACCTCGCCGTGGTGGTCCGCAAGGCCCTGGGCGCCAAGTGCGCCCGCTCCTGGAAGATCTCCGCCGACGTCGGCGCCGACCCCCGCTATCCCGAGCTCACCCCCCGCGACGCCGAAGCCGTCGCCGCCTGGGACGCCGCCCATGGGCGGTGAGTATTCCCTTCTCCTCCTGGCGGGAGAAGGGTGATGAAAGCCACCCGCCTAGGCTGGGCCGCCTACGCCACCGCCGCCGTGGTCGTCGCCCTCGACCAGGCGGTGAAGCTGTGGATGGTCGGACCGTTCATGCTGCCGCTGAAGGGCTCGGCGCCGGTGGTGGGCCCCTTGAGCTTCACCTTCATCCAGAACCGCGGCGTCAGCTTCGGCCTGATGCAGGCCGAGGCCGACGTGGTCCGCTGGGCGCTGGTGGGCTTCTCGCTGGCCGTCGCCGCCGCCCTGATCGCCTGGGCGCGCAAGCCGGAGCGCGCGGCGATCGCCGCCGGCCTCGGCCTGATCATCGGCGGGGCGATCGGCAACGCCATCGACCGCGCCCGCCTGGGCTACGTCATCGACTTCATCGACGTGCAGCGCCTGGGCTTCTTCCCCTGGGTGTTCAACGTCGCCGACAGCGCCATCACGGTGGGCGTGGCGCTGATCCTGTGGGACAGCCTGATCGCGCCCCGCAAAGCCCCCGCCGGGTGAAGCCGTTGGCGCCGTGGCCCGCGATGCGGTATCTGAGGCCGGATCGGGGCCGGGGCGGCCTTGCAGGATGAGAGCATCGATGAAGTTTCACCCCGTCATCATCGCCGGGCTCCTGTGCGGCGCGGCGGGTCTCGCCGGATGCAACTCCGCGGAGCGCGCCTTCGGCCTGGG
>NZ_DASXYF010000008.1:0-2125 GCF_036502675.1 Phenylobacterium sp.
AAAAAGTTTCACTTGCTTTTCGGCCGCGAACCGGGCCTCTGCGCCGCGGGCCACGCCCTCCCAACGGGGCGCTGCTCATCTGCAAGGATGGGAGACATCGCTATGACGACGCCTGCGAAGCCGGCCATGCGGCCGGCGCGACCTGAATTTTCGTCCGGCCCCTGCGCCAAGCGCCCCGGATGGACCCCCCAAAATCTGCAAGGCGCCGTCCTCGGACGCTCGCACCGCTCCAAGCTCGGCAAGGCGCGCCTCAAGGACGCCATCGACCGCACGCGCCAGGTGCTGGAGGTCCCGCAGGACTTCCTGATCGGCATCGTGCCGGGTTCCGACACCGGGGCGGTGGAGATGGCGCTATGGTCGCTGCTGGGACCCAGGCCCGTGCAGCTCCTGGCGTTCGAGAGTTTCGGCAAGGACTGGGTCACCGACGTCGTCAAGCAGCTGAAGATCCCGGCTGAGACGCTGGATGCGCCCTACGGCCGGCTTCCCGACCTGACGAAGGTGCGCAAGGACGCCGACCTGGTGTTCACCTGGAACGGCACCACCTCGGGCGTACGCGTGCCGGACGCCGACTTCATCGCCGCCGACCGCGAAGGCCTGACGATCTGCGACGCCACCAGCGCCTGCTTCGCCCAGGCCCTCGACTGGTCGAAGCTCGATGTGGTGACCTTCTCCTGGCAGAAGGCGCTGGGCGGCGAGGCCGCGCACGGCGTGCTGATCCTGTCGCCGCGCGCCGTGGCCCGGCTGGAAAGCTATTCGCCGCCGTGGCCGATGCCGAAGCTGTTCCGCATGACCAAGGGCGGCAAGGTCAACCTCGAGATCTTCGAGGGCTCGACCATCAACACGCCTTCGATGCTGTGCGTGGAGGACTATCTCGACGCCCTGAAATGGGCCGCCTCCATCGGCGGCCTGGCCGAGCTCGCCCGCCGCGCCGACGGCAACCTGGCCGTGCTGGAAAGCTGGGTGGAGCGTACGTCCTGGGCGGGCTTTCTCGCCGAGGACAAGGCCATCCGCTCCAACACCTCGGTGTGCCTGAAGGTGGTGGACCCACGGATCACCGCCCTCTCCGACGACGCCCAGGCCGACTTCGCCAAGAAGCTGGCCGCGGTGCTGGAGAAGGAAGGCGTGGCGCTGGACATCGCGGGCTACCGCGACGCCCCGGCCGGCCTGCGCATCTGGTGCGGCGCCACGGTGGAGGCCTCCGACCTGGAGGCCCTGACGCCCTGGCTCGACTGGGCCTTCGCCACCGTCGCCGCCGAACTGCAAGCCGCCTGATCTAGTCCCCCTCAGTCGCTTCGCGACAGCTCCCCCCTCAGGGGGAGCGTGGCCCGATCCTCCCCCTGAGAAGGAGGGGGACCACGAAGCGGCGGAGGGGGCGACCCCCATTCGCCAAGGACATCCCATGCCCCGCGTACTGATCGCCGACAAGCTCAGCCCCGCCGCCATCGACATCTTCAAGCAACGCGGCGTCGACGCCGACGTGAAGACCGGCCTATCCAAGGACGAACTCCTCAAGATCATCGGCGACTACGACGGCCTGGCCGTCCGCTCGGCCACCAAGGCCGACAAGGACGTGATCGCCGCCGCCGGCGCCCTGAAGGTCATCGGCCGCGCCGGCATCGGCGTGGACAACGTCGACATCCCGGCCGCCACCGCCGCCGGGATCGTGGTGATGAACACGCCGTTCGGCAATTCGATCACCACCGCCGAGCACGCCATCGCCATGATGTTCGCGCTGGCCCGCCAGCTGCCCGCCGCCGACGTCTCCACCCAGGCCGGCAAGTGGGAGAAGAACCGCTTCATGGGCGTGGAGCTCTACGCCAAGACCCTGGGCCTGATCGGGGCCGGCAACATCGGCTCCATCGTCGCCGACCGGGCGCTGGGGCTGAAGATGAAGGTGGTGGCCTACGACCCCTTCCTGTCGGCCGAGCGCGCCATCGAGCTGGGGGTCGAGAAGGTCGAGCTGGAGGAGCTCCTGGCCCGCGCCGAGCTGATCACCCTGCACACGCCGCTGACGGATGCGACGCGCAACATCATCTCGCGTGAAGCGCTGGCGAAGACCGCGCGTGGCGTGCGCATCATCAACTGTGCGCGTGGCGGGCTCGTTGACGAATTGGCGTTGGCCGAG
>NZ_DASXYF010000009.1:0-33083 GCF_036502675.1 Phenylobacterium sp.
CCGTCGCAGCCGGATGGAGCCTCAGAGTTCTGTGCATGCCGTAGTGCGTTCGCAGGGACGACGAGTTGAGGAAATATCTGAGGCAACGTCATTGCGGGGAGAAAGGCGACGAAGCAATCCACTGTTTCATCCGGCTGCGCCATGGATTGCTTCGCTGGCGCTCGCAATGACGGGGTTTTTGGATCGGTGCAAAGCCCAACTCGGGTAAACCCGCGTTGGGTGGGAGAGGGAGCGCACCGGCGTTGCCAAAACGAAGATGTCTTCTAATTAAAAATCGACCACCAATCCGTCCTAACGAAACCCTGCATTGTGAATTTGTACGGCCAACAGCTACTGACATTCTCCGACGCTGACGCTATATCAGCCGCGCCCGGCACGTCCGGGCTTTTGGCGTTGGATTGGAAACAGGACAAATGACGGGATCGACACGGTCGAGCGATGGCCTCGACGAGCGCCGCAAGCGGCTGTTGTTTCGCTGCTGGCACCGCGGCACGCGCGAGATGGACCTCATTCTCGGCCGGTTTGCCGACGCTAGGATTGCGGATCTCTCGGAAGACGAACTGACGCAATTCGAGGAACTCTTGGAGGTGCCGGATCCCGATCTCTATGCTGCGCTGACCGGCACCATGCCTCCGGCGCCGGAATACGCCCACTCCCTGTTCGACCGCATCAAGTCGTTCCGAACGGCGGATCATAACGCATGAAGGCCCCGACAAAATCGCCCGCCGAATTGCTGGCACCTGGCCGCGCACTGACATTTGCCAATGTCGCGGAGGGCGCCGAAGGCCTGATTGTTTCGGATCTGGCGCGGGCGCTGGCGGCGCGACCAAAACCATCGCCGGTGAGTCTCGCTGTGGTCTGCCGCGACGGTGCGCGGATGCAGCAACTCGCCCGTGCGCTGGAATTCTTCGCGCCGGATTTGCCGGTGCTGCAGTTTTCGGCCTGGGATTGCCAGCCCTACGACCGGGTCTCGCCGCATGGCGGTATCCTGGCGCAGCGGCTGACAACGCTGGCACGGTTGTCTCGCCTGCAAGGAAGCGACAAGCCGCTGATCGTGTTGACCACGGTCAATGCCGTCACGCAGCGGGTGCCGCCGCGCGAAGCGATCGCGGCGCAGGCGCTCTCGGTCGCCCCCGGCCATGTCGTGCCGATGGACTCCATCGTGTCGTGGCTGGAACATAACGGCTACTCCCGCTCCTCGACCGTGCGCGAACCCGGCGAATATGCCGTGCGCGGCGGCATCCTCGACCTGTTTCCGGCCGGGCTCGATCAGCCGGTGCGGTTCGACTTCTTCGGCGACAGCCTCGAATCGATCCGTGTGTTCGACGCCGAAACCCAGCGCACGCTGATGGACATGCGCGCGCTCGATCTGGTGCCGATCTCGGAATTCCAGCTCACCACTGAGACCATCCGCCGTTTCCGGATGGGCTATGTCGCGGCCTTCGGCGCGCCCGGACGCGACGACCTGCTCTATGAGGCCGTCAGCGAAGGCCGCCGCCATCCCGGCATGGAGCATTGGCTGCCGCTGTTCCAGGAACGGATGGACACGGTGTTCGACTATCTCGGCGATGCGCCGATCGCGATCGAGCCGCAGGGCGAGGACGCCGCGCGCGAGCGCTTCAAGCAGGTCGCCGATTACTATGATGCCAGGCGGGAGGCGATGGATCATCCCGGCGGCGGCGCGATTTACAAGCCGTTGCCGCCGGACCGGCTCTATCTGACCGAGGACGAGTGGAAGAAGCAGCTCGACGAGGGCGCTCTCGCGCGCTTCACGCCGTTTGCCGTGCCCGAAGACGCCAATGTTTTCGATGCTGGCGCGCGGGCCGGCCGCAACTTTGCCCCTGAGCGCAATGACAGCAATGTCAACGTGTTTGAAGCTGTCGTCGCGCACATCCATGCCTTGCAATCGCAGCGCAAGAAGGTCGTGGTCACGCTCTGGAGTGAGGGTTCACGCGACCGCATGCGCAGCATGCTGAACGACCATAAGCTGGTCAACCTCACCAACGTCAATGCGTGGCGCACGGTGCAGGCCACCCCGCGCAACGAGGCGATGCTCGCCGTGCTCGGCATGGAGTCGGGCTTCGAGACCGACGACGTCGCCGTCATCACCGAACAGGACATCCTGGGCGACCGCCTGGTGCGGCCGCGCAATTCGAACCGCAAGCTCGACAACTTCATCTCGGAGGTGACGAGTCTCGCAACCGGCGACATCGTCGTCCATGTCGAGCACGGCATCGGCCGCTTCGTCGGGCTGCAGACCCTCGAAGTGTCCGGCGCGCCGCATGATTGCCTCGAGCTGCATTATGCCGCCGACACAAAACTGTTCCTGCCGGTCGAGAACATCGAGCTGCTGTCGCGCTACGGCTCGGACCAGACCAATGTCGAGCTCGACCGGCTCGGCGGCACGGGTTGGCAGACGCGTAAAGCCAGGCTGAAGAAACGCATTCGCGAGATCGCGGGCGAGCTGATCAGGATCGCGGCCGAGCGCATGCTGCACGAGGCGCCGAAGCTGCCGGTTCAGGCCGGGCTCTATGACGAGTTCTGCGCGCGCTTCCCCTATGACGAGACCGACGATCAGCTCGGCGCGATCCAGTCGACCCTGAAGGACCTCGAGATCGGCCGCCCGATGGATCGGCTGATCTGCGGCGACGTGGGCTTCGGCAAGACCGAGGTGGCGCTGCGCGCCGCCTTCGTGACGGCCATGAGCGGCCAGCAGGTGGCGGTGGTCTGTCCCACCACCTTGCTCGCCCGCCAGCACTACAAGACCTTCGTCGACCGCTTCCAGGGCTGGCCGGTGCGCATCAGCCGCCTCTCGCGCCTGGTCCCGGCCAAGGAGGCCGCCGAGACCCGCGAGGGGTTGAAGAACGGCGAGATCGAGATCGTCATCGGCACCCACGCCATCCTGTCCAAGCAGATGGGCTTCCGCGACCTGGGCCTGGTGATCGTCGACGAGGAGCAGCACTTCGGCGTCAAGGCCAAGGAGAAGCTCAAGGAGCTGCGCGCCGACGTCCACATGCTGACGCTGACCGCGACGCCCATCCCGCGCACCCTGCAGATGTCGCTCAGCGGCATCCGGGAAATGTCGATCATCGCCACCCCCCCGGTCGACCGCCTGGCGGTGCGCACCTACGTCACCCCGTGGGACCCGGTGGTGATCCGAGAGGCCCTGCTGCGCGAGAAGTACCGCGGCGGCCAGGTCTATTACGTGGCCCCGCGCATCTCCGACCTGCCGGAGCTGCAGCGCTTCCTGCGCGAGCAGGCGCCGGAGGTGAAGTTCGTGGTCGGCCACGGCCAGATGGCGCCCACCGAGCTGGAGAACGTTATGGGGGCCTTCTACGACGGCGAGTACGATGTGCTGCTCTCCACCACCATCGTGGAGTCCGGCCTCGACATCCCGACCGCCAACACCCTGGTCATCCACCGGGCCGACATGTTCGGCCTGTCGCAGCTCTACCAGCTCCGCGGCCGCGTCGGCCGGGCCAAGATCCGCGCCTACGCCTACATGACCATTCCGGCCGAGAAGCAGATCACCCTGTCGGCCGAACGGCGCCTGAAGGTGCTGCAGTCGCTCGACAGCCTGGGCGCCGGCTTCCAGTTGGCCAGCCACGACCTCGACATCCGCGGCGGCGGCAACCTCCTGGGCGACGAGCAGTCCGGCCACATCCGCGAGATCGGCGTCGAACTCTACCAGCAGATGCTCGAGGACGCGGTCAATGAGCTGAAGCTGCAGGCCGGCGCCGAGGGCCAGGCCCTGGACCGGGGCTGGTCGCCGCAGATCAACACCGGCGCCGCAGTCCTCATCCCCGAGAACTACGTCCCCGACCTCAACGTGCGCCTTTCCCTCTACCGTCGCCTCGCGGACGCCGAGCAGTCCGCCGATCGCGAGGCGCTGGCCGCCGAGCTCATCGACCGCTTCGGCCCCATGCCGCCCGAGGCCGGCCAGCTGCTCAAGGTCGTGGCCATCAAGGGCCTGTGCCGCGAAGCCAACGTCGCCAAGATCGACGTGGGCCCCAAGGGCGCCGTCGTCTCGTTCCGCAACGACAGCTTCAAGAACCCCGCCGCCCTGATCGCCTTCGTCCAGAAGAACCAGATCCTCTGGCGCGTCCGCCCCGACAACAAGGTGGTGGTGAAGGGCGAATGGGAAACGCCGGAGCAGCGGCTGGGCGCCGCCGAAAAGGTCCTCGCGGAACTGGCCAGGCTGGCGGCCTGAGGTCCTTCTCCCCTTGCGGGAAAAGGAAGGGATCAGGCCAGCCGCTTGTCCAGGTACGCCCCCACCCGCCGCTCGACGTCCGGCAGGTTCTCGATCCAGAAGTGGCTGGCGCCCTCGATCACCTCGTAGTCGATGACGATGCCCTTCTGGGTGCGCAGCTTCGAGACCACCCGCTCCACCTCCACCGGCGGCACCACCGCGTCGGCCCCGCCGTGCAGCATCAGGCCTGAGGCCGGGCAGGGGGCCAGGAAGGAGAAGTCGTACATGTTGGTGGGCGGCGAGACCGAGATGAAGCCGTCCGTCTCCGGCCGCCGCATCAGCAGCTGCATGCCCACCCAGGCGCCGAAGTCGTAGCCGGCCACCCAGCACTGGCTGGCCGCCGGGTTGGTGGTCTGCAGCCAGTCCAGCGCCGTCGCCGCGTCCGCCAGCTCGCCGATGCCGGCGTCGAACTCGCCCTGGCTGCGCCCGACGCCGCGGAAATTGAACCGCAGCACCGAGAAGCCGCGCTTCATGAACAGGTGGTAGAGCTGCACCGCCACGGGATTGTTCATCTGGCCGCCCGCCTTGGGGTGGGGATGCAGGATCAGCGCGATCGGCGCGTTCTCGCTCTTGCCCTGCGAATAGCGACCTTCGATCCGCCCGGCTGCGCCGGTCAGAACCACTTCTGGCATGCCAACTTCCCGTGTCCGTGGCTGGAATACTTGACTGCTGCGCTAGGTCTTCCTAGATCGCCGGCATCCGGCAACCTGTTCGACGCCCGCGCAGGGCCGCGGCTTTAGCACAGGCGACGCCGGATGCGCGGAAAAACCAGCACGCGGACGGACTTGCCATGCGTCTCTCGACCAAAGGCCGCTACGCCGTGATGGCGATGGCCGACCTGGCCCGCCGCCAGGCCGAGCGCGCGGTGTCGCTCGCCGACATCGCCGAGCGCCAGGAAATCTCGCTGTCCTACCTCGAACAGCTGTTCGCCCGCCTGCGCCGCTCCGGCCTGGTGGTGAGCGCCAGAGGCCCCGGCGGCGGCTACCGCCTGTCGCGCGACGCCGCGACCGTCAGCATCGCCGACATCGTGCTGGCCGTGGACGAGCCGCTGCACGCCACGCGCTGCGAGCGCCACGCGTCCGCCGGCTGCATGCTGAAGGGCGAGCGCTGCCTCACCCACGACCTGTGGGACGAAATGGGCCGCAAGATCCGCGACTACCTGGAGAGCGTCTCGCTGGCCGACGTCGTCCTCGGCCGCCTGGGCTCGGATCGGAAGGCGGCATGACCGGCGTCTACCTCGATGGGAACGCCACCGCCCCGGTGCGGCCGGAAGCGGCGCAAGCGGTCGCCGCGGCCCTGGCCGCCGGCGGCAACGCCTCCTCGGTGCACGCCGCCGGCCGCGCCGCCCGCGCCCGCGTCGAGGCCGCCCGCGCCGACGTGGCCGCCCTGGCGGGCGCGCGCCCCTCCGCCGTGGTCTTCACCAGCGGCGGGGCCGAGGCCAATGCGCTGGCCGTCGCCAGCGCCGTGGCCGCCGGCGCCGGCCGGCTGCTGGTCAGCGCCGTCGAGCACGCCACCGTGCTGGAGGCCGCCCGCGCCTCGGCCGCCGCCGTCGAGCTGGTCCCGGTCGACGCCGAGGGGGTCGCCGACCTGGCCTGGCTCGCCGAGCGCCTGGCCCGCTGGGACCTGGCCGACGGCCGGCCGTTCGCCGCCCTGATGCTCGCCAACAACGAGACCGGCGTGATCCAGCCGGTGGCCGGGGCCGCCGCCCTGGTCCGCGCGGCCGGCGGCTGGCTGCATGTCGACGCCGTCCAGGCGGCCGGCAAGATCCCGGTGGATTTCGCGGGCCTGGGCGCCCACAGCCTCTCGCTCTCCGCCCACAAGCTCGGCGGCCCGCAGGGCGCAGGCGCGCTGGCCGCCGCCGCCGACGTCACCCTTTCCCGCCAGCTGCACGGCGGCGGGCAGGAGCGCGGCTACCGCGCGGGCACGGAAAACGTCCCGGGGATCGCAGGCTTCGCCGCCGCCGCCCGCGCCGCCCTGCGCGACCTTGCCCACGCCGCCGCCCAGGCCGCCTGGCGCGACGCGGCGCAGGCGCGCCTGGCCGCCGCCGGCGCGGTGGTCGCCGGGGCGAACGCGCCGCGCCTGCCCAACACCCTCTGCGTCGCCGCCCCCGGCCGCACCTCCGAGTTGCAAGTCATTGCGCTGGACCTGGCGGGCGTCATGGTCAGCGCCGGCGCCGCGTGCTCATCCGGCAAGGTGAGCGCCAGCGCCGTGCTGGCCGCCATGGGCCTGGGCGAGCTTTCCGCCTGCGCCGTCCGCGCTTCGGGAAGCTGGGCGACGACGGAAGACGACTGGGCGCGCTTCACCCAGGCCTGGATCGAGGCTAACGACCGTCACGCCGCGCGCCGCCGCGCGACGGCGGCCTAAAGGGAGGTCCGCATGGCCGCCGTCAAACAGACTGTCGAACACGTCGAGGCGCTGGAGTCGTACAAGCACGGCTTCGTCACCGACATCGACCAGGAGTTCGCGCCCAAGGGGCTTTCCGCCGACACCGTCCGCTTCATCTCCGCCAAGAAGGGCGAGCCGCCGTGGATGCTCGACTGGCGCCTGGAGGCCTACGAGCGCTGGCTGAAGCTGGAGGAGCCCGCCTGGGCCAAGGTCCACTTCCCGCGCATCGACTACCAGGACAGCTACTACTACGCCGCGCCGAAGACCGGGGAGGGGCTCAAGAGCCTCGACGAGGTCGACCCGGAGCTGCTGGCCACCTACGCCAAGCTCGGCATCCCGCTGAAGGAACAGGAAGTCCTGGCTGGCGTCGAGGGCGCCCCGCGCTACGCCGTCGACGCGGTGTTCGACAGCGTCTCCGTCGTCACCACCTTCAAGAAGGAGCTGGCCGAGGCCGGGGTGATCTTCTGCTCGATGAGCGAGGCGATCCGCGACCACGGCGACCTGGTGCGCCAGTACCTCTCCACCGTGGTGCCGGTCAGCGACAACTACTTCGCCTGCCTCAATTCGGCGGTGTTCTCCGACGGCAGCTTCGTCTACGTGCCCCCGGGCGTCCGCTGCCCGATGGAGCTCTCCACCTACTTCCGCATCAATGCGGAGAACTCCGGCCAGTTCGAGCGCACCCTGATCATCGCCGACAAGGGCTCGTACGTCTCCTACCTGGAGGGCTGCACCGCCCCCATGCGCGACGAGAACCAGCTGCACGCCGCCGTGGTCGAGCTGGTCGCCCTGGACGATGCGGAGATCAAATATTCCACCGTCCAGAACTGGTATCCGGGCGATCCGGAGACCGGCAAGGGCGGCATCTACAACTTCGTCACCAAGCGCGCCGATTGCCGCGGCGCCCGGTCCAAGGTCTCCTGGACCCAGGTCGAGACCGGCTCGGCCATCACCTGGAAGTACCCGTCCTGCATCCTGCGCGGCGAGGGCAGCTCGGGCGAGTTCTACTCGATCGCCATCACCAACGGCCGCCAGCAGGCCGACACCGGCACCAAGATGATCCACCTGGGCGCCAACACCCGCTCGCGGATCATCTCCAAGGGCATTTCCGCCGGCCGCGCCTCCAACACCTACCGCGGCCTGGTCTCGGCCCACCCCAGGGCGAAGGGCGCGCGCAACTTCACCCAGTGCGACAGCCTGCTCATCGGCAAGCACTGCGCCGCGCACACCGTGCCCTACATCGAGGCCCGCAACGGCCAGGCGGTCTTCGAGCACGAGGCCACCACCACCCGGCTTTCCGAGGACCAGCTGTTCTACGTCATGCAGCGCGGCCTCTCCCAGGAGGAGGCGGTGCAGCTGCTGGTCAACGGCTTCGTCAAGGACGTCCTCCAGCAGCTCCCCATGGAGTTCGCCGTCGAGGCCCAGAAGCTGGTGGCGATCTCGCTCGAGGGGGCGGTGGGATGAGGAGTTCACGCAATTCTCCCTTCCCCCTGGAAGGGGGAAGGGTCGGGGATGGCGGTGGCGCCGTTCCCGAAAGAGTCCCCCACGGACCAGCTTCCGGCGGCGTCGCCCGTGCGCGCCGCCTCCGCCGCGAAATGACGGTGGCCGAGCGAATGCTCTGGGCGGAATTGCGCAAGCTGAAGCTCAGCTTCCGCCGGCAAGCACCGATCGGCCGCTACGTCGCCGACTTCGCGCGCCCTGCAAGCCGCCTGATCGTGGAGATCGACGGACCACGCCACGATGATCCCCAGGTCGCTGGCCGGGACCTCGAACGTACCGCGTGGCCGGAAGCCCAGGGCTATCGCGTCGTCCGCTTCCCCGAGAAAAAGGTCCGTGACGCTTTGAGCGAAGTCGTCGAGCGCATTGTCGCGGAAGCCGCCCCACCCCCATCCCCCACCCTTCCCCCCTCCAGGGGGAAGGGAGAGGCGCCGTGGATTGTTCGATGATCGTTTTGAAAGACATTCGCTGATGCTGCGTATCCAGAACCTCCACGCCGACGTCGGCGGCAAGGAGATCCTGAAAGGCCTCGACCTCGTCGTCCCCGCGGGCGAGGTGCACGCCGTCATGGGCCCCAACGGGGCGGGCAAGTCGACGCTGTCCTACGTGCTCACCGGCCGCGGCGGCTATGAGGTGACCGCCGGCTCGGCGACCCTCGACGGCGAGGACCTGCTGGCCCTGGCCCCCGACCAGCGCGCCGCCCGCGGCGTGTTCCTGTCCTTCCAGTACCCGCTGGAGATCCCGGGCGTGCCGGCCCTGACCTTCATCCGCACCGCGTTGAACGCCCAGCGCCGCGCCCGCGGCGAGCCGGAGGCGACCGCGCCGGAGTTCCTGAAGCTCGCCCGGGAGAACGCCGCCGCCCTGAAGATCGACTTCGACATGCTCAAGCGCGCCTTGAACGTCGGCTTCTCCGGCGGCGAGAAGAAGCGGATGGAGATCCTGCAGATGGCGATGCTCAAGCCGCGCCTGCTGATCCTCGACGAGACCGACTCCGGCCTCGACATCGACGCGCTGAAGATCGTCTCCGAGGGGGTCAACGCCCTGCGCTCCCCCGACCGCGCCATGCTGGTGATCACCCATTACCAGCGCCTGCTCGACCACATCCGCCCGGACCGGGTGCATGTGATGGCCGACGGCCGCATCGCCGCCTCCGGCGGGCCGGAGCTGGCGCTGGAGCTGGAGCGCGAAGGCTACGACAAGTACGCGAGGGCCGCATGACGCTGGCCGCCGCCATCCGCACCGGCGACGTCACCCTGCTTCCCGGCAAGCGGGACGAGGACTGGCGCTGGACGGACCTGCGCGGCCTGATCCGCACCCTGCCGGGCCCCTCGGACGAGGAAACCGCCCCGCTGCCGCCCGGCCCGTTCGGCGTGCTGGGCGACAGCGAGATCGCCGTCGTCAACGGCCGGGTCCGCGACGGCGCCGCCAGCCTGACGGTGGCCGCGGGCAAGCGCTGCGTCGTGCGCCTGCGCTTCGTCGCCACCTGCTCGGAGTGCCGCCACGAGGGCCGCCTGACGATCAATGTCCACAGCGGCGGCGAGCTGATCCTGCTGGAGAGCCATGAGGGCCTGGCCCACGGCTACGTCGCCGCCGCCACCCTGGACCTGCGCCTCGCCGACGGCGCCCGGGTCGAGCGCATCGTGGTCGCCGGCGACGGGGAGGGGGCGGTCAACGTCGCCTGCGCCTCCGTCGTCATGGCCCCGAATTCCCGGTTCGCCCAGACCCTGCTCACCGACGGCGCCAGGCGCCAGCGGCTGGAGACCCGCCTCGACCATCCGGGCGGCGCCGCCGAGGTCCGCCTCGACGGCGTCTATCTGCTGAAGGGCCGGCGCCACGCCGACCTGACCACCGTCGTCGACCACGCCGGCCCCGACGGCGCCACCGCCCAGCTGACCAAGGGCGTGGTCGCAGACCAGGCCCGCGCCGTCTTCCAGGGCCGTATCGTGGTGGCGGAGGGCGCCGACCGCACCGACGCGCGCATGGGCCACCACGCGCTGGTCCTTTCCGACCGCGCCGAGGTCGACGCCAAGCCGGAGCTGGAGATCTACGCCGACGACGTCGCCTGCGCCCACGGCAATACGGTGGGGGCGCTCGATGAGGACGCGCTGTTCTACGCCCGCCAACGGGGAATTGCGGAGCCCGAGGCCCGCGCGTTGCTCACCGGCGCCTTCGTGGGCGAGGTGGTCGAGCGCATCGGCCACGAGCCCGCCCGCGAGGTCGCCCGCGCCTGGGTCGCCGCGCGGCTGGGGCTGGAGCTGTGACCATGCCTTTCGACGCCGAAGCCGTCCGCCGGGAATTCCCCATCCTGTCACGCCGCGTGCACGGCAAGCCGCTGGTCTATCTCGACTCCGCCGCCTCGGCCCAGAAGCCCAGGACGGTGATCGACGCCATGGTCCGCGCCATGGAGCACTCCTACGCCAACGTCCACCGCGGCCTGCACACCCTGGCCAACGAGACCACCGAGGCCTACGAGGCCGCCCGCGGCAAGGCCGCCGCCCTGATCGGGGCGGAAACCAACGAAGTAGTCTGGACCAAGGGCGGCACCGAGGCGATCAACCTCGTCGCCTCCGGCCTGGGCGCGGACCTGAAGGCCGGCGACGAGATCCTGCTCACCGAGATGGAGCACCACGCCAACATCGTCCCCTGGCACTTCCTGCGCGAACGCCAGGGCGTGGTGCTGAGGTTCGCCCCCATCACCGACGACGGCCGCCTGGACCTTGAGGCCTTCCGCAATCTCCTGAACGAGCGGACCAAGGTGGTGGCCTTCAGCCACATGTCCAACGTGCTGGGCACGGTGAACCCCGCCGCGGAGTTCGTGGCCCTGGCCCACGCCGCCGGCGCGCTCACCCTGATCGACGGCTGCCAGGCGATCGTCCACGAGCAGGTGGACGTGAAGGCGCTGGACACCGACTTCTACGTCTTCTCCGGCCACAAGCTCTACGGCCCCACCGGCGTCGGCGTGCTCTACGGCAAGGCCGAGCGCCTGGCGGCGCTTCGGCCCTATCAGGGCGGCGGCGAGATGATCGGCGTCGTCACCCAGGAGAACATCACCTACGCCGACCCGCCGCACCGCTTCGAGGCCGGCACCCCGCCCATCGTCGAGGTGATCGGCCTGGGCGCGGCCATCGATTGGCTGACCGCCCTCGACCGCCCGGCCATCGTCGCCCACGAAGCCCGCCTCTACGCCCGAGTCTCCGAAGGGCTCGCCGGCGCCAACTGGCTCCGCGTGCTGGGCGAGGCTCCGGGCAAGGGGGCGATCTTCGCCTTCACCGTCGAGGGGGCCCATGCCCACGACGTGGCCCAGATCCTCGACCGCTATGGCGTAGCCGTCCGCGCCGGGACCCATTGCGCCGAACCGCTGATGCGGCGTTTCGGCGTCACCTCCAGCGCACGCGCCTCCTTCGCCCTATATAACACCCTGGACGAAGCGGATTCCTTCGTGGACGCCCTGACCCGGACCCAGGCTTTTTTCGCATGACCCCAGATCTGTTCGCATGACCATGACCATGAACGACGCTGCAGCCCTTGAACCTCAGTCCTCGCCGCTTTCCCAGGCGGAGCTCGACGCCATGACCGACCAGCTGGTCGCGCAGCTCAAGACCGTGTTCGACCCCGAGATCCCGGTCGACATCTACGAGCTCGGCCTGATCTACAAGGTCGACGTCTCCGACGATAAGGACGTGGCCATCGACATGACCCTGACCGCCCCCGGTTGCCCGGTGGCGGGCGAGATGCCCGAGTGGGTGCATGACGCGGTCATGAAGGTGCCCGGCGTCCGCGCCTGCAAGGTGGAGCTGGTTTTCGATCCGCCGTGGGACCCGTCGATGATGTCCGACGAGGCGAAGCTGCAATTGAACATGTTCTGACCCATATTGATCATATGACCGACCTCGCCACCGCCCCCCGCGCCCGCCGCCCCCGCCCGAAGATCGTCAGCCTGACCGACGCCGCCGCCCTGCGCGTGCGCGAGATCATGGACAAAAGCGAGCGCCCCTACGTCGGCCTGCGTGTCGGCGTGAAGAACGGCGGCTGCGCCGGTCAGGAATACGTCCTGGAATACGCCGAGGCGGCCAATCCTCTGGACGAGGTGGTCGAGGACAAGGGCGTCACCATCCTGGTGGAGCCCAAGGCCGTGCTGTTTCTGATCGGCTCGCAGATCGACTACGAGACCAGCCGGCTCGCGTCGAAGTTCGTCTTCCACAACCCCAACGAAACCGACGCCTGCGGCTGCGGCGAAAGCGTCACCATCATCCCGGCCGAGGCAGGCGCCTGATTCCTCCCCTTGCGGGAGAAGCTCTCTACGAGGTCGCCGACCCGCCGTTCACCGGCAGCGTCTGCCCGTTGATCCACTCCGCCTCGTCGGACGCGAAGAACACCGCCGCCGCGGCGATATCGTCGCGCCGCCCCAGCCGGGTCGAGGGGATGGCCCGGATTTGCGCCTCTTCGAACTCCGTCGGCGCCGAGCCGCCCATCAGCCCGGTGGAGATCACGTTGCAGGTGATTCCCTGCTGGCCCACCTCGCGCGACAGGTGGCGCATGAAGTGCGCCGCGCCGGCCTTGGCCGCGGCGTAGAGCGACACGGTCAGGCCGCGGCTCGGCCCCATCCTTCCGGCGTCCGACGAGATGTAGATCACCCGTCCCCAGCCCCCGGCGATCATCGCCGGCAGGGCCGCCCGCGCGCAGTTGAGCGCGCCGTAGAGGTTGGCGTCCACCGGCGCCCGCCACTCGCCGGGAGCGTAGTCGAGGAACGGCCGCATCGACATGGGCGAGGCGCCGTGCAGGCCGGCGTTGTTGACCAGGATGTTCACCGGCCCCAGCGCCTGCGCCGCCTGGGCGAACCCCGCCGCCACCGCCGCCTCGTCGGTCACGTCGAAAGCGACGCCCGCGGCCTTGCCGCCGGCGGCGCGGATCTCCGCCACCGCCGCCTCCACCCGCACGGGGTCCAGGTCGTTGATCACCACCGCCGCGCCCTGCGCCGCCATCGCGCTGGCGATCCCGAATCCGATCCGCGCCCCGCCGGCCCGGCCAGCCCCGGCCCCTAGCCCCGCCCCGGTGACCAGCCCCACCCGCCCGTCCAGCCTGAACATGCGTCTCTCCCGCGGTCTGCGCCTTCGCGCCGTTGACCCCGGAGCCTACCCTGATCCGCCCATTCCGGCGAAGGCCCATAGGCGGTAAGTTTCGCCGCAGGGCTTTTCCTCCCACGTCCCGAAGAGGACGTGACGGTGGGCGAGCGGGCGCACTGCAGAACACGCGCCCCCTCCACCACCCGCTCGGAATTTACCTTCGGACCGGCCACAGGCCGGATACGGGGGGCGAGTGGTCCTCCTCCCCCCGTCCTCTTCGGGACAGGGGAGGAAAGGTTCGCCGTCGCTCTTAAATTACCGCCTATGGGCCTTCGCCGGAATGACCGGTCGGGGAGGCGATCCCCCTACATCTCCACGATGGTCCTGAACCCGCCGTAGATCATCCGCTTGCCGTCGAACGGCATGTCCAGGCCTTCGGGCTTCAGGCGCGGGTCGGCCATCACCTTGGCGTTGATCTCGTCGCGCTTCTCCCGCGACTCGTAGGTGATCCACGAGAACACCACCATCTCGTTGTCCTTCGCCTGCACGGCGCGGGGAAAGGAGGTGAGCTCGCCATAGGGCGTGTCGTCGCCGGCGCACTCCACGTAGGTCAGGGCGCCGTACTCCATCCACACCTCGCCGGCCTTGCGGGCGAAGACCCGGTAGGCCTCGATCTTCTCCTTGGGCACGGCGAGCACGAAACCGTCGACATAGGGCATGGTCGTCTCCTGTGGTTGACGTCTGAAAGACGCGCCCCGCCCGGTTCGATCCGACCAGGGCCGGTGAATTTTTTGAGTCGGCGGCGCTCGACGCCCGCCTTAGCCCGGCGCGGCGACCAGCACCGAGGGCTCCACCGGCCGCCCGGTGGCCTGGGCGATCAGCTCCTGCGTGCGGCCCTCCACCGCGGCCTCCAGCCGGCTCAGGAACTCGCCGCGGCTCAGCCCGGGCGGGATCGGCTCCAGGAACTCCACCGTCGCCGTCCCGGGCGTCTTCCTGAAGTCCTGCTGGCGCCAGAACAGCCCCAGGTTGGTCGCCACCGGCGTCACCGGCAGGCCGAAGTCCCGCTGCATGTAGAACACCCCGCTGCGGTAGCGGTACCGCTCGCCGGGCCGGGCCAGATGGCCCTCCGGATAGATCAGGATCCGCCGGCCCTCGGCGGCGGCCGCCGCCGCACTCTGCGACAGCGCCCGGCGCGCCTCCGGCCCGCCGCAGCTGTCCACCACGATCGCCCCCAGCTTGCGCAGCAGGCCGCGCAGCAGCGGAATCTTCTCCAGGTGGTCGCCAGTGACGAAGGCGAGGTTGTCGATATTGGCGAACATCACGAAGCCGTCGCCCCAGGAGTGGTGCTTGGCCGCGACGATGAACGCGCCCGCGGGCAGCCGCTCCAGCCCCTTCAGCTCCACCTTGATGCCGGCGATCCAGCGCATCGCCCACAGCATGCGCCGCGTGTAGAGCCGGATCGCCCAGGCCATCGGCGCGCGGCCGGGCAGGGCGGCCAGCGCCGCCGCCAGCAGCGCGTAGAAGACGGACAGCGTCCAGTAGGCGGCCGCGAAGGCTGCGCTGCGCAAGCCTAGCGTCCCTTGAACTTGGCCGGACGCTTCTCGATGAATGCGGTCACGCCCTCGCGGAAGTCCTCGGTCAGGCCCGCCTGCCGCTGCGCCGTCCGTTCGGCGTGCAGCTGCTCGGCCCAGGCCGCGTCCAGCCCGTCCCACACCAGCTTGCGGATATGGGCCAGTCCCTTCGGCCCGTCGGCGAGCGCGCGGGCGAGGCCGTGCGCCGTGGCCATCAACTCGGCGTCGGGCGTGCAGCGGTTGATCAGCCCCCACTCCAGCGCCGCCCGCGCCGGCAGCCGCTCGCCCAGCAGGGCGAGCTCCATCGCCCGCGCCTTGCCCACGAAACGCGGCAGCAGGTAGGTGGCGCCCCCGTCCGGCACGAGGCCGATCCGCCGGAACGCCTGCAGGAAATAGGCGCTCTCCGCCGCCACGATCAGGTCGCAGCACAGCGCGATGGAGCAGCCGATGCCCGCCGCCGGCCCGTTCACCGCCGCCACCGTGGGGATCGGAAAACCCCGCATCAGGCTGACGAAGGGGTTGTAGACCGCCTCGAGCACCAGGCCGGGGTCCTCCAGCGTCGGGTCGTCCGCGCGTCCGGCGAGGTTGGCGCCGGAACAGAACCCGCGGCCTTCGCCGGTCAGCACCACGCAGCGCGCGCCGGAGTCCGGCGCGGCGAAGCGCTCCATCGCCGCGCTCAGCTCCGCCACCATGTCGACGCCCGCCGCGTTCAGCGTGCCCGGGTCGGCCAGGGTGATCACCGCCACCCCGTCCTCGAGCAATGTCTTGACCTTTTTCAGCTCCACGCGGCCTCCCTGCCTCCGGAGGCGACTCTGCGGAGAGCGCCCCGCCTCAGCCTAGGAGGAAACGCCCGGCCGGAACAGCCGCGGCGGTTACGCCGCCTCGGACGTCCGCGTCGCGTGGGTCGTGCGGTTGCGCCCGGCGCGCTTGGAGGCGTAGAGCGCCTCGTCGGCCCGCTCCAGCAGGGCGTGTGCGCCTTCGCCCGGCCGCCGCTCGGCCAGACCTGCCGAGACGGTGATCGCCCCCAGGTCGTCGTTGGTGGAGCGCCGCTTCAGCATCCGCGACGACACCTCCTTGCGGATGTCCTCCAGGATGGCGAAAGCCGCCGTTCCGCTCTCGCAGGGGAAGATCAGGGCGAACTCTTCGCCGCCGTAGCGGGCGGTGAAGCGCGGCGGCGCCCCCATGCGGCCGATCACGCTGGCCACGAAGCGCAGCACCTGGTCGCCGGTCTGGTGGCCCCAGGTGTCGTTGAACTTCTTGAAGTGGTCGATGTCGATCACCGCCAGCGCCAGGGCCTCGCCGTTGATGTCCGCCTCGGAGCAGGCCCGCTCCAGCTCGTCGTCGAACGCCTTGCGGTTGGCCAGGTTGGTCAGGCCGTCGGTGGTGGCGTCGCGGCGCACCTGCTCCAGGTGCTCGCGCAGGCGGCTCACCTCCTCGGTGGAGTCCGCCAGCCGGCCCTCCAGCGCCTTGTTCTCCCGCGCCATCCGCCGGGTGGCCGAGCTCAAGGTCTCCACCGTCGCCTTCAGCGCCGTCGGGTCCTGGGCGTCGGTCAGCGACCGGGAGGCGTGGTTCAGGGTCTCGCCATAGGCCTCGCTGGACTTCTGGGCCGAATGGATTGCCTGGGAGACCGAGGCCAGTTCCTTCGACAGCGCGTCCCCGGCGTCGCGGATCTGGTCGTTCAGCCGCGCCTTGGGCAGGTAGGTCGCCGCCAGCTCGTCGCTCAGGTTGTCGGTGAACGGTTCGCCTGCCTGGATCAGCCGTGCGATCTCACGCCCCAGGGCGCTTTCCGGTGCGGCGACGAAGTGGGTCCAGAGCTCGAAGTTCAGCGCCGTCGGCCAGACCGCGTACCGCTCCATCGCGTCCATGGCCTGCCGCGCCACGGCATAGGCGCTAGGGCCGCGGAGCATAGTTTCGACGTCGGCAGGCATGATCGATTCTTCCTTGCGCGCGCCAGGCCCCCAAGACTCAGGCGCACGCATGCGACCTTACGGCGCAGTACCAAACGAGCGGTTAAAGAACGTCGGTTGCTAGTCTTTGCCGGAGCTGGTCGGCGGGGGCCGGGAGAGGAAGGCCGGGGTCTCCGCGCCGAACCCCACCACCCGGTCGCGGTCCTCGTTGTCGCCGCCACGTCGGCGCTCCCGCTCGGGCGGGGCGGGGGCGTTCGCCCGGGCCGCCGGGCGCTCACGCTCCCTGCCGCGTCCACGCTCGCCGCCGCGGTCGCGCTCACCGCCCGGTTCGGGCGGGGCGGGGGCGTCCGTCCGGGCCGCCGGGTGTTCACGCTCTCTGCCGCCGCGGTCGCCGCCCCGTTCGCGCCGGGGCCGCCGCTCGGGCCGCGCCTCGGGCGGCTCTGCGGCGATCGGTGCCGCAGCCTCCGCCGGCGCCGCCTGGGAAGCCGGCGCCTCGTCCGCGTCGCGGCGAGGCCTGTGCGTCCGCTCGCCGCGCTCGCCCCGGTCCCCGCGGTCGGGGCGTCCACGTCCGGCGCCGCGTTCGCGTCCACCGCTGCGGGGGCCGTCCTCCTTGATGCTCGACCAGTCGATGTCGAGGATCACCTCTTCCGGCGTCGTGCCGATCAGCTTCAGCACCTTGTCCAGGTTGCGGCTGTCGGCCGGGGTGACGATCATGAACGTCTGGCCCAGCCGCCCGGCTCGCCCGGTGCGTCCGATGCGGTGCACATAGTCGTCGGCGTGGTGCGGGACGTCGTAGTTGAACACGTGGCTCACGTCCGGCACGTCCAGCCCGCGGGCCGCCACGTCCGAGGCGACCAGCAGCCGCAGCTCGCCCTTGCGGAAGTTCTCCAGCGTCCGCATCCGGGTCTGCTGGTCCAGGTCGCCGTGGATCGGCGCCGCGTCCAGGCCGTGCGCCTTCAGCGACTTGGCGACGACGTCGACCTCGAGCTTGCGGTTACAGAACACGATGCCGTTCTTCACGTCGGCGCGGTCGATCAGGGCCCGCAGCGCCGTGCGCTTGGCCTTGGGGTCCGCCGAGGGGATGCGGGCGAGGTTCTGGGTGATGGTCGTGGCCGCTGTCGCCGGCCGCGTCGCCTCGATCCGCACCGGATCGTTGAGGAACTGCTTGGTGAGCCGGGTAATCTCCGGCGGCATGGTGGCCGAGAAGAACAGCGTCTGCTTCTTCACCGGCGTCAGTTTGAAGATCCGCTCGATGTCCGGGATGAACCCCATGTCGAGCATCCGGTCGGCCTCGTCGACCACCAGGATCTGCACCCCGGTCATCAGCAGCTTGCCGCGCTCGAAGTGGTCGAGCAGCCGGCCCGGCGTGGCGATCAGCACGTCCACGCCGCGGTCGAGCTTCAGCTCCTGGTCGTTGAACGACACGCCGCCGATCAGCAGCGCCCATGAAAGCTTCTGGCCCTTGGCGTAGCGCTCGAAGGCCAGCGACACCTGGTCGGCCAGCTCCCGCGTCGGGGCGATCACCAGCGCCCGCGGCATGCGCGCCTTCGAGCGGCCGGCCTTCAGCCGGTCGATCATCGGCAGGGTGAAGGCCGCGGTCTTGCCGGTGCCGGTCTGGGCGATGCCCAGCACGTCGCGCCCGGCCAGGGCCACAGGAATGGCCTGGGCCTGGATGGGGGTGGCGGTCGTATAGCCGGTGTCGGCGACGGCCTGGAGGGTCGCGGGCGAAAGGCCCAAGTCGGAAAATTCGGTCATCAATGGCGATAAGGAGCGGGTGGCTCACCATAAAGGTTTGCAAGCCGCGGCGGCGCAAACGGCGATCGTCGCGCGCCGGGCAAAATAGGGCTGCGAAGCCTTAAGTCAACGTGCCGTGATGGCTCACCGACCCCTGCGCGCCTTGCACTGCAACATATGACGCCATCTCCCCGTCGTCGGCGGACGGGCGCGTCGTCGATTTCTTCGTCCACGAACCACACGAAAGACACGAACGCGCCTGTGCGGCGGGGGGGGCGGCGGGGGGGTCGCGGAAACCAAATCGACCGGCTCCGCCGGTCTGTTGATCGTGCGGCCTTGCTGGGTGGGCGCCTATCGGCGCATGGCCTGTTCGTGTCTTTCGTGTGGTTCGTGGACAAATTTCTTCTACGGCCGCCCGTCAAACGTCCAGGTCGGCCTGCGCGAACTCCGCGTTCTCCTGGATGAACCGGAAGCGCAGCTCCGGCTTGCGGCCCATCAGCTGCTCCACCAGGTCCGCCACCGCCTCCTCGGCCCGCGGCAGGGTCACCCGGGCCAGGGTCCGCGTCGCCGGGCTCATCGTGGTCTCCTTGAGCTGCGCCGGCATCATCTCGCCCAGGCCCTTGAAGCGGCCGATCTCCGGCGACTTGCCCTTGAACTCGCTGGCCAGCAGCTCGTCGCGGTGCGCGTCGTCCCGCGCATAGATGGTTTTCGGCCCATGGCTCAGCCGGTAGAGCGGCGGCAGCGCCAGGAACAGCCGCCCGGCCCGGATCAGGTCCGGCATGGTGCGGTAGAAGAAGGTGATCAGCAGGCTGGCGATGTGCGCCCCGTCCACGTCGGCGTCGGTCATGATCACCACCCGGTCGTAGCGCAGGTCCTCTTCCTTGAACTTCGACCCGCCCTGGACGCCCAGCGCCAGCATCAGGTCGGCCAGCTCCTTGTTGCCGCCGGTCTTGTCGAGGCTGGCCGAGGCCACGTTGAGGATCTTGCCGCGCAGGGGCAGGATCGCCTGGGTGCGCCGGTCGCGGGCCTGCTTGGCCGAGCCGCCGGCCGAATCGCCCTCCACCAGGAAGATCTCGCTGCCGTCCGTCGCCGTGCCGGAGCAGTCGGCCAGCTTGCCCGGCAGCCGCAGCTTGCGGGTCGCCGAGGCCCGCGCGATCTCCTTGTCCCGGCGGCGCTTCAGCCGCTCCTCGCTGCGCTCGACCACGAACTGCAGCAGCGCGCTGGCCGCCTTGGGCTGGGCGGTCAGCCAGTGGTCGAAGGGGTCGCGCAGCGCCGTCTCCACCAGCCGCTGGGCGTCGGCCGAGGACAGCCGCTCCTTGGTCTGGCCCTGGAACTCCGGGTTGCGGACGAAGATCGAGATCAGGCTGCCGGCCTGGGCCAGCACGTCGTCGGCGGTGATCAGCGCCGCGCGCTTCTCGCCGGTCAGCTCGCCGTAGGCCTTCAGGCCGCGGGTCAGCGCCGCGCGCAGCCCCGCCTCGTGCGTGCCGCCCTCCGGCGTCGGCACGGTGTTGCAGTAGGACTGCATGAAGCTGTCGGCCTCGCCGAACCCCGCCGGCGTCCAGGCGATGGCCCATTCCACCGCCCCGGCCTCGCCCTTGCGCTCGTAGCGCCCGGCGAAGGGCTCCGGCGTCACCGTCTCCAGGTCCTTCACCCGCTCGGCCAGAAAGTCCGCCAGGCCGTCGGGGAAGCGGAACGTCGCCTGCGCCGGCGTCTGGTCGTGGATCCGCGAGGGGTCGCAGGTCCAGCGGATCTCGACGCCCCCGAACAGGTAGGCCTTGGACCGCGCCATCCGGTAGAGCCTGGCCGGCTTGAACACCGCGCCCTCGCCGAAGATCACCGCGTCGGGCACGAAGCGGATCCAGGTGCCGTGCTTGCGGGTCGGGCCCAGCCTCTCGATGCCGCCCAGCGGCTTGCCCCGCGCGAACACCTGGCGCCATTCGAAGCCGTCCTTGAAGGCGGTGACCTCCAGCCGCTCCGACAGGGCGTTGACCACCGAGACGCCCACTCCGTGCAGCCCTCCGGAGGTCTCGTAGGCGTCGCCGGAGAATTTCCCGCCCGAGTGCAGGACGGTCATGATCACTTCCAGCGCCGACTTGCCCGGGTGCTTCGGATGCGGGTCCACCGGGATGCCGCGCCCGTCGTCCTTCACCGTCAGCCCACCGTCGGCGTCCAGCACGATCTCGATCAGTTTGGCGTGGCCGGCCACGGCCTCGTCCATGGCGTTGTCCAGCACCTCGGCGAACAGGTGGTGCAGCGCCCGCTCGTCGGTGCCGCCGATGTACATCCCCGGCCGCTTGCGCACCGGCTCCAGCCCCTCCAGGACCTCGATGTCCTTGGCCGAATAGCCGGAGGGCTTGCCGCCGCCGGGCCGCGGCTCGTGGCTCTCGGCCAGGGGCGCGGCGGGCGCCGGGTTCAGGGCGTCGTCGAACAGGCTGGCTTGGGCGGCGGAAGAGGCCTTGGACATGACGGGGAGGGTGCTGCGATTCTAGGGTCTCCGGTATGAATCGGCCTTCGCCGCGATGCAATGCGGCGCAGCGCCCGCGGCGTCCGCGATTGACGTGAGGATCGCAAGCTGGCGAGCCGCCGCCTCATGTCCTGCGCGCGGAATCCAGTCCGCGAGAGCAGGGGGGTGTTGAGCGTCGATCACGAACAGCAAGCTGTGTTCACTCGGCCGCGATCATCACCGGATGTCCAACCCCTCGAACTCTCGTTCGTGTGGTTCGTGGACACAAAGAAAAAGGGCCGCGGATCGCTCCGCGGCCCCCCGTCCAACAGCTAAGCTCTAGCCGCTTAGCAGCTGTAATACATGTCGAATTCGACCGGGTGCGGGTGCAGCGCCAGGCGCATGACCTCTTCCATCTTCAGCTCGATGTAGGCGTCGATGAACTCGTCGTCCATCACCCCGCCCTTCTTCAGGAAGGCGCGGTCGCGGTCGAGGTTCTCCAGCGCTTCCTTGAGCGAGCCGCAGACTTCCGGGATCTTCTTCTGCTCGCGCGGGGGCAGGTCGTAGAGGTTCTTGTCGGCCGGTCCGCCCGGATCGATCTTGTTCTCGATGCCGTCGAGGCCGGCCATCAGCAGGGCCGTGAAGGTCAGGTAGGGGTTGCCCATCGGGTCCGGGAAACGGACTTCGATACGCTTGCCCTTGGGCGAATCCACGTGCGGGATGCGGATCGAGGCCGAGCGGTTGCGGGCCGAATAGGCCAGCTTCACCGGGGCTTCGTAGCCGGGCACCAGGCGCTTGTAGGAGTTGGTGGTCGAGTTCGAGAAGGCGTTGATCGCCTTGGCGTGCTTGATCACGCCGCCGATGTACCACAGGCACATGTCCGACAGGCCGGCGTACTTGTCGCCGGCGAACAGCGGCTTGCCGCCCTTCCAGATCGACTGGTGGACGTGCATGCCCGAGCCGTTGTCCTTGAACATCGGCTTGGCCATGAAGGTGGCGGTCTTGCCGTAGGCGGCGGCCACGTTGTGGACCACGTACTTATAAAGCTGCAGCCGGTCGGCCATGGTGACCATGGTGTCGAACATCAGGCCCAGCTCGTGCTGCGCCGGGGCCACCTCGTGGTGGTGCTTCTCGGGCTTCATGCCCAGCTCGCCCATCACCGCCAGCATCTCGCCGCGCAGGTCCTGGGCGGAGTCCACGGGGTTCACCGGGAAGTAGCCGCCCTTCGGACCGGGGCGATGGCCCATGTTGCCTTCCGGATAGGCCTTGCCGGTGTTGGCCGGCAGCTCCTCGGAGTCGTAGGCGTAGAAGGTGTTGCCCGGCTCGGTGGCCCAGCGCACGTCGTCGAAGATGAAGAACTCGGCTTCCGGGCCGAAGTACACCGTGTCGCCCACGCCCGAGGCCTTCACATAGTTCAGCGCCGACTTGGCGATCCCGCGCGGATCGCGGTTGTAGCCGGTGTTGGTCTCCGGGCTGACCACGTCGCAGAAGATCGCCAGCGTGGTCTGCTGGTAGAAGGGGTCGATGTAGGCGGTGGCCAGGTCCGGACGCAGCTTCATGTCGGAGTCGTTGATCGCCTTCCAGCCGGCGATCGACGAGCCGTCGAACATCGTGCCGTCCGTCAGGAAGTCGTCGTCGACAAGCGCCAGGTCGAACGTCACGTGCTGCATCTTCCCACGGATGTCCGTGAACCGCACGTCGACGTACTTTACTTCTTTTTCCTTGATGAGGTTTTGGATTTCCTGAGCTGTCGCCATGACTTTCCCTTCCGGCGTTTCGGTGGCTATTGACTAGACGGCGGCCTCGCCGGATTCACCGGTCCGGATGCGCAGTACGTCGAGAATTTCGGAGATGAAGATCTTGCCGTCGCCGATGCGTCCGGTGCGAGCGGCGCTCGTCACGGCTTCCAGCGCCGCCTGGAGTTGCCCGTCGGTGATCACCACCTCGATCTTGATCTTGGGCAGGAAGTCGACCACGTACTCGGCGCCGCGGTAGAGCTCGGTGTGGCCCTTCTGCCGGCCGTAGCCCTTGGCCTCGATCACCGTCATGCCCTGGACGCCCATCTCCTGCAGGGCCTCCTTCACCTCGTCCAGCTTGAACGGCTTGATGATGGCTTCGATTTTTTTCATGCGTCCGACTATTAAGCTGCACCAGGTCCGCCCCGCGGTCGCGGCGACGGAGCACAGCCCGGCGCGGACTCACAAGGGCGCACGTCCCTGCAAGCGTCGCCGGGGCGCTGCAAAATCTCGAATGATCAAAATATGGGCATCCGGCGCCCAAACGTTCGTCTCCCGCCAAATTGGCCGTCACGCGGCTCACGGAGGCCCGACAGGGCCGAAGGTGGGCGGATCGGGCCGCACAAGGTCGCCGAACCGGCTCGCTTGCGCCCGGACGGCGGTCAAATCGGCCGATCCCCTCTCAAGGTCAAGCTTGCCAACCCGGACGGGATTGCTGAAGTTTACGGCGGAAACCGCCCTGAAACGGGCAGCCGGACCTGGCCGAAAAGCCGGGGTTCTTCTGCCGCAACCTTCATCGCCCAGGACCTGCCCATGGCGCGCATCTATCTGATCCGGCACGGCAAGCCGGCGTCGGCCTGGGGACAGGCGGACGATGATCCTGGCCTCGACGCGACGGGCCGCGCCCAGGCCGGCGCCGTCCGCGACGCCCTCCTGGCCCTGCCGCCGGCGGAACGGCCGGTGCGTGTGGTCTCCTCGCCCCTGCGCCGCTGCCGCGAGACCGCCCGGCCCCTGGCCGAGGTCCTTGGCGTCCAGATCGAGATCGACCCCGCGGTGGGCGAGATCCCCACGCCCGCGGCCCTGGCGCCCGAGGACCGCGCCCCCTGGCTGCGCCGCGCCTTCGCCGGCCTCTGGAAGGATGTCGACGGCGACCTCGACTATGACGCATGGCGGCACGGGGTCGCGGAGTCGCTGGTCCCCCGCGGCAGGACGGCGGTTTTCAGCCATTTCGTGGCCATCAACGGGGTGGTCTCCTGCCTGGAGGGCGACGCACGGGTGGCGGGCTTCCAGCCCGACCACGCCTCGATCCAGGTGCTCGACAGCGACCGCGGCGTCTTGACCTTGGTCGCCAAAGGGCGCGAAGCCGTCACCCGGGTGCTTTGATCCGGACCAAGGGTGAGCCGTGGCGGCGCGCAAGATCCTGACCGTCGCCGAGATGGCCGCCTGCGACCGCGCGGCCGTCGCCAGGGGCGTGCCGGGCGCGGCCCTCGTGGAGCGGGCGGGGACCGTGGTCGCCGACGAGATCTGCCGGCGCTTCGCGGCCCGTCCCGTCCGGGTGCTCTGCGGCCCGGGGGACAACGGCGGCGACGGCTATGTGGTCGCCCGCCTGCTGAGGGGCCGCGGCTGGGAGGTCTGCGTGGAGGCGCTGGCCCCGCCGGCCTCTCTCGACGCCAAGGTGATGGCCGGGCGCTGGGAGGGCGAGGTCCTGCCCCTGGACCCGACGGTTCGCGCCACCGGCCTCATCGTCGACGCCCTGTTCGGCGCCGGCCTCTCCCGGCCGCTGGAGGGCGACGCGGCGCGGCTGGCGCGGGCCAGCGAGCGGGTCGTCGACCGCGTGGTGGCGATCGACGTTCCGAGCGGCCTCTCGGCCGATACGGCCCGGCCCCTGGGCGACGCCGCCTTCTGCGCCGCGCTCACCGTCACCTTCCATGCCCGCAAGCTGGGGCATGTGCTGGAGCCCGGCCGCACGCGCTGTGGCGAGGTGGTGGTGGGCGACATCGGCCTGGCCGAGCCCGTCGTGCAGCTGTTCGAGAACGGCCCGGAGCTCTGGCTGCCGCGCTTTCCCTGGCCGGGCGCCTCGGCGCACAAGCACGCGCGCGGCCGGCTGATCGTCATCAGCGGCGACGCCTGGAGCACGGGCGCCGCCCGACTGGCCGCCCGCGCCGGCCTGAGGATCGGCTCGGGCCTCGTCACCTTGTTCTCCCCGCCCGACGCGCTGCAGGTCAACGCCGCCCACCTGGAGGCGGTGATGCTGCGGCCCTTCGAGACCGACCTGGAGCTGGAACAGGCGGCCGCCGACGTGGACGCCGCGGTGATCGGCCCGGCGGCCGGGGTCACCGAGACCACCCTGGTCAACCTGCTGGCGCTGGCCCGCACCGGCGCGGCCCTGGTGATCGACGCCGACGCCATCACCGTCTTCAAGGACGATCCGGACGAGCTGTTCTCGGTGCTCGACCGCGACGACGTGCTGACCCCGCATCCGGGGGAGTTCGAGCGGCTGTTCCCTGGCCTGCTGGCCGCCGGTCCGCAGCGGGTCGCCGCCGCCCGCAGGGCCGCCGAACGGGCCGGCGCCGTGGTGCTGCTGAAGGGGCCCGACACGGTGGTCGCCGCCCCCGACGGCCGGGCCGCCGTCAACGTCAACGGTTCGCGCTGGCTGGCGACGGCCGGTTCCGGCGACGTGCTGGCGGGCTTCATCGGCGGCCTGATCGCCCAGGGGATGGAGAGCTTCGAAGCCGCCTGCGCCGGGGCCTGGATCCACGCCGAGGCGGCCGCCCACTTCGGCCCGGGCCTGATCGCCGAGGACCTGCCGGGCCTGGCGCCCGCCGTGCTGGCCGGCCTCTGGCAGGCGGCGGACGACGGCGGCGCGGACTGAAGCACGATCCGGATGGGATGGCCCCGCTCTAGATCCCGGCCACCTCGCGGATCAGGTCCATCCAGGCCGCGCGCCCCTTGGCCCGGTCGAACGTCTCCACCGCCGTCGCCCGCGCCGCGGCCCGCAGTGCGCCGAAGGCGTGCGGCGTCCGGCAGGCCTCGATCAGGGCGCCGGACAGCGCGTCCACGTCGAAGAAGTCCAGCAGCTTGCCGTTCACCCCGTCCGAAATGGCGTCTCGCACCGGAGCGGTGTCGGAGCCCACGACATAGCAGCCGCTGGCCATCGCTTCGGCCAGGGACCAGGAGAGCACGAAGGGATAGCTGTAATAGACATGCGCCGTGGACAGCCGCAGCGCCGCCAGCATCCGGTCGTGCGGCAGCGCGCCGGTGAAGTGGATGCGGCTCATGTCCAGCCGCCCGTCCAGTTCGTCCAGCAGGAAGTCCTTCCAGGGCCGCCCGTCGGGCGAGCCGCCGCCGTAGGGCCGGTTGGCCGGCGATCCCACGATGATCGTCCGCGCCTGCGGGACCTCCGCCTGCAGCCGGGGCAGGGCGCGCAGGAGGATGTGCAGGCCCCGGAGCGGCTCCAGGTTGCGGTTGACGTGGGTGATGACCGGCGTGTCCGCCTCGATCACCGGGCCGTAGGGGACCTGGAAAGCTTCGGCGGGGCCGGGCCGGATCGCCTCGGTGTCCACCCCTTCGTGAATGATGCGGGCATGGGGGCGCAAGCCGGGCGGCAGGGTGTCGGCCTGGAAGCGCGTGGGCGCGACGATGGCGTCGGCCTGGGCGAGCGACAGGGCCATCACCGCGTTCTTGGTCGTGCCGGCCAGGATCATGTCCTCGGTCGGGGGCTTGAACTCGGTGTCGAAGTCGATGTCGAGGCCGCGGCCCCGGTAGTAGAACTCGTGGAAGGCGATCTGCCTGGCGTCGGGGAAGGCGTCGGCGAGCAGCGCCATCTCCCCCCAGCCCGGATGGCCTATGATCAGGGCCGGGTCGCAGCCGTGCGCCCTGAGCCGGCGCGCCGCGTCCAGCGCCGAGCGGCTGCGGATCAGGTCGGCCTCCGCCCGGCTCGCCAGGGGGAAGATCCCCGGCGTGCTGCCCTGGCGGTTGTTCCAGCGGGCGATGGACATCCCCCGAAGGCCGGGCGAGTTCGGTCCTCCGATGGCCGCGCAGGCGACCCCGCGCGCCGCCAGGCTGCGGGCCAGGTCGGCGAACTGCGCCGGGAAGTTGGAGTGGACGAAGAGGACGCCGTTGGTCATGGCCCCGGTTCTGGCGCCGCTGCGATCGGCTGTCATCCCGGGGGCTGGTGCGGCTAGAGGGACTCGAACCCCCACGGTTGCCCGACGGTACCTAAAACCGTTGCGTCTACCAATTCCGCCATAGCCGCAGCGGAACTCCATCTATCCCGCGGATGGCGGGGGTTCGCAATAGGGCGATCTGCGGCGTCGGGCTCAGCAGCCGGCCGCACCGGCGGCTGCGAGCGTCCGCGGTCCCGCCTGCGGGTCGATGGATTCGATGCGGAGCGCGCCGGTCGGGAACGACGGCAGGTCCCGGGCGGTCTCCACCACCAGCCTGGCGCCGAAGCCCGCGGCGAAGTTCGCAGGATCGTTGGTCGCCGCGATGATGTCGGGCCGCGGGAGCCGGAACGCCCGCCCCTGCACGATCCGGCCGCAGTGCGGGTCCAGGGCCACGCGCAGGCGCTGGCCGGCCGCGACGCCGCGCCAGGGCGACCAGCCGGACGCGGTCACGCCCCAGCGGGCCGGCCCGAGCCGGGTCGCGGCGATCTCCTCCACCGCGCCCCCGGCCCCGGCGGCCGCGGACGGCTGCGCCGCAAGCTCCAGCGCCAGCGGCGTGGCGAAGGAGTCGGGCGGTATGGCCGCCAGGTCCTCCTGGATCAGCGTCGGGCTCCACTGCACGGTCGGCTTCAGGTGCTCGTAGCGGTTGAAGGTCACGTTGAACGCCGCGGCGTCGAGATCCGGGAACACGCGCCGGAACACCTCGAGCTGCGGCTGCAGCAGCGTGTGGTTGATCGCCGGCACGCCGGCGCCGTTGATGGCCGCCCCGTAGACGCCGGGCGCGACCGCCCACCCGTGCGGGTTGGCCGCGGCGTAGGCCCGGAAGGCGTCGAGCGCCACGCCGTCGTGCCGCTGGAAGATCGGCCGCGCCGACTGCACCGGATTGAAGCGCCCGAACGTCAGCGCCGTCGTCAGCAGCACGGCCAGCAGGGCCAGGCGGCGGGGTCCCAGCCACTGCGGCCTCGCCCGCCGGAGCATCAGCAGGCCGATCAGGACCGGCGCGACGACCAGGTCGAAGCGGTCGAACTCCACCGGCGCCTTGGCAAGCCAGAGCTTCGAGACGGCCCAGGCCGCGAAGGCCAGGCCGAGGAAGACGGCGACCCGGGTCCGGGTGACGATCCAGTCGCCGGCGTCGGCCATCAGGGTGAACCCCAGCAGCCACAGCAGGCCGAAGCCCCAGACCATCCGGTAGGGCTGCACGAAGTTGAAGACCGGCGCCAGGCGGGCGGGGATCGGCAGCAGCATCCAGGCGAGGAGCACGGCCATCCCGGCCAGCCACATCCCCACCGCCCAGCGTCGGCGGGTCAGCCAGGACCGGATCAGCCGGTGGTCGCCGAACACCGCCAGCGCCAGCGGCAGGAAGGAGCCCGCCACGCCGATCTCGCAGGCGTTGCTGGGCCACAGGCCGAGCGGTTCGTACCGCTGCGTCACCAGGTAGGGGAACAGGTGCGCCAGCAGCTGCAACGGCGGAAAGCCGCCGCCGTCCGACAGGCGCTGGCCCGGATAGACGGTCGCCGCCATGACCGGGATCAGGTCCGCATAGTGCAGCCAGGCGACATAGGCGCCGGCCGCCGCGGCGGCGAGCGCCGGCGCCAGGCGCGCCGGGCGCAGGGCGTCCGGCCGGAACGCCGCCACCATCACGCCGAACGCCAGGCCGGCGGCCAGGATGAGCGGCGGATAGAGCTGCCCGATGAGCCAGACGGCGACGGCGACGGCGATCGCTGGCCACCGCGCCCACCACGGGCCGCGCCACAGGAAGGCCGCGACCGGCCAGGGCGCCCAGGCCAGCACCGGCGCGTTGCTGGTCCACCAGACCTGCACGAACTGCGACAGGAACAGGATCAGCGATCCCGCGAGCGCCAGGCGCGGGCTGCAGCCGAGCTGGCGCAGCAGCAGCAGGTAGCCGCCGACGAAGGCCGCGGCCAGCAGCGCATAGTGCAGCGAATAGGCGTGCGCCGGATCGAGCGCCAGGAAGCCCCAGAGATCCGGCTTCAACGCCATGCTCCAGTCGCGTGACGGCAGGGCGAAGAAGGCCTTGAGGGGCTCGTGGTAGGGCGAGATCACGTCGCGCGGCCCGAAGTCGCCGGCGGCGGCGATCTGGAAGTAGGGCGTCGTGACCATCCACTCGTCCGAGCGGATGGGCCGGGATTTCCCGAACACCGGTCCGGCGTGCGCGACGCCCAGGACCTGGGCCGTCTGGCCGTAGTGCGAGGGCGTCCAGGCGTTCACGACATAGACGAGGAACAGGGCGATGACCGCGAGGACGGGACCATGCCGCCGGACAAGGGATGGCGCCACGACGGTCTCCGGGCCTGAGCAACCGGCCGAGCTTTAGGCGAGACGGAAATTCCGCGCCATAGCGGACTGCGCGCGGCCGCGGCGGCGCGCCGCGGGACGGCCAGCCTTTGCACTTGGACGGACGAGCCCGCCATGACATAAGGGCGCCCCGCCGCCGGGGCCCCGGCGGCGTTGACCTTATCAGCCTGAGGGCGGAGCCCGAGGCGCGTCGGCCGCGCCCGGTCCGCGAATTCCAAATGTCGATCCAGATCGTTGAAAAGTCCGGCGAAGGCCTGAGCCGGGTCTATGGCGTGACCATTCCGGCCTCGGACCTCAACGAGAAGCTGGAGACCCGGATCAAGGAGCTCACCCCGCAGCTCACCATCAGGGGCTTCCGGCCCGGCAAGGTCCCCCCGGCGCACGTCCGGCGCCTGCACGGCAAGGCGCTGATGGCCGAGGTGGTCGAGCAGTCCCTCTCCGAATCCACCCAGAAGATCATCGAGGACTCCAAGGTCCGGCCCGCCGGCGACCCGGACCTCAAGCCCGACGGCGACCTCCAGCAGGTGATCGAGGGCAAGGCGGACCTGTCCTACGAGATATCCTTCGAGGTGATGCCGGAGATCGAGGTGATGGACCTCTCGTCCATCGCGCTGACCCGCCCGGTCTATGAGCCCACCGACGAGGAGGTGGCCGAGGCCCTGGGCGAGCTGGCGGCGCAGAACAAGACCTACGAGGAGCGCACCGGCAAGACCGTGAAGGCCAGGAAGGACGACAAGGTCGTCATCGACTTCGTGGGCCGCCTGGACGGCGAGGCCTTCGAGGGCGGCACGGCCGCCGACGCGGAGCTGGTGCTGGGCGCGGGCCAGTTCATCCCGGGCTTCGAAGACCAGCTCGTCGGCGCCAAGCCCGGCTCCGACGTGACCGTCAAGGTGACCTTCCCGGAGGACTATCCGGCCGAGAACCTGAAGGGCAAGGAGGTCGAGTTCGAAGTGAAGGTGAAGGCGGTCAAGGCGCCCAAGGACTCCGAGCTGGACGACGCGCTGGCCGAGCGCCTGGGCGTGGAGTCCCTCGACAAGCTGAAGGAGCTCCTGAAGACCAACCTCGAAAACCAGTACGCCGGGGCCGCCCGCTTCAAGCTGAAGCGCGCCCTCCTGGACGTGCTGGACTCCAAGCACGACTTCCCGCTGCCGCCGAAGATGGTGGAGAGCGAATTCGCCTCGATCTGGCGCCAGGTGCAGGCCGACAAGGCCCGCGAGGGCGGCCTGTCGGAGGAGGACGCCGGCAAGACCGACGAACAGCTCGAGGCCGAGTACCGCAAGATCGCCGCCCGCCGGGTGCGCCTGGGCCTGCTGATGGCCGAGATCGGCCGCGACGGCGGCGTGACGATCTCCGAGCAGGAGCTGGCGGAGGCCATGCGGCAGGAGGCCATGCGCTACGGCCCGCAGGCCCAGCAGGTGTTCGACTTCCTCCGCCGCGAGCCCGCCGCCCAGGCCCAGCTCCGCGCCCCGATCTTCGAGGAGAAGGTCGTCGACCTGATCCTCGAGAAAGCCAAGGTCGAGGACGCCAGGATCAGCCGCGAGGATCTGCTGAAGGAAGAGGACATGCCGGAAGGCTACTGAGCCCTCGGCCGAGGCTCTGGTCCGGGACGTCTTCATAATTCAGACCTCATGACCGGGCTTGTCCCGGTCACCGATGAACACCGCTTCACCGGCATGTCCTGAGGCGCGGTGTTCATGGCTCCCCGGCATTCCGCGCTTGCGCGCTGCAGCCGGGGATGACGTCGAATCGAGCGTTGCGGATCTTCCCTGGCGCGATTCGTCGCCTTGCAACGGCGGGGCTCGCACGCGATATGGGAAGGAGCGCGATTCCCTTTCGCGCCGCCCATTCCGAGAAGGCCATTTCCCCCATGCGTGACCCGCTCACCACCGCACTCAACCTCGTGCCGATGGTCGTCGAACAGACCAGCCGCGGCGAACGCGCCTACGACATCTTCTCCCGTCTGCTGAAGGAGCGGGTGATCTTCCTCAACGGTCCCGTCGAGGACGGCATGTCGGCCCTGATCTGCTCGCAGCTCCTGTTCCTGGAGGCCGAGAACCCGAAGAAAGAGATCCAGATGTACATCAACTCCCCGGGCGGGGTGGTGACGTCGGGCCTCGCGATCTACGACACCATGCAATACATCCGCAGCCCGGTGGTCACCCTCTGCATGGGCATGGCCGCCTCCATGGGATCGTTCCTGCTGATGGCCGGCGAGAAGGGCCAGCGCATCGCCCTGCCCAACGCGCGGATCATGGTCCACCAGCCGTCGGGCGGCTTCTCCGGCAAGGCCTCGGACATCGAGCGCCACGCCGAGGACATCATCAAGACCAAGCGCCGGCTGAACGAGCTCTACGCCAAGCACACCGGGCAACCCCTCGAGGTGGTGGAGGAGACGCTGGACCGCGACTACTTCATGACCGCCGAGGAAGCCAAGGCCTGGGGCATCGTCGACCAGGTCATCGAGAAGCGGGAAGTCGAACAGGGCTGAGGTCCGGCGGACCGATATCGCTAAAAACCCCGCTCGTCCCGACGAATGTCGGGATACAGGCGGGCTCTCCGCCGGCGACGAATTCAGCTTAGGCCCCGACTTTCGTCGGGGTGAGCGGGATTGGGTCAACCTCCACTGACCCGCCCAGCCGCCCTCACGGCCTGGCCTTGAACACCTTGAACCCGCGCACATCGGCGATCGCCAGCATCTCGCGATCGCCGCTGGTGTCGCCGTAGGCCGCCGCCAGCCGCACGTCGGGCCCGAACGCCTCGCGCAGCCGCCGCACCTTCTCCGGCCCGCGGCAGTTCTCGCCCACGAAGCCCCCGCCCACCCGGTCCTGCGCGTCGAAGGCCAGCCGCGTGCCGATCAGGGCCTCGGCGCCCAGGTCGCGGGCGAAGGGCGCGACGGTGAGTTCGGGCGAGGCAGTGACGATCACCCGCCGCGCGCCTTCCGCCCCCCATCGCCGCCAGGTCGCCAGCGCGTCGGGCCTCAGCAGGCGGGCGGCGCTGGCCCGCGCGAAGGCCAGGGCCTCGCCTTCGAGCACGGCGCGGGGCGCGCCCTTCAGGAACTCGTGCACGGCCGCGGCCTTCAGGCGTCCGCGGTCGCGGTCGCGCAGGTAGCCGGCGACCGCCGGCGCGAGCTTCGCCAGGCCCCGCAGATGCCGGCCGCGGCCGGCCCGCCAGGCCAGGAAGGCGGTGAAGCTGTCGGCGACCGTCAGCGTGCCGTCGAAGTCGAAAGCGACGATCGGCCGCTGGTCGGGGGCGGTCGGGGACGGGCGGGCCATCGGCGGCGTCTCGGGCGCGGTGCAGGGGAGCGGGCGCCGGGCGGCGCACCGCCACTCTTGTGCCGTTTTGCGCCATCCATATCTAGATGTTGGGATGCGCCGCACAAACCGCCCCCGCGCAGAATGTCGCTCCGATGAGCGAAGGCTTGTGATCCGGGCGCGGATCAGGGATTGTCAAGGATTAGACAACCCGCGGCGCGTATCCTGCAGTGATCGGCGAGGTGCGCCTCTGGAGCGGGTGGCAATGGGCGGAGGCCCGGCGTCGCCGTTAAAGTGAGAAACAACCATGACCAAGGCCGCGAGCGGGGATTCCAAGAGCACGCTCTATTGCTCTTTCTGCGGCAAGAGCCAGCATGAGGTCCGCAAGCTGATCGCGGGCCCGACGGTGTTCATCTGCGATGAATGCGTCGAGCTGTGCATGGATATCATTCGGGAAGAACACAAGATTTCCTTCGTGAAGTCGAAGGACGGGGTGCCGACTCCGAAGGAGATCCGCGAGGTCCTGGACGACTATGTGATCGGTCAGGACCACGCCAAGAAGGTGCTCTCCGTCGCGGTGCACAACCATTACAAGCGCCTGAACCACGCCTCCAAGAACAACGACGTCGAACTAGGCAAGGCCAACATCCTGCTGGTCGGCCCCACCGGCACCGGCAAGACCCTGCTGGCCCAGACCCTGGCGCGAATCATCGACGTGCCGTTCACGGTCGCCGACGCCACGACGCTGACCGAAGCCGGCTACGTCGGCGA
>NZ_DASXYF010000010.1:0-40165 GCF_036502675.1 Phenylobacterium sp.
CTTTCCGAGCGCACCGCGGCGGCGACGAAGTCCTCGATCAACTGCTCGACCTCGGCGGTCGACAGCCCGCGCGCGCCCGTCCCTTCGTCGTCGGACGGCGCCACCGGCGCCTCGCCGATCAGGTCCTTAGGGCTGCGCATGCCGGCGTGGTGTAGCTGGGCCACCGCCACACTGTCGAAGCTCTTGATGGTGGCCGCGAGCCTGGTCAGCCCGGCCAGGTGCTCGTCGCCGAACACTCCGAGCTGGCCGGGAAAGCCCTGGCCGATCCGCTGCACGTGCGCCGCGCAGGTCATGGTCAGCGCAAACCCGCCCTTGGCCCGATAGGTCAGCCACTTGAACTCGTCGTCCGACAGCGTGCCGTCCGGGTGGCTCTGCAGGTTGGTCAAGGGCGCGAGCGCCAGGCGGTTCTTCAGCGCCGGGCCGTGCGCCAGCGTCATCGGCTCGAAAAGATCGGTCACGGATGGGCTCACGAGGCGGGCGTCCTTCAAACGGCTGTTCGGCCCCGTCTTAGCGGACGCGCCCGGCGCGCGGCAATCCAGCCGACCTGACAGCGGCTTGAGAGGCGCTGGCAGACCGGCTAAGGAACCGCACCTCTTCGGAGTGCGGCCGTAGTTCAGAGGTAGAACGCAAGCTTCCCAAGCTTGATGTCGTGGGTTCGATTCCCACCGCCCGCTCCAAGCCTTTTCAGCCACTCAGGTATTTGATCAGCCTCGTCGCCGGCCGGTCGAGTCGCCGCCGAGTCGCCGCGCGACGAAACCATTAAGACCCGCGCCCTGGCCGGTAGCCGACAGCGCCTGCGTCCAGTCCGGTTTCAATGGCGAAGCCGCTCCTGCCAAAGCCGCCATTCAAGGTCACGGCATGCGCGCCAATTCGTCGCGCCGACGGTGGGCGGCTTCGCGCCAAGCTCTATTAGGAGCTCACGTTTTATATTTCAGCAGCCGCTGTCCGAGCTTTATCCTCCCAGCCCCGATCGCAGGAAAGCAGGAAGTCTTAAGACTTTCGCTGAAAACTCATCTCCGGAACGAGGTTATAGACGTGGTTACCAGGGCTTAATTGCGCACCTTGTCGCCACACTTTGGTCTATTTGCCTCTTCAGTAGCAACGATGCTTAGAGAGCGTTAGCCTTGTCGGGGATCTAGTATGGTCGGCTACACTAACTATTCCGGGTTGTTTTTGCCTACCAGTGCAAGCTACGTGCGCCAAATCTGGGCTACCGGTACCGACCCGCTGTATGGGCCCGACACCCCAAGCTTTCTGATGGGCTCCAACCAAGGGAACTACCTCCACGGCGGCAGCGGCGACGACACCATCTATGCGATCAATCTGGCCGATCGCATCTCTGGTGGAGCCGGGGTGGATACGGCGGTCGCGACCGTCGACTTCACCCTGCCGAACGACGTCGAAAACCTGACGATGAACGCGCGCTGGACTCCGGTGGTCGGCGTCGGGAACGACGCGGCCAACATCCTGGTGGCGCAATCAGCCAAGGTCACGCTGGCGGGGGCAGGCGGCGACGACGTCATCGTCAGCGCGGGCGGAGACACCTTCGTTTTCGGCCCGGGCTCAGGGCATGACGTCGTGATCAATTTCCAGCCGGGCTCCGACGTCGTCCGGGTGGGCGCCTACGGCTTCGACAGCTTCCAGAAGGTCATGGGCGCCATGACCCAGGTCGGCGGCGACACCCTTCTGCGGCTTTCCGCCAATGACAGCGTCCTGTTCACCGGCGTCCAGCGGTCCGCCTTCAACGCCGGCAACTTCGAGACATCCGTCAACACCTCAACGCTCAAACTGACCTTCGACGACGAGTTCAACAGCCTGAAGCTGCAGAGGCAGGGCGACGCGCACGGATGGGCGACCTCGTACGACTGGGACGCCTACAACACCCAGAGCGCGCACACGATCCAGAATGAGTCCGAGATCTACGTCGACCCCACCTTCTCGGGTTCGGGGGCGACGCCGCTGGGGCTGAACCCCTTTTCCGTGCAAGGCGGCGTCCTGACCGTCACGGCGAGCCAGACCCCCACCTGGGCGAAAGCGGCGCTCTGGGGCTCCGACTATACGTCGGGCCTGATCACGACCAGCGGCGCATTCGCCCAGACGTACGGCTATTTCGAGATGCGCGCCGACCTGCCCGCAGGCCAGGGCGCGTTCCCGGCCTTCTGGCTGCTGCCTCAGGACGGCAGCTATACCGGCGAGATCGACGTCATGGAGACCGTGAACAGCAACAACGAGGTGTGGAATCATATCCACTACAACTCGGCGTCTGGCGTATCCCACGAAGGGTACTCGGCCCTGGTGCCCAATCTGATGTCCGGGTACCACACCTTCGGCGTGCTTTGGACGCCGCAAACCATCACCTGGTATGTTGACGGCTCGGCCGTGAACTCGACCGCCACGCCGGCCGCTCTCAACAAGCCGATGTACATGCTCGCCGACTTTGCTGTCGGCGGCAGCTGGGCCGGGGCGCCTGACGCGAGCGCGATCGCCGCCACCAGCATGAAGATCGACTACATCCGGGCCTACAGCCTCGATGGGGTGTCGATTGTTTCCCCCGCCGCGCCCTCATCCGCCCCGACGTCCTCGACCCCGGCCCCCCTGACGGTGACGGCGACAGCGCCAGCCCCAGTCACGGCCCCAGCGAGCAGCGCATCCCTGGCCATCTCCGGATTGTCGCCCAATGTTACGGAGGGCGTCGGGGGCGTGACTTATGCACAGTTCACGGTGACCCGAAGCGGCGACCTGACCGGCCCGAGTTCCGCCGCGTGGACAGTCTCGGGCTCGGGGTCGAGCCCGGCCAATGCGGCCGACTTCGCCGGCGGCGTCCTGCCCGGCGGCACGGTGTTCTTCGGCCACGGCGAGATCAGCAAGGTCATCTGGATTCCGGTGAAAGGCGATCTTACGTCCGAAGCGAACGAGAGCTTCACCGTGAGACTTTCGAACCCTTCCGGCGCCGGCGTGACCATCGCCTCCGCCGACGGAAAGATTCTCAACGACGACGGCGCGCCCGCCGCCAGCTCCACGACCACGCTGCTCCCGGCAGCGCCGACGGCCTTGGCTCCGGTGAGCACGGGCGGTCCCAGGCTTTCCATCGCGGCCACCAGCGCGGAGGTGACCGAGCATCATGGGGCGATCACCTATGCGCAGTTCGCCGTCACGCGCGCCGGCGATCTCACGGGACCCACGACGGTCGCCTGGACGACCGCCGGCTCCGGCGCCCACGCCGCCAGCGCTGCGGACTTCGATCATGGCGCAATGCCGGCCGGCACCGTGTTTTTCGGAAACGGCGAATCGCTCAAGACGATCTGGGTGCCGGTGGCGGGTGATTACGTCAGCGAACCCGACGAAGGGTTTACGATCACGCTTGCCAACCCGACCGGCGGGAGCATCGCGACCGGATCGGCCGCCGGGTTGATCCACAACGACTGGCAGGTCGCATAAGGACGTCCGGCGTCATGGCACCGTGACGCCATCGTCGTTCAATATGGTCCCCAACGCGCTTCCCACGACGACGCTGGCGCCGGTCGCGTTGTGCAAGGTAAGGGTGAAGGTTTCGTCCGGTTCGTTGACGGCGTCTCCGTGGACCAGAATCCAGATGGATTTCTGAGTCTCGCCGCCGCCAAAATAGCTCGTCCCGCCCGGCAATCCTCCGACCAAGTCGCTTGCATCGACGGGGTGGGCGCCGCTGCCGGTAACGACCCAATCGACGGTCGAAGGCCCGCCGACATCGCCGGATCGCGCAACGTCGAAGACGAAGTAGGTGTCGCTTCCCGTTCCTTCCATCGCCTGGAGCGACTGCGGCCCAATGGAAAGCGACGTCCCCGACGGCGCCGCGTCGTCGTTCTGGATGACGCCCTGGGCGGTCGCGCCGGTGATGGTGGCGCCGGAGGGGTTGGAAAGGGTGACGGTGAAGGACTCGTCAGTCTCGACGGCCGCGTCGCCGGCCGCATTGACGGTGACGGTGGCGGAGCTCTGGCCGGCCGCGAAGTTCACGACGCCGGAGGGCAGGACGCCGCCGGCGAAGTCGGCGGCGTTGGCCGGGTTGGCGCCTGAGCCGCTCACCGCCCAGGCGGCGGAGCCCGCGCCGCTGAGGTCGCCGGAGCGCGTGACGGTGTAGAGGAACGCCGTCGATCCGCTGTCTCCCTCCAGGTGCGAGACCGTGGCCGGGCCCAGCGCAAGCGTGGCTCCCGGCGCCGCGTCGTCGTTCTGGATGACGCCCTGGGCGGTCGCGCCGGTGATGGTGGCGCCGGAGGGGTTGGAAAGGGTGACGGTGAAGGACTCGTTGGGCTCGGCCGCCGTATCCCCGGCGACCGGAATCCAGATGGTTTTGCTCGCTTCGCCGCCGCCGAAGAATACCTTTCCCGACGGGAACGCGCCGCCGCTGAAATCCGACGCCGACGCCGGATTGGCGCCGCTGCCCGCCACTGCAAACGTCGCCACGCTGGGGCCAGCCAGGCTTCCCGATCGTTGCACCGTGAACACGAAGTAGGTGTCGCCGCTGGCGCCCTCGGGCTGCGTAATGGTCGCCGGCCCCACGGTGAGGGTGGTCCCGGCCTGGCTGTCGTCGTTGAGAACCGTTCCCGTGGCGGTAGCTGCAGTAATCGTTCCCCCGGTCGCGTTCGACAGCGTCACGGTGAAGCCCTCGTCCGGCTCGACGACGGCGTCTCCGTTGACGTTGACCGTGATGGTCGCGGTCGCCTGGTTCGCCGCGAAGTTCAGCGCACCTCCGGGCAGCGTTCCGCCGGTGAAATCCGCAGCGTTCGCAGGGGCCGCCCCTGATCCGGTCACCGCCCAGGAAACCGTCGTGGCGGCGGCAAGACTTCCCGTTCGCGTCACAGTGTAGGTGAACGGCTGGGGCCCGCTCGCGCCCTCGCTGAGGGATTGAGGGCCTGAAATCGCCAGATTGGTGAATGTCGGCCCTGTGCTCGCTTGATAAGCCCTGATGTAATCGATCTGGTAGTTTGCCGGAAATACCGTGCTCGCTGTAGGAGGGCCACCCCAGGATCCTCCCACCGCAAGGTTCAGGATCATGTACATCGGCGAATTCATTTCCGGCGCAGTCGGCGCTACGCCGGTGACCTGGCCGTCGAAATAGTAGGTTATCTTGTCAGCTTCCCAGTCCACTCCATAGCGGTGGAAGCCGGCCGACATGTCGGGGACCTTGGTGTTGAAGGACCGGTCATAACTCGTGTCGGCCGGGTGGGAGAACTGCCACAGCGACGTAGGGTCCTTCCCTAGAACCTCCATGACGTCGATCTCGGGGCGCCACGCGCCCGCCTGGCTGGGAAGCAGCCAGAACGCAGGCCATAACCCATCACCTTTGGGCAATTTCGCACTGATCTCGAAGTACCCATAGGTCTGGGAGTATGAGAACTGGGTGGTTAAAACGCCCGAAGTGTAGTCGTAATTATTGATGTAAGGCTTGATCGCCGGATCGGTTTTGGCCGCCGTGAGGCTTAGGACGCCACTTGATACGGTCCACGGATTTACCGAAGACGTATTCGCAGTATTATCGTTGATATACCACTGTAACTCCCCGTTTGATGGAAAGGTGGCAATGTCGGCCCCAAAATAATAATTTGTGTACCAGGTCCCGGCGCTGCCGTTCCAGAGGCTTAGATTATTGAATTCGTCGGAAAAGGTAAGCGAGGCTGTACCGGCAAGATTGTTTGGATCTATTGCCATGTAAATTTAACCTTAACTAACATTATCGGACGCCTACGATTACCAAAGCCAACGCCAATTCGGGTCGATTTGGGGGGGCAAGCCTGCGCGCGCCGCCCCGTCCTCAACAGTAATACTTAACAGCCGTGACCGTTCCGGCCCCACCCGGTGCGCCCGCCGTTGTCAGCGGCGCTGTCTGCGTGGCCGTCTTGACCCGGAACCCTAGTGGCGGTCCCCCGTTATGGTCAATGAGGGACTAACGGGGCCGAGGGCTGCTGCCGATGACTGACGCCACTTTGGGGTCCAGGAGGGCTGCCTCCCTGGATCGTGGTGATTCGACGCGACAGCTTTGCTTGCCCCAGTCGCGGGCGTCATATCCTCTCAAGCGCCGCGCGCCTGGCGCGAAGCGGCTTTCCGCCGGCGGCCGGGAGGTGGCGGCTGCGGTGGATCTGCTCCTTGCGCTGCTGCTGCTCGCCGCAATCGCGCCGCTCATGGCAGCCATCGCGGTGGCGGTGTTCGCGCACGACGGGGGACCGGCGTTCTTCGCCCACAGCCGCGTCGGACGCGGCGGCGCTCGCTTCAAATGCCTGAAGTTCCGCTCGATGTGCGTCGACGCCGAGGAACGGTTGTCACGGCATCTCGCCGCGGACCCGCAGGCGCGCGAGGAATGGCGGCGAAGCCAGAAGCTGCGCAACGATCCCCGGGTCACGCCGCTGGGCCGGTTCCTGCGCCGCTCGAGCCTCGACGAACTCCCGCAGCTCATCAATGTGGTTCGAGGCGAAATGAGTCTCGTCGGGCCGCGCCCGATCGTGGAGGCCGAGATCGCCAACTATGGCCGTCGCTTCCCGTATTACGCTTCGGTCAAGCCAGGCATCACCGGTCTCTGGCAGGTGGGCGGGCGCAGCGATACGCCCTATAGAACGCGGATCGCTCTGGATTCCCTCTACGCGAGACGGCGAGGCTTGGCGCTGGACATGTCGATCCTCCTCCGCACCGTGCCGGTGGTGCTGTTCCGGCATGGATCTTGCTGAGATCCAGTCTTAATCACCCTGCAACCGCGTGGCTGCACCATGGCGTATCGTTTTGAACAGCATCGTGAGTCCGTACGCTTGCCAGTTGGCCAACCAGCTGAACTTCGACAAATGGCGCCGCCGGGCGCATCCATCGGAAGCACCGGACCTTGGTGCATCGATGGGTCATCGGACGGCGGCGGCGCGCGCTTTCGCGCCATGGCTGCGTGGACGATCGTTCGACATGCGTGGGGCCCGTCACGACCTTCGGCAGGCGGCAAAGTTCGCAACGACCGCGGCCTCTGCAGCTCGTTGAATACGCAAGCCTAGGCGTCATCTTCTTTTCCGGAAATGTGTGGACCTGAACAATATGGCATCGAGTTCAAGGAAGGTGGCCCTGATAACGGGTGCGACGGGCCAGGATGGTGCGTATCTCTCAGAGCTTCTTCTGGAGAAGGGATACGTGGTGCACGGCGTAAAGCGGCGGTCGTCGTCGTTCAATACAGGCCGGATCGACCACCTTTACCAATCTCCACAGGACCCTGACCGCACGTTCACGCTGCATTATGGCGACATGACGGACAGCACCAATCTCATTCGAATTGTGCAGCAAACCCAGCCGGATGAGATATACAATCTGGCTGCGCAGAGCCATGTGCAGGTAAGTTTCGAGACTGCCGAGTATACGGCAAATGCCGATGGCTTGGGTGCGCTCAGGCTTCTTGAGGCGATTCGTATCCTGGGCTTGGAGCAGAAGACCAGATTTTACCAGGCGTCGACATCCGAGCTATACGGCAAAGTCAAAGAGACTCCGCAGAGCGAAACGACCGCCTTTCAGCCACGCAGTCCCTACGCCGCCGCCAAATTGTTCGCATATTGGACGGTCGTGAACTATCGGGAAGCCTACGGGGTGCACGCCTCCAACGGTATCTTGTTCAATCACGAGAGCCCTCTGCGAGGCGAGACCTTCGTGACCCGCAAGATCACGCGGGCCGTGGCGGCCATCCATCATGGCCGTCAGGATCGCCTGTACATCGGCAACCTGAGCGCCCAACGGGATTGGGGACACGCGCGCGAATACGTGCGCGGCATGTGGCTGATGCTTCAGCAGGACCAACCTGACGACTACGTGCTTGCGACCGGCGAGACCGCGAGCGTCCGGGATTTCGTTACGTGTGCGTTCGCACGTATCGGCACCCAGTTGGAATGGCGCGGCGAAGGCGTTGACGAGCAAGGGATTTGCAGCCGGACCGGCCGGGTGCTGGTGCAGGTCGACGAGCGCTACTTCCGCCCCACCGAGGTGGACCTCCTGCTTGGGGACGCATCCAAGGCGCGTTCACGTCTGGGCTGGCACCATCGGACCAATTGGCGGGATCTCTGCGTCGAGATGGTGGACCGGGATCTGGTGGGCCTGTTGCAGGACCGTATGCAAAATGCCGAGTGACGCAGCCTTCTCGCTACGTGGAAAGAAGGTCTGGGTCGCCGGCCACAGGGGGATGGTGGGCTCCGCCCTCGTCAGACGGTTGCAGGCTGAAGATTGCCAGGTCATCCGCGAAGATCGGGCGAGGCTCGACCTGACGGACCAGCTGCAGACCCGCCAATGGATTGCAGACGCTCGACCGGAGGCAATCTTCCTGGCGGCCGCGAAGGTCGGGGGAATTCTGGATAACAGCTCCTTCCCCGTTGATTACCTGCTGCTCAATCTGCAGATAGCAACCAACGTCATCGAGGCGGCCGCACGTTGCGGCGTAGAGAAGCTGCTGTTCCTGGGCTCAAGCTGCATTTATCCCAAGATGGCGCCGCAACCGATTGAAGAAGACTCCCTGCTTACCGGCCCTCTGGAACCCACCAACGAATGGTATGCAGTCGCAAAGATCGCCGGGATCAAATTGAGCCAAGCCTATCGCCTTCAGCATGGCTGCGATTTCATCAGCGCGATGCCCACGAACCTCTATGGGCCGAATGATAATTTCGGCCTGGCGTCAAGCCATGTCCTGCCCGCCCTCATCCGGAAGGCGCACCAGGCCAAGGTCACGGGGCAGGCCGCCCTGGAGGTGTGGGGAACTGGAACGCCGCGCCGAGAGTTTTTGCACGTGGATGACTGTGCGGATGCGCTGGTGTTTTTAATGAAGAGGTACTCCGCGGCCGATCATGTGAATGTCGGCTCGGGCGAAGACCTCAAGATTCTGGAGCTGGCGAAGCTGGTCTGCGAGGTTGTGGGGTTCAATGGGGAGTTGGTCTGGGATTCCACGAAACCGGATGGAACGCCGCGCAAGCTGATGAGCGCCGCCCGTATGCAATCCCTGGGCTGGCGGCCAAAAATAGGACTCCGGGGCGGCATCCGTCAGACCTATGAATGGTTTCTTGCAAACTCTGAACGCGAGCTGGAGGAAAATTCGTGAATCAGGTTTTCCAAAGCCGTATATCGGCCGAGGCGTCTGCCGGGCACGACCCCAGGGGCGCTGAAATCCTGATTCTTACCGGATATTACCACCCCGAGCCGACGGGAAGCGCCCCTCCGATCTCGGACCTCTCCTACTGGCTGGCCGAGAATGGGGCGCGGACGAGGGTGCTGACCACCCGCCCCAGCTACCCCCGGTCGGAGGTGACTGCGGGCTACCGCTTGGGCGAGCGCGATCATGAGACGGTGAACGGTGTGCGGGTGCATCGGCTCCCCGCCGACATCGCGCCGAACCGCGGGATGCTCGGGCGTTTCAAGACCGAATTCAGCCTTCTCCTGCGGATGTGGGCTGCGAAGCTGGCGGGGTCGGTCAAGTCGTCGCCGTATGTGATCTGCGTATGCCCCTCAATCTTCGTGGTGGCGGCCGTGGGACTGTTTCTGAAGCGGGGCGGCCGCAGTCTCTGCATCGTGCACGACATCCAATCGGGACTGGGCTCCAGTCTGGGCTTCACATCCGCCGGGCTTCTGCTGGGGATTTTACGCAGGTTGGAGGCATGGGCCCTCAACCGCTGCCATGTCATCGTCGCCCTCTCCGACGAGATGGCAGAGGAGGTGAGGGGGCTGGGCGTGAAGCGCCCGATCGTGGTTATTCCACCGCAGGTCGACGTTCGTGAGCTGGGCGGCTTGCCGGAGCCCGCGGCGGACGTTCCCGCGCTTCTCTACTCCGGCAACCTGGGGCGTAAGCAAGGCCTGGATCAGGTCCTCGCGCTCGCCCGGACCTTGCTTGCACGCGGCGTTCGGGCGCGGGTCATCATACGCGGGGAGGGCAGCGAGCGCGCGGAGCTCTGTCGGCAGGTTGCGGAAGAGAAGCTTGAGAACGTGGTGTTCCAGGATCTCGTCAGCCGTGAAACCCTGCGGGAGGCTTTCGCGGAAGGCGTCATCCATCTGGTGCCGCAGCATCCGAACGGGGCGACGTTCGCGGTTCCCAGCAAGCTGTTTTCGATCATGGCGGCGGAACGGCCCTTCCTCGCAACCGCCGCGCCGAACAGCCCGATCGCCAAGACCACCAAGGCGAGCGGCGGCGGCCTGTGCGTCGAACCCTACAACACGGACGCCCTCGCCGACGCAGCGGAGGACCTGCTGCGGAATCCCGCCCTGCGCCGGAGAATGGGCGCCGCAGGGCGGGAATACGTCGAGCGGTACGTCGATCGCGAGGTCGCATGCCGAAGGATATGGAGCGCCTTGCAGGCGGGCGCGCCCGCCCGGGAGTTCCGCGCGGCCTGGGCCCTTAATCGCGCTCGATCAGGCTCGACTTGAAGCGCTTCAACGCGGGGTACAGCGGCGAGTCCCGCAGCACCCGCTTCCATTCGGGATAAGAGGCAAATCGAACGCCGAAAAGATCCACCTGTGACCCGTACATCTCAGAGGTTTTCTCGTAACGCTTGTCCCACCTCGAGCGAAGCCAGTCACGATAGGCGCCCGCGAACTGCGGGTGACTGAGGTAAAGCTTGTTGGGCGTGATCGCAAACGGCCGCAGCCCGCCTTCCACCATATAGGCTTGCAGGCCGATCGAAACTTCAGGAAAAAACTCGTTGAACACGTCGTCGATCACCACCACCCCATGCGGCTCGCTGACCGCTTCGGCGATCTGCAGGTCGTTGCGCGTGCAATCGATGGTATGACCGCCATCGACGGAAAACAGCCTGGAGCGGCCGCAGGCGGCGACGATCTCGGAGGGATCCAACTCGAGAGAGGAGCCTTGGAAGACCTTGACCGCGTCGGCGCGGCCTGTCCATTTCTCGAGGTTCCTCCTGAAAGTGTCGTAGTCCCCCTTCCCTGAGGCGTCTGCGTTGAGATTCTGCTGCTCAAATAGATCTACAGCAAAACTTGGGCGATCTGGATCGGAAAGCATGTGAAGAATAAGAAATAATTTACCGTGATGGACGCCTATCTCTCCCGAACTGCCGGTAAAACTCTGCTGCCGTTGGTACTGAGATATCGAGCTGATGAATGTGGCGCTAACAGGATTCAGCCAGCCACCGACGCTACTTAGGCCGCCGGTAAGATAACGGGATAGATTGTCCATGTAACCCTTCGTCCGCAGGTGGTATATGTATTTATCACTTGCAGAGCGAGCGTCAACTGTCCTGCTAGTCCTTAGGGGGGCTCGCAAAACCTCAGTGCTGCGAGTGCGGCGGGAATCTGGAGAAACGAAGGCGATGGACGAGAGGTCGCTGGACGGACCCAGACTTTCGGGCGGCGCCACTCTGTGCGCGATCATCGTTAACTATAATTACGCGCAATTCATCGCCCAGGCGATCGAGAGCGTATTGCGGCAGACCGAGCCATTCGACGAGGTGATAGTGGTCGACGATGGTTCGACCGACGATTCGCTGTCGGTCATCCGGCGTTTCGCGGGGCGGGTGGTGGTCGTGGGGAAACCCAACGGCGGCCAGCTCACGGCGACGATCGCGGGTCTCGCGAGGAGCCGGGCTGAATATGTCTATGTTCTGGACGCCGATGATTTCCTGGAGACGAACTTCGTGCGCGAGGTCAAGGGGTGCTTGGCTTCCAAACCGGTAAAGGTGCAGTGCCAAATGAAGGGCGTGGACGGGCGCGGGGAATCCTTGATATCTCTGTTCCCGACCTATCCGAAGAAGTACGACGCCGCGCGGATGCGGGACGATAACAGAAGCATCGGGTTTTATATCTGCCCTCCGACATCCGGGAACGTTTACCGGCGGGACTATCTCGATCAAATAGACCTGACGCGCCTGGAATCCCACGAGCCGTTGGATGGTCCGCCGGCGCTCGCCGCGCCCTATTTCGGCGAGGTCGCCACCTTGACATTTCCCCTGGCGTGCTACCGGGTCCATGGAGCCAACGACAGCCGGTGGGACCGGCCCGACGCCAAACTGCTTCAGGGCGAGATCGACTGGTTCGAGCGGCGATGGAAAGATGTCGTGGCGATTGTGGGGGTGGCGCAGCCGCCGTTCGGGGACAAGGCGCCGCTGTACATTCGCGAGCGCCGCATGATGTTGGCGGCTCTGGGGGAAAGCGGGGCGCTGGCGGGCCACGTCGGCAGATTCGTCGCGCGGCTCTGGGGCACGCACATGGATTTCAAGCACAGATTTCTGCTTACCGGCTGGGCGATCTCACTTTTGACTCCGTCAAGCCGTTACCGGCGGCAGGCCGTCTACGCGCGACGCTCGCCTGTGAACCGATCGGCTCTCATGAAGCGCTTCCTCGTCGGAAGAAAAGCGGCGCCCTCGCGCACCGCATGAGTTCTTCCTGCAGCGACCAGGCGCTGCACCCGACGAATGAGAGAGCTTAGGTCGTGACGTGTTAGATCGCCTGCTGATCAAGAATGTCGCCGTCTACTCGGCTCATTATGCTGTCCGATTCCTCTTTCCGCTCATTGCCACTCCGTTTCTTGCGCACGTGCTGACGCGGGACAAGTTCTCCGAATTTGCAATCATCAATTCGTGCATATGGACCTCCTCGGTATTCATCGAGTTCGGATTCTACATTTACGGAGTCACCCGCGTCGGCGCTGTCGGCGAGAACCGGGAGATGCTCGGGAAGGTCGTCTCGGGGATAACCTATTCGAAGCTCTTTCTGTCGCCGTTCGCCGCGGCGGTGTATCTCATTCTGAGTTGTCTCACCGGGGTCATCGTGCGCGCCCCGGCCGCAACCGTCATCGGCCTGGTCAGCATGCTGCTGTCGGGCGCCAGCTTCACTTGGTTTTTCCAGGGGCGCCAAAGAGGCGCGTTCGTAATCGTCAGCGAGTCCGCACCCCTGGTGGTGCAACTCCTGTTGCTCCTCTGGCTGGTCAGATCGCCGGACGAGCTATGGCTGGCCATAGCGATCCAGGCGCTGGCGCCTCTGGTCTCGCTCTCGGCGGCGTTGATCACGATCTCGCGGGACGGGCTCCTGGGCCGCCCGATGTTCACAGAAGTCCGCAGCTTGCTGCGGGAGGCGTCGCCTTACTTCATCGAGCGGCTGAGCTACAGCACGTACACCTCCATAATGCCGTCGTTGATCGTGCTCCTGGCCAGCAGATCGGCGGTGGCCGACTATAGTGTCGGCGAGCGGTTCGGGACCTTGCTGGTCGGGCTTTCCGGACCGCTGTCGCAGGCGGCCCTGCCAAGGGTCGCCCGGGCGGCGCGTGGCGGCGCCGGCGGATGGCGCCTTCCCATCGGGCTCGTGATCTTCATTACGGCGGTCACGGCCGTGTTCGCCCTCGGCCTGGGCTTCAGCTCCAAATTGATCGTCGACCACTTCTTTCCGCAGGGCTACGAGCGGGCGGTGGTGGTGGCGCAGATCTTCTGCGTGACGGCGTGCTTCGCGACCCTCGGGTACTCGGTGACCAATTTCATCCTTATTCCCCGCGGCAAGGCGCGGGTGATGTACTGGAGCAGCGGCTTCGCATTCGTCTTCGGCCTCGCCGCGCAGATCGTCCTGGTTCCTCGATGGGGCGCCCAAGGCGCCGCCCTGGGCCGGCTCGTGTCGGAGGCGGTGGTCGCCCTGGTGATGTGCGTCGCGGCATTCAGGCTTGTCCGGGAGACGCGCGCGCCAGGCCGCCGGGACGCGGGTTAGCGGCCGCCATCCTCTGATTCGCCCCGGTTCCAGACGGGCAGTTCAGGCTGCGGCTCCTACACCCATGAACTGACTTCCGTCCCACGCCTGCCGCCCGCTCGCCGGGTGCGGCGCCGTTGGCCCCGCGGTTGCATCCGCAGGCCTTGGGCGGTCCCGGTGTGCCAGCTTTGGATGACCGCGACCGGCGCCGGGGACTGCCCTCCGGTGAGGGTGGTGGAGACGCAAATGAGCGAGGAAGAGTACAAGGCCTCCCGGTCCGCGGCCCGCAAGCGACGTGTCGAAGAGCGCCGGCGCCGCTCTCAGGCCCAGATGCGTCGGCGGAAGCGGCTGGAAAATTGCCTCGCGGCGCTCACGGGAATATTGCGGCTGAAGCGGACCCCGCCGGATTTGGAAACCTCCGCCGCGGCGGCCACGTGCGGGGATGCGGCCTCTCCCAAGGAGGAGTAGCCGGGGCTGCCCGACCCGGGGCCTCAGGCGACTACGCGCCGGAGCCGGGCGCCTCCAGGGCGCGGCCGAAGGGCTCGAGGCAGCGGTCCCATGTGTAGCGATCCATGCAGGCGGCCTTGAAGGCCTGGAAACGGCCGAGGATGTCGGCGACCGGCTGGCGCCGGATCTCCTCCACCGCCGATGCGACCTCCTGCTTTGAGGACACGAAGCGAACGAACTCCTCCGCGTGGGGAAGGCCCTCGAACTCGCGCGACAGGTCGCATGAACTCAGTACGACGGCGTTCACCGCCACATATTCCAACGACTTGAGCTTGAAGCCGCCCTGGAAGCGGTCGGTGATCAGGCCGAAGCGAAGGCCTGCGGACCAATCCACCTCGTCCGCCTTCACCGCCCTGGCCTGGCCTTGCAGCACGGCCAGGGCGGTCGGGTCGCTCGTCAGGATCGGGTAGGCGAGGGGGGCGCCCTCGGCGAAATGCTTCAGGTCCCGGCGCTTGCGCCACCAACCGTAGGATCCGGTCAACACCAACTCCGGGAGCACGGTCGCACCCGGCTGCAGGGCGACGGACGGCGGGGCGCCCGGGGGCGCGGTCTGCACGTCCGGCCGCCGGGCGCCGATCCGGCGCATCCCGTCCACGTCGGCGCGGGAAATGCAGATGATGGTCGCCTCAGGGTCGGCGCACCACCTTCGGTCGAACGCCTTCGCCAGGGGCCGCATCATCGGTCCGAGCAGGGAGGACTCGCTCTCGGCGATCACCGATTGCACGTTGTGAGAGAAGAATATCTTCCGCGCCTGGCCCGGCCTGCAATCGGCCGACAAGGGAAAGGTCGCTTCATGGGCGAAAACGATCGCGTCATACCGACGCCGCGCAAGGGCCTCCGCCAGGCGCGCCCGGTTCGAGGCGCCGAAATAGCCCCCGACCTCGGGCGGCAGGCCCCGGAAGAGATTCAAGGCGTGGCTCACCCTTGGAAGTCGCCGCAGTTCGAGCGTGTCCAGATCAGCGTGGCGCCCGAGATATTCGGCCAGACGGCGATAGACCACCGTGTCACCGCCGTTCAGCTCCGTGCTGGCGGCCGGACGTACGATCAAGCAACTCGGCATCGGCGCTCCCAGCATCAGTCCGCGTCCGGGCGGCCGCCCGGAGCTGCAGCCCGACCACAGGCGCAGGGCTGGGCGCCGGGATCAAGCTGGGTCTCGTTTCGCATTTCCTGGCGCGCGATGCATTCGCGCTGCTGACTTGCCGCCCATCTTTGCGTTATGGAGAGAAGTTCGCGTTATGGGGAGGAATGCGCATGCGAACCAGGCTGCGTCCCCCCTGTCGCGAGGCGGCCTCCTCGCATGAGATCTGGCGCATGACCGTAAACGGTAAGTGATGTTGACCCAGGCTGAGCAGACAACGTTCGCACACACCACGAGACAAGTGGCCGTGCTGAGGGATTTGAGCTACTGGGTGTTCGCCTTCCAGATATTCTCACTGGTCTTCCTGCAGAAGTTCGCGCTGCCGGTCGGAAAACTGCCGATCAGCGTGCCGATGATCACTCTGTATGTATGCCTAGCAGTCTTGGTGCTGAAAAGCCAGCTGTACATTTCGCCCTTACGCCTCACGGCGGTAGGGTTGCTCTTTGCGGTCACACTTGTTACGCAGATCACTATCAGGAAGCCGATTTCTGCTCCGAGCTTCTTGCAATTCTTGCTTCTGTACCTGCCATTCCTCTTTGTCTGGCGCGTGTCCGGCGAGAAGTATCTGAAGTTGATGGGCGTCTTCCAGAACGCCATGATCATTGCCGGCGCAATGGTCTTCGTCCAATTGGCCTCACAAATGGTTCTGGGTCTGGGCAACGCCCCGAACCTGGAAATTTTTGTGCCGCACAAGTTTCTGCTTCCCGGATACAATTACGCAGCGCCTATTACGTGGGGACAGAAATTTGTTCGACCCAATGGTTTCTTCCTCCTTGAACCTTCCTTTGTCTCTTCCTTCCTCGCTTCGGCCTTGATCATTGAATTACTGTTCTTTCACCGCCTCTGGAGGATCATCTACTACGCCGCCGCGCTGCTCGGGGTGGTGGCCGCAACCGGCATCGTCATGACGCTGATCGCCGCCCCCCTCCTGCTGGCGAGGCGGAATTTCCGCGCCGCCGCCGTGACGGGGTTCGCCGGGATCATCGGCGCGATCGCGGCCCTGGCGACCGGCGCCGCGGACCTGCTGCTCGGGCGCTTCTCCGAACTGGGCTCGCCCCGCAGCAGCGCCTTCCAGCGGCTGATCGCCCCCTTGCTCTATCTGCGCGACGTCTATGTCGACCCCAGCAAGGTGTTGACGGGGGTGGGTGCGGGCAACAGCAACGAGGTCGGAGTCAGCCTTTGGCCCGTGGCTAAGGTGATGATTGAATATGGGGCTCTTTCCGGCATCATATTCATGATTTTTCTCGCCATCTGCATGGGGCGCTCGGTCAACAAGCCATTGGCGCTGGCGTTGTTCATCACCTACAATTTCACCGGTGGTTTCCTGTTGGTCCCGATCACGGTCATACAGATCCTATTGCTGGCATGCCTCTTGCAGATTTCCGTCCCGCAGACCTTTGCTCGTGGCGCGGCGGGACGCTTTAGCCCCGTCGACCAGAGGCGGCAGGGGAATCGAGGGGCCGTCCCCAGCCCGGGCTAGGGATCCCGGAGGGGAACGGAACGGCGGTTCCTCAGGTTATATTACAGGGGCGTTGGGCGCTCCTGGCTCAAATGAGGACGCTCAGGATGATCCCGCGATCGCTTACCGGTTTGGCTTTGGTCCTGCTCGTCGCGAGTTCCGCGCCCGGAAGCGCCGCGGCGCGTGGAACGGCCAAGGAACTGCCGCCGCCTGACAGTGCGGTGTCGATCCGGCCGGGAGACGCCGATTACCGTATCGGGCCCCAAGACCTCCTGGATGTGAATGTCTTCCAGGTGCCCGACCTCAGCAAGTCCATCCAAGTCGACTCCGGCGGCAAGATTCTTCTACCGTTGATCGGATCCCTGCCCGCTGCGGGCCGAACCGCCTTTGACCTATCCCAGGACATCACGACTGCGTTGAAGCAGCGGTACCTTAAGGATCCGCAGGTCGTGGTGAGCGTGAAGGAGGCGTCCAGTCAGAAAGTGACAGTGGACGGCGCCGTGCAGCAGCCGGGAATCTACCCCCTTCAAGGGCCGACGACCCTGATGCAGGCCATCGCTCTCTCTCATGGCGTCGATCCGAGGGTCGCGAACCTGAGGAAGGTCGCCATCATCCGGGTGGTGAATCAGCAACGCACGGCCGGTATGTTCGACCTGGCGGCCATTCGCGCGGGCAAGGCCCAGGACCCCCAGGTTTATGGTCAAGACGTGATCATCGTAGACACTTCCGGCGGCAAGTCGTTCTTGCGCGACTTCTCGCAGACCTTCCCACTCTTCCAAATCATTCCCTTCCTCTGAAGCTCAGCAACGTCACGGACGTGAGAGCTAGAAGAGGTGATGCTACTGTGCGGATCGTAAGCCAATGAGCAATATAGTACCTGTCTCGCACGTGCCGATGACGACGGGCGGACTGCCTCAGCAGTACGTTCCCGAACGTCCCGAGTTGCGGACCCTGTTGGGCATGCTGCTGCAACGGGCTGGGCTGGGGTTGGGGGTGGCGGCCGCGATCTTCGCGGTGGTCGTCCTCTACACCTGGACCCGCGAGCCGCTCTACACGGCCTATGGATCGGTGCTGGTCGATCCGAAGCAGGAGCACCTTACCCGCGCCAAGGCGCCGGACTTCAATGGAACGCCCGACACCAGCGCCGTCGATACGCAGGTGGAGCTGCTTCGCTCGAGAGAGGTGGCTCAGGCGTTGGTCAACCGCTTCAACCTCGGCAACGATCACGAGTTCAATCCTGCCGTCCGCCCGGGGAAGCGGGCAAATCCCAAGGATCTGCCGCGGGTGATCGACCGCGTGCAAGACCGTATCGCCATCGGTCGCAACGGCCAGACCTACATCATCACCGTGGGCTTCTCGTCCGCTGCGCCCGAAAAGGCGGCGACCCTTTCGAACGGTCTGATGCAGGCCTTCTTGAACAAGGAGCTCCAGGACAAGGTGGCGCGCGTGGAGCGCGCCAAGGTGGAATTGGGTGCGAGCCTGGAGACGATGCGCCGCGATGCGGAGGCCGCCGAGGCGCGCGTGCAGGAGTACAGGAACAACCACGGGCTCTTCAGCGCGCAGGGCTCGACCATGGCCGAGCAGGAAGTCTCGACCCTGAATCAGCAGATCGCCGGAGCCCGGGCCGAAACGGCTGAGAAGCGGGCCCGGCTGGAGGCCGCCCTCGCCCAGGTGGGTCGCGGTGGCGGCGGCGAGGATGTCGGGGCGGCCCTTGGCTCGGAAACGATCCGCGAACTACGCAAGACCGAAGCGGACACCAGTGTGAAGCTCGCCCAGCTGCAGGCCGATTTCCAGCCCGGATACCCCGAGGTGGTGCGTACGCAAGCGCAGCTGGATAATGTCCGCGCCGCGATCCAGAAGGAGATCAAGCGGATCCTTTCCAGCCTCAGCGCCGACTCCCAGGCGGCTGCGCAGCGGGAAGCCTCGCTGCTGGGTAGCCGGAACGTGGCGCAGGGCGGGCTCGCAGCGAACGGTCAGGCCCAGGTCGGCCTGCTCGCCCTGCAACAGCGCGCCGACTCCGCCAGGCAGATCTACGAAGCCTATTTGAACCGGGCGAAGGAGGTCGCGGCCGAAGGAAGCCTGCAAGAGGCTGACGCCTCCATCACCGCCCGGGCGTTCGTTCCGACCAAGCCTTCGACCCCCAACAAGCCCCTGATGCTGCTCCTCGCCACGCTGCTGTCTCTGATCGGCGGCGCGGCCGCGATCCTGATCGCAGAGTTCTGGGCGCGCACGATGCGGAACGGCTCCGACATCGAACGCGAGCTCGGCGTCCGTTTCGCGGGCCTGATCCCCGACTACGCCTCCGTGGCCGGCCGGATGCGTGAGCGGGGCCCCACCGCGGCGTCGGACTATATGGTCACCCAGCCGCTCTCCAGCTTTGCCGAGGCGCTTCGCAACCTTCGCGCCTTCCTGCTCTATTCGGCAGGTGGGGCGCCTTTCAAATTGGTCGCCGTCACCTCGGCAGTGCCCCGGGAGGGCAAGAGCATGACCTCCCTCTGTCTTGCGCGGGCGATGGCGCTGTCGGGCTCGCGTGTGCTGGCCATGGACTGCGACCTGCGCCAACGCGGCCTCACCAGACTTATCGGAGACGCGAAGCTCGGCATCGTGCAGGTGGTGGAAGGATCGGCCTCCCTGGAGCAGGCGCTGCTGCACGACTCCAAGACCGGTCTTTGGATCCTGCCGGCCGCCCATGGCGCGGCGCCCTACGATTTGTTCACCAATCCCAAGACCGACGCTCTCTTCGAGCACCTCGGCGCCAAGTTCGACTATATCATCATGGATACGCCGCCGATCCTCGGTATTGCGGACGCCCGGATCCTCGCGACGAAAGCGGATCGGGTGCTCTATGCGGTGCACTGGAACAAGACGCCGTTGCGTACAGCGCAGTCCGCGATCGAAATCCTTCGGGAATGCGGCGCTGACATCGCCGGCGCCTTGCTCACGCGCGTGGACGTGAAGCGCCAGGCGAGGTTCGGCTACCAGGACTCCAGCGACTACTTCCACGCATATCGGAAGTACTATGCGACGGTGGCCTGATGGCGACCTCACCGGAGCGAAGCGGTGATCACCCCGCCCGTAACTGGCTTGGCGTCTTCCCCCCCGGCGATCTGACGGCGTGGACATGTCGCCGGGCGGGGTGAACCGAAGGCAGATCCTGGGCGCCGCGGCGACGCCTCTGGCGGCATCGCTCGCCGCAGCGCCCCTGGCCGCCTCGTTCGCCGAGAACCGCTCCGGCGTGCCCGGGCTGAGGCTTTCCTTCCAGGAGCGCTTTGCCGAGCCGGTCAGCTTCTACGACCCCGTCACGCGGGCCGGCCGGTGGAAGACGAACTACTGGTTCGGAGACCAGAGCGACCAATCGAGCCGCTCGTTGCCGGACGAGCGGCAGATCTACGTCGACAGATCCTACTGCGGCATAAGTCCGTTTGTTCCGGCCAAGGGGGGGCTGAGGATCTTGGCCGACAAGAACCGGCGGCCAGATGACGCCCGACTTTTCAGCCCATACACCGGCCGGGTGAAGCCCTTCGCCTATACGTCGGGCCTGCTCACGACCGAGACCTCGTTCCGGCAGCGGTACGGCTACTTCGAAGCGACGATGGCTTTTCCCCAGGTCCGGGGCTGCTGGCCGGCCTTCTGGCTCCTCGGCCCGCCCCACACCGACCACGCTGGCGATGAACTGGACGTCGTCGAATGGGTGGCGTCAAACCCACGCCGGCTGTTTTTGAGCGCCCACATCGGAGGGAAGGGCCAATCGACCTGGGTCGACGGTTTTGAGACGCGCGCGCCCGTTGCGTACGGGCTGCTGTGGACCCGGGACAAGCTCAAGTGGTTCGTGAACGGAAAGCAGGTGCATGAGCGGCCCAATCCCGGAATTCACCAACCGATGTACATGCTGCTCAATCTCGCCATCGGCGGCTGGGACGGCAATTTGCCGGAGGACCCCGGCGGGTTTCCCGCAGCTCTGCTTATCACTTCCGTCGAAGCCTATGCGCTGCGAGACGGGGGCGCCGGCTAGCAGGCGGCCGGCGCGCGAGCATTGTCCGGGCCTGCGGGTGACGGACTCTGCTGAAGCCCGGTCACACGCACTAGGCGCCGCGGGCTCGGAAAAGATAGGACATCGCCAGGCGGTGAAGACTGGGCCGCAGCGTCTCGCGATAGACCGCGAAGATTGTGAAGGCCACCAGCGCAAGCTGCCGCGGCGCCTTCAGCCCCACGATTCGCGCATAATCTTTGTAGTACTTCGAGAAAAAGTAGCGCGTGTGTTGAACCGACCAATATATCCGCGGCCACAACCCAGTCCTCTGTCCTCCAGTGGTCACGAGGGAGCGAGGAAGATGCATCGAATGAACATCATTGGTCACATATATCAGATGACCATCGAGGAATAGGCGCATCTGGTAATCACTTTCCTCGCGATATCCGTTTCCTCTTAGATAATGTGGGTCGAACGGTGTGCGAAGCAAGTATTCACGCTTCGTAAGGATAATAGAATGGGTGAAAGGTAGCGTGATGTCGCCCTCATAGGCGGCGCCATTGACCAACTCGGCGATGAGGTAATTAAAGGGTTTGGTTTTGCGCAAACCGGATCCGAACCTCTTTATTGCCGCTTCTGGCGTCTCTCCATCCATCATGTAGACGTTTCGTCCCGATACTGCGCCGGCGCCATACGCCTCGAGCTTCTGCAAGCAGGTATTGGCGTACCCTAACTCCAGATATTCATCGTCATCGCAGAACAGGATATTCTCGTTCACCGCATTCATGACCCCTATGTTCCGCGAGGCCGCTGCGCCCTTGCGCACCTCGTTGCGGATGAGCTTGGTCGAGATTTCTGGGTGAAGCTTGGCGATCGCTTCGATCACCGCGGGGGTCTCATCGTCCCCGGCGTCGGAGACGAAGATGATTTCGCTGATCCCCGCCTGCAGGTAATAGCTGGAGATCACCAGCCTTAGCGTGTGGGCGCGGTTTCGCGTCGGAACAATGAGGGTGATCATCCTGGCGATCCTGCCTCAACTCCGGTTTCCAAAGACTTGCAAAGGGTCCGGAAGGTGGTGAAACGATAGCCGCGGCGCCGCAAAGACCGAATGGCCCTCTTCACCTTCGAAAATCCCCACGGATAGAAATCGCGGCTGTGCAGGTTCAGCACCACGACGGGGTCGTCGCGTGACGTCAGCCCCGAGAGCGAATAGTCGTAGGCGATCCGCTGAACAGGACTGTCGCGGTTCAGGAAACTCCGATCCCAGACCCGCATGCCTAAAAAGCGGTGCGCTTCCAGGAGGCGGAGCGTTTCCACGCGGTCATCTCCGAAGGGGCTGCTGTAGGTGGTGAGCGTCGCGCCGAGGCGCTCCAGGGCCAAGGCCAGAGATTTTCGCAAGTCATCCTCCGTCAACGGGCCGTGACGATAGCCGTGCAAGGCGAGCTCGTGCCCATCAGCAAGGATTCGACGAAAGAGCGGAAGGTATAGATCGCACGAATCCGGATCGTCCAGGAGTTCGAATATGGCGAAGAAGGTGGCGGGGACCTCCTCACGGCGCAGAAATTCAAAGATGTTTTCCTTGGGAGCGACGAGGGAAAGCGCCGAATAATATAACGCGGCGCCAAGCCGCAATGAGCCTTTGAAAATGTTGTGATTCAACAGGCGTAAGGCTGTTGGGGACAGCCTGCAGCGACCCGTGAAAAACAGCCAGGCGAAAATCGATGCGCCTTCGGCATCGGTGCCGCCGTAAGACGGCTCGAATTCCGGCTCGTCAAAGCTTACGACTGCAATACGATCCATATTTCCGCCCTGAGGACAGAGTGGTCGTCGTCAGTTGCGCCTAAGGGCGACCTCACCGATGCATCGTCCACAGTGTCAGCTATCGTCGACTCGACTGGCGCGATCCTCCCCGACTGACCGCATTGCGTATTCACATTATCGACGTCACCCGCCCCTGCAAACAAGAAGCGTGAATCTTGCCCCAGGCTACACGCAATCCGGGTGTCGCGGTGAACGTTGCGAAGCGCCTCGAGCGACCCGCTGTCCGGCGTGGAGTAGGCGCCGCCGCCCCGCGGTGAGCGCCTCAGGCTTCGAAGATCCAGGCGCCGGTGAGGCTGGCCATGGAGACGCCCACGAGGATCATCTGGCCGCCGCCGTCCATGTTGATCACCGTGTCGGCCCCGACCTGCGCGACGGTGTAGGTGGTCCCCGAGTCCAGTTGCACCCGGTCCCCCTCGGCCGGGTTGAAGTCGGTCACCCGGTCGATGCCGGCGTCGCCGGAGGTATGGAAGGTGTCCGCCCCCGTCCCGCCGATGAGGGTGTCGTTCCCGCGGTCGCCGGAGAGCCAGTCGTTCCCGGCCTGGCCCAGCAGCACGTCGTCGCCCTGGCCGCCGCGAATCAGGTCGTTGCCGTCGCCGCCGTCGCACCAGTCGTTTCCCAGGTTGCCGTAGACGATGTCGTCGCCCTGGTCGCCGCTCAGCAGGTCCTGGTCCTTGCCGCCCACCACCCAGTCGTCGCCCGCGCCTCCGGAAACGGTGTCGTCGCCCGTGTTGCCGTTGATGTCGTCGAAGCCGGGGCCGCCGGTGAGCCGGTCGTCGCCGGCGCCGCCGCGGATGTACGCGCCGGAGCCGTCGTCCGAGATGACGTCGTTCGCATCGGCGCCGATGAGCTGCCGCATGCCCTCGGCGGGCGCCGCTACCGGAGCGCCGTCGAGGCTGTAGGCGCGGATGTAGTCGATCTTCATCTCGGCGGGGAAGGCGGCCGGATTGGGTGCGCCGGCCCAGCTGCCGCCGACCGCGAAGTTGGCCAGGATGTACATCGGCTTGTTCATTGCCGCAGGGGTGTCGGTGGAACTTACCGCCGCGCCGTCCACGTACCAGGTGATGGTTTGCGGCGACCAGAGCACCCCGAAGGTGTGGAAGCCGACGGTGAGATCGGGAATGACGGTGTTGAAGCCGACGCCGTCGCCCCCGGCGGGCGTGTGGACCGTGGTGTACACGCGATTTTCGACGTTGACCGTCTCGACGATGTCGAGTTCGCTCGAGTAGCTGCCATCCTCGGGCAGCAGCCAGAAGGCCGGGAACACGCCCTGGCCCGCCGGCAGATCGGCGCGCATCTCGAAGTAGCCGTATGTCTGGGCGAACGCTCCTTTGGTGGTGATCAGGCCGGAGGTGTAGTCATGGTTCCACAGGGCGGCCTTCGCCCAGTCGGGGGTTTGCGCCGCCGTGATCGTTAGCACGCCGTTGTCGATCGAGAAGGGGCTGATCCCAAGGGCCGCCAGAGCCGATCCGCCGAAACCCGGATCGACGTAGACCTCCGCCTCGCCGGAAATGGTGTGCGCCGAGAGGGTCGAATATCGGTCCCAGTCGTAGGCGGTCGCCCAACCGCTGGCCACGCCCTGGGTCTGGAGCCGCAGGCTGTCGAACTCGTCGGCGAAGGTCAAAGGCATCGGCGCAGCTCGGTGCAGGCGTCGGGATGGCCATTCCATCCAGCGACGCTGTGACCGTCGCTTCTCGCGCCGATCCCGTTAAGAATCGGTGTCCATTAACCATCTTGGAAGCAGAGGCTTTTGCATGAAAGCAGACTCGCGTCACAGGGTATAAGTATATGCGACCTTTTGACCCGGTCAGGCTGCCGAGGGGCGCTTGGCGCCGTAATGAAGGCGCCGCTTCTCAAGGGAAACCGAAGTGCTCGCGTCCTTGCGTCAGCGGCCCGGTTCCCCGGCTGGGGCTCACATCCCTTGCGGCTCGGGGCGCCGTGGACCGCGGCGCTTATTCAAGAGCTGACGGATGACCGAGCGGACCAGGCCTGGAGCTCGGGAACCTGCAGAACGACACGTTCTCCGGCGTCTCGCAGCATTATCGCCGTGAGGACGCCCGTTACATAGGCTCCAGTGTCGACGCCGAGGCGGTGTTCATGGAGCTGGGGGCGCTCGTCCAGCCAGGTGTGTCCATGGACAATCACCTTCTCGTGCGGACCGGGCGCCTCGAGGAATCCCTGGCGGATCCACAGCAGATCGTCCTCGGACTGGCGGGCCAGCGGCTTTCCTGGGCGGATGCCGGCGTGGACGAAAGCGTAGTCGCCGATTACCACCATCGGCTGCAATTGCTGCAGCAGCCGGAGGTGGGCGGCAGGCATCCGCTCCAGGAGATCGTCGCGAACGCGGGCATAGGCGCCGGCGCCTTCCTCCGATCCAGGCGGCCGCACGCCATAGGCGGCGATCGTTTCTGCCCCGCCATACGGCAGCCAGTTCGCGCCAGTTTCCGGCTGGTCCAGGAAGGCCAGCAGGGCCTGCTCGTGATTGCCCTTCAGGAGGTGGAGCTCGATTTCCCGCCGCCCGCGGAGCCAGACGAGCGCCTCCAGCACCTTGGCGGATTGCGGGCCTCTGTCCACGTAATCGCCCAGGAAGACCAGGATCGGGCGCTGACGGCAGTCGCGCTCGGCGTAGTCCGCCGCGATGCGGGCGAGGAGCGCCCTCAGCAGGTCATAACAGCCGTGCACATCCCCGATGGCGTAAACGACTTCACCATCCGTGCCGTGCGCCTTCATGAGCGGACGCCTTGTCGCAGCCGCGTGAGCTCCCGGGTCATTTGCCTGTAGGCGCCGATGGTCCGCTCGGGGTCGCTGTTGGCGCCGCGGCGCAGGCCCGCCCACCGGTCGCGGTAGCTCGCGAGCATGCTGTGCGGAACTCCGGCGGCGGCGGCCTGGACGTAGGCCCTGCGCAGCCGCCGGTCTGCAGCGAGCACCATGGGATAGGCGCACCTGGCCCTCGCCGCGCCGGCCAGACGTCCGCAGCGGGAGGCCGATTTCCGGGCCTGGCCGAAGCGGGCGCCGGCGGGGCGGCCCGTCCCCCCGACCCTCTGAACCGGCGCCGCCTTCACGTGCCTGGGTTGGGCCGCCGCAGCCGGCGGAGGCTCGGCGGTCAGCGCGACGACGGGCGGCTTGGCCATCGCGTCCTGCAGGGGGGAGGCGGCGATCGCGCGGCTCGTCGGCGGGCTCCCGGGAGCCGCCGGGCGGTTGGCGTACACGACGCCGATGGCCACGCCAGCCAACCCTGCGGCTACGAGGGCGCCGGCGCCCGCGAGCGGAAGCTTGTCGCGCAGGCGGGGCGCAGGCGGACGACGGTTCACCTGTGCGGGGCCGGGCGAGGACGCAGGCTCTGCGAAGGGTGGGAAGATGGCCTCGAGATCGGCCGCGACGCCACGGACGGACTCCGGCATCGGCGCCGGGTCCAGGCGCGTATTCCAATCCGGACCATGATGCATCAACCGTCCGCCTTTGCGGCTACCCCGACGAAGAGTTCGATATCCCTAGAATGGCTACCGCAGCGCTTCGATCCATACCCGCGTCGAGATAGCTTTCGCCGATCAACCGGCGGCGGTTATTGAGCTTCGGTGCGCTGACAAAGCTTGGCAGATGCAGCCTGCACGGCCGAACGGCGTTTTCTGCGAGCGGCCGCCATGTTTCTCTCTGCGTGAAGGTCATCGCGCCTCCCCCGAACGAGCCCTCAATCCAGTGTGGGGAGGCGCGATCTTTCGACCGGGCCGCCTGACGCGGCGGCAATGGCCGGAAAAGGGGCATTTACGACCTCCCAACCGACGAAGGCGGCCCCTAGCTTCTCCGTGCGATCCTCGGAGAGGAAAGATGTCCCGGACCGAAGTCAGCTACCTGGCCGCCGAGGCCGTCAGCCCCGGCAAAATCGAGCTGACCCGCAAGCCTTTGGTCGATCCGCAACCAGGCCATGTCCGCATCTGTGTCGGGGCCTGCGGCGTCTGCCACACCGACGCGGCGACGGTCGAGGGCGTGTTGCCGATCGCCTGGCCGCGGGCGCCGGGACACGAGGCGGCGGGCGTGATCGACAGGCTCGGCGCGGGGTTTCTGGGTGGAAGCTGCGGGCGTTGCGGGCCGGACAGGGAGGCGCTGGCGCGAAAGCTCGGCGCACACCATTACATCGACAGCGTGTCCACCGATCCGGGCCAGGCGCTGCAGGAATTGGGCGGGGCCGCATTGGTGATCGCGACCGCGTCCGGCGGCAAGGCGACCGCGCAGGTGGTGAAGGGGCTGCGCCCGCGCGGCAAGGTCATCGCGCTCGGCGTCACGGATCCGATCGAGGTCTCGACGTTCGACCCGCTTTTCGGCGCCCGCTCGATCGAAGGGGCGCTGACCGGAAATCCCGCCACAGGCGACGCGGCTCTGAAGTTCAGCGTGCTCACCGGGGTCGCCGCCATGATCGAGACCATGCCTCTCGAGCAGGCGCCCGAGGCCTACGCCAGGATGATGGCGGGCAAGGTCAGGTTCCGCATGGTTCTGACCATGCAATCCTGAACCTCCGAGCGCATGTAGACCAACAACTCTCAAGGCCAACCATGACCGGCGTCCATCTGCCGACCTCCTTCGTCTGGCCGGCCCGCTTCCGCGATGAGGCTGCGGGCCTGCCATGGGGTCGGCCCCCGTCGCGGCGCGTCGTGGGCTGAGAGCGATGCCGCCGCGCACACCGGGCCTGATCTTCGCGCTGAACAGCTTCGCCGCCGCGATGCTGGCCTTCTACATCGCCTGCGCCGTCGGCCTGCCGCGGCCTTATTGGGCGCTTCTCACGGTCTACATCACCAGCCAGCCGCTCTCCGGCGCAGTCCGCTCCAAGGCGATCTACCGCATATTCGGGACGCTGCTGGGCGCGGCGGTCGCCGTCATGGTCACGCCGGCCCTGGTGAACAGCCCAGCCCTGCTGTCGCTGGCGCTCTGCAGCTGGACGGGCCTCTGCATCTACCTTTCGTTGCTCGACCGCACGCCCCGCAGCTACGTCTTCCTGCTCGCCGGCTACACCGCCGTGATCGTGGCCGTTCCCACGGTCGGACAACCGGAGACGGTGTTTGCCGTCGCCGTCGCACGGGTCGAGGAGATCGTCCTCGGCGTGCTTTGCACGGCGCTCACCCACAGCCTGTTCTTCCCGCAGAGCGTGGGGGAGGCGCTGCGGCGACGCGTCCAGGGCTGGCTGCGGGACGCCCGCACCTGGGCGGAGGAGATCTTCGCGGGACGCCAGGACGACGCGAAGAACCTGGCGCGCCGCAAGCTGCTCGCCGATATCGCCGACATTCGGATCCTCTCCACCCATCTGCCCTTCGACACCTCGCACCTGGCCGTGACGCGGCGGCTGATCTACGCCATCCAGGACCGGATGGGGCTGGCGCCCCCGCTCGCGGTCGCCATCGCGGATCGCCTGGCGGTGCTGCAGGCCGAAGCCGCCGCCTCGCCGGAGCTCCAGGACGTGCTGGCGCGGACGGCCCATTGGATCGGCGACCCGGACGGATCGCGCGCCGGGGGCGCGGCGCTGACGGACGCGTTGCGCACGTTCGATCCGCCGCTGGGGGCGCAGGCCGCCTGGCGGGACCTGGTCCTCGGCAACCTGGTCGATCGGGCCGTCGAACTGGTGCGCGTCGTCCAGGAGCTGCGCGACCTGCGCCATGCGGTGGAGTCCGAGTCGCCATCGATCCCCCGCCTGGACGACCCGGAGGTCAGGCGGCCGGGCGCGACCCTGCACAGCGATCCCGTACTGGCGCTGCTGGCCGCGGCGCCGGTGATGCTGGCGATGCTCGCCGCCTGCGCCCTGTGGATCGCCACCGGCTGGCCGGACGGCGGCCTCGCGGTGATCGGGATCGGGGTGTTCGGCAGCATCCTCGCCGCGCAGGAGAATCCGGTCCCGGCCTTCACCGTCTTCCTCAGATGGAGTCTGGTCGCCCTGGCGGTGGTGTGCCTCTATGAATTCGCCATCCTGCCGCGAGTGGACGGTTTCGTGCTGTTGGCGCTGGTCCTGGCGCCGGCGTTCATCGTCAGCGGCTACTTCATGACCCGCCCGACCACCGCGCTGCCGGCGCTCGTCGTCGTGCTGACCCTGTGCAACAGCCTGGCGCTCACGGACCGCTACACGGCCGATTTCGCCGGCTTCCTCAACGCCTCGTTCGCGCTTCTGTTCGGGATCGCCGCCGGGCTGCTGGCCAACCGCCTGCTGCGCACGGTCAGCGCCGCCTGGCTCGCCCGCCGCGTGCTGTGCGCCGGCTGGCGTGAGCTGGCCGCCCTGGCGGGCGCCGAGGTTCCGCCGGACCGGGCCAGTCTCGTGGCCCGGATGGTCGATCGGGTCGGCCTGCTTACCGGCCGGCTCGCCCTGACGCCGGTGCGCGACGACCGCAGCGCCTCCGAGGCTCTGAGCGAGGTCCGCGGCGCCCTCAACCTGCAGCAGCTCCAGACCGCCGTGGCGGCCCTCGGGGAAGGCGAGGCCCCCGCGCGGCGCCTGCTGGCGGAGATCGGCCGAGGATATCGCGCCCTCAGCCGTAGCGGAGGACTGGAGCACCTGGGTGCGCCGCCCGAGCTGGCGGCTTCCGCCCTGGCGGACCTCGACCGGGCGCTTGGCGCCGCGGCCGACGGATCGCCGGTGGACCTTCGCCGTCGCGCCGGCGCCCATGCCCTGGTCAGCCTGCGGCGAAGCCTGTTTCCGCAGGCGCCGCCTTATGTTCAGGGGAGCTCCGCATGATCGGCGAGTTCGACCTTCTCGGGATCTTCATCCCGGCCATCCTGGCCTATGCGCTCCTCGCCCTGGCGCTGACAGCGTTGCTGCGGCGGCTGCTGACCCTGGCCGGGCTGTATCGCTTCGTCTGGCACCCGGCGCTGTTCGACTTCGCCCTAACGGTGACGCTCTGGGGGCTTGTTTGCGCGATCGCCGCATCGGCCAACCTGGTGGAGCGCTGGTCATGACGCGGCCGCCGCGCTGGATCCGGATCGCCGTCACCGCGCTGCTGGTGCTCGCCGCCGTCGTGGCCGCGCGCGCGATCTGGGTCCGCTACGAGCTCGAGCCCTGGACGCGCGACGGGCGCGTGCGCGCCGATGTCGTCGCGGTGGCGCCGGACGTCGCGGGTTTCGTCACCGAGGTCCACGTGCGCGACAATCAGCTGGTCCGTCGCGGCGATCTGCTGTTCGTGCTCGATGCGGCCCGCTCGGCAGTCGCGCTGCAGCAGGCGGGCGCCGCCGTCGATGGGGCGCGCGCCGCCCTGGCCGAGGCCGAACGCGAAGCGCACCGCAACGACAAGTTGCCGGACCTCATTTCCGCGGAGACCCGCGACCAGAGCCGGGCGAGGGTCGAACAGGGCCGCGCAACGCTGGAGCAGGCGGTCGCCAACCGTGCGGCGGCGGCGCTGAATCTGCAGCGCGCCAGGATCTATGCGCCCGTCAACGGCGCGGTGACCAACCTGGACCTGCGTCCCGGCGGCTACTTCACGATCGGCCGTCCGGCGCTGGCGCTGGTGGACGCCGACAGCGTGCACGTCGACGGCTATTTCGAGGAGACCAAGCTGCCGCGCATCCGGGTCGGAGACAGGGTTAGCATCCGCCTCATGGGCGAGGCTCGGGTGTTGCATGGCCACGTGGACAGCATCGCCGGGGCGATCGCCGACCGCGAGCGGGCGACGGACGGCGTCCTCGTGGCCAATATCAACCCCACCTTCAGCTGGGTGCGGCTGGCCCAGCGCGTGCCGGTGCGCGTCGCGCTCGACGGGACTCCCGGCCCGATCCGGCTGATCGCGGGACGCACGGCGACGGTCACCGTCCTGACGCCGCACGGATCGCCGCGTCCCTGGTGGGACCTGCGGCCGTGACGCGGGGGGCGGCGCTCGTCGGGGCGCTCGGCGCCCTCGCCTTGGCCGGTTGCACGGCCGTCGGGCCGGACTACGCCGGTCCGCCGGCGGGCGCGGTCGCCAGAACCGCGGCGGCGGCCGGACCGTTCGTGGGCGGCGAACCGGTTTTTTCGCGTGCGGACGCCCCGGCGGACTGGTGGCGGCTGTATCAGGACCCGCGCCTGGACGACCTGATCCGCCAGGCGTTCGCCGCCAACACCGACCTGCGGGTGGCGGCGGCGAACCTGGAGCGCAGCCAGGCGCTACTCCGCGAGGCGAGGGTCGCACGCCAGCCCGGCGTGGCGCTGAGGGCCGGCGCGGGCTATGCGGAGATGTCCGGCGAAGCCCACCTGATCGGCCGGCCGCTGCCGCCCAATTTCGCTTATGACGCCAGCTTCGACGTTTCCTACGAGGTCGACCTGTTCGGCCGGCTGCGCCGCGGCGTCGAGGCCGCCTCGGCGCAGGATGAGGCGGTCCAGGCGGCCTATGACCTCGTCAGGGTCACCGTCGCGGCCGATGTGGCGCGCGCCTATGCGGACGCCTGCGGCGCGGGGGCCGAACTGGCCGTCGCCCGCCGCTCGCTGGCGCTGCAGGCGCAGAGCGCCCAGGCGACGCGCCGGTTGAGGCAGGCCGGCCGCGCCACCGATCTCGACGTGGCCCGGACGAGCGTCCAGGTCGCCCAGCTGCAGGCGGCCCTGCCGACGTTCCGCGCCGCACAGCGCAACGCGCTGTTTCGCCTGGCCGCCCTGACCGGCGCGCCGCCGGCGGCCTATCCCCCTGACGTCGAGGGCTGCGCCGTCCCGCCGCGTCTCGATGCGCCGCTCCCGGTGGGGAACGGGGCGGGCCTCCTGCGCCGGCGGCCGGACATCCGCGCGGCGGAGCGGGAGATCGCCGCCGCCACCGCCCGCGTCGGGGTGGCTACGGCCGACCTATATCCCGCCGTGCGGCTCGATCTGTCGGCGATCTCCACGGGATTGCTGGCCGATGCGCTTTCGCCGGCGACGAACGGCTACCGCCTGATCCCCGGCCTGAGCTGGCGACTCAACCGGAACGCGGCCCGGGCGCGCATCGCCGGCGCCAACGCCGACGTGACCGCCCGCGTCGCCCGCTTCGACGGCGTGGTGCTGAACGCGTTGCGCGAGACGGAAAGCGCGCTGAACACCTACGCCGAGGACTCGCAGCGCGAGGCGGCCCTTGAGACGGCCCGCCGGCAGGCCGGGATCGCGGCCGGCCATGCGGAGCGGCTCTATCGGGCCGGCAAGACCGACTTCCTGTCCCTGCTCGACGCGCAACGCTCGCAGGCCTCGGCCGAGTCGGTCTTGGCGGCGGCGTGGCGCCAGCTCTCCGATGACCAGGTGGCGGTCTTCCTGGCGCTCGGCGGCGGCTGGGAGAGCGCCGCATCCGCCCGCCCGGCGCGCGTTCCGCCGCCGCCCGGCGCCTTGGCCGCGCCACCTCTGTGAGCGGCTGGAGTTCTCGAGAAATCAATCCGACGCCGGGGAACTCCACCGGGCGCTCTCGGCGACGGCGCGCCGCATCGGTCCCATCGCGAATATGAAAGCCAGGATCGCGAGCGGAATCATCAGCGCTGCATTGAGCGCCACGGCCCAGCCCACCTTCGCGTCGCTGCGGAACAGATAGGTCGTCAGCGCGCCCACCATTGTCGGTCCCAGGCCGCCGCCGACGAGGTTGAACACGAAGAGATACGCCGATGAGACCTGGCCGCGATAATTGTTGGGCGTCACCAGCTGCAGGGCGGCCGGGGCGGTTCCGGCGTAGCCGGTGGCGGCCGCGAACAACGCGGAGAACACGATGAATACATCCAGCCGGTTGGCGGTCATCGCCACCGCCAGCGCGAGCAGCTCGACCGCGCCGGAAACGACGAAATACCGCAGGTGGGCGTCGGTTCGCCCGCGTGCGAACAGCCGGTCGGCGACATAGCCCGACAACAAGCCGCCGGCGATGCCCGGGAGGATGGTGACGGTCGCGAGGATGCCGACGACCTGGCTGATCGGCATGTCGAAGTGTCGGACCAGATAGGTCGGCGCCCACGCCTGGGAGCCGCTGCTGGCGGCGCTCAACAGGCCGAAGCCGAGGAAGTGACCGGTGAAGAACCGCCAGTGGGAGCGCATGAACAGCAAGGTGTCGCGCAGCGAACTGCGGCCCTGCAGCCGCTCACGGCGCGGCGGATCGGCCATGGTCCAGATCAGAAGCGCCAGCAGCAGCCCGGGCAGTCCGGCGATCAGCATCACCACGCGCCAGGTCTGCAGGTGGCCCAGCACCGGAACCGTCATCCCGTGCGCCGGCAGCGACGCGATGAGGAACCCGCCGAGCAGCAGCGAGGCCCCCGTACCGAGATAGGCGCCCATCCCGAACACCGAGATCGCCAGCGACAGGCGCCGTTTGGGAAAGGTGTCGCTGAGTATGGAATAGGCGGCCGGATTCAACGCCGCCTCTCCTGCGCCGACCCCGAACCGCGCGCCCATTATCTGAATGAAGTTGTGCGCCAGGCCGCAGCTCGCCGTCGCCAGCGACCAGATGGTCACGCCCAGGTACGCCATCCCGCGCCGCGAGAACCGGTCGATCAGCCAACCGAAGCCCAGGCCGAAGGTGACGTAGAATAGCGAAAAGACGACTCCCTGCAGCACCCCCATCTCGAAATCACTGATCCGCAGGTCCGCTCGGATATTGGACACAAGCAGGGCCAGGACCTGCCGGTCCAAAAGCGACAGCGTATAGAGTACGGTGAGCACCCCCACCGACCACCAGGCCCGCAACGGAGTGGGATAGCCTTGCCGGGACCGATCCGCCTCGGCGACCGACGCCGTCTCTTCCGCATTCGCTTCAGGCGCCGTCACAACCCGCCCTCGGCGGTGGGGGCCTTGGCCGTCGGGGCGATGACCGGGGCCGACATGTTCGACCCGCAGCATCGGGAGACCGAGGCCGTGGCGGCCGGCCTCAAAGCCCGAAACCGCCGGTGGCCTGGATGGTGACGCCGGTGAGCCAACGCGCGTCTTCGGAGGCCAGGAACACCGCCACGTCGGCGATGTCGTTGGGCTGGCCCAGACGGCCGAGCGGCGTGCGGTTGAGGTAATCCTCGCGCCGCCCGGGCTCCTGCTGGCGGGTCTTGGCCAGGTCGGTCTCCACCGCGCCCGGCGAGATCCCGTTGACGGTGATGCCGCGCTTGCCGGCGTCGCGGGCCAGCAGGGCGGTCAGCACGTTGAGCCCCGCCTTGGCCGGCGTATAGACCGGCACGTCCGGATAGGCCCGGTGTGCGCCCAGGGAGGAGATGTTGATCACCCGCCCGTAGTCGCGCATCCGGCGCAGGCCGGACTGGATGACGAAGAACGGCCCCTTGAGGTTGATGGCCATCAGCTTGTCGTACTCGTCCTCGGTCACGGCGTCGAACGACCTGGAGATGCTCCCGTGGGCGGCGTTGTTGACCACGATGTCGAGATAGTGCTGCGCGCCGTCGCTCCAGGCGGCGTCGAGCGCGGCGAACATGGCGGCGATGTCCGCCGTGCGACCGACATCGGCCTGGATCGCCAGCGCCTGCCCGCCGCCAGCGACGATGCCCGCCGCCACCGCCTCAGCCGCCTCGCGGTCGGCGCGATAGACGATGGCCACGCGGGCGCCTTCCTCGGCGAACCGCCCCACGATGGCCTTGCCGATGCCCCGCCCGCCGCCGGTCACCAGCGCCGTCTTGCCGTTCAGCCGTCCCATGCGGTCCCCTCCCAGCGCCCCGCCGGACGCCTGTCTTGCCGCAATCAAATGCGCTGCCGAATGGACATGCAAGACCGGTATTGTGGTCGAAGCTTCGGCGGTCAGCCCGCTTGGGTCATTCCGACGGGGTGTAGACCGGGGCGGCGTCGAGGTAGGTCCATGTGTCGGCGCCGTCGAAGTGGCGGATCTTGACCCTGGACCAGTCCACCTCGTCGATCATGCGGGCGTTGACGGCCATGTGCGGCTGGGCGGCGCTGAGGCTCTGCCAGTGGGTGACGCAGCCGCACTTGCGGCAGCGGTGGAAGGCCATCATCCGCTCGCCCCAGACGTAGGGCTGGGTGGAGCCCACCTTGTCGACGCGGACCTGGCTCGGCGGGTAATAGGCCCAGCGCGCGCCGACCCTGCGGCACATGGAGCAATTGCACTCCGTGACCTCCGTCGGGGGCTGCGGCACCGTTATGATCACGGCGCCGCAATGGCATCTGACCTGCGTCATGGTCTCCTCCCGCCCACGACCTTCTGTCGGGAAAGTGCGCGCTATCCCAGGCGCGGAGTCAACCTGCGCCGGATAGGCCTGGGCGAGGGCGGGGTTCGGCGGCTAAATTGCCCGGATGATCGACTCTCTGCTGGGCCGGATGATCAAGACCGGCGACCTTACGGTGCGCCTGGCGGGCGGGCGCACGCACCGGGCGGGCGACGGGACCGGACCCCCGGTGGTGATTCGCTTGAGCCGGCGTGGCCTGCGTCGCATCGCGGCCCAGCCCAGCGTCGCGCTGGGCGAGGCCTATATGGACGGCGACCTGGTGATCGAGCAGGGGAACCTGTGGGATCTGCTGGAGATGGCGGGACGCAGCGGGGCGCGGTCGCCGAAGGGGCGGGACGCCTGGCCCAAGCGGCTGCGCAAGGCGGTGCTGCGGCGGCTGCAGCAGGCGAACCACCGCGCCGCGTCGCGGCGCAACGTGGCGCACCACTACGACATCTCCAACGATCTCTACCGGCGATTCCTGGACGCCGATATGCAGTACTCCTGCGCCTATTTTCCGCGGCCGGGCATGACGCTGGACGAGGCGCAGGCGGCCAAGAAGGCGCATATCGCCGCCAAGCTGGACCTGGCGCCGGGGCTGCGGGTGCTGGACATCGGCTCCGGCTGGGGCGGCATGGCGCTGACGCTGGCGGGCGAGCACGGGGCGCAGGTGACGGGGGTGACCTTGTCGACCGAACAGCTGGCGCTGGCGCAGGAGCGGGCGGCCAAGGCGGGGCTGGCGGAGCGGGCGCGCTTCGAGCTCAAGGACTACCGCGACCTGAACGGGCCCTTCGACCGCATCGTCTCGGTGGGGATGCTGGAGCATGTGGGCGCGCCCAACCTGCGGGCCTATTTCGAGACCGTGAAGCGGCTGCTCACCGACGACGGGGTGGCGGTGATCCACACCATCGCGCGGATGACGCCGCCGTCGCTGACCAACGGCTTCACCCGCAAGTACATCTTCCCCGGCGGCTACGTCCCGGCGCTGTCGGAGCTGACGGCGGCGGTGGAGGACGCCGGCCTGTGGATCGCCGACATCGAGATCCTGCGCATCCATTACGCCGAGACCCTGCGCCACTGGCGGGCGCGGTTCATGGCCGACCCGGAAATCCCCGACCTCTACGAGGCGCGCTTCCGGCGGATGTGGGAATACTACCTCGCCTCGGCGGAGCTGGGCTTCCGCTACGGGACGCAGATGGTGGCGCAGGTGCAGCTCTGCAAACGGGTCGACGCCCTGCCGATCAGCCGCGACTACATCCATGAGCGGGAGATCGCGAAGGCGGCGGCGGCGGCGTAGGAGCGGGACTCGCCCCGGCTGTCGCCCTCCTAGTCACCGGTCGTCGCTGCGAACGCATCCGGTCGCCGCCTGGGCATCGGCGTCTCGGGATCGTTGAGGATGGCGTTGTCGGCCGGCGGGATCCGGCTCACCGACCTGGACTTGCGCGGGACGGAAGCACGGGCTGCGGCGCGGCGCGGCGGCGCCTCGGCGACCTTCGCCCGGACGGGCTCGGGGCCGGGCGCCGTCACGGCGGCGGCGGGGACCGCAGCGTCGGCGGCGGGCGCCGGCGCGGTCTCGGGCGGCTGGGCGGGTGTGGGGCGCAGCAAGGCTTCCGCGGCGGGTTCGGCCCCCTGGGGCCGCGCGGCGACGACGGCCTCCATGAGGACGGGCCGGGCGCCTATGGCCGGTCCCGGTGCGGCGGCCTGAGGTGGCAGGGCGGACGGGCCGGCCGGCGGCTGCAGCACGGCGAAGACGATGGCGAGGACCATGATCGCCGCAGCGCCTGCGCCTGTGTAGAGCAGAGTGCGGTCGGGGATCCGCCGGCCGGCGGGCTGGGCTTCGACCGGTGCTGCGACCGGGTCCGCCGGTGCAGGCCTGGGCGTCGGCGGGGCCGGGTGACCGGCGGCTGGCGGAAAGGTGAACCCGGGCTCAGGGTCCAGGGCCTGGGCGACGGCCGCCTGCGTCTGCGCTGGCGTCAACTCGGCGGCGTGCGGGATCTGCGCCGGCGCGGCGGGCGGCGGCCGGCTGGCGCCGAAGCGGGCGCCGCCCATGGGAAGGGCCGACCCCGTCAGGACGCCGCCCCGGGTCGGCCGCGGCGGCAGGGCCCTGGCGGCGGCAGGAGAGGGCGCCGGCTGGGCCGTCTGCGGCTGGACGGGCTGGGGGACCGGCTGCAGCCCCGGCGCGGCGCGGGGCGCGGGCGGCGGCGTCAGGCTGATCGGCCCAGGCTGGGACAGGCCCCAGGGGTTGCGGCGGGCGAAGGGGTTGGTCTCGGCGTCCTTGCTCTCGGGCGGCATGCGAATCTCCCGCGCCGGCGCGAAGGCGACGCGTCACTGAAGTCGTGCGGGCGCCGGCAAGAACGCGCAAGGCCCTTTGCGCATCGCGTTAACCATGAACTTGGTCGGATAATTGACCGAAGCAGGGCGGCGCAGTCGCGTCTGACGCCCCCTCGCGCCTCAGACCGCCGCAACCGGGGCGCGGGCCTCGCCCAGAAGCTCCAGCACCGCGTCGAGGTAGCTGGCGGCGTTGGCGCGGGCGGAGGCCAGGCCGTGGGAGCCGTGGCGTTCCAGCGACTCGAAGCCGCCGCCGATGTCGAATAGGGTGCGGAAGGCCTCCTTCTCGATCAGGGCGGTGGGCAACAGGTCGATGCCGCAGGCGCGCAGCTGCGCGACGACCTGCTTGATGGAGCGCGGACGCACGGCGGCGGGCACGCGGGTGAGCAGGGCGCGGTGCAGCAGGTCGCGGCCCTGGCGGCGGCCGAACTGGGTGACCATCTCGGCGGCCTTGATCGCCTGGATCGCTTCGAGCTGCGACGCGGCGAGCGGGGTGAGGACCAGGTCGAGCCGCAGCGCGGTGAAGACCATGGCCCCGCGGATCGAGCCCTCGGTGTCCAGGATGATCCAGTCCGGCTGCTTGCGCTGGGCCTCGCGCAGGGCGTCGCGCATGTCCTGGGGCGTCGGGGCGGGGTGGACGCTGATCCGGGCCGGGCAGTCGGGCAGGGAGGCCCAGTGGACCAGCGGCTTGTTGGGGTCGGAATCGATCATCGCCACCCGCAGCCCCTTGCCGCTCAAGCCGAGGGCGAGCAGCAGGGCCGCGGTGGTCTTCCCGGCCCCGCCTTTGGGGCTGACGAATGCGACAGTCGGCAATCCGGAACCTCTATTCCACGCCAAAGCGCGCGGGCCTGCGCCCGGAAAGGTACATTTACATGGCGCCGTGCAACAGGCGTGCCGTCCGCGTCAAGGCGTCCCGGGGGCGCGGAGCCTAAAGCTTGCCCGCTAACATATTGATTTCGGACAGCGGCGCGTTCGACAGCGATCGCAGTTCTCCAAACCCGCGATCTTCCCTCTCCCCGGGACGTCGTCATGAGGCCGTCCTGCACCTCGGTGGATCCTCGGCATTCCGCGCTTCGCACTGCAGCCGAGGATGACCCTCATGAGGGAGGGCAGGATCCGCTCAACCCGGGTTCGACGCCAGCCAGCGGTCGATGTCGGGGAGGCGTTTTTCGATGACCTCGGCGCGGAAGCGGATGGCGGAGGCGGCCTTGTCGGCCTCGCCGCGGTCCGAAGCCGGCAGGGTCGCGGCGAAGGCCTCGATGCGCCGGGCGGCGGCGCGGCGGCGCGAGGGGGCGGCGAGCTCGGTGAGGAAGCTGACGCGGGAGACTGGCTCCAGGCTCGCCTCCACCTGGGCGCGGTGGGCCAGCGCGAAATCGAAGGCGCGGTCGGGGTGGTTACGCGACACCGAGCGGATCAGGGCCGGCGTGACCGTGGCGGGCGGCTCGCGGGAGAGGGCGAGCTTCAGCGCCCGCTCCGCAAGGGCGGGATCGCGGGCGGCGCCCAGCAGGCGGTAAAGCCGCGACTTGTCGGTGGGATCGCGGGCGGCGACGGCCAGGGCGTGGAGCTGGTCCCAGGCGGCGGCGTCCGCCCGGTCCGCGACGATGGCCAGCACCGTCTCGCGGTCGGAGCCCGTGAGGCCGGCGGGATCGGCGCGGTAGGCGGTGAAGCGGCGGCCGGCCTCGGCCAGGACAGCCGGGTCGCCGAAGACGCCCATGGCCTTGAGGACCGCGGCACGGGTGACGACGGCGTTGTCCGGCTCGCCTGGCCGGGCGTTCCAGCCCAGGCGCACCTGGATTGGGCGCAGGCGGGCCAGCGCATAGGCGCGGAAGGCGGCGTGGCCGGGGAGGCCGTCGTAATAGTCGTCGAGGGCGCGGAGCTGGTCGGCCAGCGCCGCCAGCACCACGGGATCGGCGTCGGGACCGATGCGGCGGGCTATGTCCAGGACGTCGGCGACGGGGACGACGCCGGCCTCGCCCAGCGCGCGGCCGTCGTAGAGCAGGCCGAGCTGGTCGGCGGCCGGGAGCGTCGCGAAGCGCGCCATCAGCGGCGCCCACAGCGCCGGGGCGTAGGCGGTGCGGAAGTAGCCGACCTGGCCGGCGTTGACGACGGCGCCGGGGACCAAGGCAAGCCCGGGCTCGGCGCGGCCGCCCGCCACCATCACCCGGACGGTCGGGCCGCCCGGCGGCTGGATCACCACGGGCGTGCGCCAGGTGCGCGGGGCAGCGTCGCCCTCGGCGGCGAAACGGCCCTGGGCCAGGCGCAAGGCGCCGTCCGCCGCCTCGGCGCGGATCAGGGGCACGCCGGCCTGGCGGGTGAAGTCGTCGGCGATCCCGGCGACAGGGCGGGCGGCGCCCTCGTCCAGGGCGGCCCAGAGGTCGGCGGTGACGGTGTTCCGGTAGGCGTGGCGGGCGATGTAGCGGCGCACCCCGTCGCGGAAGGCGTCTTCGCCCACATAGGCCTCCAACATGCGGATCACCGCCTGGCCCTTCTGGTAGGTGATGGTGTCGAAGGCGTTGCCGGCGGCGAGCACGTCGGGGATCGGGGTTATCACCGGGTGGGCGCCGGTGCGGGCGTCGAGCGCCATGGCGCGCTGCTGGCCCTCGGCGGTCTGCAGCCAGAGGTTCCACTCGGGATGGAAGTGGTCGGTGGCCTTGTTCTCCATCCAGGATGCGAAGCCCTCGTTCAGCCAGAGGTCGTCCCACCAGGCCATGGTCACCAGGTCGCCGAACCACTGGTGCGCCTCTTCGTGCGCGATGATGCTGTCCGTGCCGACGCGCATCGCCAGCGACGCGTGATCGCCCAGCAGCAGCCGCTCTTCGCGGAAGGTGATCAAGCCCGCGTTCTCCATGGCGCCCGCGCCGAAGCTCGGCACCGCCAGCAGGTCGAGCTTCGAATACGGATAGGCGCGCCCGAAGTAGCGCTCCAGCTCGACCAGCTCGCCGCGAGCCGCGGCCAGTGCCAGGGCCCCGAGGCCGGCCTTGCCCGCGTCCGCGAGCAGGCGCACCGGCAGCGCGCCGGCGGGCCCGCTACGCACGTCGAAAGCCCCGACCGCGATCGCCACCAGATACGTAGGCAATGGCGGCGACTCCTCGAACTCGAAACGGACCAGGCCACCACTCTCGCTGCGACGTACCTCGCGCGTGTTGGTAACCGCGAGTAGTCCTTGCGGCGCCGACACCGCGACCGCGAATGGGGTCTTGTACCCGGGTTC
>NZ_DASXYF010000011.1:0-1715 GCF_036502675.1 Phenylobacterium sp.
CCCCGCAACGCCCCCCGTCAGCGTTGTGGGCCGTCCTGCGGTGCGGCCGAAGGGTGGAGAAGGGGCGTCTCGAGGCGACCCCTTGAGGGACAAAGGAGGTTCGACCCATGTCCTTGAAACCCATCGTCCAGGCTCTGGGCGGCGATCTCTATGATCGCGGCCTGCGGGCGAATATCCCGGCGCCGGGCCATAGCGCCGCCGACCGTTCGGTCTCGCTGCTGCTGCGGGAGGGCCGGGTGATCGTCCACACCTTCGGCGACGGCGACTGGAAGGACGTGCTCGACTACTTGCGCGGCGAGGGCCTGGTCGATGCGCAGAATGCGCCGACCAGCCTTGCTCAATCCCGCCGGGTGCAGACCGCCGCCGCGGCGACCGGACTCGAGCGGCGCCAGGCCGCCTTGCGGATCTGGGAGGCCGGCCGGCCGCTGGCCGGCACCTTGTCGGCGCGCCACTGCGCTCATCGTGGCGTCAGCCGGCCCTTGCCCGGTCCGGACGTGCTGCGCCACGGCGGCCAGACGCCGGTCTCGGCCTATGCCGAGAGCCGGCATCACCGCCCGGCCCTGCTGGCGGCGATCAGCGACAAGGACGGCGCCTTCACCGCCGTCGAGGTGACCTACCTGGCGCCGAACGCCCGCCGCGCGATCGATCTGCGCCTGAGCCGCAAGACCGTGGGGCCGTCGCCGGCCAGCTGCGCGGTCCGGATTGATGCGGCCGCGCCGCAGATGCTGGTCGGCGAGGGCCTGTTCACGACGCTCTCGGCCAGCGCGCGCTTTGGCCTGCCGGCTTGGGCGCTGATGTCGACCCGCAACCTGCGCCGCTGGCGTCCGCCAGCGGGCGTGCGCGAGGTGCTGATCGCCGCCGATCGCGGGACGGACGGCGAGGCCTCGGCCGAGCAGCTGCGGGCGGGCCTGGCGGCGGCCGGGCTGAAGACCCGGGTGGCGCTGCCGCCCGAAGGGTTTGGGGACTGGAACGAGGCCGAGGCCGCCGGCCTGCTCGATCCGGTCCGGGCCTGAGGGGTCAAAGAAGGGAGGAAGGGATGGGGCGGGTGCGCCCAAGGGCAGGATGTCCCTCGCCCAGGCGCTGGAGCCTGACCCCGATGACCGACACCCAGACCGTCCCGGCCGTGCCGCCGACCCCGATGACCGCCATCAAGGTCCGCCTCGGCGACCTCGGCCTCGCGCCCGAGAACGTCCGTTTCAAGGAACCCGCGGACGACGGCGTGCCCCAGCTGGCCGAGACCATCCTGGCCGCCGGCGTGGTGATCCCGCCGATCGTGCGCCCGGGTCGCAAGGGCGAGCAGCGCTTCATGGCGCTCGACGGCCGCCGCCGGCGCCTCGGCCTGCTGCTGCTGCGCGAGCGCGGCGACCTGACCGACGACTACGAGGTCGACTGCCTGTTGGCCGAGACCAAGGCCCAGCAGGTGGCCGGCGTCATGCTGCCGGCGACCGAGCATGCCCCGGTCCACATCGCCGACGTGATCACCGCCATCGGCAAGTTGCGCAAGACCAAGCTGGACACCGGGGCCATCGCCGCAGCGCTGGGCTATGCCGAGCTGGAGATCAAGCGGCTGGAGGCCCTGGCGGCCGTCCATCCCAACGTCCTGAAGGCCCTGCGGGCGGGCAAGCTGACCTTGAAGCAGGTTCGCCTGTTCGCGCGCATCGGCGACAAGAAACAGCAGGCGGAGATCGCCCAAACCGCGCTCGACGGCTACTTCC
>NZ_DASXYF010000012.1:0-4281 GCF_036502675.1 Phenylobacterium sp.
GGCCGAGAAGCTCGGCCTCACCTTCCAGCAGGTGCAGAAGTACGAACGGGGCGTCAACCGCGTCTCGGCGTCCAAGCTCTACGAGACGGCCCAGGTCCTTGGCGCGCCGGTGACCCACTTCTTCGAGGGGCTGGATGGCGACGCCGGCGTCCAGAGCCCGCCCACGGGCGAAGCCGCCGTCACCGCCTTCCTCATGACCCCCGAAGGTCTGGAGCTGGCGACCCTGTTCCCGCGCATCCCCAAGGGGCGCATGCGCCATCAGGTGCTCGAGCTGGTCAGGACCCTGGCCGAAGCCTGATCGCGCCGCGCCTCAGGAGCGGTAGTCGCCGTTGATCTCGACGTAGCGCTTGGTCAGGTCGCAGGTCCACATGGTCGCGGACGCCCTGCCGACCCCGACGTCGACCCCGATCTCGAGCTCGGCCTTCTTCATGTAAGCCGACATCTTGCGCTCATCGTAGGTCGGCGAAATCGCACCGTCCTCGGCCGCCTTGAGCTCTCCGAAGCGGATCGACAGCCGCTCCCGGTTGATTGGCTCGTCGGCCCTGCCCGCCGCCATGACGATGCGGCCCCAGTTGGCGTCCTCGCCGGCGATGGCGGTCTTCACCAGCGGGCTTTCGCAGATGGTGCGCGCGATCTTGCGGGCCGAGGCCGGGCTCTCGGCGCCGCTGACGGTGACCTTGACGAACTTGGTGGCCCCCTCCCCGTCGCGGACCAGCTGCAGGGCGAGGTCGAGCAGCACCGCCTCCAGCTTCTGGCGGAAGTCGGCCAGCCGCCGGTCGCCCGCCCGGCTGATCCTGGGCGCGCCGGACTGGCCGGTGGCGAACAGCAGCAGCGTGTCGTTGGTCGAGCGGTCGCCGTCCACCGTCACGCAGTTGAAGGTGCTGCGGGTGTAGAGGCTGGCCAGGTTCTGCAGGGCCGCCGGCGAGATGGCCGCGTCGGTGGCCACGAAGGCCAGCATGGTGGCCATGTCGGGAGCGATCATCCCCGAACCCTTGGCGACGCCGCAGATCCGCACCTGGGTCCCGTCGACGTCCGCCTCGGCCGTCGCCCCCTTGGCGAAGGTGTCGGTGGTCATGATGGCCCGGGCCGCGGCCTCCCAGCCGTCCGGGGTCAGCCGCTGCTCGATCTCCGGCAGGCGGTGGGCGATCTTGCCGTCGTCCAGCAGCACGCCGATGACGCCGGTGGAAGCGGCCATCACGTCGCGCTGGCGGCAGCCGAACCGCTTGGCGACGGCGGAGGCCACCCGGCGGGCGGCGTCGGCGCCGGGTTTGCCGGTGAAGGCGTTGGCGCAGCCGGCGTTGACCACCAGGGCGCGGACGTCCTCGCCCCTGGAGGCGGCGAGCTGGCGCTTGCACCAATCCACCGGGGCGGATCCCACGGCGTGGCGGGTGAAGACCCCGGCGGCGGCGGTCCCTTCGGCGAAGCGCATGACGAGGAGGTCGTCGCGCACCTGCTTGTAGAACCCCGCCCGGGCGACGGCGAGCTCCACGCCGGCCACCGGCGGCATGCGCGGCAGGGGCACGGCCAGCGGCGAGACCAGCGGGCCGGAGGGGGCGCCCGGCGCCAAAGCGCGGCTCTGCTTTTCGGCGCGGCGCAGGGCGGCGCGCTTGAGCGCGCTGGCCAGCGGGTCGAGGGCGCGCTCGAGGGTCTGGCCCACCACCTCCACCGACTTGGCGGCGGCCTTGGCCGGGGGCCTGGACACGGGCTTGCGGGTCATGGCCGCAGTCCGACGGGCGCGGCCTGGGCCGCCGCGGGCGCTGCGGCGGCCGGGGCGGATGCGCCGGGGATCGGCGGCGCAGCGGCGGGCGCCGGCGGCGCGCTGGCGGGCTCCTTCGGGCCGCCGGGAACCGGCGGCTGCGGCGGCAGCAGGGTCTGGATCTTGGCCTTGCCGCGCAGCTTTTCCAGCAGGTCCCGGATCTGGTCGTAGGTGAGGAAGCGGACGATCTGCGGACGGGCGGCGTCCAGGGTGATCGGCTCCTCCGGCCGCCGGTCCTCCACCTTCATCAGCGCCCAGCCGCCGTCGACCTGCACGGGGCCCACGACTTCGCCGGTCTTGGCGGCCTTCAGCGCCGCGTCATAGGCCTCCGGCATCACGTCGGTGGTGAAATAACCCAGGTCGCCGCCGTTGAAGCGGGTGGCCGCATCGGTGGAACGCTCCATCGCCAGGGCCTCGAAGGAGGCGCCGCTGGCCAGGAGCTTCCTGACCGCGTCGGCGTCGGCCGCCGTCGCCAGCACGATCTGGCGGGCGCGGATCTGCTCGGACTGCTTGGCGAGCTTGAGCTGCTCCTGGTAGAGGCCGCGCACGGCGCTTTCGTTCACCGCGCCGGAGACGACGCTCTCCACCAGCATGTCCCCGAGGATACGCTGGCGGGCGGCGGCGAGCCGGCGCTGGGCGGCGGGATCGCGGTCGAGCTTGCGCTTCACCGCCTCGCTGGCCAGCAGCTTCTGGTCGATGACCTCGTCCATCACCTTGCGGAACAGGTCCGAGGAGGTCTCCAGCGGCTCGCCCTCGCCGATCAGACCCTGCGCCACCGCCTCGCGCTTGACGTCGGAGGCCCAGACGGTCCTGCCGTCCACCTTGGCCACGGCCTGGTCGCCGGGCGACGGCGGATTCTCGATCCCGCCGCGGTCGGAGCAGGCCGCCACGACCAGGGCGCAGGCCGCGAGCGCGGCTGCGGAACGCCAGGTCCGGTAAGGCGTGGTGGCCGGCATCGGTGCTCCTCGCAAGCGGTCCAGGGCGCGTCGCCCGTCCCTAGCCATTTCGGCCCCGGGATGCAAAGGTTCCGCCGTATCCGCAGCCGGCTCGCGCCGCCAAGAAGGAGGACCCCGCCATGCGGGAAGCCGTCGTCGTCTCCTACGCCCGCACAGGGCTCGCCAAGTCGCAGCGCGGCGGTTTCAACATCACCCCCGCCGTGACCATGGCGGCCCACGCGGTGAAGAGCGCGGTGGCGCGCTCGGGCCTGGCGCCGGCGGAGATCGAGGACTGCTATCTCGGCAACGTCGGCCACGGGGCGCAGAACCTCGGCCGGCAGACGGCGCTGCTGGCCGGGCTGCCGGTGACCAGCTCGGGCGTGACGGTGAACCGCTTCTGCTCGTCGGGCCTCAACACCATCGCCATGGCCGCCAACGTCGTCCGCAACGACGGCGTGCCGGCCGCCGCCGCGGGCGGCGTGGAGTCGCTGTCGTTCCCCAGCGGGGGCGCAGGGCCGCTGGAGAACTACGACCCGCGACTGACGCAGATGTATCCGGCGATCTTCATGCCGATGATCGAGACCGCCGACATCGTGGCCGAGCGCTACAAGGTGAGCCGCGAGCGCCAGGACCAGTTCGCCCTGGAATCCCAGCAGCGCATGGCCGCGGCCCAGGCGGCCGGCAAGTTCAAGGACGAGATCGTCCCGCTGGCGACCCGCATGAAGAAGGTCGACAAGGAAACCAAGGCCGAGAGCATCGTCGACTACGTCGTCGACCGCGACGAGTGCAACCGGCCGGACACGACGCTGGAGGGCCTGGCCAGGCTGCAGCCGGTGCGCGGACCCGGAACCTACGTCACCGCCGGCAACGCCTCGCAGCTCTCCGACGGGGCGGCGGCCGTAGTGCTGATGGAGGCCAAGGAGGCCGAGCGGCGCAACATCGAGCCCCTGGGCGCCTTCCGCGGCTGGGCGGTGGCCGGCTGCGAGCCGGACGAGATGGGCGTCGGCCCGGTGTTCGCCATCCCGCGCCTGCTGGAACGCCACGGGCTGAAGATCGCCGACATCGACCTGTGGGAGCTGAACGAGGCCTTCGCCTCGCAGTGCCTCTACTGCCGGGACCGGCTGGAGATCGATCCGGCGAAGTACAACGTCAACGGCGGCTCCATCGCCATCGGCCACCCATTCGGCATGACCGGCGCGCGGCTGGCCGGCCACATCCTGCAGGAGGGCCGGCGGCGCGGGGCGAAGAAGGTCGTGGTCAGCATGTGCATCGGCGGCGGCATGGGCGCCGCGGGGTTGTTCGAGGTGTACTGAGAGTCGTTTCCGAGCTGGCGAAGTGTAGACACCCCTTAAGGCGGTAAGCGGTTTTTCGGGTGGAAACAGCGGTTCGAGGGCGGGGGCCGAGGCGCGGGTGATCAATGGGTTCCGGTCATCGTGGTGGAGCAAGAGGGCGGGGTCCGTTTGGGGTTCGGCCAGGGGCGGGTCGCGCCCTGACCCCCTGAGACGAAAACAGCCTCGGGCCGGCCCGGCGAGACGCTTCGAGAGCTTAGTTCAGGCGCTGCCGCGGGTCAAGAACATAACGAGAACATTG
>NZ_DASXYF010000013.1:0-12493 GCF_036502675.1 Phenylobacterium sp.
GCGCCTGGGCGAGCGCCGGTGCGGCCCCGAAGGCGAGAACGGCGGCGGTCAGGAAGCAGGTCTTCAGCATGGGTCTCTCCTTCTTGCGGAGGGGCGGCCCCGGATCGGCGCCGCCGGCGATGAGGCGCCGAAGTCTAGGGCGGTGGTCCACAGCTGCGCTGACACAGATCAGCTATCGTTGGTCGCATTCGCTCGGGTGCTCGGCGATAGTTTTGGACGTACCGCTCGTAGGCGCCGCACCGTCGGGCATTAGCCGGCGCCGCCTCGCGTCGCGCACTGACGTGCGAGCAGGCTGCGTTTCTCGGGTTCTGAAGGGGAGACCCTGTGACCCACTCCCATCAGGACTACAGTCCGAATGGATAGGTGTCCGGTGCGCCTTGGCGGCTCTCCGCCGGGAGCGGGCGGACAGCATGGGTCTGGTCGAACCAGACGTACGCGTCGAACTGCTCGGGCAGGACGCAGGACGCGTAGTGGCTGATCCGCTCGGTCTCCGGCCGGTAGATGACGCCGATGAAGCGCTCCGGTCTGAGCTCCGACAGCCGCTGGCGCAGCTCGTCGTCCACGACGCCCGGGCGCAGGTCGAGCAGGAAGGCGGGGACATCGGAGTCCCAGGCCAGGCGCTCGTAACTCTCCGGCGCCGCGGGGTTGAGCCGCTTGACCTCCATCGGCCCGCCCCAATCGCTGGCGCAGGCGACGGCGCCGAGGTTCGTGCCAAAGCCGATCAGGATCGCCGCCTCCCCGAACCGCTCGCGCGCCAGCTGGCCAAGGTTTATCTCGCCCTGGTCCCGACCCATCGCTGTGGCCCGGGCGTCGCCGATGTGCGAATTGTGCGCCCAGACCACCGCCTTGGAATCTGGACCGCGAGCCTCAAGGAGGGCGTTCAGAATGTCCATCATGTGCCGGTCACGCAGGTTCCAGGCTTCGGCCTGTCCGAAGTAGATCGCGCGGAAATAAGCCTCGGCGTCGGCCAACAGCCGTGCATTCGCCGTGGCGTCGAGAAAGCCTTCTTCGTCGATGTAATCGTATTCCAGCCGCTTCTCTAACAGGTCCCGTAGCATGGCGTTGACGGGCGTTTCGCACTGGGCGTAGCCGCTCGTGTAGGCGCGGGCGCCGTAGGCCTGCGGATCCTCCACCCAGGGCGTCAAGCAGCCGTAGCGCTCGCGCGCCACCGCCGCGGCCGCCGGATCGACCCGGTCCAAATAGTCGATCACTGCGGTCATGGAGGCGCCCAGGCTGAAGAGGTCCAGCCCGTGGATGCTCACACGCTCATCCACGGTGCGAAACCGGTTGTGATCGCGCATCCACTCCACGAAACCCTCGAACTCGGCGTTGCGCCACATCCAGGTCGGGAATCGCTGAAACACCGGCTGCGCGTCGGGCGCTTTGCCGCGGCGGCGGACATAGCGGTCGACGGCGCGAACGTCGGGCCAGTCGGCTTCCAACGCCACGAGGTTGAAGCCGTGCTGCTCCACCAGCCGGCGGGTGACCGCCGCGCGGGCGTCGTAGAATTCCGACGTCCCATGCGTGGCTTCGCCCAGCAGCACCACGCGCGCGTCTCCGAACCGGTCGAACAGCTTGGTGAAGGCGGGGTCCTGGATGCGCAGCAGCGGCTCCGCGGCGTCGGCGATCAGTCGCGGGGTGCTGCCGTCCGGCGGCGTCACACCCCGTCGGGGCGCATACACGCCGTGCGACGCCGCGTGCTCGGAAAGATCGGACATCGGTGTCCTCGAAAGGTCTGAGTCTCGCAGTACAAGAGCGGTTTACCACCGGTTGGTCAGACTGGCCGGGCTTCGGGCTGCACGCCCTGACCCACGTCAGTTTTCGCCGTCGGTCTCAGAGCAGCGAGTCGAAGAGCTCGAAGGTCTGCTCCCGGTGCTCGGTCTAGGTGTTCGGTCCCAGTGTGTGATGGGGCATCATTACCCCTGAGTCGTCAGGAGGAGGATGCGTTATGGGAAGCGTTCTTTACGGTCGCCCGTACGAGGCCGTGACTTCGAGCCGAGTTCCAAGCGTCGCGCTCATCGAGCACTAACTTGAGCGCCTGGATCCGTTTTTCCGCCTGTTCGAAGGCCGGCACGTTCAGCTTTACAGCCATGGCTTGCCCCGCGTTCGCTGGTCGACCTTCCGGCGATCCGAGCGCGTGCGCCCTGCGCTGCGTCAAGAATTGATCGAGATTTCCATCCGGCGAGCCGATTCCCCCAAATTCGTGGAGATTGACCTGCGTCATCGCGGCCGACAGCCGTTGGCGTCAGGGGCGAAGGGGCTCCTTCGGAATTGGCGAAGCTCCCTCATGCGACGCCGCTCGCTCCCCACGGTTATGATGATCACCGTGCTGTATAGCCGCCATCAATGACCAGTTCCGACCCTGTGACGAATTTCGCCTCCTCCGAGGCCAAGTAGACCGCGCCCCAGGCGATGTCGTCCGGCTCGCCTAGGTGACCCAAAGGGTGCAGGGCGTCGAGCGCCTTGCGGCCCGCTTCCACGTCGCCCTGCGCGGCCAGGTGGTGTTCCACCATCGGCGTCCAGATGAAGCCCGGATGGATCGAGTTCACCCGGATCTTGTCTGGGGCGTAGAAGAGGGCGTCGGTCTTCGTCATCAGCCGCACGGCGCCCTTGGAAGCGTGATACGGCGGCACGTCCGGCGCGCCCACCAGTCCATATATTGAAGAGAGATTGATGACACTTCCGCCGCCTGCGAGTCGCAAGTGGGGAATGACGTGCTTAGTGCAGAAGAACACCCCCTTGACGTTGACCGCCTGAACCCGGTCCCATTCCGCCTCGGTGACCTCGTGGGTGGGCTTGCTGACGCCTCCCACGCCGGCGTTGTTCACCAGCACGTCAATACGGCCATAGCGGGCGGCGACATCACCCATCACTTTCGCCACCGCGGATTCCTGGGTGACGTCACATCGCCAGAAGCTGGCTTCCAGCCCGCGGCCGCCAAGCTCGTTCGCCAGGAGCGTACCCTCGTGCTCCAACATATCCAGGACGGCGACCGAGGCGTTCTCTTCAGCCATACGAATCACAGTTGCACGGCCGAGCCCCAACGCCGCCCCCGTGACGACCGCGACCTTGCCATTCAACCTTTCCATCATCAGCTCTCCTGTAGGGGTGAACCCTGGGATCGACACAGATCAAGGCGACGAAACTGTCTGCCTCTTGGGAATCAACCTCTCCGCTGTGAGCGGTCCGCGCCGCCCGCGCCCTGACGCCGGTCAGTTCGCCGGTTGCGCGCATGACCTAGCCTCGGGTGCGACCTGACCGAGGCCAAACCCGTGTCGAAGAGAGTGGCTCAATCAGCGATCTGTACCGCGTCGGGACGGGCGCCTCGGCGAACATGGCCATGAGGACGGGCGATGAAAGTCTTCCGCGACCGCACCGAAGCTGGGCGCCGCCTCGCCGGGAAGCTGTCTGCCTACGCCAATCGGCCAGATGTGATCGTGCTCGCCTTGCCTCGGGGTGGCGTGCCTGTCGCCATTGAGGTGGCCCAGGCGCTCAATGCCCCGCTGGACGTCTTCGTCGTCCGCAAGCTGGGCGCCCCCGGCCATGAGGAATTCGCAATGGGCGCCATTGGGACGGGCGGCGTTCGCGTACTCAACGACGATGTCGTGAAGGGACTTCGCATCCCGCCGTATGCGATTGACGCTGTCACGGCGCAGGAGCGGCAGGAGCTTGTGCGGCGCGAGCGCCTGTATCGCGGCGGCCGCGCCGCGCCCGATCTTCGCGGACTTACTGTGATCCTCGTGGACGACGGTCTGGCGACTGGCGCCACCATGAAGGCAGCCATCCAGGCCCTTCGCCAACTGCAACCTGGCCGCATCGTCGTGGCGGTCCCGGCGGCGTCGCCGGAAACCTGTGAGCAGCTGAAGCCGGAGGTCGACGAGATTGTCTGCGACATCACACCTGAGCCGTTTCACGCCGTCGGCGCCTGGTATGAGGACTTCTCACAAACGACGGATGAGGATGTCCGCGAACTGCTCGCCCGACGGCGGCGGTCCGAGCGGAAGGAGACGGCCGCGGACACGATCGACACCGCTCAGGGGCCGACCAGACCATGACGCCCGCCGCGCACGCTCGGCCCTGACGCCCGTCAGTGCGGGCGGCGAGCGGCCGCCCTAGTCTTACCCTCGGCCTGACGTAAACAATCCTGTTTTCAATGAGTAGGCCTCAAGATGAGTATCGGAGGAGCATGCGATGAGAAGCGACAGCGAAATCAAGCGCGACGTGGAGCTGGAGCTCCGCTGGGATCCCGATATCACCGCGGACGACATCGCCGTGGCGGTGAAGGACGGCGTCGTTACACTGACGGGGTTTGTCCGCAGCTACAGCGAGAAGTACGAAGCCGAGCGTGACGCCAAGCGGGTTTCCGGCGTTGTGGGGCTGGCCAACGACCTCGAGGTCCGCCTGCCGAGCTCCGACGAACGGCCCGATCCGGAGATCGCCCGCGAGGCGGTCACCGCCCTCAAGAGCCAGCTCCCCTTCACGTACGAGCACATCACGCCGGTGGCGAGGAGCGGCTGGGTGACCCTCGAGGGCGAAGTCGAGTGGAACTATCAGAAGGACCTTGCCGAGCGCGCCGTGCGGCGTCTCAAGGGTGTGAAGGGCGTTTCGAACCTGATCCACATCAAGCCACGGGTCGCGCCTTCGGAGATCAAGCGAAAGATCGAGGAGGCGCTCAAGCGCCAGGCCGAGCTGGAAGCGGACGAAATCACCGTCGAGGCCAACGGCGGCGAGGTCATACTCCGGGGTAAGGTCCGCTCCTGGGCCGAGCGTCGGGAGGCGGAGCGAGCCGCCTGGCAGGCGCCGGGCGTCAGCAAGGTCGACAACCGGATCACCGTCGGGCTGCTGACCATGGCGTGATCACGCAGATACGCCCCAGCGCCCATAGCGCTGGGGCGTTCGCCAATTTCACGGACGGTGGAAATGCAGCGCGCTCCGCTGCAGGCGCAGCTTAGCGGCCCATCCCGCCGGCGCAGTTACGCTGCCGTCACTTATCGCACGATCCTGATCCACCTCGACGCCGCGCCGGAGGCGACCATCCATGTGCAGATCGCCGCCGGCCCGTGATTGCGCGATCGGAGCGAACAGGAGATCACACTATGGAAGCCTCGAGGCGCAAACTGGCGGCGTGCTCGTCGCGGTGCAGGCGGCAGGATGCACGACGACCGGGACCGGCGTCGGCGGTTCCCGTAGGGGCCGAAGCTGAGCAGCTTCTCGCGGCCCGCGAAGCGGTACTTCAGGCGCCAAAGCCTGCCGCCTGACGTCGGTGGATCCCATGCGCTCGGAGGCGGACGGCGCCGGCTGCAGGACTCGAACCCGCGACCTTCGCTTTACAAAAGCGCTGCTCTACCAACTGAGCTAAGCCGGCTATCCGTTTGAAATCACCAGACTAACCGGCATCACCTTCGGGGTGCGGGCCGTGCGCGTGACTTCCAGCATCTTTCTGACGACGACGGCTCCAATGCGCAAGGTCTCGCAGCTCCGGAGACGGCGTCGGCGCAAGTGGCCGGTCGAACGCCTTGCGCGCCTACCTGGTGGCAAGCGCGTGAATCTTCGGCACGACCTCCTCCCCGAACCACTGGACGTTCTCCAGGAATGCCTCCCGGCTGGGGTGAGGCACGCCGCAAGGCGTCCAGGTCGCGCCGAGTTCCATCATCTTGCCGGCGTCGTCCACCCATCGTTCAGCCTCGGCCTTGGTGCAGGCCTTCAGGCCCTGCTGCGGCCCGATGCAGATGTCGAACGGGAGGGTGCGGCCCACCCGGTCCAGGTGGCCCCGCAGGTGGTCGATCTTGACCTTCAGGTCGTCGACGTTGGCGATCTCGTCCGTGCGGGCGGACTTGCTGAAGGTGGCGGTGGCGAAGAAGGGGGACCAGCCGTCGCAGAGTTCCGCCGCCCGCCGGATCGCGCGCTCGCTGTTGCCGCCGGCCCAGATCGGCGGGTGCGGCAGTTGGATGGGACGCGGCCGGGACCGGATGTCGGAGGCGGTGAAGCTGCGTCCCTCGCGGGCCACCGGCGCCTCGCCCCAGGCGGCCTTTATGGTCTCCAGGGCCTCGTCCATCACCGCGCCGCGTCCCTCGAAGTCCGCGCCCAGGGCCTGGTACTCGCCGCGCAGATAGCCGAGGCCGACGCCCAGGATCAGCCGGCCCTCCGAGAGCACGTCCAGCGTCGCGGCCGACTTGGCCGTCAGGAACGGGTTGCGGTAGGGCAGCACGACCAGGTTGGTGTGGACCCGGAGCCGGCTGGTCACCGCCGCGACGAACATCAGCCCGGCGAAGGGATCGAGCGCGTCGTGGCCCCCGGCCGCGCGCCATTTCGCCGTCGGCGCCGGGTGGTCGGTGATGAAGCAGGCGTCCACCCCGGCTTTCTCGATGGCCTGCGCCATGGCGCGCACCGCCGCGGCGTTCTGGAATTCGACCCGATCGTCGATGTCCATGGGGATGTGCATCGTCATCTTCATCGCCGTTTCCTTCCGTTTTTCGCGGCCTGGCCCTCCCGGCGCCGCCGCGGTCAATTGACAAGTCGTCCGTGAAGCGTCGGCGGCCGGGTTCCGGTCGCTGGGCCGAGCCCCGCCGCCGCGGCCAGCTCCGCTACATCCGCGCAAGGCATTGTGGCGCGGTCGGCCGGTTCTGGATAGGCGGAGATCGACGGCGCTCGCCATGCCTCGCATGCCGCGAGCTCCGGGCTCGCGTATGGCGAGAAAGGGCTTCCTTGCTACCTCAGGTTTGGCGCAGAGCTCGCGTCAGTAGCAAAACGCGGGGGCGCGACATGGTGACGGTAATCGGGGGCGCCGCTTCCGGCGGGCTCAACTTCGACACGGAGCTGAACATCGGCTCCCTGGCCTATGCGGACAGCGCCCAGGGGAATGCGAGTTTCGTTCAGTTGCGGACCGAGGCCGGCGGCACGTTCCATGACAACTTCTACGGCAGCTTCATCTTCAACCCGGCGGGCGAACTGACCGGCGGCACGCTGAACCGCTGGCAGGAAACCTATGATGGGAGCCTGGTCTTCGACATCCAGGGCGCGTCGGTGCCGGTCGCGACCTTCCTGAGCTGGGTGCAGAACAACCAGGGCGCCCTGGCCGTCCGCACCGTCCTGGCCGGGAACGACTCTATCGCCGGCACCGCCTACGCCGACCTGTTGCGCGGCTACGACGGCGCCGACACCATCAACGGCGGCGGCGGCGGCGACCTGATCGACGGCGGAGCCGGGACCAGCTACCTGCGCGGCGACGACGGGAACGACACCGTCACCGGCGACGCGGCCTTCGACGACATCAACGGCAACGCGGGCGACGACAGCGCCTCGGGCGGCGCCGGCGACGACTGGGTGGTGGGCGGCAAGGACCAGGACCGGCTGGCCGGCGACGACGGCGCCGACATCGTCTACGGCAACCTCGGGAACGACACCTGCGACGGCGGCGCCGGCGCCGACATCGTGCGCGGCGGCCAGGGCGACGACATCGTCACCGGTGGGGCGGGGAACGACTGGCTCTCCGGCGACAAGGGAAGCGACACCGTCACCGGCGGCGCCGGCGCCGACATCTTCCATAGCTTCGGCGACGCCGGCCTCGACCGGGTCACCAACTTCAACCGTGCCGAAGGCGACCGGGTGCAGCTCGACCCTGGCTCCACCTACACCGTGGCCCAGTCCGGGGCCGACACGGTGATCTCAATCACCGGCGGCGCGCAGATGGTGCTGGCGGGCGTCTCCATGGCCAGCCTCACCGGCGACTGGATCTTCGTGGCGTAGGCTGAAACGGGGAGAGCGGCCGACGCCGCTGATCGTCTTGGCGCCGGCCGCGATTGCGTCCACCTAGCGGCGGACCCGCAGGAGCGCCCATGCCCACGACCGTCGCCGCCGTCGCGCCGATCCTGATGCTGATCGCCTCGAACGTCTTCATGACCTTCGCCTGGTACGGCCAGCTGAAAGTGGAGCACCGGCCGCTCTGGCTGATCGTGCTGATCAGCTGGGGGATCGCCTTCTTCGAGTACTGCCTGGCGGTCCCCGCCAACCGCATCGGCCGCCACGCCTACGACCCGGCCAGCCTGAAGGCCCTGCAGGAGGTGATCACCCTGGCGGTCTTCGCCGTCTTCTCGGTGACCTGGCTGGGCGAGCGGTTCACATTGAACCACGCCGTGGGCTTCATCCTGATCGCGGCCGGCGCCGCCGTGGTCTTCAAGGGGCCGTTCTGAGACGGACGCCATCCCGAGGAGGGTCTGTTTGCGGGGGGCGTCTTTCCCCTTCGGCGCGCGGCGCCATATAAGCGCGCTTCGTCCGAAAGGCCCGCCGCCCCATGTCCCGCATCCTGATCACCTCGGCCTTGCCGTACATCAACGGCGTCAAGCACCTGGGGACGCTGGCAGGCTCCATGCTGCCGGCCGACGTCTACGCCCGGTTCCAGCGGGCCTTGGGCCGCGAGACCCTCTACATCTGCGCCACCGACGAGCACGGCACGCCCACCGAGCTGGCCGCCGCCGCCGCCGGCCAGGACCCGGCGACCTTCTGCGCCGAACAGCACCAGGTGCAGCACGACCTTGGCCGCCGGTTCGGCCTGTCCTGGGACCACTTCGGCCGCTCATCCTCGCCGCAGAACCACCGCCTGACCCAGCGCTTCGCCCGCGAGCTCTGGGAGGCGGGGTTCCTGGAGGAGCGCATCACCCAGCAGGTCTACTCCAACGCCGACCAGCGCTTCCTGCCCGACCGCTACGTGATCGGGACCTGCCCGCACTGCGGCTACGACGCCGCCCGCGGCGACCAGTGCGAGAACTGCACCCGGGTGCTGGACCCCGCCGACCTGATCAACCCGCGCTCGGCGGTCTCCGGCTCGCCGGACATCGAGATCCGCGGCTCTAAGCACCTGTTCCTGCGCCAGAGCCTGTTCTCCGACAAGCTGCGCAGCTGGATCGACGGCAAGAAGGGCGACTGGCCGCTGCTGGTCACCTCCATCGCGCTCAAGTGGCTGGACGAGGGCCTGCAGGACCGCGGGGTCACCCGCGACCTGGAGTGGGGCGTGCCGGTCAACGCCTTCGAGTGGGGGGCCAATCCCGACGGCGTGGTCCCCGACATCGAGGGCCTGGCCGGCAAGGTGTTCTACGTCTGGTTCGACGCCCCCATCGAGTACATCGCCGCCACCTGGGAATGGGCCGACGCCCAGGCCGCCGAAGCCGGCCAGGACCCGCCCGCCGACGCGGTCTGGGAACGCTGGTGGCGTGGGCCAGCCGCGGCCGACGTGAGCTATGTGGAGTTCATGGGCAAGGACAACGTGCCCTTCCACACCGTGGGCTTCCCCTGCACCTTGATCGGCGTCAACGAGCGCCGGAGCGCGGACGGCGCCTGGTCGGTCGCCAACCCCGAGCCCTGGAAGCTGGTCGACCGGCTGAAGGGCTTCAACTGGCTCGACTACTACGGCGGCAAGTTCTCCACCTCGCAGCAGCGCGGCGTGTTCATGGACCATGCGCTCGAGCTGCTGGCGCCTGACTACTGGCGCTGGTGGGTGTGCGCCAACGCGCCGGAGGGCTCGGACGCCACCTTCACCTGGGAGCAGTTCCAGGCGCAGGTGAACGCCGACCTGGCCGACGTGCTGGGCAACTTCGTCAACCGGATCCTGAAGTTCACCGAGACCCGCTTCGACGGCGTCGTCCCGGACGGGGGCGAGCCCGGGGAGTTGGAGGCGCGCCTCCACGCCGACGTCGCCGCCAAGCTGGCCGAGCTGACCGGCCTGATGGAGGACATCGAGATCCGCAAGTCCGCCCAGGCGCTGCGCCAGCTCTGGGTGCTGGGCAACGCCTACCTGACCGAGGCCGCGCCCTGGACGGCGGTCAAGACCGACCGCGACCGCGCGGCCGTGGCGGTGCGCACCGGCCTCAACCTGGTGGCGCTGTTCGCCAAGGTCGCCGAGCCCTTCATCCCTTTCGCCGCCGAGACCGTCGCGAGGGCGGTGGGCGAGGGCTTTCCGGGCCGCTGGCCGCAAGGAGAGGGCGCCGGCCTACTGCAGATCCTCGAGCCCGGCCGGCCGGTGAAGGCGCCGGAGGTGCTGTTCCGCAAGGTGGAGGACGCCCAGGCTGCGGCCTGGCGCGAGCGCTTCGGCGGCCCGGAACGGGCGTAATCCGGCCGCCTCAGTGGGCCGGGGCCTTCTTCGGGTGGATGTCCATGAAGCTCGGCGTCAGCGCGTTGTGCCGGGCCGTGTAGCCCAGGTCCTGCACCACGTCGCGGTAGCCCTGCCACATCATGTGCAGGGCGACGTAGAGCACGATGACCAGCCCCACGTAGCCGATCCAGCGGAAGCGTTGCAGCAGGCGGGCGATGGCGTGCGCCGCGATCCCCATCAGGGCGATCGAGAGCAGCAGGCCGAACACCAGGATCGCCGGGTGCTCGCGCGCCGCCCCGGCCACGGCCAGCACGTTGTCCAGCGACATGGACACGTCGGCGATCAGGATCTGGGTCAGGGCGTCGCGGAATGACTTGGCCTTGGCCTTGGCCGAGGGCTCGGTGGCGGGGTCGAGGTCCATCGCCGCCTCGGCGTCCGCTTCCTGCTGCCGCGCCTGGTCGTGCAGCTCGCGCCACATCTTCCAGCACACCCAGAGCAGCAGCAGCCCGCCGGCGAACAGCAGGCCGACGATCCCCAGGAGCTGGGTGGTGACGAGCGCGAATCCGATGCGGGTGATCACCGCCGCGGCCAGGCCCCAGAAGATCGCCTTGCGTCGCTGTTCCTTCGGCAGGCCTGCGGCGGCCAGGCCCACGGCCACGGCGTTGTCGCCGGCCAGGACCAAGTCGATCATCAGGACTTGCAGGAGGGCCGAAAGGGCGGAGGGGCTGAGCAGCTCTTCGAGCATCGGCGCTTCAATGCGTCAGGCCGGCGCCGAGCGCAATCCGAAAGCTCAAGTCCTGGGCCGCGCCGCTTCGTAAAGCGCCACCGCCGCCGCGGCGGAGACGTTGAGGCTCTCGAAGCCGCCCGGCATGGGAATCTTCGCCAGCTCGTCGCAATGCTCGGCCACCAGCCGGCGCAGGCCCTCGCCCTCCGAACCCAGCACCAGCACCACCGGGCCGCCGTCGAGGACCTCGGCCAGGCCGCGCTCGGCCGCCCCGTCCAGCCCCACGGCCCGCCAGCCCAGGCCCTCCAGGGTCTCCAGCGCGCGGGAGAGGTTCACGACGTAGACGGCGGGAACAGCCTCCACCGCCCCGGCCGCGGCCTTGGCCAGCGCGCCGGTGAGCCGGGGCGCATGGCGGTCCTGCAGCACCACGCCCACGGCTCCGAAGGCGGCCGCGGAGCGCAGCACGGCGCCCACGTTCTGCGGGTCGGTCACCTGGTCCAGCATCAGCAGCACCGCGCCGCGGGCGGGGGCGAAGTCCTCCAGGGCGACCAGGGCCAGGGGCGCGGCCTTCAACGCCACCCCCTGGTGCACCGCGCCGGCCGGCAGGGCGCGGGCGATGGCCGCGTTGTCGGCTGCCTCCAGGGCGGGCAGGCGGCCGAACCGCTCCTCCAGCCGCTTGGCCTGATCCGGCGTCGCCAGCAGGTGCAGCGGCGCGTCGCGTCGCGGGTTGGCGAGCGCCGCCGTCACCGGGTGCCAGCCCCAGAGCCAGTCGTCGCCCGTGGGGTCCGAGCGCCTGGAACCTTGCGGAAAAGGCCTGCGCCCACGGGCGTTCCAGGGCGCGTTGCGTTCGTTGTGGGAGGACACTATAAGACGCGCTCCAAAATGGGGCCGACGACGGGGCCTCCGCCGGAAACGACCCTGCGGGCGGGCTGATAGCACCCCTCGCAGCCGTCGGCGGAGGCTTTTTGATCCGAAGCCTCATGCGGCTCCGAGCGCTGGGGGGAATGTCCCGAGCGGCAAAGGGGGCGGACTGTAAATCCGCTGGCGTACGCCTTCGCAGGTTCGAGTCCTGCTTCCCCCACCACGCTTCGGACGAACGACGAGAACAGCGCACTCCGCGCATGACCGCGGGTATAGCACAATGGTAGTGCAGCAGCCTTCCAAGCTGAGGATGCGGGTTCGATTCCCGCTACCCGCTCCAAGACCCCTGTAGCTTTCCCCTTCACAACCCCCAGCCCAGACGTCCGCAGGATCCCCGATGGCCAAGGAAAAGTTTCAACGCAACAAGCCGCACTGCAACATTGGCACGATCGGCCACGTCGACCATGGCAAGACGACGTTGACGGCGGCGATCACCATCACCCTGGCCCGCACGGGCGGGGCGAAGGCGATGGCCTATGCGGACATCGACGCGGCGCCTGAAGAGAAGGCGCGCGGGATCACGATCAACACGGCGCACGTGGAATATGAGACCAAGAACCGCCACTACGCCCACGTCGACTGCCCTGGGCACGCCGACTATGTGAAGAACATGATCACGGGCGCGGCGCAGATGGACGGCGCGATCCTGGTGTGTTCGGCCGCCGACGGCCCGATGCCGCAGACGCGCGAGCACATCCTTTTGGCGCGTCAGGTCGGTGTGCCGGCGCTGGTGGTGTTCCTGAACAAGGTCGACATGGTCGACG
>NZ_DASXYF010000014.1:0-66360 GCF_036502675.1 Phenylobacterium sp.
AGCACGGTGATGACGCTGGGCGGACTGCTCGCCTACGCCAAGACGCCGCGGGCCGCCGGCGGCGTGATCATCGCCCGCGCCGTGCGCTGGCTGTTCGGCGCCGCGCTGCTGGTGTTCGGGATCAGCCACTTCGTCTACGCGAAGTTCACCGCCTCGATGGTCCCGGCGTGGCTGCCGCCGGCCCAGATCTTCTGGGCCTGGGCCACGGGCGTCGCCCAGGTCGCCGCGGGACTGGCGGTGCTCACCGGCGTGCAGGCGCGGCTGGCGGCGATCCTGCTGAGCGTGATGTACGCCGCCTTCAGCCTGCTGGTGCATATCCCGCTGTTGCTCGCGCGGCCGCACGACCACGGCGCCTGGGCCGAGAACGGCGTCAATCTGGTGCTGGTCGGCGCCGCCTGGGGCCTCGCGGAGATGCTGTCCGGTCCGAAGTCGGTCCGCGCCGCCGCGCGCTGACCGGACGGGTCAGGCGGTTGAAATCAGGCTGAAATCACAGACCAAACCCTTCCCCCTTAGGGGGAAAGCGGCGCGTCGTTGCGCAGCAACGCGTCGCCGATGGGGGTCTCTCCGCCAGCACCGAAGCCCCCATCGGCGGAGCGCGCTTCGCGCGGCTCGCCGCTTTCCCCCAAAGGGGGAAGGGTTGGTGGTGCTCGCGTCATATCCCGTCGCGTCAGCCCCGCGCCCCCGCCCGCTCGCGGCCGCGGCCCAGGCCGAAGAAGTCCGGCTCGATGATGTGGTCGTGGCCGCCGATCCGGCCCGGACGCCAATAGCCCTCGGCCGCGATCTGGGCCTTGGCCATTCCGCGCGCGATCAAGCCCTGGCGCTGCGCGCGCACGGTGGCCGTTTCGCCGATCACGCAGGCCTGGCCGACGCCTGGCGGGAGTTCGAATGCCGCCAACGCGTCGATCAGCGCCTGGCTGGGCGCCCGCGCGGGGCCTTGGCGGTGCAGCCAGCGAAGCTCGAGCGACGCGGCGGTCTCGATCGGCTGCTCGTCCGCGGTGCTGCCGACTTCGATCACCGCGAACGCCCGCTCGCCAGCCGGCAGCCCCTCGATCATGGCCGCGATGCCGGGCAGCGCCGTCTCGTCGCCGGTGAACAAGCGCCAGTCCGCCGCGCCGCTCACGCAGGTGCGGCCGCGCGGCCCTTCGGCGACGAGGGCGTCTCCGTGTTTCGCGTCCCGCGCCCAGTCCGCCGCCGGCGAGGCGCCGTGCAGCACGAACTGGATGTCGAGCCGCTGCTCGGCCGGGTCGAACCGGCGGATGGTGTAGTGCCGCCGCGCGGTTCCGGCCGCCGTCGGCAGGCTGAGCAACAGGTCCTGGCCCGGCTTGTAGGCGAACGCGGCGAGATCGCCGATCAGACTGACCTCGCGCATCCGCGGGGTGACGTCGCGTGCGCCGACGACGGTCAGGGTCCAGCTCGGGCGTTGCGGGCGAAGGACGGAAATGGGGGAATTCATGGGGAGGCTCTTCATGTCCAGATATATCGTAAGAATTGATATATCTAAGACTAGTCTTCCGTGCAAGCCCCCGGGCTCGCGGAGCGTTGGGTCGATCGAACATGGCTTTGACGAGGATTGCCCGCTATAGATCCGCGCCATGGACCGCGCCCGACACCACCACGCGCATCACCCGACCCTCCGCGGGCCGGTTCGGACGCGCCTGAGCTGAAGCGCTGACGTTCCGCCCCGCGGCCGATGGCCGGACGGGGCGCATCCGCACCATCCGGCGTCTTCTTCAGAAGGACGAAACACGGATGGACCCTCTCTTCGGCCTTGCCCGGCCCAGCCCGCAGCCGCTAAGCGCCCGGCCATGAGCGACGCCCCGAAACCAGAGACCGGCCGGCCCAAGGCGCGCGCCCCGCGCGGCTTCGTCGATCGCCGCGCCGCCGCGCTGGCGGCCGAGCGGCGCATCCTCGAGGCGGTGAGCCGCGTCTATGAAAGCTACGGCTTCGAGGCGCTGGAGACCGGCGCGTTCGAGTACGCCGACGCGCTCGGCAAGTTCCTGCCCGACGCCGACCGTCCGAACGAAGGCGTCTTCGCCCTGCGCGACGACGACGAGGAATGGATGGCGCTGCGCTACGACCTGACCGCGCCGCTGGCCCGGTTCGTGGCGCAGAACTGGGAGGGCCTGCCCAAGCCGTTCCGGCGCTACGCCTGGGGCAAGGTCTGGCGCAACGAAAAGCCGGGACCCGGCCGCTGGCGCGAGTTCGTGCAGTGCGACGCCGACACGGTCGGTTCGGCGCGCCCGGAGGCGGACGCCGAGATCATCGCCATGGCGGTCGAGGGCTTCGCGGCGGCGGGGCTGGCCCGCGACGCCTACGTCCTGAAGATCAACAATCGCAAGCTGCTGAATGGCCTGCTGACCGCCGCCGGCGTCGCCGCCGAGGGGCAGAAGCTGGCGGTGCTGCGCGCGGTCGACAAGCTGGACCGGCTCGGCCTCGAGGGCGTGAAGCTGCTGCTGGGCGCCGGCCGCAAGGACGAGTCCGGCGCGTTCACCCGCGGCGCCGAGCTGCAGACCGACGCAATCGACGCGGTGCTGGCGTTCGTCTCGGCCGGTCAGGGGGGCCGGGCGGCGACTTTGGACCGGCTCGCCAACGTCATCGGCGGCTCGGCCGAGGCCGACGAGGGTCTGGCGGAGCTGGCGGGCGTCAGCGCCGGCCTCGCGGCCTTCGGCATCGGCGAGGACCAGGCGCTGTTCGAGCCTTCGGTCGTGCGCGGGCTCGAGTATTACACCGGCGCGGTGTTCGAGGCCGAGTTGCTGGGCGAGACCACCGACGAAGCCGGCGAGCCGACCCGGTTCGGCTCGATCGGCGGCGGCGGCCGCTACGACGACCTGGTGGCCCGCTTCACCGGCGAGCGCGTGCCCGCCACGGGCTTCTCGTTCGGCGTCTCGCGCCTGGCCGCCGCGCTCGCCGCCAGCGGCCGCGCCGACGTCGCCGAGGCGCGCGGCCCGGTGGTGGTGATCGCGTTCGACCAGGCGCGCATGGCCGACTACGTGGCCGTCGCCGCCGAGCTGCGGGCCGCGGGCCTCGCTGCGGAAGTCTACCTCGGCGGCTCCGGCATGCGCGCGCAGATGAAGTACGCCGACCGCCGCCTGTCGCCGGCCGCGGTGATCCTCGGCGAGGACGAGATCGCCGCCGGGCGGGTGACGGTGAAGGACCTGGATCTCGGCCGCCAGCTGGCCGCGGGCGTCGCCGACAACAAGGCCTGGCGCGAGGACCGGCCCGGCCAGGTGACCGCCGCCCGCGCCGACCTCGTGGCCACCGTCCGCGCCATCGTCGGGCGCGGTCGATGAGGTGCGAACCGCCGCTGCCGTCGGAGGTGCTGGCCGCCGTCCGCGCGCCGTTCGCGGAGCTGGGCGCCGAGCCGATCGATCCGCCGGTGCTGCAGCCGCTCGGCCTGATCCTCGATCTGTCCGGCGAGGCGATGCGCGAGCGGCTGATCCTGGTGCAGGCGGAGGGGGGAGAGGAGGCGGCGCTGCGGCCCGACTTCACCATCCCCGCCGCGCGCCAGCACATGGAGAGCGGCCGCACCGGTGGGCGCTACTACTACGAGGGCAAGGCGTTTCGCGCCGCCCCGCGCGGCCGCGACGCCTACGAGGAGTTCCTGCAGGTCGGCGCTGAGGCGTTCGAGCCCGGCGCTGCGCCGGAGGCCGACGCCGAGATGACCGGGCTCGCCTGGCGCGCGGCGGCGGCCGGCGGCCGCGACGACCTCACCCTGGAGCTGGGCGACGCCGGCCTGTTCGCCGCCTTCGTCGAGAGCCTGCAGCTCGCTCCACCGCTGGCGGCGCGGATGAAACGTGCGTTCGCCAGCCCCAGGCGCCTGCGGGAGACGCTGGACCGCGCTTCGACGCCAGCCTCGCTCCCGGGCGCGGTCCAGTCAGGGGACCGGCTCGCGAAGCTGCTGACCGGCCTGCCCGAGGCGGAGGCGGCGCTGGTGCTGCAGGATCTCTGGTCGCTCGCCGGCATCGCGCCTGCCGGCGGCCGTTCCGCCGAGGAAATCGTGCATCGCCTCTCCGAGCGCGCCGCAGTCGCCCGCGCCCCGGACCTGACGCGCGAGCAGGCGCTGCTGATCGGCCGCTTCCTCGCCATCTCCGATCGCCCCAAGGCGGCGCTGGAGGCGGTCGAGCGCCTGGCCGGCCCCGGCGGCGGCAAGCTGGAGGCGGCGCTGAAGGGCTGGGGGCGCCGGCTGGCCGCCCTGATCGACGAAGGCGCGCCGGAGGCCGCGATGCGCTTCTCCACCGCCTTCGGCCGCGACTTCGGCTACTACGACGGCATGCTGTTCGAGGTGCGCAGCGCCGCGCTGGGCGACCATCGCCCGGTCGCCGCCGGCGGCCGCTACGACAGCCTGTTCTCGCGCCTCGGCGCCAGCCTCGCCTGCGGCGCCGTCGGCTGCATGGTCCGGCCCGGCCGCGCCTGGCGGGAGGGCGCGCGATGAGCGTGGCGATGCAAGGCGGTCCGCTGATCCTCGCCCTGCCGTCGAAGGGACGGCTGAAGGAGCAGGCCGAGGCCTGGCTCGCGGACTGCGGCCTGCCCGTGCGTTCGGTGGGCGGCGACCGCGGCTATGCGGCGCGGATCGACGGGCTCGAGGACGTGGAGGTCCGGCTCGTCTCCGCCGCCGAGATCGCCGGCGCGCTCTTCAGCGGCGAGGCGCACCTGGGCGTCACCGGCGAGGATCTGCTGCGCGAGCTCGCCGACGACCTCGACGACAGAATCCTGCTGTTGCAGGCGCTCGGCTTCGGCCGGGCCGACCTGGTGGTCGCTGCGCCGAAAGGCTGGATCGATGTCGACACCATGGCCGACGTCGACGAAGTCGCGCATCTGTTCCTGGCCCGCACCGGCCGGCGGCTGCGCGTCGCCACCAAGTACCTCACCCAGACCCGCGCCTTCTTCGCCCAGCACGGCGTGATCGACTATCGTATCGTCGAATCCGGCGGGGCGACCGAAGGCGCGCCGGCGGCAGGCGCGGCAGAACTGGTCGCAGACATCACCACGACCGGCGCGACGCTGGCGGCCAACGGCTTGAAGGTGCTCTCCGACGGGCTGATCCTGGCGAGCCAAGCCCAGCTCGCAGCCAGCCTGCGGGCCACGTGGACCGCGCCGCAGCTCCGGTCGGCGCGCCGGCTGCTGCGCATCGTCGAGGCTCGCGCGCGGGGGCGGCGCACGGCGACGCTGATATGGCCGGCGGAGTTCGAGGAGACGGCGCGGACCGCGATCGAGACGCTGGCCGGCGTGATCGCCGCGCCGCGGCCTTTCGGCGTGCTGGTCGGCGGCCGCGACGTGTTCGCCGCAGCCGGGGCGCTGAGCGACGCAGGCGTCGGTCCGGTGACCGTTGCCAATCCGACCTACGTGTTCGAGGCCGCCAGCGAGGTGATCGAGGAACTCGCGCGACGCCTTCAGCTGTGAAATTGCCTGAACCGTCAAAAAACGGCGGTTCATCGCGTTAGAGTTGACCTCCGCGTCCAAGTTTCACCGCGTTGTGTTCCTTTCAGCGGCAAAACTGTGCGCCAAAGCGGCGCGCGGCGTTGACACGCGAGAAAATTTGCCGTTCTCTTCTTGACGCGAGAGACATGAAGGTTCGTTCAAGATCCTGAAGTCTCCGGCGTTTTCGGGGAGGAAACGCCCAACTGGATCGACAGATCGTCAAACCCGCCGCGATATCCCCCGCGGCGGGTTTGATTTTTGAACTCAGAGTCAAAACCTGGACTGTGTCGCGGCGGCGTTGAGCGGCTATGCTGGCCGGATGACCAGCCTCGATCCCGTGTTCGACGGTCGAACCAAGGGCTTTCCGCACGCGGCCGGCGCCCTGGCGCTGTCGCAGATCGGCGCCCGTCGCTGGCGGCTGCTGGCCGAGGACCTGCCCTTGCCGGCCGCGGTGCTGAAGACCTCGACGCTGGACGGCAACGGCCGCTGGATGAGAGCCTTCGTCGATGCTTCCGGCGCGCGGCTCGCCCCGCACGGGAAGACCACGATGAGCCCGGAGCTGTTCGCCCGGCAACTGGCGGACGGCGCCTGGGGGCTGACGGTGGCGGATGCGCGGCAGATGCGCATCGCGAGTCTGGCCGGCGCTGCGCGCATCGTCGTGGGGGCCGAAGTGGTGAGCGTTCAGGATCTCGCCTACATCGCGGGCGCCCTGGCTTCGGATCCGGCGCTGGACCTGTTCATGCTGGCCGACAGCGTCGAGGGAGTGCGGCGCCTGTCGGCGGCGATGGTCGCCGCCGGTTCGCCGTCGCGTCTGAACGTACTGGTCGAGATCGGCTACGCGGGTGGGCGCGCCGGCTGCCGCGATGCGGCCGCGGCGCTCGCCGTCGCCCGCGCCGTGGGCGAGGCGCCGGGTCTGGCGCTCGCGGGCGTCGAGGCGTTCGAGGGCCTGAACCAGAGCCTGCCGGCCGACGAGGGCGCGGCGCGGGTGACCGCGTTGCTGGACGACGTCGCCAATGCGGCGCTGCAGATCGACGCCGCGGGCCTGTTCGCACGCCCCGAGGTGATTCTCAGCGCCGGCGGTTCCGCTTTCTTCGACCTCGTGACCCGGCGTCTGGGGGCGGTGCGCCTTTCCAGGCCTTCGTTCGTGCTGCTGCGCAGCGGCTGTTACCTGTCGCACGACATCGGCCTCTACGAGCGCTCCTACGCCCAGCTGCTGGACCGCTCGCCCGAGGCCCGGGCGCTGCCGGGGCGGCTCGAGAACGCGCTCGAGGTCTGGGCTTACGTGATCTCCCGGCCTGAACCGGGACGGGCGATCCTCGGCGCCGGCCGGCGCGACATCGGCGCCGACGCCGGGCTGCCCCGGCCGCTCTGGCGCTACCGGCCCGGCGCTTCGTCCCGGCCGGCCGCGGCGGGGCCGAGCTGGGAGGTCGCGCAGCTGAACGACCAGCACGCGCACATGGTGTTCGACGCCGCCGACGACGTCGCGGTCGGCGACATGGTCGCGCTCGGCCCCTCCCACCCCTGCTCCACCTTCGACCGGTGGCGGCTGATCTATCTGGTGGACGACGACTACGCGGTCAGCGGCGCGATCCAGACCTGCTTCTGAGTCCTCGTCGGATGCGGCGATGGCGGTCTATGATCACCCCGGCGACGATTGCGGCGGACGAGGCGCGGCGATGCGGACTGAGGCGCGGTCTGCGGTGCGGACTGGGGTGATGGGATCGGCGGCCGCCCGTCGGATCGAGGCTCTCTGGCTGCGGGCGAAGGGCGGCCAGCGGCGTCCGCTGACCGGCGCCGAGCGCAACCTCGACCGGATCGCGCTCAACACCCTGGGCGTCGCTCCCGAGGAATGGCGCGACGTGCTGCAGCGGTTCGAAGCCGTGGAGGATCTGCTGGCGTGGTCGGATGCGCGCGCCGGCGGCGTGGACTCCGAGGGGATCGCCCGATTCGAGGCGATGACAACCGGCGCGCCGCCGCCGGACTCGGTGCGGCGGCGCATCGCGACGATCGAGGCAGCCGAGCCGGTGCTGGACGCGGCCGCCCTGCGGCGTTGGCAGGCGGACGGCTACGTCGTCGTGCCGGCGGTCATCTCACCGGATGAAGTGCAGGCGCTGGCCGAGGTCGTCTGGGCCTGCGCCGGCGCGGACCGCGACGAGCCGGACTCCTGGCGGCTCACCGAGCACGGGATCATGGTCCAGCTGTTCCAGCATCCCGCCCTCGAACCGGCGCGGACCTCGCCGCGTCTGCTGAAGGCGTTCGCGCAGGTCTGGGGCTCCGCCGACCTCTGGACCAGCCTCGACCGCGTCAGCTTCAACCCGCCGGTCCGACCCGGCGTCGAGTTTCCGGGGCCGCGCCTGCACTGGGACATCAGCCTGGTCCCGCCGGTGGTGTTCCAGGTGCAGGGGATGATCTACCTGACCGACACCGGCGCCGAACAGGGCGCCTTCGAGGTCGTGCCTGGATTCCACCGCGGCATCGACGCCTGGCTCGAAGGCCTGGGCGACGGCGTCGATCCGCGCCGGGTCGACCTGTCGGCGCAAGCCCGGCGCGTCGCCGCCAACGCCGGCGACCTGATCATCTGGCATTCGGCCCTGCCGCACGGCGCCTCGCCCAACACCGGCGACCGCCCGCGCCTGGCGCAGTACGTCACCCAATACCCCTCGACGCTCCAGATGGCCGACCGCTGGCGGTGAGCCGCGCCGCATCGATGCGGGCCATCGAGCGTCGCTGTTTCAATTCACGATGTCAAAGACCGGGGCTTGCCGCGGCAGGCCGGGGATAAATCACCAAAAGTAACGACCACTGTCAAGCCCCGATTTGGATCGATGGACCAAACCTCGCAGCCTCGCCATCAGGCTGGGTCGAACTCGCTGACCAGATGGCCGGGGGCGACTTCCAGCAGCTTCGGCACGTAGACCGGCTGCTCGGCCAGCTTCGAGGGCAGGAAGCGCAGCGGGGCGCGCGGGTCGAGCGGGCTGGGCGGCTCGCCGTCGAGGCGGATGCGGCGGCGGGCGCGCTCTCGGGCCGGGTCGGGGATCAGCGCGGCCGACAGAAGGGCCTTGGTGTAGGGGTGCTGCGGCGCCGCGTAGAGCTGCTCGCGGCTGGCCAGTTCCATCACCCGGCCGAGGTAGAGCACCAGCACCCGGTGGCTGATCTCGCGCACCACGGCGAGGTCGTGGCTGATGAACATCATCGCCAGCCCCATGTCCTTCTGCAGCTCGATCAGGAGATCGATGATCTGGGCGCGGATCGAGACGTCGAGCGCCGAGACCGCTTCGTCGCAGATCACCAGCTGCGGCGAGAGGATCATCGCCCGGGCGATGCCGACGCGCTGGTTCTGGCCGCCGGAGAGTTCGTGCGGGTAGCGGTTGACCAGCTCGGGCGACAGGCCGGCGCGCTGCATCATGGCCGCCGCCTGCGCTTGCCGCTCGGCGCGCGACAGATCCGGCTTGAACACCCGCAGCGGCTCGGCGATCGAATCGCCGATGGTGGCGCGCGGATCGAGGCTGGCCAGCGGGTCCTGGAACACGATCTGCAGGTCCTTGCGCACCCCCCGCAGAGTCTCGGCGTCGGCGCGGCTGATGTCGCGGCCGAGCACGGTGACCGCCCCGCCGGTGGCGGGGATCAGGTTCAGCACCGCACGCGACAGGGTGGACTTGCCGCAGCCGCTCTCGCCGACCACGCCCAGCGTCTCGCCCTTGCGGATCTCGAAGCTGACGCCGTCGACGGCGCGCAGCTGCCGGTGCGCGCCGAACAGGCCCTCGTGCACCGGGAACCAGACCTTCACGTCCTCGCCGCGCACCACCACCGGCGCATCTGCAGGGGGTGGCGCCAGGGTCGGGCGGCCGCCGCGATCGGCCCGGTCGAGGCGCGGGATCGCCTCCAGCAGGCTGCGGGTGTAGGGCGACTGGGGATCGGCGAACAGCGCCTCGGCTTCGCCTTCCTCGACGTAGGCGCCGTCCTTCATCACGCAGACCCGGTCGGCCAGCCGGGCGATCACGCCCATGTCGTGGGTGATCAGCACCATCGCCGCGCCGGTCTCGCGCTTGAGGTCGGCCATCAGGTCCAGCACTTCGGCCTGCACGGTGACGTCGAGCGCCGTGGTCGGCTCGTCGGCGATCAGCAGGTCGGGACTGCAGGCCATCGCCGCGGCGATCATCACCCGCTGGCGCATGCCGCCGGAAAGCTCGTGCGGATACTGCGTCAGGCGGCGCTTCGCGTCGGGGATGCGCACCTTCTCCAGCCACAGCTGCGCATGCTTCATCGCCGCCTGGCCGCTCATGCCCAGGTGCAGCCGCAGCGGCTCGGCGATCTGCTCGCCGATCCGCACGTGCGGAGTCAGCGCGGTCAGCGGATCCTGGAAGATCATCGTCATCTTCGAGCCGCGGATCCTGTTCAGCTGCGCCGGCTTCAGCCCGAGCAGCTCGCGGCCGCGGTAGCGGGCCGAGCCGGCGGCGACGCCGTTGGCGGCCAGCAGGCCCATCACCGCCATGAAGGTCTGGCTCTTGCCCGAGCCGCTCTCGCCGACCACGCCCAGGCATTCGCCGCGTCCGACGCTGAGCGAGACCCCGCGCACCGCATCGACCAGGCCGTCGTGCGTCTGGAAGCGCACCGTCAGATTGTCGACCGCGAGGATCGGATCGGCTTGAGTCATCTTCGGTTTTTGGGTCCTTGTCGCCTTGGCGCGGCGCGACCATAGCGAGGCGGCGCGCCGGGAAGAAGCGCGGCATGATCCAGCGAGTTGGCGCATGAGCGGAACCAAGGCGATTGCGCATCCGGCGAGCGCGGCGGCCGCGCGGCTGCATCGCTGGTTCATGCACCACGCCTTGCCGACGTGGTGGTCGGCCGGGGCCGATCCGTCCGGCGGGTATTTCGACAAGCTCGACGAGGCCGGGGCGCCGGTCGATGCGCCCAAGCGGTTCCGGGTGCAAGCGCGCCAGGCGCACGTCTACATGCTGGCCGCCCGCCTGGGCTGGAGCGGCCCGACGCGGAAGGCCGCCCGGCATGCCCTCGACGGCATGCTCGCGCTGCGCGGCGACGACGGCCTCTACCGCAGTCCTGCCGGCGCCGGCGGCGAGGCGCTCGACGGGATGGGCCTGCTCTACGATCAGGCGTTCGCCCTGCTCGGGCTGGCGGCCGGCAGGGCGCGCTTCGACGAAGCCGCGCTCGAAGCGGACGCGCTGGCCCTCGCCCAGCGTCTCGAGCGCTTCGAGCATCCGCTCGGCGGCTACGCGGAGGCCGAGGGGTTGGCGGCGCCGCTGTTCGCCAATCCCAACATGCACCTGTTCGAGAGCTTCCAGGCCTGGTCGCGACTGTCGCGCGACCCGCTCTGGACCCGGCTCGCGGCGGGCCAGGCGCGGCTGGCGCTGGAGCGGCTGATCGATCCGGCCACCGGCGCGCTGGGCGAGAAATTCGCGGCGGACTGGTTGAAGCCGGCCAACCCCGCGGATCGCTACGTCTGGCCCGGTCACCTCTACGAATGGGGCTTCCTGCTGCTCGATTGGCCCGAGGCCGATGCGGCGAGCCGCGCGGCGGCGCTGAAGCTGATCGAGGTCGCGGAGCGACGGGGCGTCGATGCCGATGGCTTCGTGATCTTCGCCCTCGACGAGCGCCTCGCGCCGCTCGACCGCGGCGCGCGGCTCTGGGCCCAGACCGAGCGCATCCGAGCCTGCGCCCGGGCCGCCGCCCTCACCGGAGACGGCGCATTGTGGCAGGCGGCGGCGCAGGCTTGCGGGGCGCTCGAGGCGTTCCTGCAGACGCCCACGCCCGGCCTATGGCGCGACTGGCGGGACGAAGCGGGCGCGTTCCGCCAGGAGCCCGCCCCGGCCTCGTCGCTCTATCACATCGCCGGGGCCATCGCCGAGGTGGCGCGGCTGGCCTGACGCGGCGCAGCCGGTTCGTCCTCCAGGCAGCCCATGTCGATGAGGGTGGCGCGCAGACCGGCGTCGAGCGGCGTATGCGGCTCTTGCCCGAGGAACTTCACCAGCCGGCCGTTGTCGAGCCCGATCGGCTTTCGCCACAGGTAGCGCATCTCCAGCAGCTCGCGGAACGTCTCGTTGAACGGCGCCGCGAGTTGCACGACGAGCCAGGGGAACGGCCGTATCGGCAGCTTCGGCTGACCGCAGGCGCGGCGCATGGCCTCGCCCAGTTCCGCCCCGCGCTCGATCCACTGGCCGCGGAAATGGAACACCTCGAATCGGGCCAGGCGCTCCTCTTGGTCGACCAGACGAGCGAGGGTCTCGCCCAGGTCGGGCATGTAGGCGAAGGCGTGGCCGGCCGGACCGGGCGTGAAGACGCCGGTCACCCGGCCACGGGCCTTCTGCGCCAGCCAGGCCAGCGCGCTGTTGGGCGCGGCGGGACCGAAGAAATCGCCGGCGCGCAGGATCAGCACCTTGACGCCGTCGTGGTCGGAGGCCGCGCGCAGCCGCCGCTCCATCTCGACCCGGAGCGCGCCCTTGCGGGTGGCCGGCGCCTGGGGCGCATCCTCGGCGATCGCGGGGCCGGCGTCCGGCGCGTAGTTGTAGACGTTGCCGGGGATCGCGAGGCGCGCGCCGGAAGCCTTGGCGGCGGCGATCACGCTGTCGGTCATCGGCAGCACCGTGCCCTTCCAGTTGCGGTAGCCCGGCGGGTTGGCGGCATGGACGATCAGCTGCACGCCGGCGGCGGCCGCAACGACGCTGCCCGCGTCCATCGCATCGCCCTTGACCCACGCGATCGGGGTGTGCTCGCCGACGCGGGCGGCCGCCGCCGCTGGATCGCGCGCCAAGCCGCGGATCGCCCAGCCGTGCTTGATCAGGGCCTGGGCGGCGTGGGCGCCGAACGAGCCGGTGACGCCGACGACGAGGGCGGTCTTGCGGGTAGGGGAGATGGTCATGGGGGTCGCTCCGATCTGATGCATGGACGTATCGCTTGTTCGAGCGCCATTCGGAATTGACGAATATAGTGCTTTCTCCATACGTTTTCGTATGGACTCCTGGGATCACTACCGCACCCTGCTGGGGGTGCTGGCCGAGGGCAGCCTTTCCGGCGCGGCGCGGACGCTCGGACTCAGCCAGCCGACCGTCGGCCGGCACATCGAAGCGCTGGAGGCGGAGATGGGAACCCCGCTGTTCACCCGCTCCGCCAGCGGCCTCGCGCCGACCGAGGCCGCGCTGGCGCTGCGGCCGCACGCCGAGGCGATGGCCGCGGCGGCCGAGGCGCTGGTGCGCACCGCATCCGGCGAACGCGATTCGGTGCGCGGGGTGGTCCGGCTGACGGCGGCCGAGATCGTCGGGGTGGAAGTGCTGCCGCCGGTGCTCACTGCGTTCCGCGAAGCGCACCCGGACGTGACGATCGAGCTGGCGCTCTCCAACCGCCAGGAGGACCTGCTGCGCCGCGAGGCCGACATCGGGGTGCGGATGGTGCGCCCGACCCAGGGCGCGCTGCTGGCCAGGCGCGTCGGCGCGGTGCGGCTGGGCCTCTACGCGCACCGCCGCTACATCGAGGCGCACGGCCTTCCCGAGACGCTCGAGGCCGCCGGCCACGCCGCGATCGGCTTCGACCGCGACCGGCAGATGCTGGAGACCCTGCGCGAGCGGCAGATATCGCTGGACGCCGTCGCGTTCGCGTTCCGCAGCGACGCCGACCTCGCCCAGCTCGCGGTCCTGCGCGCCGGCTTCGGCATCGGCGCCTGCCACGAGCAGCTCGCGCGCCGCAACCCCGACCTCGTGCCGGTGCTGCAGGACCAGTTCCGCTACGAGATGGAGGTCTGGGTGGCGATGCACGAAGACCTGAAGACCAGCCGGCGGATGCGCCTGATGTTCGACTGGCTGGTCGATGGGCTGGGGCGATACGTGCGAGAGTGACGGCTGAAGTCAGTCTGAATCGGTGACGCCAAACCCTTCCCCCTCGGGGGAAGCGGACCGCACAGCGGTGGAGGGGGCTTGACGCCGCGGTGTGTCAGCCGACCGCTCGCGGGACGCCGATCCGCCCTTCCGCGCATTCCAGCGCCGCCCTATCCCAACTGGCGAGGCCGGCGGCCGCGGCGTAGGTGCTCTGCAGGAACGCCAGTAGCGTCGCGTCCGGGTCGGGCGCCGAACGGACGGCATCGTAGGGCAGGATGAACTCGCCGAGCGCGGCGTCCCACTCCGCCGCCGGCGGCGCCACCGTCGCCGCCGCGAATCCCTCCGGCGTCGGATAGGCGTACGAGTAAAACGCCGGCGTCTCGACCGCGCCGCCGCCCGGCCAGAAGCCGGCGCTGGAGACCTCGTGAGAGTAGGCTTCCTGGGTCACCGGATCGGGCAGATGCGGCACGCCGCCGGGGTGCAGCGGCGCGCGCCGGCCGGAAAAGCGCGTCACCGCCAGATCGAAGCTGCCCCAGAAGAAGTGCACTGGGCTTGCCTTGCCCAGGAAGCCCGAGCGGAAGCGGTGGAAGACGCGGTCGATCTGCACCAGGGCCCGCCAGAAGGCCAGCGCGGCGGCCGGATCATAGGCGCGCGGCGCATGGTCGTCCGGAAAGGGCGTCGCCACCGGCAGCTCGTTCGGCGCCGGGTCGATGAGCGTCGGCGCGCCGAGTTCCTCGAGCGCCGCCATGACCTCGGCGTAGAACGCCGCGAGGCTCTTCGGCCCCAGCCGCACGCGGCGCTCGTCGCCGGCCGTCGTGCGCACGATTAGCGCGCCGGCGATGAAGTCGAACTCCAGCTCCAGACCGCCGCCGCCGTTCGGGATCAGCGACGTGGTCAGCCCGCGCGCCGAGACGTAGAGCGTCACATGCCACGCGTGATTGATCCAGGGCGTGCGCGCCAAGCGCACCTTGCCGACCACCTGCGTGAAGAGCTGCAGCGTCTGCATGGTCGGGTGCAGCGCCGCGTAGTCGAGCTCGGGCCAGTCATCCATCGCATCGCTCCTGCACGGGCAGGTCCGCAAGCGACCGGCCATCGCAGAAGTCTTGTAACGCCAGCCGCGCCGCGCACGTATTCTTCGCTGAAGCGTTTCCACGGAGACCCGCATGCCCCTGCTCCCCAGAGCTCATCGTTTCGGCAAAGCCCTGCGCGCGACCCTGCTGGCCGGCGTCGCGCTGGCTGGCGTCTTCGCCGCGCGCGGGCTGCTCGCGCCCGGCGTCGCCGAAGCCGCGCCGATGGCCGTGCCGCTCGCAGCCTATGACAAACCACCGTCCGGCCCGACCGAGACGGCGGTGCTGTCCGGCGGCTGCTTCTGGGGCATGCAGGGCGTGTTCGAGCACGTCAAAGGGGTCAAGCAGGTGATCTCCGGCTACGCCGGCGGCCAGGCTGCCACCGCTCAATATGATCTGGTGTCGACCGGCACGACTGGTCATGCCGAGTCGATCAAGATCGTGTTCGACCCGGCGCAGGTCTCCTACGGCCAGATCCTGCGCATCTTCTTCTCGGTCGCCACGGACCCGACCCAGGTGGGCGGCCAGTTCCCGGACGAAGGCTCGCAGTACCGCTCCGAGATCTGGTACGCCACGCCGGCGCAGAAGGACGTGGCCGACCGCTATGTCGCCCAACTCGACGCCGCGCATGCGTTCGCCAAGCCGATCGCCACGCGGGTGGACCCGCTGCGCGGTTTCTTCGCTGCCGAGGGCTACCACCAGGACTACCTCGTCCATCACCCCGACAGCGGCTACATCGCCACCTACGACCTGCCCAAGGTGGCGGCGCTGAAGCGTATCTTCCCGGCCAGCTACGTCGCGACGCCGGTGCTGACGGTGGCCTCGCGGTAGCGCGGACCATCCCTCCCCTTCATGGGTCCTTCATGGGGAGGGAAGCACACATCGTCGGCGCCGCGCTTCCCGCTCTTCCCCTCGCGAAGCGGGGGGAAGTGTCGCAAACGAGGCCCGTCAGGGCCGATGTGCGACGATGGGGGGGAACGCCGGCGCAGGACTGTCACCGCCGCCGGTGCGCGTCGCCCCCTCCGTCGCGGCTCGCCTTGCCGCGGCTCGCCGGTGCGACACCTCCCCTCGCTTGAAGCGAGGGGAGGAGCAAATCGCGCTTGACCCATGAAGGGAAGGGAGGCGCGTCAGCCGATCAGCGGCAGCGCCGCAATGTAGCCCCAGAAGCCGATCGCGAACGCGATTGCCGCGATCCAGGCGAACGGCCGGGCCACATCGGCCGGCTCTTCATGGCGCACGGCCCGAGCGGCGGAACGCCTACGCATCCGGTTAGGCCGCTTCGGCGCGGTGGCGCGGGTGGAAGAACAGCGCCTGACCGATCGCCGCCTTCACCGTTTCCGGCTGGAACGGCTTGGTGATCAGGAAGGTCGGCTCCGGCCGCTCTCCGGTCAGCAGGCGCTCCGGGAAGGCGGTGATGAAGATCACTGGCGTGTCGTGCTCGGCCAGGATGTCCTTCACCGCGTCGACGCCGGACGAGCCGTCGGCGAGCTGGATGTCGGCCAGCACCAGGCCCGGCGCGGCGCGGGTCGCGGCCTCGACGGCTTCCTGGCGCGTGGCGACGATGTCGCTCACGTTGTGGCCGAGCTCCCTGACCAGCGCCTCGATGTCGGCGGCGATCACCGGCTCGTCCTCGATGATCAGCACGTCGGTGGCCAACTCGGCGTCGATCTCCGACTGGGCCTCGGCAATGAGCTGCTCGACCTCCTGAAAGTCGGTGGCCAGGATCTGCGCCGCCTCGCTGGGTGTGAAGCCCTCCAGCGCCGTCAACAGAAACGCCTGGCGCGACCGCGGCGCGATCCGCATCAGCCGGCGGGTGGTGTCGTCGGTGGCGGGGCCGTCGTCGTCCTGCGGCGCCTCCAGCTGGGCCCCGGAGGTGCACCAGATGGCGTGGAACACGTGGTAGAGCGCCACGCGGGGCGTAAGGCTCGCCTCCAGCACGCGGTCGCCAGCCGCCAGGGCCTCGAGCGCCACCCGCACATAGTGGTCGCCGGTGGTCTGGTCGCCGGTTAAAGCACGGGCGTAGCGACGAACATAGGGCAGGTGCGGCGCCAGTCGGGCAAGGAGACTCAAGGAACCCTCCGGTCTTGCGTGAGACAGCAACAATCGTCGGAAGACTTTCCGGCGCGCCCCATCCTAGACGCCAAAACGCGGCCCTGGGGAACCGGTTCCTTTCCCAGGTGGTTTTCTGGCACACCGGTCCGTTCAGCGGGAACCTAAGGGGGAGTACGGCGTTGAGCGGCGGAGATAGTCAGTCGAGGGGACGGCCTGCGCGCGAGCGTCAGGCCGATCAGATGATCGAACAGCGGTCCATGGAAGAACGGCGAAAGGCCTCCGCGGCGCTGGACGAGGCGCGTCTTCGCCAGCAGGCGATCGGCGTGCGCTTGCGCCAGATGTTCGACGAGGTCGTCAACGAACAGGTGCCCGACGAATTCCTCGACATTCTGCGGCAGGCCGACAAGCGCGGGCCGGGGAACGGCTGATGGCCGCGCCCCACGAAACGGTCCGCCCGCCCCGCACGACGGCGGAGGACGAGGCGTTCAAGCGTGAGCTTGTCCAGCTCATTCCCCACCTGCGCGCCTTCGCCCGCACCCTGTGCGGCGAACCCGCCGCCGCCGACGACCTGGCGCAGGACGCCATGATGAAGGCCTGGGACGCGCGGGCCTCGTTCCAGATGGGCACCAACATGAAGGCCTGGACCTTCATGATCCTGCGCAACCAGTTCTATTCCGAGAAGCGCCGGTCCTGGCGGCAGAGCCAGCTCGACCAGGAAGCGGCCGAGCGCACCCTGGTGGCGGTGGACGATCCCGAGGCGCCGGTGGCGCTGGACGAATTGCGCCAGGGCCTGTCCATGCTGCCGGCCGAGCAGCGCGAGGCGCTGATCCTGGTGGGGGCGGGCGGCTTCGCCTACGAGGAGGCGGCCGAGATCTGCAATTGCGCGGTGGGCACGGTGAAAAGCCGGGTGAGCCGGGCGCGACGCGCCCTGCACGCCATCCTGGAAGACGGCGCCTATGACCGGGACGGCGGAGCCGCCGGCGACGCCATGCGCTCTATCCTGGCCGACGCTGAGCGGTTAAGCACGGTCCGTTAGGACCAAAATCGTCCAGCCATGACCGGTCAGTCCAGGGGATCGCCGAGCACGATCCGGGTCCGTCTGATGACGGCCCTGGCGATCGCACTGTTGCCCCTCCTGCTCCTGGGCGCCCTGCAGTCGGCCATCGCTTTCCGCCGGGAGGCCACGACCCTCAAGGCCAACCTGGGCGCCGCGGCCGAACGCAGCGCGTCCACCGCCCGCGCCCGGCTCGAAGCCGCCGACATCCTCCTGGAGACCCTCGCCCCGAACTCGGTCGGGCTGGAGTGCCCGCAGCGCCTGGCGGAGGTCGCGCGCCGCATCCCCGGATACGAGAACCTGATCCGCTTCGACCGTGTCGGCCGGGTGTCCTGCGCGGCGCACGACGTGCCCGAGGACACCCAGCGCTTCAGCCGCAGCTGGTTCCAGCGCCTGGCGGGCGGCGACGATCTGGTGATCACCCGCGACCCCGGCGCCAGCTACGCCGACCAGCCGGCCTTGCTGGCGGCCGTGCGCGCCCGCGACCAGAACGAGGCGTTCGACGGGGCGTTGGTGGCGGTGATCTCGCTGTCCAGCCTGCAGCCCCCGGCCAGCGACCCGGCCCTGCCGCCCAAGGCCGAGGTGGCGCTGGCCGACAACAGCGGCCACTACATCGGGCTCACCGACCTGCAAGCCTTCCCCGATCTGCCGCCCGACTGGCGCGCCCACGCCACCGCCGGCGGCTCCTACGTCTGGTCGGCCGACGACCGCCGCGGCCAGACCCGCATCTACTCCGCGGCGCCCCTGATAGGCCACGACGTGTTCGTCGTGCTGTCGGCCGAGTCCCCGGGGCTGTTCTCGTGGGCCAGGCTCAATCCCCTGACGGGGCTCGCCTTCCCGCTGCTCACCTTCGTCATGGCCCTGGCGGCGGTGGCGGTGGTGACCGACAGGGTGGTGCTGCGCTGGATCGCCTATCTGCAGCGCATCGCCGAGCTCTACGCCCGCGGCCGGTTCGGGGTGCGGCCCATCCAGGCCGAGCAGGCGCCCCCGGAGATCCGCGACCTGGCCCGCACCCTGGAAAGCATGGCCGACGGCATCGTCGGCCGCGACCTGTCGCTGCGCGAGACCCTGGCGCAGAAGGATGCGCTGATGCGCGAGATCCACCATCGGGTGAAGAACAACCTGCAGGTCATCTCCTCCCTGCTCAACATGCAGCAGCGGTCGCTGAGCGACCCGGCTGCCCGGGCGGCGATGTCCGACACCCGCCAGCGGATCACCGCGCTCGCCCTGATCTACCGCGCCCTCTACCAGGGGCCGGACCTGAAACGCGTGGACCTGCGCCCCTTCCTCGAGGAGTTGACCGCCCAGCTCATCGCCGGCGAGATGCTGCATGGCCCACAGGTGGAGACGGAGCTCGCCGTTGACGCCCTGGTCATCGATCCCGACCGCCTGGCCCCGCTGGCCCTCTTCGCGGTCGAGGCCATCACCAACGCCCAGAAGCACGCCTTCGCCCGGCGCGGCGGCAAGCTCACCGTCAACTTCCGGGTCGAGGGCGAGGAGGCCTGGCTGGAGATCTCCGACGACGGGGCGGCGGCGGAAGGGGCGCTGAGCGCGGCCGGCGTCGGCCGCACCCTGATGACCGCCTTCGCCCGGCAGCTGCGGGGCCGGGCCGAGCTTGTGCGCAATGCGTGCGGCGGCGTCACCGCCCGCCTGATCTTCCCCACCCCCGCCGCGGCGCCCGAGGAAAATAGCCAGGCGGCCGGAGGGAACTCCGCCGCAGCGTGAACGTTGGCGCTGGGCGAGTTTCCCCACCTTCTGGAGACGATGACGATGCGTACCTTGGTTCTGCTGACTATGCTTGCCGCCAGCCTCGCGGTTTCGGCCTGCAACACCGTGGCCGGCGCCGGCAAGGACGTGAAATCCGCCGGCTCGGCGGTGACCGACACGGCGAACGACGCCAAGCACTAGGCTTCAGCCTGTTGCAGGGAATCGAAGTCCCGTCGCCCTCGGGCGGCGGGACTTTTCGCTTGCGGGTCAGGCTGCGGCGCGGAACGCCGGGTTACGTCCGAAGAGGCCGCCGTCGCCGGCGAGCGGCTGCAGGGCGTCGGTGATCGCCGCCGCCGTCTCGCCTTCGCCGAGAACCAGGTAGCCGCCGGGCGCCAGCGCCATGGCGAGGCTTTCCAGTACCCGCGCCCGCATCGGCGCGACCAGCGACGAGAGCAGGTAGCGGCAGAAGATCACGTCGAACTGGCCCAGCGCCGAAAGGTCGCCGACCAGGTTGATCCGCCGCCAGCGCACCATCTGCCGGATGCGGGGCGACAGGATCCACATGTCGTCGGCCTTCTCGAAATGCTGCACGAGCTGGCGGATCGGCAGGCCGCGCTGCACCTCGAACTGGGTATAGAGGCCGCTCTGGGCCTTCTCCAGCGCCCGCTCGTTCAGATCCGAGCCGTAGAGCTCGATGCGTGCGCCCGAGAGATGCGGCGACTGGCCGTCGACCAGCATGGCGAGCGAATAGACTTCCTGGCCCGCGGCGCAGGCCGCGCTCCAGATCCGCACCGGCGAGCCGGAACGCCGGCGGACCACGTCCGGCAGCACCTCGTCGCGGAACCGGATGAACGGCTTGTGGTCGCGGAAGAACGAGGTCTCGCCCATGGTCATCGCCTCGACGATCGCCCAGATCGTCCGCTCCTCGCGCTTGGCGCGCAGGGAGGCCAGGAGGTCGGCGATGGAGCCGAAGCCGTCGCGGCGGGCCACGGGGGCCAGCCGGCTTTCCAGGAGGTAGGTCTTCTCGGGGTCGACCTTCAGCCCGGCGCGCGCGGCGCAGAGCTGGCTGACCAGCAGGGCGTCGTCGGACCTCATGCGAGCCTGGCCTGAGCGAACTTCGAGGCGATGATGTCGCCGTCGAAGGGCTTCATGATGTACTCGTCCGCGCCGCAGTCGAGCGCCTCGACGATCCGGTTCATGTCGTTTTCGACGGTGCAGAACACCACGGTCGGCTGGTCGCCGCCCGGCTCGGCGCGCAAGTGCTTCAGGAAGTCGATGCCGTTCATCACCGGCATGTTCCAGTCGAGCAGGATCGCGTCCGGCATCGCCGCGCGGCACCAGGCCAGGGCTTCCACCCCATCGGCGGCTTCAGCGATTTCGAAGCCCATGTCCTCGAGTATGCGTCGGGCGACTTTGCGGATCACGCGGCTGTCGTCGACGATCAGGCAGGTCTTCAACGATGCGCTCCTTCCCCTCCCTGCCGTTTTGGCGCAGCGGTGGTTAAGGAGGCGTATGGCGCGGGGAAAAATTCAGCCGTCGCCCGGGATGGTCGCCGCAAAGGTGACCTGCCCCTCGGAGACGTCGGCGAACACCCGGCCGCCGGCGTCGCGCAGCAGCAGGTGCAGATAGTAGGCCTGCACCCAGTGGCCGTGCAGCCCTTCGCCCATGCCCTCGCCGCGCAGCCCGGCCAGCACCTCCGGGCGCAACCGCGCGCGGCCGCCGATCGCCTCCACGGCGAACGTCACGGTTCCGGCGTCCTGCGCCGCGCGAACCCGGGTGGTCCCGCCCATCGGCAGGGCCGCCCCGCCGAGCTGGGCCAGGTTCAGGAGCGCGCGCGCCGCGGGCTTGTTCACCGACGGCGGCTCCACCTGCCAGTCGAGCTCGGCGCGCATGTGCGCGAACACGCCGCGGACCAGGGCTTCCAGCACCCGGCTGTCGAAGGTTTCCGCCGCCGCCGAGGCGCCGAAGGCGACCCGGGTGAACTGCAGCAGGTCGGCCAGCTTGCGCGCGCTGGACGCGATCAGGCTCATGGCCTCGTCGCGCATGTCCTGGGCGGTGGGGTCCTCCAGGAGGTCGAGACCCGAGACGATGGCGCTCGCGGGACTGATGAAGTCGTGGCACATGCGCGCCGCTAGATAGGCGGCCAGTTCGGCGGGACGCGGCGGCTCGGGCGGCGCGGTCACAGGTTCGGCGGGGGCGACATCGCTCATGGTTCGGGACTCTGGTCTGATTTGATCCGTTGGAAAACCGTCGCTGCGACTTTACAGACCTCCTGTCGACAGGATGGATCGGCGCTTTGTTCCAGGCTCCAGGCCTGGGGCCGGCGGCGGGGCGCGAGTTTACGGTGGATTGCAGGGATGCCCGACGCGGCGATCAATGACCTCGGCGCGTCCCTGGCGGACGTCTGCGAAGCGGCTGCGAAGCTGATCCTGCCGCTCTGGCGCTCCGACGTGGTGGTCGACCGCAAGGCCGACAACAGCCCGGTCACCGAGGCCGACCGCCGCGGCGAGGCGCTGATCCTGGCCGGGCTAAAGCGCCTCTACCCCGACCTGCCGGTGATCTCCGAGGAGGACGCCAGCGACTTCGGCGTGCCCGAGGCCATCGGCCCGCGGTTTTTCCTGGTGGATCCGCTGGACGGCACCAAGGCCTTCGTGCGCGGCGACCCGAACTTCACCGTCAACATCGCCCTGATCGAGCATGGGCGACCGGTGGCCGGGGCGGTGACGGCGCCCGCCTCGAACGAGACCTGGTTCACGCAGGGCGGCGCCGCGATGAAGCGGCAGGCGGGCGGAGACGCGCGTCCGGTGCGGGTGCGGCCCTGGACCCAGGGCGCGGCGGTGGCGCTGGTCAGCCACACCATGAAGGAGGCGGTGGCCGAGGAACTCGCGGCCGCCTACCACTTCACGTCGCGCCAGCCGATGGACTCCTCCATCAAGTTCTGCCGCATCGCCGAGGGAACCGCCGACATCTATCCGCGTCACGGCGCGACCATGGAATGGGACATCGCCGCCGGCCATGCGGTGCTGGAGGCGGCGGGCGGCCGCTTGACCACGCCGGAGGGCCGGCCGTTCGTCTACGGCAAGGTCGACGCCGGCTTCCGCAACGGCTGGTTCGTGGCCCGGGGCGGCCTCTAGGAATCAGACATCGCGCAAGGGACCGCCGCCATAGGCAGTCTCCATCCGGGGCGAAGCCACGGGCTGCGCACGCTCCGGGCGCTGCGGGGCCGGCGCGCTCAGGACGAGATAGCCGCCGAAGCCGCAGAGGAAGGCGGCAAGCGCGATCCACAGGAAGGGACGGAGCAGGTCGTAGGGGGCCACCGTCGCCATGGCGCGTCCTCGCGTGCGGCCCCCCGCGCCGCAAGACAACCAGCCCCACGCGGATTCGTTGCACGCCGGCGCGCGGAATCCATCGGCATTGCGATCCGGCGATATTGCAAATGAAAATCGGTCGCATTATCCACACCGGGCTGCGGCGGGTTTGTCGGGGGGAGCGCATGACCAGATCGCCTTTCGGACGCTTGCGGCGCCTCTGGCTCGACGTGCACCTCTGGATCGGCGCCGGCCTGCTGGTCGTGCTGGCGCCGCTTAGTCTGTCGGGGGCCATCCTGGTCTGGCGCGAACCCCTGGACCGCGCCCTGCATCCGGAGCGCTTCGCCGTGAGCGGGCCCGAAGCCGCCCTGCCGCTCTCCGCCTACGCCGATGCGGCCGGGGCGGCCTTCGCCGGCCGCGCGGCCCTGGCCCAGCTTCGCCTGCCGCAGAAGGCCGGCGATCCGGTGGTGGCGACCGGCCGGCTTTCCGGACCGCCCGACGCCGGTGGACGGCCGCGCAGCCTCACCGTCTGGCTCGATCCGCCCACCGCCCGGGTGCTGGGCCGGGCGGATCTCTCCCAATCCTTCAGCCAGGTGATGCACCGGCTGCACGGGACCCTGCTGATCCCGCAGGTCGGGCGCAAGGTGGTGGGCTGGCTGGGCTGGGCGATGTTCGCGTCCTGCGCCACCGGCCTCTGGCTCTGGTGGCCGCGCGGCGGCGGGTTCCTCAAGGCCCTGCGCTGGCGCCGCGGGTCGTCGAAGCTGTTCAAGCTGCACCACATGGTGGGCTTCTGGATCTGCATTCCGCTGGCGGTGCTGTCACTCACCGGGGTCTACATCTCGTTCCCGCAGACCGCCCGCGCGCTGTTCGGCTTGGCCGAGCCCCGGGGCGGTGCGCCCGGCGGCGGTGCGGGACGTTTCGCCCCGCCGATCCCCCATCCGCACCTCTTCATCGACCGGGCCGGCGCCCTGGCCCTAAGGCCCGGCGCCCGCCTCGTCAGCATCAGCGTCCCCGTCGTCGGCAAGGCGCCCGCCTGGCGCCTGCAGGTCACGACCCCGGACGCCGAGGCGCCCGCCGCCGTCCAGGTGGCCGACGCCGACGGCGCGGTGAAGGGCGGCCGGAGCGGCCAGGGCGGCCCCGATCCGCTGTCGCGGCTGATGCGCCGCATCCACGACGGAACCGATACCGGGCCGGCCTGGCGGACGGTCATCGCCCTGGGCGGCCTCGCGCCCACCGTGCTGGCGCTCTCGGGCGTCGTCATGTGGCTGCGCCGCCGGGCGCGGCGGAACGCCCTCGGCGGGTCGGCCTAGACCTCCGCCCACATCCGCAGGAGGTTGTGGTAGCTCCCCGCCAGGGCGACGGCGGCGGGGTCGCCCTGGCCCAGCCTGGCGCTCACGGCCTGGATGGCGTTGTCCAGGTCGTAGAGCAGCGTCCGCTGGCCGTCGGCGCGGACCATGGACTGCACCCAGAAGAACGCCGCCCGGCGCGATCCGCGGGTCACCGGCGCCACCCGGTGCAGGCTGGCGGCCGGATACAGCACAAGGTCGCCCGGGCCGAGCTTCACCGCATGCTCCCCATAGGCGTCCTCGACGATCAGCTCCCCGCCGTCGTAGGTTTCGGGGTCGCTGAGGAACAGGGTGGCCGAGATGTCCGTGCGGAAGCGGACGGGGCCTGCGAACCGGATGGCGTTGTCCACATGGGTGTCGAAGCCCATCCCCGTCTCGTAGCGGTTGAACAGCGGCGGAAAGACCCTGAGCGGCAGGGTGGCGGAGACGAAGCCCGGGTTGCGGCCAAGAGCGCCCAGGATCTCCTCGCCCAGCTCGCGGGCGACCGGCGCATCCTCGGGAACCTGCAGGTTGCGCTTGGCGAGCGCCGACTGCTCCCCCGCCGTCGCCCGGCCGTCCACCCAGTCGGCCGCGGCCAGCCGGCTCAGGAAGCGGGCGGCGTCCTTGGGGCTGAGCACGCCCTCGATGGTCACCAGCATGCGGGACTCCGGCGAAGAAATGCGGGGAGGGCCGCGACGTGCGGCCCTCCCCGCCAGTCTAGACCATTCCGGGGAGGAGGAATGGCCCGCGAACGTGGCCGCCCCGGCCGAAGCGGTCGCGTCCGTAACGTCGAGCCGGGCGGCCTAGAACGCGGCGCCCAGCGAGAGGATCACCGTCCGTCCGGCCGCGGGGACCGCCCGGTTGCCGAACACCTGGGTGTAGTTCAGCCGGTCGGTGATGTTGTAGAGGTTGATCGCGATGCGGTACGGGCCGGCCTTGTAGGCCGCGTAGGCGTCCAGCGTGACGTTGGCCGGCACGACCGAGAGCCGCGACGCCACCAGCGTCGCCCGGTCGGCGTAGCTGATGCTGCGGGGCGTGTAGCCGACGTTCTGCTTGCTCTGGTAGGTGACGTCGCCGCCCACCGACAGCCCGTCCAGCACCGCGCCGAGGTCGTAGGTGGTGAAGAAGCTGGCGGAGTGCTTCGGTACGAAGGTCACCTGCTGGCCGACCGCGACCGTATTCACGACCGGAACGGCCACCGTCACGCCCACGGCGCAGACGATGCCCGTCGGCGTGCCCGTGGTGCTGGTGGGCACGGCGCAGTTGGTGAAGGATTCCTTGATCTTCGCGTCGAGGTAGGTGTAGCCGGCGCTCACCGTCCAGGCCGCGGTGATATCGCCGGTGACGCCCAGTTCGACGCCCTTGACCTGCTGCCGCTCGCCGGACTGGGCCTGCAGGAAGCCGGTGTCCGGATCGGTCTGCAGGGCGTTGTCCTTCTTGATGTTGAAGATCGACGCCGTCGCGTAGAGGTGGGTCGACGGGATGCGGATCTTCGCCCCGGCTTCCCAGATCTCGCTGTCCTCGGGCTTCAGGTCCTTGGTGGTCACCGCCAGCGCCGCGCCGGAGCCGACGATCGAGGTGCCCTGCGGGGTCTGCGACTTGCCCCATGAGGCGTAGAAGGTCTGGTCGCTGGCCGGCTCGAACACCACGCTGACGCGGGGGCTCTTCAGCGTCGGCTTCACCTTGATGTCGGTCGTCGTGTTGTTGAAGAGCAGGGAATTCAGCTCGGCGGTATAGCGATCGATACGGTAGCTTCCGATCATCGAGATCTGGTCGCTGAACCAGAGGCGGTCAGTCAGGAAGATGCCGGCGTCGGTCGATTTGCCCGAACTGTCCTGCGTCGCCGTTCCCGCGGTGTTGGTGAACACCGTCGCCCCGTTCACCTGGGTGGTGCAGTTGCCCGCCCCCACACAGCTGATGCTCTGGCCGGGAACCGCGCGGAACACCGCATAGCCCGCTGGGAAGTTGGGGTTCGGGTTGACCAGCGGGCGCGGGATCACCTGCCGGGTCGTGAAGCCCGCCGGCAGGGCGTAGGCGTAGATCAGCTTGTCGTTCTCCTGGCGCGACAGGTCGACGCCGAGGATCATCTGGTTCCTCAGGCTTCCGAGATCGTAGTCGATCCGCGCCGTGGTGATGTTCTGCAAGCCCCAGGCGTCCATGTCGTAGGGGCCCTGGCCGCCGTTGCCGCCATTGGCCTCGGTCGCGGGGTTGCCGTCGAACAGCGCCGCCGTGCAGGCCGCCGTGCACTGGTCCAGGGTCGAATACTGGAAGTAGCGCGAATAGACGCCGTAGCGGGTGTCGGAGTTCAGGATGACCTTGTCGTTGACCCGGTGGCTGAGCCGCACGGTCAGGATGTCGGCGTCCGAACGGTCGACGTCGTTGAGGTAGCCGGTGAAGGTCGAGCGTTCGACGCCGACGCCATATTCGCTGGCCGGCTTGGCGATGATGTCGCCGGGACGCTGGACGATGATGATGCCGTAGTCGGGCCGACCCTTGTTGTGCTGGTGCAGGTAGCTGACCGAAGCGGTGGTGTCGGTCCCAATCCCGGTCGCCAGCGTCACCGCCGCGCCCCAGCGCTTGGAATAGATGTGGTCGCGGTCCACGACGCCGGTGTCGTTGCCCATCAGGTTCAGTCGCACCGCTGTGGTCGATCCGAACTGATGGTTGATGTCGGCCAGGGCGCGATAGTAGTCGCCGTTGCCCGCATAGCCGTCCACCGCGACGAAATCCGCCAGCTTCGGCGACTTGGAGAGGGTGTTGATCGCCCCGCCGGTGGCGCCCCGGCCGAACATCGCGCCCGACGGGCCCTTCAGGACCTGCACCTCTTCATAGTTGAAGCTGTCACGGGTGTAGGACCCGAAGTCGCGCAGACCGTCCACATACACGTCGTCCTTGGCGTCGAAGCCGCGGATCTTGAACTGGTCGCCGCTGAGCGTGCCGCCCTCGCCGATGGCGATGGTGATGCCCGGCACGTTGCGCAGGGCGCCTTCCAGGCTGTTGACGCCCTGGGCCTTGAGCTGGGCCGCCCCGATCACGCTGACCGCCTGCGGCGTATCCTGGATCGTGGTCGGCAGCACCGAAAGGCCGGTGTCCGCATCCAGTGGCCGGTGCGCGCCCTGGACGTCGACGCCCGAGACCTCCACCGCCGCGGTCGCCTCGGCCTCCGCCGCCGCGGCCTGCCCGGCTCCGCCTAGGCTGGCCGCCCCGGCGAGGACCGCCAGGCCCTGCGCCCAACTCCGGCGTCTGGCGCGGCCTACGACCCCGCGGCCCGTCCCCCTCATGCTTCCCAACGTCCCCTCCACGACTGTTATTGAGAGGCGTTCTTATTTGCAACAGCGCCGCCTTGCAATGAGAACCATTCGCAATAAGGGGCAATCACATTTTACGACCATTGGTAACGACGTTCGCCGACGCCAACCTCGCGTTTACCGGTGCCGATTTAGGGTCGCTGGATATTGGAGGGGGCTCGATGGGCGAGCACGACACGGCCGTTGCGTTGACAGGCGATCAGGCGCTGATCGAGCTGCTGTTCAAGAACAGCCGCGAGCTGATGTTTGTCGTCGGGCCGGACGCCGCCGTGAAGCTGGTGAACCCGGCCTGGGTCGGGGCGACGGGCTGGCGCGAAGACGAGCTCGTCGGCACGAGGCTCAGCGCCCTCGTCCATCCCGACGACCTGGCGACCTATACCCATTCGGCGATCGAGCCATCCGACCGGACGACGGCCGACCGTGTTTTCCGACTGCGGACGAAGACCGGCGACTGGTGCTGGTTCGCACACCGGATACAGCGGACGGCGGACGGCTACTTCATCGGAATCCTGCGGGAGCTGTCTCCCGACGAAAGCCGCGACCCCGAGGTGGAGGAGGCGCGGCGCACGCGGCGGTTGCTCTCCGACGCCGCCGGCATCGGCGCCTGGTCGTACGAGCCCGCCGAGCGGCAGATCCGCTGGTCGGAGAATATCGCCCGTCACACCGGCTTCACGGCCGCCGAGATCTCCTGCCCGAAGGCTTTCGCCGCCCGGCTGCACCCTGAAGACCGCCAGGAGCTTCTGGAGGCCATGCGCCGCGGCGTGGAGGAGGGCCTCCCCGGCGCCGTCGAGCACCGCTTCCTGAACAAGGACGGCCGCTGCACGGCCTGGCGGGCGACGTTCCATACGGAGCCCCGGCCCGGCGGGAACTTCGCCCTGCGGGGAATTTCCCAGGAAATCACCGAGCTCACCGCGGCGCGCGACGCCGCGCGGCTCGGCGAGCAGCGGATGCACCAGCTGGTGGAGGCCGCGCCCTTCGCCGTGGCCATGTTCGACCGCGAGCTGCGCTACATGGTGGTCAGTCCGCGCTGGCGGCAGGTCTTCGACCTGACCCGGCGCGAGCACGTCGGCCATCGCCTGCAGGATGTCTTTCCCAACGTGCCCAAGCGCTTCCTGAGCGCGCACGGGCAGGTGCTGCTGGGCGAAGTCGTGGCCTGCCCGGAGGACCATTTCACCGACAGCCAGGGCGTGTCGCACTGGGTCCGCTGGGAGGGCCGTCCGTGGCGGGACGCCAAGGGGCGCGTCGGCGGCATGGTCGTCTATATCGACGACATCTCCGCCCTGGCCCAGGCCCGTCGCGACGCGCAGGTCAACGCCCGGCGCCTGAAGCTGGCGCTCGAAGCCGCCGACGCCGGCGTCTACGAGATCGACCACGTGGCCAAGACCTTCTGGGCCTCGCCCGAGTTCAAGAAGGTGATCGGCTCGGCCTCGAGCACCTACGAGGATGCGCTGAAGCTGCGCTTCCCCAACTTCCACCCCGACGACGTTCCCGCCGTCCGCCAGGCGTTCCTCGACATCCGCGCCGGGCGCCGCGAATCGGGCGAGGCGTTCGAGACCCGCATCATCAAGCCCAACGGCGAGGTCCGCTGGGTGCGGGTGTTCCACCACCTGAAGCGCAGCCGCACGGGACGCTGGCTGAAGGGCGTGGGCCTGGTGCACGACTTCGACGTGCGCAAGCGCCAGGAGCTGGACCTGGTCGAGGCCCAGCGCGCCGCGGAATCGGCGGCCGAGGCCAAGGCTTCCTTCCTGGCCAACATGAGCCACGAGATCCGCACGCCGATGAACGGCGTCATGGGGGTGCTGCACCTCTTGAAGGCGGAGCAACTCACCGGCGACGGGCGCAAGATGCTCGAGGAGGCGCTCTCCTGCGGCCAGATGCTGGCCGAACTGCTCAACGACGTCATCGACTTCTCGAAGATCGAGGCGGGGCATCTGGAGTTGTCCAACGAACCGCTCAATCCGCGCGAAGTGGCCGAAGGCGTGGCGCGGCTGCTGCGTCCGCAGGCGGAGGCCAAGGGCCTGAGCCTGACGGTCGAGGTGGACCCGGCGGTCGCATGGGTGCAGGCGGACCCGGTGCGCCTGCGCCAGGCGCTGTTCAACCTGCTGGGCAACGCGGTCAAGTTCACCCTGCAGGGCGGCGTCACCCTGCGTTGCCGCCCGGGGAAGACGGCGGGGCTGCTCCGCTTCGAGGTGGAGGACACCGGCGTCGGCGTGCCGCAGGCCGCCCAGGCGCGGATCTTCCAGCGCTTCGACCAGGGCGACGCCTCCACCACCCGCCGGTTCGGCGGCTCGGGCCTGGGCCTGGCGATCACGCTGCGCCTTGCCGAGATGATGGGCGGCGACGTGGGCTTCACCTCCGTCGAGGGCGAGGGTTCGATGTTCTGGCTGGAGATCGCCGCCGCCGCCACGGCGACCCCGGCCGCTCAGGTCGAGACCGGCGACGCGCTCGTGGAGCGGCTGCGGGTGCTGGTGGTGGAGGACAACGCCACCAACCGGATGATCGTCACCAAGCTGCTGGAGAACCTGGGCGCGGTGGTCGAGACCGCCGCCGACGGCCTCCTGGGCGTCGAGGCCGCGAATCGCAGCGCCTTCGACATCATTCTGATGGACGTGCAGATGCCGGGCATCGACGGTCTGGAAGCCGCCCGCCGCATCCGCAGGGAAGGCGGTCCCAACGCCGCCGCGCCGATCGTGGCCCTGACCGCAAACGTGCTGTCCCACCAGCGGTCCGCCTATCTGGACGCCGGGATGGATGGCGTGGTGGGCAAGCCGATCGCACCGGCGGCGCTGATCACCGAGATCGGCCGGCTTTGCGCCGTGGCGAGCGCCCAATCCGATACCGCCGCCGCCGTCGCCTGACGCGGCGCCGGCAGGTCTTCCAACCGCCCCCGGGCTAGAACATGTTTGATTCTCTTCGAACCAACCATGTTCAGCAAGTCTTTGAAATAGAGCGTGATGGTCGCCGGAACCGGCTTCCACTTCCGGCTGTCACGCTCTAGACCTTCCCGGCAGTCCGGGGAGGCAAGGCATGGTGGAGATCGCCGTCGAAGGCGTTGAAGCGCCCGTGAAACGCGGGTCGCTGCGGACCGTGGTCGCAGCCTCGGCGGCGGGCACGGCGTTCGAGTGGTACGATTTCTTCGTCTTCGGCAGCCTGACGCAGATCATCTCCAAGACCTTCTTCTCGGGCCTCACCGACACCGCCGGCTATATCGCCGCCCTGGCCCTATTCGGCGCAGGCTTCGCCTTCAGGCCGATCGGCGCGCTGGTGTTCGGGCGGATCGGCGACCGGGTGGGCCGCAAGGGCGCCTTCCTGGTGACGGTGGTGCTGATGGGGGCGGCCACGGTGGCCATCGGCCTCTTGCCCACCTACGCCCAGGTGGGGATCCTGGCGCCGGCGCTGCTGGTGCTGATGCGCATCCTGCAGGGCTTCGCGCTGGGCGGCGAATACGGCGGCGCGGCGATCTATGTGGCCGAGCACGCCCCGCCCGGCGCGCGCGGACGTTCGACGAGCTGGGTGCAGACCTCGGCGGCGTTCGGCCTGTTCGGCGCGCTGCTGGTGATCCTGGCGACGCGGCTGGCGGTGGGCGCCGTCGCCGGCCCCGCGGCCTTCGACGCCTGGGGCTGGCGCATCCCCTTCCTGGTCTCCGCCGGCCTTCTGGCCATCTCCATCTGGATGCGGCTCAAGCTCAGCGAAAGCCCATCCTTCGCCCGCATGAAGGCCGCCGGCGAGGGCTCCGAAGCCCCCTACGCCGAGGCCTTCGGCCAATGGAAGAACCTGAAGATCGTACTGCTGGCGCTGGTGGCGATCATGTCGGCGCAAGGCGCGGTCTGGTACACGGTCTTCTTCTACGTGCAGACCTTCATGGAGAAGTTCCTGAAGGTCCCGCCGGAGACCATCAACGGCCTGATGATGGCGGCGACTGCGGTCAGCGCCGTGCTCTACGTCCTGTTCGGCTGGCTGTCGGACAAGATCGGCCGCAAGGTGGTGATGCTGTTCGGCATGACCCTGATGCTGGTCGCCTACTTCCCGGGTTTCCACATGCTGGCGCAGACCCTGAACCCGGCCCTGGCCGAGGCCCAGGCCCGCGCGCCGGTGGTGGTGGCCGCCGACCCGGCGGACTGCTCGCTGCAGTTCGACCCCGTCGGCAAGGCGGCCTTCGTCTCGTCCTGCGACATCGCCAAGAGCGTGCTGGCCAACGCCGGCGTTTCCTATTCCAACCGCGCCGCCCCGGCGGGCGCCAGGGCGCAGGTTCTGCTGGGAACCACGGCGGTGGACTCCGTCGACGCCCGCGGGCTGCCGAAGGACGCGCTCAAGGCCACCCGCAACGACGTGGAGACGCGGATCAAGGCCGCGCTGGCCGGCGCCGGCTACCCCGCCAAGGCCGACCCGGCGCGGATGAACCTCGCCGGCGCCTTCGGAGTGCTGCTGGTGTTCGTGATCGCCGCCACCGCCCTGTTCGGCCCCATCGCCTCGACGCTGGTGGAGCTGTTCCCGACGCGGATCCGCTACACCGCCATGTCCCTGCCCTACCACATCGGCACCGGTTGGATCGGCGGCTTCGTGCCCTTCACGGCCTTCGCCATCGTCGCGGCCACGGGCGATATCTATTCAGGTCTCTGGTACCCGTTCGCCTTCACCCTGCTGTCGGTGATCACCTGCCTGCTGCTGCTGCCGGAGACCCGCCACCGCCCCCTTGATCACTAGGCCGGCGCGGCCAGCAGCACCTCCACCGTCACGCCTGCGGACCCGATCGCCCGCAGGGCTTCGGCGTCCAGCGGGCCGGTCGCCACCCGCACCACCCGCAGGCCCTGCTGCGCCAGGGCCGTCATCTGCGCCGGCGTGACGTCGGCGGGCGCCCGCCGCTCGGCGTCTCGGCGCGCCAGCTCCAGCACCTCGGCCGCCGTGTCGGGATCGGCGACCAGGACGTCGGCCTCGGCCAGGGCCCGGGCGGCGCGCAGGGTCAGCAGGTCCGCCGGCCCGCGGCCGGCCACGAACTGCACGATCCCCGCCGCCTGCGGCCCCTGCGCCAGCGCCTGCAGGAACAGGCTTCGCGCCCGGTCCGTTTCGCCGGCCATCGCCGCATCGGCCGCGGGGCCCAGAAGCGCCGCGCGCAGGAAAGCCCGGCGCTGGGCGAGGTCGGGCAGGGCCTCGCGCACCTCGGCCTGGTGCTGCCGGAACAGGGCCGCGAGCCGGCCGGCGCCCTCCGGGATGCAGGCGGCGACGGCGCTGCGCAGCAGGCCGGCCAGCATCGGCGAGGCGCCGCCGGTGCCCACCGCCGCCACCACCTCCCCCCGGTCGATCACCGCCGGCGTGGTGAAGTCGCAGAGCGTCGGACGGTCCACGACGTTCACCGGCACATGGGCGGCGTGGGCGGCGTTGACCGCGGCCTGGATGAACAGGTCGTCGTCGCTGGCCACGAAGACCAGCGCCGCACCGCGGTAGGTTCCGGCCAGGAACGCCTCCGGTCCCGCGGCGCGGACCACCGCCGCCGGCGAGCCTGCGAACAGCCGGGCCTTGGCCTCCGCCGCCTCGCCGGCGCCGGCGATCACCACCGTGCGGCCGGTCAGCGGGAAGTAGGCGGGGAATGCGTCCATGCGGGATCCTCGGGCGGGGCCTCGAACCGTAGCGGGTCGGCCGCCCCGCCGCCACGTCGCGGACTCTTACCGAATCCGCTGAACACCGTTAAGATGGAGCCGGTTTCGGAGGACGCTTCATGGCGCTGACCTTGGACATCAACGGCAAGGCGCTGGCGGTGGAGGCCACGCCGGACATGCCGCTCCTGTGGGTGCTGCGCGACGGCCTGTCGCTCACCGGGACCAAGTACGGTTGCGGGGTGGGCCAGTGCGGCGCCTGCACGGTGCTGGCCGACGGCGCGCCGGTCCGGTCGTGCCAGACGCCGGCCTCGACCCTGGCGGGGGTCAAGATCCTCACTATCGAGGGCCTGGGCGGCAGCCATCCGCTGCAGCAGGCCTGGGCGAAGCACGACGTGCCCCAGTGCGGCTACTGCCAGTCGGGCCAGATCATGTCGGCGACGGCGCTGCTGGCCAAGACGCCCCGGCCCACGGACGCCGATATCGACGCGGCCATGGACGGCAACATCTGCCGCTGCGGGACCTACCAGCGCATCCGCGCCGCCATCAAGGACGCCGCCGGCCTGACGCCCGCGGAGAACGCCTGATGAACACCCCCGCCGACCTCCGCAAGGCCGGCGCCACCCGCCGCGGCCTGATCGTGGGCTCCGCCGTGGTCGGCGGCGCCCTGCTGGTGGGCTGCTCGCCCGCGGACCTCCTGGGCGTGGGCGCGCGCAAGATGGATCTGGGCGCCTTCGGACCGTTCATCCGCATCGACCCGCAGGGGCTGGTGACCGTGGTCTGCAAGCATGTGGAATTCGGTCAGGGCTCGCACGCGGGCCTGGCGGCCATCGTCGCCGAGGAGCTGGACGCCGACTGGTCGAAGGTGAAGGTCGCGCAGGCGCCGGCCGACGCCAAGCTCTACGCCAACGCCGCGATGGGCGTCCAGGCCACCGGCGGGTCGACCGCCATCGCCAACTCCTGGCTGCAGCTGCGCAAGGCCGGGGCGGCGGCGCGCGCGATGTTCGTCGGCGCGGCGGCCAGGCGCTGGGCCGCGCCCGCGGCCGAGATCGCGGTGCGCGACGGGGTGGTCAGCCACACGGCCTCCGGCAAGCAGGCGACCTTCGCCGAGCTGCTGGCCGACGCCGGCAAGATCCCGCCGCCGGAAGCCCCGGTGCTGAAGGACCCCAAGACCTTCACCCTGGTGGGCACCGGCCGGGTGCGCCGCAAGGACGCCCAGGCCAAGAGCGACGGGACGGCCCGCTTCACCCAGGATGTCCACCTGCCCGGCATGCTCACCGCCATGGTGGCGCATGCGCCGACCTTCGGGGCCACGGTGAAGGCCTTCGACGCCAAAGCGGCCAGACAGGTCCCCGGCGTCGTGGCGGTGCACCAGATCCCCACCGGCGTGGCGGTGGTGGCCCGGGACACCTGGGCCGCGCGCCAGGGCCGCGACGCCCTGCAGGTGACCTGGGACGAGTCGAAGTCGGAGACCCGCAGCTCCGACCAGATCGCCCAGGGGTTCCGCGACATGGCCGCCGGACGGGCCCAGCCCACGGGCAAGGCCAAATGGACGGCGTTCGACAGCCGGGGCGACGCCGCCGCGGCGAACGGGCCCGAGGCCTTTTCGGCGACCTACGACTTCCCCTACCTGGCGCATGCGGCGATGGAGCCGATGAACTGCGTGGCGATCGCCGACGGGAGCAGGACCCGGCTGATCTTCGGCTCCCAGATCCCAACGATGGACCAGCTCAACGCCGCCAAGATCGTGGGCGCCCTGCCGGCCCAGGTCCAGATCGAGACGCTTTACGCCGGCGGCTCGTTCGGGCGCCGCGCCAGCTTCAACTCCGACTACGTGGCCGAGTGCGTCCACATCGCCAAGGAGGTCGGCAAGGCCACGCCGGTGAAGCTGGTCTGGACGCGGGAGGACGACATGGCCGCCGGCTGCTACCGGCCGCTAACCCACCACGCCGTGCGCGTCGCGGTGGACAAGGACGGCTATCCCACCGCCTGGCGCCACCGGATCGTCACCCAGTCGATCCTGAAGGGTTCGCCCATGGGCGGCGGCAAGCTGGACCAGACCGCGGTGGAGGGGACCCTGGGCTCGCCCTACCTGACGGCTACGCCGGCGGTGGACGCCCAGGTGATCCTGCCCGACGTCGGCGTGCCGGTGCTGTGGTGGCGCTCGGTGGGGGCGACCCATACGGCCTTCGCCATGGAGCACACCATCGACCAGTTGGCGCGGCGGGCCGGCAAGGACCCGGTGGACTACCGCCGCGCCCTCTACCGCAAGGCCGGCGCGGCGCGGCGGCTGGCGGCGCTGGACCTGGCGACCGAGAAGGCGGGCTGGACGACGCCCGCGCCGGAGGGCTGGACCCGCGGCGTGGCGGTGCACGAGTGCTTCGGCTCGGTGGTTGCGCAGGTGGCCGAGGTCAGGCTGGTGGACGGGGTCCCCAGGGTGGGCCGGGTGGTGACCGCCATCGACTGCGGCACGGCCGTCGCGCCCGACCAGATCGCCGCCCAGATGGAGGGCGGGACCTGCTACGGCCTGTCGGGGGCGCTGTTCGGCCGGATATCCCTGAAGGACGGCCGGGTGGAGCAGGCCAACTTCGACGGCTACCGGGTCCTGCGGAACTCCGAGGCGCCGACGGTGGAGACCTACATCGTGCCTTCGACCGCCGCGCCCTCCGGCGCGGGGGAGCCGGGGACGCCGGTGATCGCGCCTGCGGTCGCCAACGCCCTTCTGGCCCTGACCGGCAAGCCGACCACCTCGCTGCCGTTCGTGAAGGCCTAGGCCGACGAGAGATGCTCGGGGAGGTCGACGTCGAAGAGCACGCCGTCGTCGGGGGCTTCCACCAGCGCCAGCCTGTCGCCCAGGCGGCGGAGGATCTCGCGGGCCCCCTGGTCGCCGGTGAGGGCGTCAAGCGCCGGAATCAGGGCGGCGCCCAGCAGGACGGGATTGCCGCGGCGGCCGGCGAACTGCGGGGCGGCGGCGGGGGCGCCCGCCAGAACCGCATCGGCCAGGGACTGCAGCACGGCCGTGGGGACCCGGGGCATGTCGCCCAGGAAGATGAAGACCCCCGCCGCGTCGGCCGGCAGGACAGCGGCGCCTGTGCGCAGGGAGGCGCCCAGGCCCTCGGCGAAGGCCGGCGCGTGCGCCACCGCCAGGCGATCCGGCTGGCCGGCCCGGTCGGCCCAGGCCCGGGCCGCGGCCGCCACGCGGTCGGCGTCTGCGCCGGTGACCAGCGTCACCGAGCGGGCCGGCGCGGCGAAGGCGGCGGCCAGCGCGCCGTCCAGCAGCACGCCGCCGTTCCAGGGCGCGGTGAGCTTGCCGCCGCCGAACCGGCGGCCCAGTCCGGCGGCCAGCACGAGCGCCTCGAGGCGTTGCATCGCGCCTGCCCCTTTCGTCAAGGCCCGTTCCCTTCTATCTTAGGCGGGTTATGAGCCCCTACGACGCCCCGGCCGTCTACGCCAATCCGCCGGCGCTGATCGACGGTTATGGCCGCAACGTGACCTATCTGCGGCTGTCGGTCACCGACCGCTGCGACCTGCGCTGCGTCTATTGCATGGCCGAGCACATGGTCTTCCTGCCGAAGGCCGAGGTGCTGAGCCTGGAAGAGCTTGAGCGGGTGGCGAGCGCCTTCGTCGCCTTGGGCGTGCGCAAGCTGCGGATCACCGGCGGCGAGCCCCTGGTGCGCAAGGGGCTGATGAGCCTGATGGGCGAGCTCTCGCGCCATCTGCGCAGCGGGGCGCTGGACGAGCTGACCCTGACCACCAACGGCACCCGCTTGACCGAGCTCGCGGACGAACTGGCGCGGGTGGGCGTGAAGCGCATCAACGTCTCGCTGGACACCCTCAAGCCCGAGCTGTTCCGCCGGCTGACCCGCGGTGGGGACATCGCCAAGGTGCTGACCGGGATCGACGCGGCGCAGGCCGCGGGGCTCGCCGTGAAGATCAACGCCGTGGCCCTGAAGAACGACAACGCCGCCGAACTGCCCGAGCTGGTCGCCTGGGCGCACGGGCGGGGCCTCGACATGACCCTGATCGAGACCATGCCCATGGGCGAGGTGGACGAGGACCGCACCGACCAGTTCCTGTCGCTGGCCGACGTGCGGCGGGACTTCGAAAGCTTCTGGACGCTGACCGACATCCCGCTCACCACCGGCGGGCCTGCGCGCTATGTGCGCGTGGAGGAGACCGGCGGGCGCCTGGGGTTCATCACGCCGCTGACCCATAATTTCTGCGACCTCTGCAACCGGGTGCGGCTGACCTGCACCGGCACCCTGCACACCTGCCTGGGCCAGGACGACGCCACCGACCTGCGCGCCGTGATGCGGGCGGGCGCCGACGATGCGGGCCTGATCGACGCGATCCGGCAGGGGATCGACGGCAAGCCCAAGGGCCACGACTTCCATATCGGCCGCGGCGAGGCGCCGGCCGTGGCTCGCCACATGTCCACCACCGGGGGCTGAGGCCGTGGCGCGGGTGCTGCTGTTCGGACCCCTGCGCGACCTGGCCGGCTGGCGGGAGCGGGACCTGGCCGACGCGCCGGCGACCCTGTCGGCCCTGCGCGCCTATCTCGCCGCCGAGGATGCGGCCCTGGGCGAGGCGCTGGCCGCACCCGGGGTGCAGGTGGCGCTGGACCAGGCGATCGTGCGCGGCGACGCCGCCGTGCCGCCGGGCGCCGAGGTGGCCTTCCTGCCGCCGATGAGCGGCGGATGATCACCCTGACCGAACAGCCCTTCGACCCCGGGGCGCTGCTCTCGGCGTTCGCCAAGGGCCGGCGGGAGACGGGGGCGGTGGCGACCTTCACCGGCCTGGCCCGCGCCGAGGACGGGGAGACGGCGATCCTGGAGTTGGAAGCCTATCCCGGCTTCACCGAGCGGGAGATCGCCCGTATCGCCGAGACGGCGCGGACGCGATTCGAACTCGACGACCTGACCGTCACCCATCGCGTCGGCAGAATAGGCCCCGGCGAGCCGATCGTCTTCGTGGCCACCGCCGCCTCGCACCGGCGGGCGGCGTTCGAGGCCTGCGACTACCTGATGGACTACCTGAAGAGCCGGGCTCCCTTCTGGAAGAAACAGCACGGCCCAGGCGGCGCCCACTGGATCGAGCCGCGCGCGCAGGACCATGCCGACCTGGCGCGGTGGGAGTAAGCAGCCCGCAACGCGGCGGCGCCCTTCACCGCGACTGGCTGAGGCGGTAGAACCGGGCAAAGATCGGAGACCCTTCATGAACGCCCCAGTCCTCACCCCCGGCGGCCGCATCGACGAGAGCCGGCCGTTCAAGCCGGTGCGGGTCGCGCTGCTGACCGTTTCCGACACCCGCGACGCGGAGAGCGACACCTCCGGCGACGTGCTCGCGGACCGGGTGGCCGGGGCGGGGCACATGCTGGCGGGCCGCGCGATCGTGCGCGACGCCATCGGCGAGATCCGCGCGCAGGTCCGGGCATGGTGCGCCGCCGGCACGGTGGACGCGATCATCACCACCGGCGGCACCGGCATCACCGGGCGCGACGTAACGCCGGAGGCCATCGAGCCCCTGTTCGACAAGAAGATCGACGGCTTCTCGGTGGTGTTCCACCTGGTGAGCTACCAGTCGGTGGGGCTGTCGACCCTGCAGTCGCGGGCCACCGCCGGGCTGATCGGCGGGGTGTTCGTCTTCTGCCTGCCGGGGTCCAACGGGGCGGTGAAGGACGGGTGGGACAAGGTGATCTCCGCCCAGCTCGACAGCCGGCACGGCCCCTGCAACATGGTCGAGCTGATGCCGCGCCTGATGGAGTCGTGAGCCGGCTGACCCACATCGACGCGGCCGGCCGGGCGCGGATGGTCGATGTCTCGGACAAGGCGGTCACCGGGCGGGAAGCGACCGCTGAAGGCTTCGTGCGGATGTCGCCCGTGACCCTGGCGCTGGCGACGTCCGGCCTCGGCAAGAAGGGCGACGTGCGCGCCGTGGCCGAGATCGCCGGCGTGATGGCGGCCAAGAAGACCTCCGACCTGATCCCGCTCTGCCATCCGCTGGCGCTCTCCAAGGTGGAAGTAAGCGTCGAGCCGGCCGAGGGCGGCATGACCGTGACCGCACGGGTGCGGACCACCGGCAGGACCGGCGTGGAGATGGAGGCGCTGACCGCCGTGTCGGTGGCCTGCCTTACGCTCTACGACATGCTGAAGGCGGCCGAGAAGGGCATGGTGATCGAGGCGGTCCGGCTGCTGGAGAAGTCCGGCGGCGCCTCCGGCGACTGGCGGGCGGAATGAAGCTGCTGCCGGTCGACGAGGCGCGGGCGCGGATGCTGGCGCGCATCACCCCCCTGCCCGGCGAGACGGTCCCGCTGGCCCGGGCGATCGGCAGGGTGCTGGCGGAGGACGTCACCGCGGTGCGCGACCAGCCGCCGTTCCGGGCCTCGGCCATGGACGGCTGGGCCTTGCGGGCGGCCGACACGCCGGGGCGGCTGAGGATCGCAGGCGAGAGCGCGGCGGGCCACGGCTACGACGGGACGCTCGGGGTCGGCGAAGCGGTGCGGATCTTCACCGGCGCGGCCGTTCCGCAAGGCGCCGACACGGTGGTGATCCAGGAGAACGCCAGGCGCGACGGCGAGGTCGTCGAGGTTCCGGCAAGCCCGCCGGACGCCAATGTGCGCCCCGCCGCCGGCGACTTCGGCGCCGGCCAGCCGCTGCTGGCCCGGGGCGTGCGGATGGACCCCTGGCGACTGTCGCTGGCCGCCTCGGCGGGACGCGCCGAGGTGCGGGTGCACGCCCGGCCGCGGGTGGTGTTCTTCTCCACCGGCGAGGAGATCGTCGAGGCGCCGCAGGCTCCCGGGCCCTTCCAGATCTACGATTCCGGCGCGCCGGCCCTGAAGGCCATGGCCGAGGGCTGGGGGGCGGCGGCCTGCAAGGCGCGGCCGGTGCGCGACCGGCTGGAGGCGGTGGTCGAGGCGCTGCGCGGCGCGGACGCCGACCTGCTGGTGACGGTGGGGGGGGCCTCGGTGGGCGACCACGACCTGGTGCGGGCGGCGGGCGAGGCGCTGGGCCTGACGCTGGACGTGGCCAGCGTCAACGTGCGGCCGGGCAAGCCGACCTTCTTCGGGGTGCTGGGCGACGGCCGGCGCATCCTGGGCCTGCCGGGCAACCCGGCCTCGGCCTTCGTCTGCGCCGAGCTGTTCCTGAAACCGATCCTGGCCGCCTACACCGGGGCGCCGACCGGGTTTCCGACGATCCAGGCGAAGACTGCGACGCCGCTGTCGGCCAACGGCCCGCGGGAGCACTGGATGCGGGCGCGGCTTTCGACGGCCGACGGGGGCCTGAGCGTCGAGCCCTACCGCGATCAGGATTCGTCGCTGGTGACGGTGTTCGCCGCGGCCAACGCCCTGCTGCGCCGGCCGCCGGGCGCGCCGACCGCGGCGCCGGGGGAGCTGGTCGAGGTGCTGCCGCTGGCCCGCGCGTAGCGCAGGGCCATGATCTCGCCCACCACCGAGACGGCAACCTCCCAGGGCGCCTTGCCGCCAATGTCGAGGCCGATCGGGGCGTGCAGGCGGGAGAGAGCGCCCTCCGCCAGTCCCGCCGCGCGCAGCCGCGCCAGCCGTTCCGGCAGGCGGGTCCGGGCGCCCAGCAGCCCCACGTAGCCGGCCGGCGACGGCAGGGCCGCGGCCAGCGCCGCCTGGTCGATCTCCAGGTCGTGGGTGGCGACGGCCACCGCCGTCCACGGATCGAGACCAATGGCGGCCAGGGCCTGGGCCGGTTCGTCGCGGCGATAGGCGACGCCGGCCAGCGGCGGCGGCTGCGGCGGGCCCTTGGGGCGCACCAGGGTGGTCTCCAGGCCGGACTGGGCGCCGAGCTGAGCGATGGCCAGGGCCGTTGGGTCCGATCCGAACACCGCCAGGCGCGGGACCGGGTCGTGCCGCAGGCTGACCGCGCCGGTCCACGCCTGCGCCCTGCCGGGCGGGACGCAGGCCCGGCGGCGGCCGTCGCTGATCCACACCGCGGGACGCCGGGCGTCGCGGGCTTCGATCAGGGCCGCCAGCGCCGGGTCGCCGGGGTCGATCCGCTCCACGAAGATCTCGATACGGGCGCCGCAGAGCAGTCGGATGTCCGGCCACGGACTGCCCTCCCCGTAGACCAGGGTGCGCGGCTCGCCATCCGAGAGGCAGGCGAAGGCGTGGTCGGCCACGTCGGACTCCACGCAGCCGCCGGAGAAGTAGCCGGCGACGATCCCCTCGGCGAAGACCATCTGGGTTCCCGGCGGACGCGGGCCGCCGCCCTCGACGGCGGTGAGGGTTGCGAGCGCCGCCGGCCGGCCGGCCGTGCGCGCCGCGGCGAGCGCGGGGCGGACGTCGTCGGCGAGGCCGAATGTCGGCCATTCGGGCAAAGGCTCGCGCATCGGTGCGAGCTTAACCTCCCAGCAAGATTGCAGATACGGGATCTTTAGGCCTGGGGCTCAGTATAGGGGCAGACCGGTTCCCTTTTAAGAGCGTCGCCCCCTTTCATGACCTCTCCGCTCAACAAACTCGGATTAGGTTCGAGCCAGTTCGGCCTCGACAGCGACCATCCAAGCAACCGCGTACGCCCACGGGACGCCGAGGCGCGCGACATCCTGGGGATCGCCGCACGTTCGGGCCTGTCGGTGTTCGAGGTGGACGGGCATTCGGCCCATGCCGAGACCAAGCTGGCCGGCATCCTGCCTCGCCCGACCCCGTTCCGCGTGACGCTTTCGACGGTGCGCCCGGACCGCGGTCCGGACCATGTGGAGGCCGAACTGCGCGCGCAGCTTCGCCGCCTTGGGCTGGAGCAGGTCGAGACCGTCCTCGCGCCCACCGCCTCGGACCTGTTCGGGGCCCACGGCCTGGCGTTGTGGGACCGGATGAAGCTGCTGCGCGACCAGGGCCTGTGCCGCAAGATCGGCGTCAGCGTCTACGCCTCGGACGATCCTGTGCGCTTGGCGCGCCGGCTGCACCCCGACGTGATGCAGGCGCCGGCGAGCCTGCTGGATCAGCGGCTGCTGGTGGACGGCACGCTCGCCGAACTGGCCAGCATGGGCATCGAGGTGCACCTGCGCTCGATCTTCCTCAACGGCCTGCTGTTCCTGCCGCCCGACCGGGCGCCCAGCCACATGAAGGCCGCGGCCAGCCGCATCTCCCGCGCCCGCCGGCTGATCGCCGAGGGCCGCAGCGACCCGTTGCAGGCGGCCCTGGGCTTCGCCCTGTCGCGGCCGGAAGCCGCCGCCGTGCTGGTGGGGGTGAGCTCGGCGGCGGAGATGTCCGCCGTGGTGGCCGCCGCCTCGCGGCCGCCGCCGGATCTCGACTGGGACGACATGGCCCTCGACGACCCGCAGGCCCTCGACCCGGGGGAATGGGCGGCGGCTTAGCTCAGTACTGACACACCCCTACCCCACACCCCATACGGATCGACGAACGGCCTGCCGAGCGCCTGGGCCACCGCCGGGTGGGTGAGCTGGCCGGCGAGGACGTTGAGGCCCTTGGCCAGGTGGCGGTCGGACTTCAGCGCATCCAGCCCCTGGTCGGCCAGCGCCAGGCCGAAGGAGAGGGTGGCGTGGACCAGCGCCTCCGAGGAGGTCCGCGGCGCGGCGCCCGGCATGTTGGCCACGCAGTAGTGGACGACGCCGTCCACCACATAGGTCGGGTCGGCATGGGTGGTCGGGCGGCTGGTCTCGAAGCAGCCGCCCTGGTCGATGGAGACGTCCACCAGCACGGAGCCGCGCTTCATCCGGGACAAGTGCTCGCGGTGGACCAGCTTCGGCGCGGCGGCGCCGGCGGTGAGCACGGCGCCGATGACCACGTCGGCCTTCAGCACCTCCTGCTCCACCGCGTCGAGGGTGGAGTAGCGGGTGAGGATGCGGCCCAGGAACATGTCGTCCAGCACCCGCATGCGCGGAATGGAGCGTTCCAGGACGACCACCTCGGCGCCGAGGCCGGCGGCCATGCGGGCGGCGTTGAGGCCCACCACGCCGCCGCCCAGGACGCAGATCCGCGCCGGCGACACGCCGGGAACGCCGCAGAGCAACAGGCCCATGCCGCCGTTGTGCTTCAGCAGCGTCTCGCCGGCGGAGAAGACGGCGATGCGGCCGGCCACTTCCGACATCGGGGCCAGCAGCGGCAGGCCGCCGGCGGCGTCGGTCACGGTCTCGTAGGCGATGGCCGCGCAGCCGGAGGCCAGCAGGCCCTCGGCCTGGGCCGGATCGGGCGCCAGGTGCAGGTAGGTGAAGAGGATGTGGCGAGGCTCGAGCCTGGCCCATTCCCAGGCCTGGGGCTCCTTGACCTTGACGATCAGCTCGGCGGCCTCGAACACCGCGGCGGCGTCGGGGGCGATGCGGGCGCCGGCCGCGACATAGGCCTCGTCAGAATAGCCCGCGCCGGAGCCTGCGCCGGTCTCCACCAGCACCTCGTGGCCGCGGACCCCGTACTCGCGCGCGGCGGTGGGGGTGACGCCGACGCGGTATTCGTCGGGCTTGATCTCCTTCGGCACGCCGACACGCATGGGAGACTCCTCGTGAACTAAAGGCTCAACTCAGCACGCAGGCGGCGGATCCCTCGCGGCGCACCGTGCCGGCGGCGGCGCCGATCTTTCCGGACCGCTTCCTCACATATGGCCCCGGCGTGGCGGCGCGCCACTTCAAGGGGCTGGGCAGGATAGCGGCCAGGCGGGCGGCCTGGGCGGGGCTCAAGCGCGCGGCGCTGACCCTGAAGTTGGCCTGGGCGGCGGCCTCGGCGCCGTAGACGCCCGGGCCCCACTCGATGGAGTTCAGATAGACCTCCATGATCCGCCGCTTGCCCCAGATGGTCTCGATCAGCACGGTGAAATAGGCCTCCAGCCCTTTGCGGACATAGGAGCGGTCGGGCCAGAGGAAGACGTTCTTGGCGGTCTGCTGGCTGATGGTGGAGCCGCCGCGGATACGGCCGGGCCGGCGCTCGTTGTTGCGCATGGCCTTCTCCATGGCGTCGAAGTCGAAGCCGTGGTGCTCGCAGAAGCGGGCGTCCTCGGCGGCGATCACCGCCCGGACCAGGGTGGGCGAAATGCGCTCGATGGGCTGCCAGCGCCGGTCGAAGCCGCGGCCTTCCACCATACGCTCCACCATCAGGTAGGTGATCGGCGGGGGCGCGAAGCGGTAGACGGCGACGGCCAGGATCGGGCCGACCAGGCCGAAGACGACAAAGAGCACGACGGCCAGGCGCAGGAGGCGGGCGAACAGGCCATGCCGGGGCCTGGTCTTGGGCGGACGTGGGGGGGCGGCCTTCTTCGCGTTCAAGGGGGATCCTTGTCTCGATCCTACGATCCGGCGAACGGTCGCTCAGGACCGCTCACCCCGCGAACCCCGTCACCACCGCCAGCACCGGTTCGCCGTAGCGGTCGAGCTTGCTTTCGCCCACACCGGAGATGGCGGCCAGGGCACCGGCGGCGGCGGGCTTCAGGCGGGCGATCTCGACCAGGGTGCGGTCGTGGAAGATCACGTAGGGCGGCACGTGCTGGCGCTTGGCCTCGGCGGCGCGCCAGGCGCGCAGGGCCTCGAACAGCGGCGCGTCGGCCGGCGAGAGCGGCGTTGCGGCCTCGCGGGTGCGCTTGCGGGGGCGGCCCGAGCGGGTGGGGGGGTCGAGGGACTCCGGCACGTGGCGCACGGCCACCCGGCGCTCGCCGCGGTAGACGGCGCGCACGCCCTCGGCGTCGCCCAGGCCGATCAGCGGGCGGTTGTCGTTGGGGTCTTCCTTCAGCAGGCCCTCGAAGATCAGCTGCTCCACCAGGTCGCGCCAGCCGGCGGGGCTGTACTCGCGGCCGACGCCGAAGGTCGAGAGGCCCGCCTCGAAGCTCGACGGCTCCTTGGTCTTGCCCAGCAGGTGATCGACCAGCCGGCCGCGGCCGAAGCGACCGCCCAGGCGGTGGACGGCCGACAGCGCCTTCTGGGCGGCCTCGGTGGCGTCGGTGGAGCTCGGCGGCGCCAGGCAGACGTCGCACTGGCCGCAGGCGCTCACCCCTTCCTCGCCGAAGTAGCGGCGCACGGCCGCGGCCCGGCAGCTGGCCCCGTTCAGCATGGCGTAGAGCTGGCGCGCCTTGCGGGTCTGCACCTGCTTGACCGCCTCGTCCACGTCGCGGGTCTCGATACGGCGCAGCGCCCAGGAGAGGTCGGAGGCGCCGTAGAGGGTGATGCCCTCGGCCGGGTCGCCGTCGCGGCCGGCGCGGCCGATCTCCTGCCAGTAGGCCTCGATGGCGGCGGGCGGGTCGGCGTGGATGACGTAGCGGACGTCGGGCTTGTCCACCCCCATGCCGAAGGCGATGGTCGCCACCATCACCGCGGCGTCGGCCTCGAGGAACTCTTCCAGGCGCCGGGCGCGAACCTGCTTGTCGAGGCCGGCGTGATAGGCGAGCGCCGGCGTTCCCGCCTCGCGCAGCGCCTCGGCCAGCCGGTCGACCCCGTCGCGGGAGCCGGCGTAGATCACCCCGGAGCGGTTGGGGCGTTCGGCCACCAGCTCCAGCACCCGCTTGCGGCCCGGCCCGGTCTTGCGCTCGGCGGAGAGCTGCAGCTCGGGGCGGGCGAAGCTGGCGACGAACTCACGGGCCTCGTTGAGGCGCAGCTCCTCGCGGATGTCCTCGCGGGTGCGGGCGTCGGCGGTAGCGGTGACCGCCAGGCGCGGCACGTCGGGGAACAGTTCGGCCAGCCGGCCCAGCGTGCGGTATTCGGGCCGGAAGTCGTGGCCCCACTGGCTGACGCAGTGGGCCTCGTCGATGGCGATCAGCGCCAGCGGCAGGCGGCCCAGCCGCTCCAGCATGGCCGTCTGCATCAGGCCTTCGGGCGAGAGGTAGAGCAGGTCCAGCTCGCCGGCCTCCAGCCGCCGCCAGGTTTCGGTGCGCTCGCGCGGCTCGAGGTTGGAATCCAGCCGGCCCGCCGCCACGCCGGACTGCACCATCGCCGCCACCTGGTCGGTCATCAGCGCGATCAGCGGGGAGACCACCAGGCCCAGGCCGGGGCGGATGATGCTGGGGATCTGGTAGCAGAGGCTCTTGCCGCCACCGGTGGGCAGCACGGCCATGGCGCTGCGGCCAGCCAGCACCTCGCCGATCACCTCGCCCTGCAGGCCGCGGAACTTAGCATGGCCGAAGGTGCGGCGCAGGACCTCCCGCGCCTCGTCGAGCGAAGCGGTCATGGGAGGCTTATGGGGCCGCGACTCGGCCGACGGAAGCCGCCGGCGGGAAGTTTTTTCGTCAGCCGGCCAGCGCGACCAGGGCCGGGGCGTCGCAGCCGCGCACCGCCTTGAGCAGCGCCAGGGCGGAGACGTCGGACAGCTCCCGCGGGGTGAAGGCCGTGCGCTGGTCGAGGGCGCCGAGAATACAGTCTCCGGCCGGGTTCATCCGGCGCGCGTCCATGCCGGCCTCTTCGAACTCCCGCTCACGCACCGGGCCCGAGATGATCACCCGCGGCTCGTCGTGACGGGGGTCGTCGAGGATGCGCCGGTAGGTGGTCATCACCGCGTTGGCCGGGCCCTCCAGCACCTGCAGGAGCCAGCCCCCGTGGGCCAGCAGCAGGCCGGTCACCCCGGCGGCCGCGTTGTGCCGCGCCGCGCTGGCGGCGATCGCTTCCAGCGCCTGTGCGGCGGGCTCGTTGGCCGCGAACCGCTGGCGGCTCGCGTAGATCAGCCGATGCACGGCGCGCGCGCGCGAACCGTTCTGAAACTGCGTCATGACCGCCCTCTTGAAGATGGCGCAAGGTGGCTGACCATGACTAAGCTCGCCTTAAAGGTGCGTGCGGCAGGTCGTCGCTGGGGATGGTGAATCCGCCCTTTCGCCGCCCCCGCTGCAAGCTAGACTCCCGCCGATGAGTCGGATCGCGTCCCTCACCTTCTACGAGTTCTTCGCCGGGGGTGGCATGGCGCGGCTGGGGCTGGGCGAGGCCTGGGCCTGCGCCTTCGCCAACGACTTCGACCCCATGAAGGCGCAGGCCTACCGGGCCAATTTCCGGGACGCCGGACATTTCCGGGAGGGCGACGTCTGGGCGCTGGCGGCGGGCGACCTGCCGGGGCGGGCGGACCTGGCCTGGGCCTCCTCCCCCTGCCAGGACTTCAGCCTAGCCGGCGGACGGGCGGGCCTGGCGGGCGGGCGGTCGTCGAGCTTCTTCGGCTTCTGGCGGCTTATGGAGGCGTTGGCCCAGGAAGGCCGCGCGCCGCGGACCCTGGTGATCGAGAACGTCGTGGGCCTGCTCACCTCGCACCAGGGCCGGGACTTCCGTGCGCTTTGCGCGGCCCTGGCGGCCCAGGGCTACGCCTTCGGGGCGCTGGAAATCGATGCGGCGGGGTTCCTGCCGCAGTCGCGGCCGCGGGTGTTCGTGATCGCCACCCGCGAGCGGGTCCCGGCGACGCTTGTGGGCGAGAGCCCCTATCAGACCAGGGCGGTGCGGACCGCCGAGGCGGGGCTGCCCGAGGCCCTGGCGCAGCGCTGGATCCGGTGGCGGCTGGACACGCCGCCCCGTCGCAACACCGATCTGGCCGGCCTGCTGGAGCCGGCGGACGCCGTCGCCTGGCACGATGCGGCGCGCACCGCGCGGCTGGTTTCGCTGATGGCGCCCTCCCACCGGGCGCGGCTGGACGCCCTGGTCGCCGCCGGCGCCTCGGCCGTCGGCGGCGTCTATCGCCGGACGCGCCAGGTGGACGGCCGCCGGACCCAGCGGGCGGAGGCAAGGTTCGACGGCCTGGCCGGCTGCCTGCGCACGCCGCGAGGCGGCTCGTCGCGCCAGTCGCTGGTGGTGGTGGAGAACGGCCGCGTGCGCTCGCGCCTGCTCAGTCCCCGCGAGGCGGCGCGGCTGATGGGCCTGCCGGACAGCTACCGGCTGCCCGCCAGCGCCACCGCAGCGCTGCACCTGGCCGGCGACGGGGTGGCCGTGCCGGCGGTGCGCTGGCTGGCGCAGCGCCTGCTGGAACCGCTGCTTCGGGAAAAGAGCGTGCTGGCGGCAGAATAACTCGGCTGAAAAATCCGCCGGCAGGGCTTAGGGTCGCGCTCGACAGGGAAAAACTCCAGCCCCACCAGAGGCCCGCGACATGGACGCCACCGCAGACAAGACCTACGACGCCGCCGGCCTGAAACGCGCCGGCCGGGGCAAGATCTTCGACTCGATCATCGACACCATCGGCGACACGCCGCTGGTGCGGCTGCCGCGGCTGACCGCGGCGCTGAAGCCCAGGGGCGAGGTGCTGGCCAAGCTGGAGTTCTTCAACCCGATGGCCTCGGTGAAGGACCGCATCGGCGTGGCGATGATCGAGTACCTGGAGGCCAAGGGCGTGCTGACATCAGGCTCGACCATCGTCGAGCCCACCAGCGGCAACACCGGCATCGCGCTGGCCTTCGTGGCGGCGGCCAAGGGCTACAAGCTGATCCTGGTGATGCCGGAGAGCATGTCGATCGAGCGCCGCAAGATGTTGCTGATCCTGGGCGCCAGGCTGGAGCTGACCCCGGCCGAGCGCGGCATGGCCGGCGCCGTGGTCCGCGCCCGCGAGATCGTCGAGGCGACGCCGGGCGCAGTGATGCCGCAGCAGTTCGACAACGCCGCCAACCCGCTGGTGCACAAGGTCTCCACCGCCGAGGAGATCTGGAACGACACCAAGGGGGCGGTGGACGCGGTGATTTCCGGCGTCGGCACCGGCGGCACCATCACCGGGGTCGGCCAGGCGCTGAAGGCGCGCAAGCCCTCGGTGCGGATGGTGGCGGTGGAGCCCGAGGCTTCGCCGGTGCTCTCCGGCGGCCAGCCCGGCCCGCACAAGATCCAGGGGATCGGCGCCGGCTTCGTGCCCTCGATCCTCGACCGCGGCGTGATCGACGAGATCATCCAGGTCTCCAACGACGACAGCTTCGCCATGGCCCGGCGGGTGGCGCGGGAGGAAGGGATCCCGGTGGGGATCTCGTCGGGCGCGGCCCTGACCGCGGCCTTCGACGTGGCGTCGCGCGACGAGATGGCCGGCAAGACCATCGTGGCGATCATCCCCTCCTTCGCCGAGCGCTACCTATCGACGGCGCTGTTCGAAGGGCTGTGACCGGGCGCACCGACGTCTTCGACCCCGCCGCCCGTTCGGCGGTGATGCGGCGGGTGAAAAGCCGCGACACCGGGCCGGAGCTGAAGGTGCGGCGGATGCTGTGGGCGCTGGGCGCGCGCTACCGGCTGCATCGCAAGGACCTGCCAGGGTCGCCCGACATCGTGCTGCCGGGGCGCAGGCTGGCGCTGTTCGTCCACGGCTGTTTCTGGCACGGCCACGACTGCGCCCGCGGCGGCCGGGTGCCGAAGGCCAACCGGGAATACTGGACCGCCAAGGTCGCCCGCAACCGGGCCCGCGACGAACGGGCGCGGAACGCGCTGGGCGAGAAGGGCGGGCGGGCGGAGGCGGTGTGGGAGTGCGAGCTCAAGGACGCCGAGGGACTGAGGGCGCGGCTGGCGGGGATGCTGCAGACCGGATCCGCAGACCTGGAATAGCCTCTCCTTCACGCCACTGCGGCCGCGGCGGAGGGGTCGGGCTTCAGGACCTCGGCGATGAGGGCGCGCAGGCCGGCGGCGTCGATGGGCTTGGCGATCAGGGCCGACATGCCGGCCCGGCGGCAGTCCTCCCAGGCCTCGGCGGTCGTGACCGCGGCGCAGGCGATGACCGGCGTCGCGCGGTTGGGGCCCGGGGCGGCGCGCAGGCGGCGGCAGGCTTCGCGGCCGTCCATGTCCGGCATGGCCACGTCCATCAGGATCAGGTCAAAGGGCCGCGAGGCGAGGAGTTCGAGCGCGCTCTCCGCCGAGGCGGCGGCGGTGAGCTGGACGCCGGCCGGCTCCAGCATCAACGCCACGGCGCGACGGTTCTTCTCTTGGCCGTCGGCCACCAGCACCCGCAGGCCGCGGCCGGCCGGCAGGGCGGGCGCGGCGGCCCGGGCGTCGGCCATGGCCACCTCCAGGGTGAAGGCGGCGCCGCGGCCGGCGGGGCTGGCGGCGTAGAGGTCGCCGCCCATCAGCCGGGCGAGCGCGCGGCCGAGGCTCAGGGTCAGCGCCGCGCCGGCGCGGGGCGAGGCCTCCAGGCTGCGGTCGAAGGGGTGGAACAGGCCGGCGAGCTGGTCGGGGCCGAGGCCCGGGCCGGTGTCGCAGACGTTGAGGCGGACCAGCCAGTCGGCCGCAACATCGCCACGCTGCTCGTCCTCGGTGAGGCGGGCGGCGGAGACGGTGAGGGTCACGCCGCCCACGTCGGCGGCCCGGACGGCGCTGGCCAGCAGGGCGTCCAGCACCTGGCGCAGGCGGGCGCCGTCGCCGGACACCCAGCGCGGCAGGCGCTCTGCGCCCTCGATCTCCAGGTGCAGGCCCTTGGCGCGGGCCTGGGCCGCCCAGGCGGCGGCGGCTTCGCGCACCAGGACGCGCAGGTCGAAGACGGCGGCGGCGAGCTCGATCCGCCCGGCGTCGACGGCGGCCAGGTCGCGCAAATCGTCCAGCAAGCCTTGCGCCCGGCGGCCGGCCTCGCCGATGCGCTCGGCCTGGGCGCGCAGCGCCGGCGCGGAACGGCCGAGGGAGTCGGCTCCGGCGACCACCGCGTCCAGCGGGCGGCGCAGGGCGTGGCGGGCCGCGGCGACGAACTCCGCCGTGCTGCGGGCGGCGGCGTCGGCCTCCAGGTGGCGGCGGTCGGCCTCGCCCAGGGCGCGGCGCTCGACGGCCAACGCCTCGGAGAGCAGGCGCCAGAGCCAGGCCGAGCCCGCGACCCCCGCGGCGCCGGCGGCGGCGAAGGCGAACGCCACGGTGAGATGGCCGCTCAGCCTGGCGACCAGCACCGAGGCGGCCAGCAGGTGCAGGGCCAGCGGGACCACGGTGGCGACGAAAGCCGGCGCCGAGCTGCGGCGGGCGCCGGCGGCGCCGAAGACGGTGAGCACCAGGAACAGGCCGCCGCAGGCCGCGCCCCAGGCGTCGTCGGCCAGCAGGGCGAGGATGGCGAGGGCGCCGAACACCAGGCTTTCGGCGGCGAGGAACGAGAGCGCCGCGCCCCGGCTGGCGACCCCGCGTCCGGCGCGGTGCAGGGCGAGCTCCGCGCCCTGCAAGCCGGCGCAGGCGGCGAACCAGCCCGCGGCCAGCAGCCAGCCGGTCAGGGGACCGGCCACCAGCGCGCAGGCCAGTATGACGCCGAGGCGGGCGGCCATGTGCCGGCGGCGCGCCGCCATGAGCCTGGCGAGGCCGGCGTCGAAGCCGACGTTGTGGACGATCATCGTCGTCTCCGCTGGGCCCCGCCGCCCCTCTCCGCGAAAGCTCCATTGAGCCTGCGGACCGCTGAAGAGTTGGTAAACGGCGGTTAACGACACGGCTCGACGATCACCTCCGTCCTGACCGAATTGGCGATGAAACAGGTCTGGTGGGCGGCGTGGTGCAAGGCTGCGGCGGCGGCCGCGCCAGGGGCGGGGCCGGCGTAGTCGACGGCCGGGCGCAGGGCGACCCGGGCCACCCACCAGCGCCCGTCGGCCGTCTTCTCCATCGCGCCCTCCGCCTCGTCGCGGTAGGCCGTGACGACGAAGCCCGCCTCGCGGGCCACGTGCAGGAAGCTCAGCATGTGGCAGGCGGCGAGCGCGGCCACCAGCATCTCCTCCGGATCGACCGCGGCCTCCACCGACCAGGGACCTGGCACGACGTGCGGCGAGGCGGAGCCGGGCACGGACAGGCCTGAATCGAACGCGACGGTGTGGGCGCGGCTGTAGCGGCCGCGGACGAAATCCTCGCCCCCGCCCAGCGCCCAGGCGACGGAGGCGGTGTGCCGCGGCATCAGAAGGCCTCCGCCGGCAGGGCCATCAACGGGGCTGCGCCGGTCTTCAGCTTGGCCAGGTGGGCGCCGGTGTCGGGCAGGACGCGCTCCAGGAAGTAGCGACCGACGATCAGCTTGTTGGCGTAGAGCGGGTCGGGGTCGCCGGCGGCGACCCGGCCTTGCGCCGCCCTGGCCATCAGCGCCCACATGTAGGCCAGCGCCGTCAGGCCGAAGAGGTGCAGGTAGTCGGTGGAGGCGGCGCCGGCGTCCTCCGGATTGGCGAGGCCGTGCTGCATCAGCCAGAAGGTGGCCTCCTGCAGCTGGGCCCTGGCGCCGGCCAGGCCCTGGACGAAGGGCGCCAGCTCGACGTTGGCCTTTTCCGCCGCCAGGAAGCCGTCGAGCTCGGCCAGGAACGCGCCCATCGCCCGGCCGCCCTGGGCGGGGAGCTTGCGGCCCACCAGGTCGAGGGCCTGCACGCCGTTGGTTCCCTCGTAGATCAGGGCGATGCGGCAGTCGCGCAGGTGCTGACTGGCCGGAAAGCCCTCGGTGAAGCCCGCGCCGCCATGCACCTGCAGGGCGTCGGAGCAGACCTTGAAGCCGCGGTCGGTGAGGAAGCCCTTCACCACCGGCGTCAGCAGCGCCATGTAGTCGGCGGCCTTGGTGCGCACCGCCTCGTCGGGGCTGGCGTGGGCCAGGTCGCCGTGCAGGGCGGTCCAGAACATGAAGGCGCGGCCGCCCTCGACGATGGCGCGGGCGTCCAGCAGCATGCGGCGCACGTCGGGGTGGACGATGATCGGGTCGGCCGGGCCGTCGGGGTTCTGCGGCCCGGAGAGCGAGCGGCCCTGCAGCCGCTCCTTGGCGAACCGCGCGGCGGCCTGGTAGGCGGCGTCGGCCTGGGCGACGCCCTGCAGGCCCACGCCCAGCCGGGCCTCGTTCATCATCACGAACATCAGCCGCAGGCCCTGGTTGGCCTCGCCGAGCAGCCAGCCGGTCGACTCCTCGTGGCCGATGACGCAGGTGGCGTTGCCGTGGATGCCCATCTTCTCCTCGAGGCCCAGGCACTTCACCGAATTGCGCACGCCGGGCGCGCCCGCGGCGTCGGGGATGAACTTGGGCACGATGAACAGGCTGATGCCGCGCACCCCCTCCGGCGCGCCCTCGATACGGGCCAGCACCAGGTGGACGATGTTCTCCACCAGGTCGTGCTCGCCGGCGGAGATCCAGATCTTCTGGCCGCTGATCCTGTAGGTCCCGTCGGCCTGCGGGACCGCCCTGGTGCGCAGGAGGCCGAGGTCGGTGCCGCACTGCGGCTCGGTGAGGTTCATCGTGCCGGTCCACCGGCCGGCGGCCATGTTCGGCAGGTAGAGGTCCTTCTGTTCCGGCGAGCCGCCGGCGCGGATCGCCGCATAGGCCCCGTGGCTGAGGCCCGGGTACATGGAGAAGGCCATGTTGGCGGCGGACGACATCTCCTGGAAGGCCATGTTGACCACCGCCGGCAGGCCCTGGCCGCCATAGGCCGGGTCGGCGGAGAGCGCCGGCCAGCCGCCGGCCACCAGCTGGCCGTAAGCGGCCTTGAAGCCGTCCGGCGTGGCGACGCTGTTGTCGGGGCTCCAGCGGCAGCCCTGGCGGTCGCCGACCCGGTTGAGCGGCGCCAGCACCTCGGCGGCGAACCTGCCGGCCTCCTCCAGGATCTGCTCCACCACGTCCAGCGAGGCGTCGGCGAAGCCCGGAAGCGCGGCGTAACGCTCCAGCTCGAGCACGTCGCGGAGCAGGAACAGCTGGTCGCGGATCGGGGGCTGGTAGCTCATGATCGCTCCTTAGGACGAGGCGGCCAGTTGCCTCTGCAGGCGCCGAACGCCGAGGGTCAGGTCGCGGATGGCCTCGTCGATCTCGACCTTCTGCCGTTCCAGGATCCGGATCCGTTCACGGAAGGCCTCGATGGAGCGCGCCGCCTGGGCCGCCCCGCCGTCGCCCAGGTCGTGGAGGTCGAGGATCTCGCGCATCTCCGCCAGGGCCAGCCCGACACGCTTGCCGCGCAGGATCAGCTGCAGGCGGGCGCGGTCCTTGTCGGAATAGACCCGGTTCAGGCCGTCGCGGGCGGGCGCCAGCAGACCCTTGTGCTCGTAGAACCGCAGGGCCCGCGGGGTGCAGCCGAATTCCCGGCAGAGCTCGCGGATGGCATAGGTGCGGCCGGGCCGGCGCAGTTCGGCGGACATCGACCCTTCCCCGGGACCAACTGCAAGCCGGCGAACGGTAAATCCTTTGACGTTAGCGTCAAGCAGCGCCGGCCTGTCGCCGCGGCATGGTTTTCGCCACAAGGTCCCTGGGCCGCCATGAGCGATCCGCTTACAGCCCCTTACATCATCAGCGGTTTCCGGAGTTGTAAACAGCACTTCTACGTCGGGACGAAATGGCTGTGAATCAATAGGTTGTCTCGGTCGGAATGTGTTGTGAGGCGCAATCGGAGCAAGCACTTGCAGGGCGGCTCGGCCACGCGGAAACCCAGGCGCTCACCTTGGTGCGGAGCCCCGTACAGCTTAGCTCGAACGGCGGCGCGCATCAAGAACATCAGGAGAACATTGATTTGAACGGAGGGGAGCCGCTATCATGTGGCATGCGCATAAACAGGCGTTACCACCTTGAATCGACTACAGTTTCCGGGTAGATCACCGGCCTCTCCATCTCGGAATTCGGGGGCGGCCGTGGCTGACGCCAGTGATACATCAGCCGATAGCGAAGTCTATCGCCTGACCCCTTCCACCCGGGCGGTGGCTGGCGGGCCCGGCCTCGACACCCTCGAAGCCGGCGACCTCAGAGCCGCGACCCGTTCATCTGGAACCTCAGGGGGGGCCTCGGGCGGGACCCTGCAAGTAACGGACGTCGGGACCGGACAAGGCTGGTCCGTGGACTTTAGCAATATCGAGACCGTCGTAGGCTCGCCCTACAGCGACACCATCACCGCCAACGCCCAGATAACATCCCTGTCCGGCGGCGGCGGCCAGGTGATCCCGGTCGGGGTACAGCAGGCCTCACTGAGCGACGGCTGGATAGTCTCGGGCTGAAGGCGCTAGATCGCCGGAGCGGGCGGCGCCCGCTGGCGGTGGCCCTCGAGCGGACCTTCCTAGCCGCTTGAGCGCGACTGTGGGATATCGCCCGCCAAATCATAGGAACGACGCAGACTCCAGACAATTGCCGTGCAAGCAAATAGAAGGACTCCTGCCAACAGAAATGGGACAGACACGGCCTGCTTCGTAGCCCCTGTCGCGTCCGAGAAGGCATACAATACCGCGAGTCCGATTTGTGAAGTCATGCGGGAAATGCTAAACAGACTCGAATTTGAACCTTGAAGGAGGCCCTGTTTTTCTTTTGATACTCCTTCGCTCATCATCGCCGTGATAGTTGGCGTGGCCACGTTCCTCACCGGCATAAGCACAGCGCCAACCCATAGCATCGTCTCGGAAGACGAGAGCCCTATGACGCAGAAACCAAGGGCGCCCACTGCGAGGCTAAGCGCCGACGTGAGCGCCGGGCCAAGCCGCGCCGTAAGCAGGCCCGGCAACATCGCTTGGATTATGACAGAAATGATGGACATCACCGCAATATAGAGCCCAACCTTGCCGGCGCTCCACCCGAATGCCTGAAGAAAATAGATGGGTATCAATACAGGCAGGAACGCCATGGTAGACTGAAGGCCTGCGTAGGCAATCGCGAGCCTTCGAAGATTGAATGATTGATTGTAGAACCGGACCGTATCTATGGGGGTAACCCGGTGCAGTTCAAATTTCTTTCGCGACGGCCCGGGAAGCGTCTCTCTGAAAATGAGAAACACCAGTACGAGGTTCGAGAGCGAAAAAATACAGGCTGCGTAGAAGGGCGCCCGTACGTTGATATCACCCAGCACGCCACCGAGCATGGGGCCGACCGTATATCCGACGCTCACAGCAGAACTCATTAGTCCGAACCGAGCGGCCCGCATGGGCGGCGGCGTATAGTCCGCAACCGCGGCCATCGCCGCTCCGAATACTCCGGAAAAGATTCCAAGGACGACGCTTGCCGCCGCAAGTTGCAAGATATCAGCGGACATCGCTCGCAGTAAGTTGCTGGTTATTAGACCGACGATGCCAAAAATAATGATCGCTCGTCGGCCTATCGCATCTGATGCGCCTAAAATCACGGGAGAGAATAAGAACTGAACGAAGTCTACGATAAGGAAGAGAATAATTGCAGAAACAGCAACCGAAACTCCATGTCGATCCAACTCGCGCACAAGGCGAGGAAGCGTCGGATTGGCTATCGCGGTGGATATGACGTCCAGCAACACCGTGATATATATGATCGCCGTTGTCGTCTTTTCCCTTGGATATCGTGTAGAGCGTCCCGTCATCACTCCCCCCGCCGACGTATGCGTGCACGGTACCGGGCGAGCCAAGCGGGCGCTATGCCTGAGGTTGTGCGGCGCTCCTCGAATAGCCACAAGATGTCCCAATCCGCCCTGAGCTCTTCGGCGGGCGGCGCCCTTCCCCGTCCTCTCCGGACGGGGGCGGAAAGGGAGTCAGGCGGCGGTCAGTTCGCCGGCCAGGGCCTGGTCGATGAGGGCGGTGGTGCGCTCCAGGCCGAAGATGGCGGCGAAGGAGCCGAAGCGGGGGCCCTGGCTCTGGCCCAGCAGCACTTCGTAGAGGGCGGTGAACCAGGCGCGCAGGGGCTCGAAGCCCGCCTGCTTGCCGGCCTCGTAGACCTCGTTCTGGATCAGCTCGGCGTCCTGGCAACCGGCGGGGAGCGCGCGCAGGCGGGCGGCGAGGTCGGCCATGGCGGCGCGTTCGCGCGCGTCGGGGGCGCGGAAGCGCTTGGCCGGGCGGACGAAGTCCTCGTAGTAGTTGATGGCGTAGCCGGCCAGGCGGTCGAGCAGCGGCTCGCTCTGCAGCGTCGCGCCGGGCAGGTAGCGGGCCAGGAAGCCCCAGAGGATCTCCTTGTCCGAGGCGTTGGCCGCCGAGACCAGGTTGAGCATCAGCGAGAACGACAGCGGCGAGCCCTTGGCGGGCGGGTCGGCGCGGTGGACGTGCCAGGCGGGATTGTCGACCGCCGGCGACCCGCCCTCGGCCCGGGCGCGGTTGAAGGCGTCGAGCTGCTGCAGGTACTCGTCCGTCGCCTTGGGGATGACGTCGAAATACAGCCGCTTGGCCGACTTGGGCGACTGGAACATGTAGTAGGCCAGGCTCTCCGGCGTGCCGTAGCGCAGCCATTCCTCCATGGTCAGGCCGTTGCCCTTGGACTTGGAGATCTTCTGGTTGTTCTCGTCCATGAACAGCTCGTAGTGGAAGCCCTCCGGCGGCTCGCCGCCCAGGATGCGGACGATCTTGTTGGAAACCTTGACGGAATCGATCAGGTCCTTGCCCGACATCTCGTAGTCGACGCCGAGCGCCGTCCAGCGCATGGCCCAGTCGGGACGCCACTGCATCTTCACGCGGCCGCCGGTGACCGGGACCTCGGCCAGGGCGCCGTCCTCGTCGCGGAAGACGATGGTCCCCCGGTCGAGGTGACGCTCCAGGGTGGGGACCTGCAGCACGCGGCCCGACGTAGGACTGATCGGCAGGAAGGGCGAATAGGTGGCGCGGCGCTCCTCGCCCAGCGTCGGCAGCATCACCGCCTGGATGGCGTCGAACCGCTCCAGGGCCTTGAGCAGGGTCGCGTCGAAGCGGCCGGACCTGTAGCCCTCGGTGGCCGAGAAGAACTCGTAGTCGAAGCCGAAGCCGTCGAGGAAGGCGCGCAGGCGGGCGTTGTTGTGGGCCCCGAAGCTCTCGTGCTCGCCGAAGGGGTCGCGCACCGAGGTGACCGGCTTGTCGCGGTCCTCCTCCAGCATCGCGCGGTTGGGGACGTTGTCGGGGATCTTGCGGAACCCGTCCATGTCGTCGGAGACCACGATCAGCCGCGTGGGGATGGCGTCCTCGGTGAGCGCGCGGAGGGCGGTGCGGACCATGGTGGGCCGCGCCACCTCGCCGAAGGTGCCGATGTGCGGCAGGCCGGAGGCGCCGTAGCCGCACTGGAAGACCACCGGCCGGGCCAGCGCCGGCAGGACGGCCACGGCTTGCGCCGCCTTGCCCTCGCCGATCAGGCTGGCGGCCAGGTGGCGCTCGGCGTCGGTGAGGCGCAGGCGCAGGGTGCGGGCCAGCAGGGTGCGGGCCTGCTCGAAGGGCCAGCTCTTGGCGTCGCGCGCCGGGTGGGACAATCCTTGCAGCATGGGCGAGGCGGTAGCGCCCAACGGCTGCGGCCTCAAGGGCGCATTTGCGCCGCCTGGACTTAGGGGCACGCCGCCATCAAGCTGCGCCGTGCGCGAGAACGGCCTTCGCCCGCTGGAGATTCAACCCGTGACGTCCTGTCCCTGGCCCATCGTGCTGGCGCTGATGGTCCTGGCGAGCGCCGGCTGCTCGCGGGTCGCGGCGAGGGGCGAGCTGGGGGTCGCCATCCCGCCCGGCGACGCGGTGGCCGACCAGACCCGCGCCTGGGCGCCCTTCCTGGCCGACATGCAGAAGGCGGTGGGGGTGCGGGTGACGCCCTTCTACGGCTCCACCGACACCGCGCTGGTGGACGCCATGCGGTTCAGGCAGACCGACGTGGGGCTGTTCAACAACGCCGCGGCGCTGCAGGCGGTGCGCCGCGCCGACGGGGAAGTGTTCGCCCGGGCGGCGCGGCCGGACGGCTCGGACGTCTACCGCTCGGTGATCATCGTCCGGAGGGGCTCGGGCCTGACGCTGGACCGGCTGCTGGCCTGCGACCGCCGGGTGAGCTTCGGCCTGGACGAGGCCGGCGCGGCCGCCGGGACCCAGGCCCCCGTCACCTACCTGTTCGCCCCGCGCGGGGTGGATCCGCAGGGCTGCTTCAAGAGCGTGCGCACGGCCCCGGTGGAGGCCAACCTCTACGCCGTGGCGGCCGGGGTGCTGGACGCGGCCGCCAGCGACACCGCCACCATGACCCGGGCGGTGCTCTCCGACCCGGCCGGCGGGCGCCGCACCCTGGCGAGCGTCGAGACGGTGTGGAGTTCGCCCGCCATCCCCGACGGCCCGGTCGTCTGGCGCCGGGACCTGGACCCGGGCGTCAAGGCGCGGCTCGCCCGGTTCCTGTTCAGCTACGGCGCGGGCCCCGGCCGCGAGGCCGAGCGGCAGCGCAAGGTGCTGCGGGGCCTGGACCTGAAGGGCTTCGTGCGCGCCGACGGCAGCCACCTGTTCCCCGCCCGCGAGATGCGCGCCACCGACCTGCTGCTGAAGGCCAGGGCCAGGCGGGACGAGGCGGGAATGGCCGCGGCGCAGGCCGAGCTGGACGCGGTGGCGGCGGCGCGGGACCGGCGGGGCTAGGGCGTGCGGTCGCGCTGCGGCGCGCCCATATCTGCCGGATGACCAGACCGCAGGACCTGCTCTGCCCCAGGCCGGAGGGCCTCTATTGCCCGCCCGGCGACTTCTTCGTCGATCCGGTGCGCCCGGTCGCCCGGGCGGTGATCACCCACGGCCACGGCGACCACGCCCGCGCCGGCCACGGGGCGGTGCTGGCCACGCGCGAGACCCTGGCGATCATGGCCGAGCGCTACGGCCAGGACTTCGCCGGCGCGGCGCAGGCGGCGGCCTACGGCGAGGCGGTGGACCGCGACGGGGTGGAGGTGAGCCTGGCGCCGGCCGGCCACGTGCTGGGCTCGGCCCAGGCGGTGGTGCGCTGGAAGGGCCTGACCATGGTGGTCAGCGGAGATTACAAGCGAAGACGCGATCCGACCTGCCGGGCCTTCGAGCCCGTGCCCTGCGACGTGTTCATCTCGGAGGCCACCTTCGGCCTGCCGGTGTTCCGCCATCCGGACGACCGTGGGGAGATCGCCCGCCTGCTGCGCTCCATGGCCCAGTTCCCGGAACGGGCGCACCTGGTGGGAGCCTACGCCCTGGGCAAGGCGCAGCGGGTGATCCGGCTGCTGCGCGAGGCGGGCCATGGCGGGACGATCCACGTCCATGGGGCGCTGGAGCGGCTGAACCGGCTCTACGAGGGCTTCGGGATCGACCTGGGGCCGCTCGCCCCGGCCACCACGACGCGCAAGCAGGACTTCGCCGGCGCCCTGGTGATCGCCCCGCCCTCGGCCATCGCCGACCGCTGGGCCCGGCGGTTCCCCGACCCGGTGACGGCCTTCGCCTCGGGCTGGATGCTGGTGCGCGCCCGGGCGCGGCAGCGGGGCGTGGAGCTGCCGCTGGTGATCTCCGACCACGCCGACTGGGACGAGCTCACCGCCACGGTGGACGAGATCCGCCCCGGCGAGCTGTGGGTCACCCACGGACGCGAGGAGGCGCTGGTCCGCTGGGCGGAGCTGCACGGCACGCCCGCCCGCGCCCTGGCGCTGGTGGGGTACGAGGACGAGGACGACGATTAGAGGCGTCGGGAAGCCTTGTCCCGCAAAAGGACGAGGCTTCCCGTCCGCGGTCAGAACTTCGCCTTCACCTCGACGCCCCAGATCCGCGGGTCGTTGACGAAGCCGGTGAGGTTGTTGAAGTCGATGCCGCCTTCCAGGGAGATGTCGTTGGTGATGTTGCGGCCGTAGACGGCGGCTTCCCAGCGGTCGCCGGCGGCGGCGTAGCCCAGGCGCAGCCCGCCTTCGAGCAGCTTGTCGTCGCTGAACTCCGCCGACTCGTAGAGGAAGAAGTTGATCTTCGAGCGATAGGCCCAGTCGGTGAAGACAAAGAACTCGCCGTCGCCGAACGGGATGGCGTAGCGGGCGGTGACGTTGCCGATCCAGCGCGGGGCGTCGGGCAGGCTGTTGCCGTCGATCACCACCTCTCCCGGCACGGCGCTCGCGGGGTCGAGCACCGTGCAGCCGCCGCCGCAGGGGGCGGTCGAAAGGCCCGGGCTCTGGATCTTGGTGTGGTTGTAGGAGAAGCCGGCGGTGAGCGCGACGTTCTCGACGGGCCTGGCCTCGGCGTTGAACTCGACGCCATAGCCCTCGGCGTGCTTGGCGTTGATCAGCCGGTTGAAGTTGGTGACCCCGCCCACGACAGTAAGCTGCAGGTCGGCGACCCTGTAGTAGAAGACGTCGGCGTCGAAGCGCAGGCGCCGGTCGGCCGCATAGCCCTTAACGCCCGCCTCGTAGGACATCAGCGTCTCTTTCCTGGCGATCGTGGGGACGTCGCCGAACAACAGGCGGCCCTGGATGGACGGCGCGCGGTAGCCCTTGGCGACGCGGGCGTAGAGGTTGACCTCGTCGTTGAGCTCGTAGGCCGCGTTGACGTTGAAGCTGACGTCGTCGCTGGTGGGCTTTGCGGTCAGGACGCCGGTGGCGCCGCCGCCGATCGGCGAGAGCAGCCGCTGGGCGACGAAGTCCTTTTCGTCGTTGGAATAGCGGACCCCGCCGCCGACTTTCCACCGGTCGGTGAGCTTGTAGTCGGCGTTGGCGAAGAGGGCCCAGGAGGTGGTCTTCTGGTGCTGGTAGGCGTAGCCGTCGACGACGCCGCCGGCCAGGGTGTTGTAGTCGATGCTGTCGATCTTCGCGTCTTCGAAGAAGTAGAAGCCGCCCACCGTGTAGTTGAGCGGCCCCATGTCGCCGGCCACCCGCAGCTCCTCGCTCCACTGGGCGTGGTAGGGGAGGCCGTCGGCGCTTTCCGAGGGGAATTTGATGAGGCCCGGGCCTGACGGCGGGGCGAAGACCGCGCCGTAGCCGCCGTCGACGTCGCCGTGGCTGAGGGTGGTGACGTGCTCGTAAGCGGTGATCGAGGTGATCACCGGCCCGCCCAGGTCGTAGGTCAGCTTCAGGTTGGCGCCGCCGCCCTTCACGTGCTGGAACGCGCGCGGCTGGGCGTCCTGGGCGATCTTGTCGCGGCTGAAGCCGGCCACCAGGTCGTTGCCGCCCTTCTGGATGATGTTGGCGCGGAAGATCTGCGGCGTGCCGTCCAGGTGCTGGTAGTGGACGTTGAGCAGGGCGCTGAACTGTTCGGTGGGGGTGTAGAGCAGCTGGCCGCGCAGGGCGTACTGCTCGTAGCCGCCGGTGGCGTTGGTCTTGCCGGTGAAGGTGTTGTCGATCCAGTCGCTGCGGCGCTGGTAGAGGCCGGAGACCCGGCCCGACAGCACGCCCGCGACGATCGGCCCGCCCACGGCGCCCTCGGCGTTCACCGAGTTGTAGCGGCCGTAGGAGACCTGGCCGTAGCCGCCGAACGTCTGGCTGGGTTTCACCGAATCGAACTTCAGCACGCCGGCCGGGGTGTTGCGGCCGAACAGCGTGCCCTGCGGTCCGCGCAGCACTTCCACCTGGTCGATGTCGAACAGCGGGAAGCCCTTCAGGATCGGGCTCTCCAGCACCACCTCGTCGTAGACGAAGGAGACCGGCTGCGAGGCGTTCAGGTCGAAGTCGGTGTTGCCGAGGCCGCGGATGTAGGGCCGCGGGAAGGTGCGGCCGAAGCTGGATTCCAGCGTCAGGCTGGGGACGCGGGAGGACAGCACCCGGATGTCGCCGCCGGAGGAACGGATCACGTCCAGCTTCTGGCCGCTGATGGCGGTGACCGAGAGCGGCGCGTCGTTGATGTTCTCCAGCCGCTTCTGGGCGGTGACGATGACCTCGCCCACCTCGGTGGGGGCCTGGGCGAAGGCGAGCGTGGGCGCGCCCACGGACAAGGCGGCCAGCGCCGCGCAGCCGAGCGCACGGCGGCGCAGGTTGAATGTCGACATGGATGCTACCCCTCTTCACGCCCGCGTCGTTCATGCGCCGGCAGGTGGAGAGGCTATGTCGGCGCACGGCGAAGAGGCGCCTCCGCAAAGCCACAGTCGCGGGTTCGCACGCCGGGCGAGCCAAGCCTGGCGCATAATGAGGCGGCCGGCGCCTAGCAGGTGATCGGCAGTCAGTTAGCGGGGGGGCTTCGGCGCTAGACGTCCACCTCGGCGTCCAGGGCGTTCTCCTGGATGAACTCGCGGCGTGGCTCGACCAGGTCGCCCATCAGGCGGGTGAACATGGAGTCCGCGTCGTCGGCGTGGTTGACCCTGACCTGCAGCAGGGTGCGGGCGTCGGAGTCGAGGGTGGTCTCCCAGAGCTGGTCGGGGTTCATCTCGCCCAGGCCCTTGTAGCGCTGGACCGTCAGGCCGCGTCGGCCGGCCTCCATCACCGCGTCCACCAGGTCGATGGGGCCGCGCACGGTCGTCGAGCGGTCGCGGCGCACGAAGGTCGCGGGCTTGGAGAAGATGTCGGCCATGGTGACGGTGCGCTCGGCCAGCCGGCGGGCGTCGGCGGCGTGCAGCAAAAGCTCGTCCAGCACCACCCGCTCGGTGACGCCGCGCTTGTCCCGCGAGAAGACGTACCCGCCCACCGGGCTCTTCTCGCCCGACCAGACGCCGTCGCCCTCCTCGGCGTAGAGGTCGAGGCGGGCGGCCGCGGCGGCCACGTCCTGGCTGTCGCCCAGCAGGCCGGCGAGCGCGGCCTGCTCGATGGCGAAGGCCGGCGCGCGGGCGGCCAGGCGCTCGACGTTGGCCTTCGCGCCCCTGGCGCTCATCACCAGGGCCAGCTGGTCGGGACCGGCCAGCTTCTCGCCGGAGGCCAGGGTGAGCACCGCCCCGTCGACGCCCTCGTCGATCAGGTAGGTCTCCATCTCGCCCTCGTCCTTCAGGTAGCGGGAGGACTTGTTCTTGGTGACCTTATAGAGCGGCGGCTGGGCGATGTAGAGATAGCCGCGCTCGATCACCTGCGGCATCTGCCGGAAGAAGAAGGTCAGCAGCAGGGTGCGGATGTGGGCGCCGTCGACGTCGGCGTCGGTCATCACCACGATCTTGTGGTAGCGGATCTTCTCGATGTCGAAGTCGTCGCGGCCGATGCCGGCGCCCAGGGCGGTGATCAGGGTGCCGATCTGGTCGGAGCCCAGCATGCGGTCGAACCTGGCGCGCTCGACGTTGAGGATCTTGCCGCGCAGGGGCAGCACGGCCTGGTTCTCGCGGTTGCGGGCCTGCTTGGCCGAGCCGCCGGCGGAATCGCCCTCCACGAGGAAGATCTCCGAGCGGGCCGGGTCCTTCTCCTGGCAGTCGGCGAGCTTGCCGGGCAGGGACGAGATGTCGAGGGCGGTCTTGCGCCGGGTCAGGTCGCGGGCCTTGCGGGCCGCCTCGCGGGCGGCGGCGGCCTCGGCGATCTTCTGAACGATCAGCTTGGCCTCGGTGGGATGCTCCTCGAACCACTGGCCGAGGCCCTCGGAGACCAGGCCTTCCACGGCCGGGCGCACCTCGGAGGAGACCAGCTTGTCCTTGGTCTGGGAAGAGAACTTGGGGTCCGGCACCTTGACCGAGAGCACGCAGGTCAGGCCCTCGCGCGCGTCCTCGCCGGAGAGCGAGACCTTCTCGCGCTTCGTGGCGCCGGAGCTCTCGGCGTAGTTGGTGATGATCCGGGTCAGCGCCGAGCGGAAGGCCGCCAGGTGGGTGCCGCCGTCACGCTGCGGGATGTTGTTGGTGAAGCAGAGGACGTTCTCGTGGTAGCCGTCGTTCCACCAGAGCGACAGGTCGATCTGCACCGTATCGCGCCGCCCGCGGATAACGATCGGGGCCTTCAGCACCGGGGTCTTGGCCTTGTCGAGGTGGCGGACGAACGCCTCCACCCCGCCCTCGTAGCTCATCACTTCCTCGAAAGGCTCGGCGTCGCGGAGGTCCTTGAGCCAGATGGTGACGCCGGAGTTGAGGAAGGCCAGCTCGCGCAGCCGGTGCTCCAGGGTCTTGCGGTCGAACTCGACGCCGGTGAAGGTTTCGGTGGAGGGCAGGAAGGTGACCTCGGTGCCCGACAGCGGCTCGCCGTTCGGGCGCATCGGGGCGTCGCCGGTCTCCTTCAGCGGCGCCACCGGGTCGCCGTGGCGGAACTCCATCTCGTAGCTCCTGCCGCCGCGGTAGACCCGCAGCTTCAGCCACTGCGACAGGGCGTTGACCACCGAGACGCCCACGCCGTGCAGGCCGCCGGAGACCTTGTAGGAGTTCTGGTCGAACTTCCCGCCGGCGTGCAGCTGGGTCATGATGACCTCGGCCGCCGAAACGCCCTCGCCCTCGTGGATGTCCACCGGGATGCCGCGGCCGTCGTCGGTGACGGTGACCGAGCCGTCGGCGTTGAGGATCACCTCCACGCGGCTGGCCCAGCCGGCCAGGGTCTCGTCGATGGCGTTGTCCACCACCTCATAGACCATGTGGTGCAGGCCCGAGCCGTCGTCGGTGTCGCCGATGTACATGCCCGGCCGCTTGCGCACCGCGTCCAGGCCTTTCAGCACCTTGATGGAGTCCGCGCCGTACTCGGCCTGGCCGTTGCCTTCGGGCTCGAATTCGGCGGTCGGATCTTCGGGTTCGGAGGGGGTCATCAGGTTTCCAGGGCGGTCAGGCCCCCGGCGTCCACACGGACGCCTTGGGCGCGGCCTTTGAGATCTTCGAACAGCAACTCGTCCGTGCCGGTGAGAAACGCCTGCAGCCCGAGCGCCGAGATTTCGTCGAACAGCGCCGCCCGCCTGCGGCGGTCCAGGTGCGCTGCGACTTCATCCAGCAACAATATAGGGTTTGGCGCTGATTCTGCACGCGAAAGACGCGCCGCCTGGGCGAGAACCAAGTTCAAGATCAGCGCCTTCTGCTCGCCGGTGGAGCATTCCGAGGCCGGGCGGTCCTTTTCGGCGTGCCAGACCGCCAGATCGCCCCGGTGCGGACCGCTGAGCGCCCGGCCGGCGGCGGCGTCGCGGTCGCGCCCGGCGGCCAGCGCACGGGCCAGGCGGGGCTGGATGTCGGCGGCCGCGGCGCCTTCCAGGGCCAGGGCCTCCCACTCGCCGGTCAGCGTCAGGCGGGCCTGGGGGAACGGCCGGGCGCCCCGGGCGTCCACCTCGGCCTGCAGGGCTTTCAGCGTGCGGGCGCGGCCCTCGGCCAGGCGCGCGCCGGCCTCGGCCAGCGTGGCCTCCAGCGCCGAAAGCCAGGCGGCGTCGGCGGGGCCCTCGTTGAGCAGCCGCATGCGCTCGCGCAGCGCCCGCTCATAGGCCGCGGCGTGGACCGCGTGCGGCGGATCGCCGGCGAAGGCCAGGCGGTCGAAGAAGCGGCGCCGGTCGCCCGCGCCGCCCAGGAACAGCCGGTCCTGGGCGGGGGTGAGCCACACCTGCCGCTGGTGCTCGGCGAGGCGGCCGGGCGGCACGGTCTCGCCCTCCAGGCGCGCGGTGCGGCGCGCGGCGCCGGGCGTCTCGGCGCCGGTGCCCAGGCGGACCTCCTCCGCGTCGTGCGACACCACCGCGGCTACCGCCCAGGCCCGCCCCAGCGCCTCGCCCGGCAGCCGGCGGCCGATCTCCGCCAGGCTCGCCCCGCGCAGGCCGCGGCCGGGGGTGAGCAGGCTCACCGCCTCCAGCAGGTTGGTCTTCCCCGCCCCGTTCGGACCGGTCAGCACCACTGCGCGCCCGTCCAGCGCCAGCTCGGCGCGGGCGTAGGAGCGGACGTCGGTGAGGACGAGATGGGTGATGGCCGTGCGCGTCACGGCGCGGTCTTACAGGGTTTGGCCGCGCGGCGCGAACGCCGCCGGCGAGTCCCCGGGGCCGGGCCGCGCAACGGCCCGCAGCCCTATCCCCGGAACGGGTCCGCCGGGTAAACGCCGAGGATCTCGAACCGCTCGGAGAAGAAAGCCAGTTCCTCGAAGGCCAGCGCCAGGCCGCGGTCCTCGGGCCGGCCGTCCACCTCGGCATAGAAGAAGGTGGCCGTGAAGGCGCCGTTCTCCATGTAGCTTTCCAGCTTGGTCATGTTGACGCCGTTGGTGGCGAAGCCGCCCATCGCCTTGTAAAGCGCGGCCGGAAGGTTGCGCACGCGGAACACGAAGCTCGTGACCAGCGGCCCCGATCCCTGCTTTGCCCATTTTTCCTCGCGCGACAGCAGCACAAACCGCGTGGTGTTGTGGGCCTCGTCCTCGACGTCTTCAGCCAGAATGTCGAGGCCGTAGATATTGGCCGCAAGCCGCGAGGCGATGGCGGCGACGGTCCTGTCGCCGCGCTCGGAAATGTCGCGGGCGCTGCCGGCAGTG
>NZ_DASXYF010000015.1:0-40302 GCF_036502675.1 Phenylobacterium sp.
TCGTATGGGTGGCCGACGCATGGTAGGCCTCGTTGAAGGCTTCGCAGACCACCTTCCAGTTCACCGGCGCGATGATGGTCTCGTACCAGGCCATCCGGGCGGTCTCGAACTCGAACGGGTCGATGAGGGTCTTGACCTCGCCCAGATATTCCTCGAGCGACACCGAATTGGGGTCCTGGTTGATCCACACCCAGCCGGCCCAGGTGGCGACCTTGACCTCCTTCAGGCCGAGCTCCTCGTCCTTCAGGGGGCAGTTGTCCCAGTCGTCGCGGTCGTGGACATAGGCGATCGAGCCGCCGAGGTCGTAGCGCCAGCCGTGGAAGCGGCAGTACCACTGGCCGGCCTGGCCGCGCTCCTCCTCCCGCAGCTTGCGGCCCCGGTGCTGGCAGGCGTTGTAGAACGCCTGGATGCGGTCCTCGGCGGTCCGTGTCACCAGGATGGAGTCGTCGAAGATCCTGTAGTTGACGAAGTTCCCGACCTTGGGGATCTCCTCCAGCCGGCAGGCCACCTGCCAGACCTTCGGCCACATCCGCGCCTTCTCGAGCTTCAGCAACTCCGGCGAGGTCCAGTTCGACGCCGGGATGAAATCGTCGCGGATTCCCGCCGTGTCCTTAGCTCTCTGGTGATCGAAACCGTCGTCCATTCCATCCTCCGGCCCGCGTCGTCGGCAGTGCTCGGGCGGGATTTTGGACTCGGCGGGATCTTGGCGCAACAGGGCAGCCGCCTGTCCCGGGCGAAACCCCGCGGTTCGATCCGATGACGGAAACCCCACGGTCCGATTCCCGGCGCGCCGCCCCTAGAGCATGTTTGGTTCTCCTCGAACCAAACATGCTCGGAAAGTCTTTGAAATAGAGCGTGATGGTCGCCGGAACCGGCTTCCACTTCCGGCTATCACGCTCTAGGCGAGCGCAGGCTCGGCGGAGGTTTTCGCCTGCGCCTTGAAGTGGGGGATGACCTCTTCGCCGATCAGCCTGATGGTCTCCATGATCGCCTCGTGGGGGACCCCGCCCATCTGCGACAGGAACAGGATTTCGTCGGCCCCCGCCTCGAACAGCCGCCGGACGTAGGAGATGCAGTCCTCAGGCGTGCCGTAGGCGTCGTTCACCTCGCTGAAGTAGCCGTAGTTCCGGCCGTCCTTGGAGCTTTCGCCGTCGAGGGCGATCTTGTCCTCGCCGATCACCGCGAACTTCTCGCGCCGCAGGTCGTCCAGCGCCGCCAGGTGCTCCTCGGCGGAGAGGTCATAGGCCGTGGGCTTGGGCAGGCCCTGGTACCAGTGCGCCAGCGCCTCGGCGAAGAACCGCTGGCCGCGCAGGCCGATGCGGCGGGCGAACTCGCGGTCGTGCGAGACGATGGTCGGGCAGAGCGCCGCCAGGTGCTCGGTCGGGCGGAAGCCCACCTGGTCCTCGGGGCGGCGCCCGGCGTAGGCCTTGCGGTAGACGGCGTTCTTGGCCGCCACGTCCTCCGGCCCGCCGAAGCCCATCACCAGGGCGCCTATGCCGCGCGCGCCGGCCATCGCCAGGGTGTCGGACCGGGTGGTCGCCATGTACATCGGCGGATGCGGCGTCTGCAGGGGCTTGGGGTGGACCGGCCGCCTGGGGATGTCGATATAGGTCCCGTGGTGCTCGATCTCCTCCTGCACCATGATCTTCGGGATCAGGTACATGGCCTCGTCGATCACCGGCTGCAGCTTGTCGAGCTCGTAGCCGAAGGCGCCCGCCTCCTGCTGGCTGCCGCCCTTGCCGACGCCGAAGTGCACCCGGCCGCCGGACAGGATGTCCAGCATCGCCACCCGCTCGGCCACCTTGATCGGGTGGTTCATGGCCGGCGGCAGGCAGATCACCCCGTGGCCGAGGCCGATCCGGCGGGTGCGGCCGGCCACGAAGGCCAGGAAGGTCTCCGGCACGCTCATGTGGGCGTATTGCGTCAGCGCGGTGTGCTCCACGCACCAGACGTTGTCGAAGCCGTAGCGCTCCAGCGCCTCGGCCTCCACCACCATCTCCAGCAGCAGCTTCTGTTCGGCGGCCGGGCTCGGATCGACGAGCTGGGCTTCGAAGATCATCGAAAACTTCATGGCCGCTTCTGCGGGACTTGCGCCCGTTCCTCCGCTGACCCGCCCGAGATTATGGGAGGCCGGCCCAAGCCGCCATCACAGTTTTCCAACGTCCCCGGAACCGGACGCCTCCCCTCCGTTGCGCCGCCTCACACCACCCCGCGTTCGCGCAGGCCGGCGACGGCCGCGGCGTCGAACCCCAGGCCCGCCAGCACCTCGTCGGTGTGGGCGCCGTGGTCGGGCGCGGCGGCGGCCAGGGTCGGCTCCGATCCCGCCACGTCGATCGGCTGGCCCACCAGGGTCAGCGGCCCCAGCCTGGGATGCTGCACGGTGCGGGCGATGCCCAGCTGGCGCACCTGCGGGTCGGCGAACACCTGGTCCATGCTGTTGACCGGGCCGCAGGGCACGCCCGCCGCGTTCAGCGCCTCCACCCAATGGCCGCAGGGCCGCGTGCTGGTGATCGCGGCGATCTCGGCGGCCAGCGCCCGGCGGTGCTCCGTTCGCCCGGCGGAGGTGGAAAACCGCGGGTCGGCCAGCAGCCGCTCGGCGTCGGCCGCCTTGCAGAAGCGGCCGAACATCACCGCCCCGGCCGCGGCGACGTTGATCATCCCGTCGGCGGCGGGGAACAGGCCCATGGGCGTCACGGTCGGGTGGTCGTTGCCCGCCTGTCCCGGCGCCACCCCGTCGGTCAGCCAGCGCGCCGCCTGGAAGTCCGACATCGCGATCAGCGACTGCAGCAGCGAAGTCTGCACCCAGCGCCCTTCGCCCGTCGCCTCGCGCTCCAGCAGCGCCATCATCGCCCCCAGCGCCCCGTAGATCCCGGCCGAGCTGTCGGCCACCGCGATGCCGGCGCGCACCGGCCCCTGTCCCGGCAGGCCGGTGACCGACATCAGCCCGGCCATCCCCTGGGCGATCTGGTCCACGCCGGGCCGGTCGCGATAGGGCCCTTCCTGGCCGAAGCCCGAGATGCTGACGTAGACCAGCCGCGGATTGATCGCCCGCAGGGTCTCGTAGTCCACCCCCAGCCGGTGCTTCACCGACGGCCGGTAGTTCTCGAACAGCACGTCCGCCGTCTCCACCAGCCGGTAGAAGATCGCCTGGCCTTCCGCGGACTTCAGGTCCAGCGACAGGCTGCGCTTGCCCCGGTGCAGGTTCTGGAAGTCGGAGCCGTCGCGGAAGCCGGTCAGCTCCATCGGCTCGCCGCCCTCGATCATCAGCACGTCGGCGCCCCAGTCGGCGAACTGCCGCACCGCGGTGGGCCCGGCCCGGGCCCGCGTCAGGTCCAGCACCTTGAAGCGGGCGAGCGGCGGCGGCCGGTCCATGCTCAAGCTCCCTTGAACGCCGGCGTCCGCTTTTCCAGGAAGGCGCTGCGGCCCTCCCTGAAGTCGGCGCTGCCGAGGCAGTCGGCGACGAAGCCGGCTACCTCGCCCTCCGACCAGCGCCCGCGACTCACGTGGTCGACGGCGGCCTTGGCGGCGCGGATGCTGAGCGGCGCGTTGTCGACGATGGCCGCGGCGATCTCGCCGATGCGGGCCTGCAGCGCCTCGGGCGCCAGCACCTCGTCAGCCAGCCCCAGCCTGAGCGCCTGCTCGGCGGAGAGGCGCTCGGCGGTGAACAGGATCGACTTGGCCGCCGACGGCCCCACCAGGTTCACCAGATCGCGCACCGACTCCAGCGGATAGCCCACCCCCAGCCGCGCCGCGGGAACCCCGAACCTGGCGGTCGCGTCGGCGATGCGCAGGTCGGCCTTCATCGCCAGCGCGACGCCGCCGCCCAGGCACCAGCCGCGGATCATCGCCACCAGCGGCTTGTTGAAGTCGCGCAGGGCGTTGAAGGCCGCCCGCGCCGGCGCCGCCGGGCGCTGCGAAGACGGGCCCTCGGGCAGTGCGCCGATGTCGGCGCCGGAGACGAAAGCCTTTTCCCCCGCCCCGGTCATCACGCACAGGCGCACCGCCGGATCGGCCTCGAAGTCGGCCAGGATCTCCATGATGCGCTGGCACATGGCTTCGTTCAGCGCATTGTGCCGCTGCGGGTTGTTGAAGGTCATCCAGCCCACGCCGTCTTCCTTGCGGGCGATCATCGGCTCGTCGGTCATGCGGGCTCCGGAGGGCTGGAGGCGCGTCTGGCGCGCCGGGCGGCATACTCGCGCCAAGCGGTGGGATTCCGCAACACACGGGCTCGGCCCGGCGGCTTGACAAGCTTCCGCGCCGGAGCGGAACTCGCCGGCCTCGACCGGCCGGGCCCGGTCAACGAAGGGAGCGGACGATGGCGGAGACGGCCCCGGACCTGAGGCGCCTGCTGGATGAGAGTGAGATCCGCAACCTGGCCCTGCGCTACGCCGAGGCCGTCGATGGCCGGGACATGGCCAGGCTCACCGGCCTGTTCACCGAGGACGCCGCCATCGAAGGCTCCGGCGTCAAGCTGAACGGCCGCGGCGAGATCGCCGGGATCAAGGCGATGCTGGAGGCCAGCTACGACCGCACCTATCACATGGTCTACAACCACCTGATCCGGATCGACGGCGACACGGCCGCGGGCGAGGTCTACTCCCGGTCCCACCACCTCAAGCGCCAGGACGACGGCCGAACCAACGACCTGATCATGACCATCACCTACGGCGACGCCTACGTCCGCCGCGGCGGTGCGTGGCTGTTCCGGCGTCGCCATGTCGATCTGAAGTGGATGGAGACCCGCCAGGTGCGCGGCGAGGCGGCGGTGGGGGGCTGAGGGCGGCCGGTCAGGCCGACGCCAGGTCCAGGCGCGAAGCGGTGACGCCGCCCTCCAGCACCTTCACGCCCAGGAAGTGCATCTCGCCCTCGGCGAACCGGATCTCGTGCAGGGCCACGCTGCGGTCGCGCCTCAGTTCCGAGGCGTCCCCCAAGGTCAGGCGAAGCAGCATGTCGCCCGGGCCGGCGCCCTCGCGCTCGGCCGTCGCGATCAGGTCGCGCAGTTTCTGGATACGCTTGCTGGATATCAGGGCCTTGCCCGACATGGCTTTACTCCGACTGACAGGCGGGAGCGCTCCGATGTCTCCCAGCCGTAGGCGCCTGTGTGATCGAGCCTGCGATGAGACCAGCCTAGCACGATCGCGGGCCGTGGCTCATATTCCTGAACGCATTTTTCGAGAAGCCAAAGCGCGCGGGCCGGCCTCGGGCGCCTTGGGCCCTGCACGGGAAGGCCGGCGGGCGCCGCTCCGCCGGCCTCCGGTGCACTACCAGCGGCGGTAGGGGTAGGGCGCGTACCGGCCGTCGTACCGGTCCCTCGAGCCGTATCCGTATCCGTAGCCATACCCGGGTTGCGAGTAGTAGGATCGGGCGCCGCGCCAGTGGCGATGGTGGTCGCGACGGTTGTCGTAGCGGTCGTATTGGTCGGGCCGGCCGTCATGGTCGCGGTCGCGGTTCCATTCCCGCCTGTCCGGGATCCCGTCACGATCGCTGTCGCGATAGGCGTGGCGCTCGTAGCGGTCGCCATAGCCATAACCGTAGGGCTGGGCCGCAGCCGCGGAGCCGACCAGCGTCAGGGCCGCCGCGCTCAGGAAGATAGCAGTCTTCATCGGAAACTCCTCCGTTTCGTCAGAGATACCGATCGGCCGATGAACTGATGCGGGGCGGCCGGTTCATCGACCGTTCACCATGTCGGGCCGGCCGGGGAGGGTGGCCGCCTAGGTGAGGAGGAAGCCGCCGTCCAGCACCATGGACTGGCCGGTCATGTAGCGGCCGGCGGGACTGACGAGGTAGAGCACGGCGGCGGCCACGTCGGTCATGTCGCCGTCGCCGAACGGGAGCCTGCCGGGCTGCAGGATCGGCCCGCCCATCTTGCGGCCAGCCTTCAGCGCGGCGGCCGTCGTCGGGTGGAAGCTGACCTTGCCCGGGATGGCGCCGGCCAGCACGGTGTTCACCAGGATGCCGTCCGGAGCGTAGTCGAGGGCGGTGGTGCGGCTGAGCCCGGTGACCCCCAGACGGGCCGCGCCATAGGCCTCGTTGCCGTTCATTACCGGGTGCAGCGCGCCGATGGTGGTGATGTTGACGATGCGCCCGCCGCGACCGGCGGCCAGCATCTGCTTCACGCCCTCGCGCATGCACAGGAAGTTGGCCCGCAGGTTCAGGGACTGCACGTCGTCCCACTGCTGCACGGTGGTCTCGACCAGCGGCTGGCGGGCCAGCATGCCCGCGCAGTTGACCAGGATGTCCACCCGGCCGGCCGCCTTGGCCACGTCCTGGAACAGCGCGACCACCGACGCCTCGCTCTCGATGTCGGTGTCGAACGCCACCGCATGGCCGCCCGCCGCGACGATCTGGGCCGCCAGCGCCCTGGCCGGCGCATAGACCCGGTCGGCGATGACCACATGCGCGCCGGCGGCGGCCAGCAGCAGCGCCACCTCGCGGCTGCCGCCCCCGCCCACGTCGGTGAGCACCGCCACCTTGTCCTGCAGGCTGAACAGCGAGGCGATGTTCAGGTGCGGGCGCTCGGTCGCGCCTGCGGCCGCGCCTGCGGCCAGCGGCGTGGCGGCCGCCGCGGCCGACCCCGCGGCCACCCGCGTCAGCAGCCTGAGCGCGTCGCGGCGGCCGAGGTCCTGGCCGTTGGATTGCTGATCGGACGACATTCCCGCCTCCCCATGATCGCGGGCGTCGAGGCCCGGCGGGGCCATCCTGGCAAACCCTCCGGCGGTGATCCAGCCGCCATGTGGCGGCGGCGGCGCCTGGCTTGACAAGCCAGGGGGGACGCGGAGAACTGGGCGGGCTGCGCCGGACAACCATAATATCATCAGGGAGGCCGGTGTTGGCTTTCGAGGAGACCTTCGACTTCGTCATCGTGGGCAGCGGCGCGGGGTCGGTCTGCGCGGCGCTCTGGCTGCAGACCATCGGCAAGTCCTCGGTGATCCTGGAGAAGACGGAGAAGTTCGGCGGCTCGACCTCGACGTCCGGCGGGGTGATCTGGGCGCCCAACAACATGCTGATGCGCCGCGAGGGCGTGCCGGATTCCCAGGAAAAGGCGCTCACCTACTTCCAGTCGGTGGTGGGCGACGTGGGCCCGGCCTCATCCCCGGCGCGCCGGCGGGCGTTCCTGTCGGGGGTGAACGAGGCGCTCGAGTTCCTCGAATGCCAGGGGATGCAGTTCTTCCGGCCGGAGGGCTATTCCGACTACTACGACGACCGGCCGGGCGGCACCTCGCGCGGCCGCACGGTGATGGCCAAGCCCTACGACCTGCGCAAGCTGGGCGCCTGGGCCGAGACGCCGCGGCGGCTCGCGGCCCTGCCGGCGCCGATGAACATCCACGAAGTGGGCCGGCTGGGCATGGTCAAGACCACCTGGGCCGGCAAGCTGGTGGCCATGCGGGTCGCCGGGCGGGTCCTGGTGAACAAGCTGACCGGCCGGCGCTGGGCGGGCATGGGCCTGGCGCTGCAGTCGCGGCTGCTGCGCATCGCGCTGGACCACAGGCTCGACATCCGCCTGGAGACCCCGGTCGGCGACCTCATCTCGGAGGACGGCCGCGTCGTCGGCGTGGCGCTGGCGTCCGGCAAGCGGATCGGCGCGCGCGACGGGGTGCTGATCAACGCCGGCGGCTTCTCCCACAACGCCGAGATGCGCGCCCAGTGGGGGCCGCAGCCTTCGTCGGTGCAATGGACCCACGCCAACCCCGGCGACACCGGCGAGATGATCCAGGCGGCCATGCGGCTGGGCGCGGCGGTCGACCTGATGGACGAGGCTTGGTGGAACACCATCTCCGTCCCGCCGGGCGTCGCGGGGTCCCGGGCTTCCCACGTGGCCGACATCAGCCGGCCGCACGCCATGATGGTCGACCAGTCCGGCCGGCGCTTCTGCAACGAGTCGGCGTCCTACATGGAGGTGGGCCAGAAGCAGTACGCCCGTCACAAGGCGGTCCCCGCCGTGCCGGCCTGGATGATCCTCGACGACCGCAACCGGCGCAGCTACCCGCTCTACACCGCCATGCCGGGGCAGACGCCACAGGCGTGGATCGACGCGGGCTACCTCAAGAAAGCCGACACCCTCGATGAGCTGGCGGGCCTGTGCGGCATCGACCCGGCGGTGCTGCGCGACACGGTGGAGCGCTTCAACGGCTTTGCCCGCTCGGGCGTGGACAAGGACTTTCACCGCGGCGCCCGCGAGTACGACCACTTCCTGGGCGGCGACCGGTCCAACAAGCCCAACCAGAACCTCGGGCCCATCGAGACGCCGCCGTTCTACGCCCTGCAGGTGTACCCGGGCGACGTGGGCACGGCGGGCGGGGTGATGACCGACGAGTGCGGCCGGGTGCTGAAGGCCGACGCCTCGCCGATCCCGGGCCTTTACGCCACGGGGAATTCCACCGCCTCGGTGATGGGGCGCAGCTATCCGGGGGCGGGCGCCAGCATCGGCGCGGCCATCGCCTTCGCCTGGAACGCGGCGCACCACGCCGCGCGCCGCAACCAGCCGGCCAGCACGGCGCCCTGAGCCGGGAAATACGGAGGACGCGCCATGGCCGACCCCCAGGCCGGGAATCCCGCGCCGCCGGACGCCGCGCCCCGGCGCAGCGTCTGGCTGATCGCCTTCGTCATGCTGGCGGCGGGGGTGATCTCGATCGCCTTCTCGGTCATCGCCCCCATCCTGCGGCCGGTGGCGGAACGCTTCGGCGGCGAGGCCGTGGCCCAGAGGATCGTGGTGGGGCCGCTGCTGGGCTTCGCCGTCGGCGGGCTGGCCGCCGGATGGATCACCGCCCTGCTGGGCGTGCGCCGGACGATCCTTGCGGCCGCGGCCGTGTTCACCCTGGCCGGGGCCTCGGGCCTCTACGCCCAGAACGCCGCGGTGCTGCTGGCGGGCGCCTTCCTGCTCGGCGCCGCGGCGGCGACGCTGGTGACCGCGGCCGGCGTCGTGCTGGCCGAGCACTGGGAGGGCGATGCGCGCGGGCGGATCATCGGCTACCAGACCGCGTTCGGCAGCCTGGTCAGCTCGGGCGGCACCTTCCTGTCCGGCGCGATCGCCGAGGCCGCCGGCTGGCGCGCGTCCTTCCTGCTGTTCGTGCTCGTGGGCCTCGCCACCCTGGCGGTGGCCGCAGCGGGCGTCAGGCGCACGGCGCCGGTGCGGCGTGAGAAGGGCTCGACCGCATTCGCCGCCTATTTCCCGCTGGCGCCGGCCTACCTGGCCGTGGCGATCCTGCTGCTGGCCGCGACCACCACCTTCACGCACCTGCCGCTGCTGCTGGCCGGCCTGGGCGTCGTCTCCACCACCGTCGGCGCGGCGGTGATGTCGGTGCAGGGCGCCGCCGCCATGGTGGCGGCGTTCTTCTACGGCGCCCTGGTCGCGCGCGTCGGGCGGATCGCGACCGTGGCGCTGGGCGTCGTGCTGGGCTCCGGCGGGCTGATGCTCTCCGGCCTGTTCCCCGGCGTGGCGGTGTTCGTAGCCGGCTGCTTCGGCATGGGCGCGGCGGTGGGGCTGCTGCTGCCGTTCCTCACCGAGGAGATCCTGCGCCTGGCCTCGCCGGCCATCCGCGCGCAGGCGCTGGGCTATTTCCAGACGGCCCAGTTCGCCGGCGGATTCCTCAACCCCTTCGTGTTGCGGCCGATCACCGTCGCGCTCGGCCTGCACGGCATGTACCTGGCGACGGGGATCGTCGCCGGCGTGCTGGGGCTGGGCGGCGTGGCGGCCCTGGCCGGGAGGCGCCGGGCCGTGGCCTGAGGCCGGAGCCTTTCGGTCCGTAGGGGTTCTCCCCGGCGCCGCGATGGCGTAGGCGATGCCCGCGCGTGATCGAAAGGGGCGGCCCATGGCTGGCGTACTGCAGAATGTCCGGGTGCTCGACCTGGGGCGGTATATCGCCGGTCCCTTCTGCGCCGCCCTGCTGGGCGACTTCGGCGCCGACGTGATCCGGGTGGAGCGGCCGGAGGGCGGCGAGGACCGTTTCCTCTATCCGCAGACGCCGCAGGGCGACGGGGCCACCTTCCTGCAGTCCAACCGCAACAAGCGCGGCATGACGCTGGACCTGAAGCATCCCAAGGCCGCCGAGGCGCTGCGCCGCCTGGTGGCCAGCGCCGACGTGGTGGTGGTGAACCTGCCGCAGCCCACCCTGGTGAGCCTGGGCCTGGACTACGAGGCCCTCTGCAAGGTGCGGCCCGACATCATCCTGGCCGCCGTCAGCGCCTTCGGGCCCAGCGGCCCATACAGCGAGCGGGTGGGCTTCGACGGCGTCGCGCAGTCCATGTCGGGCGCGGCCTACCTGACCGGCTTCGACGGCCAGCCGGTGCGCTCCTTCGCCAACTGGGCGGACGTTTCCACCGCCCTGCTGGCCGCCCTGGGCGTGATGGCGGCCTTGCGCGACCGCGACCGGACCGGACGCGGCCAGGAGGTGCGCGGCAACCTGCTGAAGTCGGCGATGACGGTGATGAACGCCCCCCTGATCGAGCAGCAGGTGTCCCGCAAGAACCGCGTCGCCCAGGGCAACCGCGGGCCCACCGGCGGGCCGGTGGACATCTTCCGCACCCGGGACGGCTGGATCATGGTGCAGGTGCTGGGCGGCGCCCTGTTCCGCCGCTGGTCGAAGCTGATCGGAGAGCCGCACTGGCTGGACGACCCGCGCTTCCAGGACGACACCGGCCGCGGCGACAACGGCGCCGTGATCAGCGCGCGGACTCAGGCGTGGTGCGACCAGTACACCTCCGCCGAGGCCCTGGAGCGCCTGGCCGAGGCGCGGCTGCCGGCCGGGCCGGTGCTCTCGCCGCAGCAGGTGCTGGACGACGCCCATGTGGCGGCGGCCGACTTCATCCAGGAGGTGGAGTACCCCGGCGCGGCCGGGCCCATCCCTTATGTGCGGCCGGTGGAGCTTTCCGCCCATCCTGCGGAGATCGCGCGGCGTCCGCCGCTGCTGGGCGAGCACAACCACGAGATCCTGGGCGAGCTGGGCTTTTCCGCCGCCGAGATCACCGACCTGCAGGACAGCAAGGCGATCTGAGTTCGCCTGCACGGCGGAAGGCCGAGGGCGAGCAGCCGTTGCGGCGCCGGAACCACCGGCGGAACGCGAAGGCGTCGCTGTAGCCCAGGCGGTCAGCGATGGACTCGATGGTCAGCGCGCTGTCCGCCAGCCAGCCCCGGGCCAGGTCGTCCTGCACCGCCTCGCTGATCTCGCGGAAGCCCGCGCCCTCCGCGCGCAACTGCCGGCGCAGCGTGGCGGGGCTCCGACCCAGCCGGGCGGCGACGGTGGTCAGGGTGGTGGGCTCCGGCGAGGTCTGCAGCCGGTCCTTGCGGATCAGGCTGGCCACCAGGGTCCGCAGGTCCGGTCGGCGGCGCGCGGCGCCCGCCAGCGTCGTCAGCGGCAGCGAGGCGCAGAACCGGTCGATGTCCCGCGCCCGGGCGACGATCCCCCGGCCCAGGTGGCGCCTGGGCACCGACAGCGCCAGTTCGGACGCGCCGCAGGTCAGCGGCCGGCCGAACAGCAGCGCGGCCGTGGCGGGCTCGATCAGCATCGGGTTGCGCGCCCGGCCGGTCACGCCGTCCAGCGGCCCGCCCACCAGCCACTCCAGCTCGCAAAGCACGCGCGCCAGGTCCCAGAGATCGCTGATCAGCCCGGCGTCGTCGGCCTTGAGGGGAGGGGTGAACACCAGCTCCAGGCTTTCGCCGGCGTCGCGGACCTCCGTGAGCCAGGCGTCGCCCCACAGCAGCTTGGCGAAGCGGCCATAGAGCTGCAGCGCCTCGCCCAGCGACTTGGCGCTCACCAGGCAGGAGAGCATCAGGCTGGACTTCTCCCGCCGGTCGGCGGTCCGCCGCGACATGCCGCGCTGGAGGAGGATCCAGTCGAGGTAGAGGCTGGAGAAGCTTTCCAGGGCCGGGCTGGCCGCGTGGCCCGGCGCGGGCGCCGCAAGTTCCGCCGCCGCGTTCAGCAACGCGTCCGTGCTGGCGGGCGGGAGCGTCCGCCTGTCGCCGCCGTCAGCCATGATCCGCACCTCAAGCGCCTGGTCGCCCGATACAATACCGCTCATCGGCGACGCGCCAATCCCGTCTGCACGGAATTGTATCGGCGTCCTGATCGCTTCGGTGCTTCTCGCGACGGCCTGGAACGGGACTCCTGTCGCCACCATCGCGCCGGATCCCGGCCAACCAAGGGCACAGCCATGGAATTCAGCCTTTCGTTCGGAGCCCAGCTCATCAACCCCACGCCCCAGCGGGAGCACGAGCTGCTGCGCGGCACCCTCGACCAATGCGTCTACGCCGAGGAGAAGGGCTTCGACCGCGTCTGGACCGTCGAGCACCACGCCACCAAGTGGTACTCGCACATGAGCGCGCCGGAGGTGTTCCTCTCGGCGGTGGCGGCCAGGACCTCGCGCATCCGCATCGGCCACGGGGTGGTTTGCATGCCGTTCAACTACAACTTCCCGACCCGGGTCTGCGAACGGGCGGCGATGCTGGACATCATCTCCGGCGGACGCCTCGACCTGGGCGCGGGCCGCGGCGGCATGCCCCAGGAGCTGGCGCTCTGCAACGTCGACTCCAAGCGCACCTACGGCGAGGTGGAGGAGGCCCTGCGGATCATCGGCAAGGCCTGGCTGACGGAAGGCTTCGAATGGGAGGGCAAGCTCCTGACCATCAAGGCGCCGGAGGGCAATCCGCCGCTGAACATCCTGCCGCGCCCGGTGCAGTGGCCGCACCCGCCGCTGTTCCTGGCCTGCACGCGGCCGGAGACGGTGGAGATCGCGGGACGCTACGGCGTGGGCGCGATGGTGATGGGGTTCGGCGGACCCGACAGCGTGGCGGAGCTGCGCCGCAGCTACGACGAGGCCGCCCGTACCCGCAAACCCGGGGACCAGGTGGCGACCGTCATCAACCACCACTTCTCCGTCGCCTGCCCCACGGTGGTCAGCGACGACCGTGAGGCGGCCAGGCAGATGGGCGCCCGCGGCCAGCGGTTCTTCGGCGAGAGCGTCAAGCACTGGAGCAGCGGCACGCCGGAGCCGAACGAGCACACCGAGCACGAGGACAACTACGCCTTCATGCAGCGCGCCAAGCAGGAGATGCTGGACCGCTATGACCGCGGCGACGTGCCGCCGGCCTTCCATAACGAGCGATCGCTGTTCGCCTCGGCCTTCAACGTCGACCACGCCTACGGCGACTGGCGCGACGCCGTCGCCCACGTGGAAAAGCTGGAGGCGGCCGGCGCGGAAGAGGTCAAGTGCCTGACACAGTACGCCACCCTGACCTTCGAGCAGCGGATGGAGACCATCCGCCAGTGGGGCGACAAGGTCATCCCGCACTTCCGCAGCGTCGGCGCCAAGGGGGAGAAACGCCGCGCCGCGGTGGTTTGAGCCGCCCGCGGTTCCGTGACCATTTGAACACAATGCCCGGGATTTCGCCGCCGGCCGCACCAGGTCGGCTTGCGCAACGTGACGAAATCAAAAAGATGACCCGGCGAAAAATAAATCTCGCCGGGCCAAGTTATGCCGCAGCGCGGGAGGGGATCGCCAGGCGCGCAGCGACTTCAGTTTGTCGTCTGCGCGTCCTGCGTTCAACCGAATTTGCAGTCCCTGCACGAATAAGCTGTCATCGCGTGCGCTTTGCACGCGCCTGGGCCAGACTTGCGCGGCGTTCGGGCGCGCGAACAACGCAGGATTGAGCGGGAGGCGGCATGGCGGTTCGCATCGGCCTGGGACTGGCGGACTTCCCGTTCTCCGACGCCGCCGCCTTCTGGCGCTGGGTGCGCCTTTGCGAGGCGGGCGGGGTGGATTCCCTCTGGCAATCCGACCGGCTGGCCGGGCCCGCGCCTTTCCTCGAGTGCATGAGCGTGATGGCCGCCCTGGCCGGCGCCACCGAACGGATGAGGTTCGGCATGAACGTGCTGGCCCTGGGCTTCCGCGACCCGCTGATCGTCGCCAAGGAATGCGCGACCATCGACTTTCTGAGCGGCGGGCGGTTCCTGCCGGGCGTGGGGGTCGGCGCGCTCGGCTCGCCGGACTGGCGGGTGACCGGGACCGCAACCGAGGGCCGGGGCGCGCGCACCGACGAGGCGCTGGAGATCATCACCCGCCTGTGGCGTGGCGAGACGGTGGACTTCGAGGGCCGCTGGTTCCGCTACCGCGGCGCCGCCATCCTGCCGCTGCCGGCGCAGCGGCCGATGCCCCTGTGGCTCGGCGGATCGGCCCCGGCGGCGATCCGCCGCGCGGCGCGCTTCGGCGACGGCTGGCACGCGGGGGTGGAATCCGTAAAGGAGGTCGGGCCCGTCGTGGCGGCGATCAAGGCCGCGGCGGTCGAGGCCGGCCGGCCGATGCAGGACGACCACTTCGGGGCGAGCTTCGCCTACCGCTTCGGCCCCGATGACCACCCGGCGGTGGAGGCGCGGCGCGCGGGCTACCGCAAGGCCTTTCCCACGCGCGACAGCCACCACGTCGTGGTGACCGGCGGGGCGGCGGAGATCCTGCAGCGGCTGAAGGCCTATGAGGCGGCGGGCGTCACCAAGTTCATCCTGCGCCCGGCGGCCTCCGGCGACGCCGACGTGTTCGACCAGACAGAGCGGCTGATCGGCGAGGTCATTCCGGCCGTGCATGGGCCGAAGGCGGCAGCGCCCTAATCCGTCCGCCCGGCGATGGCGCCGACCGGGCTCGACGGCATGTAGCCCAGCACCGTCATGAAGTCGGCGAGCGCCTCCTGTGTGGTCATCGGGTGGAAGACGGCGGGCTCGGCCAGGATGGCCGCCATCCGGTCGCGCAGATCCTCGACGGTCATCTCCGGGTTCAGGTAGCCGCGGGTCTCGCCGATCACCGTGCGGGCCACGCGGCCGCCGCCGGCCACGAACAGCTCGCCGGTCGCCGGGCAGTCCTCGTGCGCCAGCAGGGCCACCAGCGGCGAGACCTGCCCGGCGCGCATGGTCTTCAGGAACCAGGCCTTGAACTCCGACTCCGCCATGTTGTCGGCCATGCGCGTGGCGCCGGAGGGGCTGACCACATTGACCTTGATCCCCTGGGCCGCGCCTTCGCCGGCGAGGCCGCGGGCCAGGCCGATGTAGGAGGCCTTGGCGGTGGAATAGGGAATGCTGCCCGGCAGGCCGTAGAGCGCGGTGGAGGCGACCAGCACCGCCCGCCCGTAGCCCTGCGCCTGGAAGACCGGCCAGGCCTCCAGCATCAGGGCGAAGGCCGCGCGGGTGTTGATCGCCAGCAGCTTCTCAAGCCGCTCCGGCGCGTCGTGCTCGAAGGCCGCGCCGCCCAGGGTGAAGCCTGCGTTGTGCACCAGGACGTCGAGCCGCCCGAACACCTCGACCGCCGACCGCACGGCCCCGGCGGCCCCGCCGTCCGCCGTCAGGTCGGCCAGGTAGGCGACCGCCTCGCCGCCGGCGGCGCGGACGGCCTCCACGGTCTCCTCGGCGGGGGCGGCGTCGGCGCCCTGGCCGAACAGGCCGACGCCCACGTCGCTGACCACCACCTTCGCGCCGCGGCGCGCCAGCAGCAGGGCGTGCTCGCGGCCCATGCCGCGGCCGGCCCCGGTGATCAGGGCGACACGGCCGTCGAATCTCAGTTCGGACATCCGGACATCCTCGTGCGGCCGCCGCGCCACAGGGTCCGCCCCGCGGCGCCCGCGTCCTAAGGCCAGCTCTTTCGGAACTGGTCGGTGTGGACGATCTGGCCGGTCATGGTCTGGGCGGTCTGTTGGGCCAGGTAGATCAGGGCCGGGCCCATGACCTCCGGCGTCGCGGGCTTCCCCGTCGCCGTCTCCTTCGCCGCGGCGAAGGCCGCCGGGTCAACCCTGGCCCAGGTGTCGGTGAGCACCCCGCCGGGACTGAGGCCGTTGACTGCGATCCCGTGCGGCTTGAGCTCTTCGGCCATGTAGGTGGTCAGCCGGTTCACCGCCGCCTTGGACACCCCGTAGACCATCAGCCCCTCGTGGGCCGCGGAGCCCCGCGGGGTGGGCAGGGCGGACAGCGAGGTCAGGTTGACGATGCTGCCGGCCCCCTGGCGCATCATCTGCGGCGCCGCGTGGCGGATGGCCAGGTAGGGCCCGCGCACGTTGACCCGCATGTTCAGGTCCCACTCGTCGGGGGTCAGGCCCAGGGTGTCGTAGTGCGGGTAGATGGCGGCGTTGTTCACCAGCACGTCGATGCGCCCGAAGTTCGCGGCCGCCTGCTCCATCAAGCGGGCGATGTCGGCCTCCCGCTCGATGTCGCAGACCTGGGCGTAGACCCGGCCGGGCAGCCCTTGCGCGGCCCGCACCACTTCCGCGAGCGTGCCCCTGGGCGCGACGCCGTCCTCGGCCCTGCCCAGGCTGCGGGCCGCGGCCACCACGGTGGCGCCGGCGCCCGCCAGCGCCAGCGCATAGGCCCGTCCGATGCCGGCGCTGGCGCCGGTGACGATGGCGACCTTGCCCTCGAGCTCCACGCCCTTCCCTCCGTCGTTCGACTTCCAGCGACCGATAAGCCCGCCGCGGGGCGGAGTCACGGCGCCAATAGGCGCGTCCATGCGGCAGGCCGCACGCAGATGCGGCAATTTGGTCGCAGACCGTGGCGTTTCGGAGCCCTTAACCGAAACGGTGGCACAGCAGACTGAACCAGGGGTAGATCAAAAATGGTTTCAGATCTGCGGACCAGTCAGCGCGACGTGCGCCGCCTCGTGATGACCGGGCGATTGGTCGTGGCGCTGGTGCTGGCCGGCAGCGTAGCCCTGCTGACCTTCGTCGCCCGCGCCGTCGACGACCTGCAGGCGCACGAGGAGCGCCATCTCGTCGAACGCACCCTGGAGCGGTTCGAGAACCGGCTGGCGCGCGATGTCACCACGGTCACGGTTTGGGACCAGGCCTACGCGCAGTTGCACCCGGGCGGTGACGTCAAATGGGCCGACGCCGAGATCGGCACCTATTTCGCCAACAACCGCAGCCACGACCGGACCATCGCCTTCGACGGCGCCGACCGGCCCTTCTACGCCTACGCCTGGAACCGCCGTGTCGCCCCCGCCGAGCTAGCGCGGTTCCAGGCGGACGTGCAGCCGCTGCTGGCGGCCATGCGCCGGGCGGAGAAGGCCCAGGTGTTGCCCGGGACCGTGCAACGGCCCACCGCCCCCGAACTGGCCGCCCAGGCGCAGGGCGTGGTCCGCTCGCAGGGAGTGTACTACTTTGCGGCCGCCTCGACGGTGACGCCCGAGGCCTGGGGCGCCCCGCGCCGGCCGGGCCGCGGGGTGGCGGTGATCTCGGCCCAGCGCATGGACCGCGACTTCCTGGCGGCGCTGAAGGGGGAGCTTCGTGTCCACGACGCGGTGGTCGCCCCCACCGTCGCCAAGGGCCGGGCGGCCCTGCCTCTCACCGACGTCGCCGGCCGGCCCATCGGCGACCTGTCCTGGCGGGTCAAGCGGCCGGGACTGGCGGTCCTGCGCAACGCCGCCCCCTTGCTGGCCCTGGGCTTCCTGGTGCTGCTCGCCGCGGCCGGGGTCCTGATCGTCCGGGTCTGGACCATCGTCCGGCGCCTCGACGCCAACGAGGCGCGCCTGTCCGACGCGGTGGACGACCTCGTCCAGGCCCGTGACGAGGCCCAGGCCGCCAGCCGTGCGAAGAGCGAGTTCCTGGCCAACATGAGCCACGAGATCCGCACGCCGCTGAACGGCGTGCTGGGCATGGCGCAGGTCATGGCGCGCCATCCGCTGGAGCCCGGCCAGGCCCAGCGCCTGGCGCTGGTGCGCGCCCAGGGCGAGCTGCTGCTGAATGTGCTCAACAGCATCCTGGACATTTCGAAGATCGAAGCCGGCAAGCTGGAGCTCGATGCCCACCCGTTCGACCTCGGCGACGCCGTCCACGCCGCCTGTGACGCCTTCGCCAGCGTGGCGGCGCAGAAGGACCTGACCTTCGAGATCGATATCGCGGCCGACGCGCTGGGGACCTGGATGGGCGACGTGACCCGCCTGCGCCAGGTGCTGGCCAACCTGGCCGCCAACGCCGTCAAGTTCACCGAGCGGGGCCGGGTCGTGGCGCGGGTGACGCGATCGGCGTCGGGACTGGCCTTCGAAGTCCAGGACACCGGCATCGGCGTGCCGGCCGAGCACCTGCCGCGGCTGTTCGAGAAGTTCTCCCAGGCCGACTCCTCCACCACCCGGCGGTTCGGCGGCGCAGGCCTCGGGCTGGCCATCTCGCGCGAGCTGGTGACGCTCATGGGCGGCGCCCTGACGGTGGAGAGCGAACCGGGGAGGGGCTCGACCTTCGCCTTCGAGCTGCCGCTCCAGCCGCACGAGCGCCTGGCCGCCGCGACCGAGGCGCCGCGGGCGGCGCGGGCGGCGGCGGATCGTCCGCTGCGGGTGCTGGCCGCGGAGGACAATCCCACCAACCAGTTGATCCTCGCCGCCCTGCTGGAGCCGCTGGGGGTGGAGCTGACCATGGTGGACAACGGCGCCCTGGCCGTTGAGGCGCGCCGCGCGCAGGACTTCGACGTCGTGCTGATGGACGCCCAGATGCCGCTGATGAACGGCCTGGAGGCGGCCGTGGCGATCCGCAAGCTGGAGGCGGAGCTCGGCCTCGCGCGCACGCCGATCATCGCCCTGACGGCCAATGTGATGACCCACCAGCTGCGCAGCTACGCCGACGCCGGCATGGACGGCTTCGTGGCCAAGCCGGTGGATGCGGCCAAGCTGTTCGACGCCATCGCGGACGCGACCGCGCCGCCTCAGGCGATCGACACAGCCTGCGCGGCTGACGGCTGACGGCGCGGCGAAAAGCCGTTGTCCGCCCAGGGCCTCTGCCGATAAGACTCGGCACAGGGACTGAACGAAGCGCCGGAGCGCATCATGACCGACCTGGAAAAGCTGCTGGCGATCGAGGAGATCAGGCAGCTCAAGGCCCGCCGGGTCCGCTGCATGGACGAGAAGGACTGGCCGGGCTACGCGGCCTGCCACACCGAGACCGCCGTTTCCTATACGTTCCAGGACAACGAGACCTTCCGCGACAGCGGCGTGGTGCAGGGGCCGGTGGTGGGCGGCGGAGCCATCGCCAGGACGCTGGCCGGCTACCTCGACGGCAAGAACAAGCGCACCACCGCCCACCAGATCCACGAGCCGGAGATCGACATCGCTTCCGACACCACGGCCAAGGGGATCTGGCCGATGGAGGACATGCTCTGGTGGGAGGAGGACGGCGTGCCGCACTGGCTGCACGGCTACGGCCACTACCGCGAGACCTACGAGAAGGTGGACGGCAGGTGGCTGATCGCCAGCCGGTCGCTCAGCCGCATCCGCACCGACACCGGCGTCGGCGGGCGCTGAGCCCCTGGCGTCCCGATTCCGAAGTTCGCAAACGCTGGTGGCGGGCTTGGACGACCTTCGGAATTGATAAGGACATCAGGGCAGGCCGTCGCCGCTGAACCCCGCGACCGCGACGGTCTCGATGCGCGCCGAGCGGTCGCGCCGGGCCTCGCGCCCGGCCAGCGCGCCGGAGGTGCAGAGGAACAGGGTCTTGCGGTCGGCCCCGCCGAAGGTGCAGGCCACCGCATGGCGGCCGGCCTCCAGCGGGATCAGGTGGGTGAGCCGGCCCCGCGCGTCGTAGCGGCAGAAGCCGGGGCCCGGCGTCAGGGGCCGCGGTCCCTCAGCGAACACCACCGCCGCCCACACCCCGCCCTGGGCGTCGAGGCACAGGCCGTCAGGGCACTGGCCGGCGGGCAGCTCGGCGAACGCGCGCAGGTTGGAGAGGCCGCCGTCGGCGGCGATGTCCAGCGCGCTCACCCGCGCGCCGCCGGACTCCGACACCACCAGCGTCCGGCCGTCCGGGGAGACGCCGATCCCGTTGGGGCCCTGCAGGCCCTCGGCGCCGACGCGCGCCCGGCCGTCGGGCTCGACGATGATGATGCGGGTGTAGCGCGGCGCGTCGGAGCCCGCGACCGGCGGCGGGCCGAGCTGGGTGACATAGGCCCGGCCGGCGGGGTCCACGATCATGTCGTTGATGCGCTCGTCGGCGTAGCGCGCGACATCGGCGTGGTCGCTGACCTCGCCGCCCGAGATCCGCACCACCTTGGCGGCGGCCATCAGCGACACCAGCAGGTCGCCGTCCGGCAGGAAGCCCAGGCCCGAGCAGGGTCCGTCGAACGACGCGACGGTCTCCACCTTTCCGGCCAGGTCGACGGTGTGCACCTCGTGGCCCTGGATGTCGGAGAAATAGAGCCGGTCGTTCCGCCAGCGCGGGGCTTCGGTCAGGCAGAAGCCCTCCGCCAGCACCTTGCGTTCGCTCGTCACGGTCTCGACCATTCTTGGCTCCTCTCCGTGTTCGTCGTTGCGGCCAGGATGGCCCGCGCGGGGCGAGGTTCCAACGGCAAGTTTCCGGCGGAACCGCGCTCGCGCCTGCGACCGCGGGGTCCTTGACCCCGCGCCACGCCCAACGCAAATGACCCTGTGCTGGCCCCTCGCCAGCCGAGCCCGCGGATCACCGCGCCCCGGACGGCGCGTTCCCGATCCCGGCAGGTCCTTGATTTGGAGCCCGAAATGAGACGCGCCGCGATCGTCAGCCCCATCCGCACCGCCGTGGGCAAGTACCTGGGCGCGCTCTCGGGCGTGACGGCCGGGGACCTGGGCGCCGTGGTGCTCAAGGCGCTGGTGGACCGCACCGGGATCGACCCGGAGAAGATCGACGACGTGGTGTTCGCCCAGGGCTACGCCAACGGCGAGGCCCCCTGCATCGCCCGCTACGCGGCGCTGGCCGCCGACCTGCCGATCACCACCCCGGGCTACCAGCTCGACCGCCGCTGCGGCTCGGGGCTGCAGGCGGTGATAGACGCGGCCATGATGGTCCAGACCGGCGCGGCCGACGTGGTAGTGGCCGGCGGCGTCGAGAGCATGAGCAACGTCGAGTACTACACCACCGACATGCGCAAGGGCGCGCGGGCCGGCTCGGTGACGATGCACGACCGCCTGGCCCGCGGGCGGGTGATGAGCCAGCCGGTCAGCCGCTTCGGGGTGATCAGCGGCATGATCGAGACCGCCGACAACCTGGCCCGCGACTATCAGATCAGCCGCGAGGCGGCCGACGAATATGCGCTGACGAGCCACCAGCGCGCCGCCGCCGCCTGGGACGCCGGCAAGTTCGACGACGAGCTGGTCCCGGTCTCCGTGCCGCAGCGCAAGGGCGACCCGATCGTCTTCGACCGCGACGAGGGCGTGCGCGGCGACGTGACCGCCGAGTCGCTGGCCAAGCTGCGGCCGATCGAGAAGGACGGCGTGGTCACCGCCGGCAACGCGAGCCAGCAGAACGACGCGGCGGCCGCCTGCCTAGTGGTGGCCGAGGACAAGCTGGCCGAACTGGACCTGGACCCCATGGGCTGGTTCGTCTCCTGGGCCGCCGCCGGCTGCGAGCCGTCGCGGATGGGCATCGGCCCGGTGCCGGCGGTGCAGCGGCTGTTCGCCCGCACCGGCCTGGGCTGGGACGACATCGACCTCGTGGAGCTGAACGAGGCCTTCGCCCCGCAGGTGCTGGCGGTGCTGAAGGGCTGGGGCTGGGACGAGCGCGACCGGCTGAACGTCAACGGCTCCGGTATCTCGCTGGGCCACCCGATCGGCGCCACCGGCGGCCGGATCCTCGCCAACCTGCTGCGCGAGCTGAAGCGCCGCGACGGCCGCTACGGCCTGGAGACCATGTGCATCGGCGGCGGCCAGGGCCTGGCCGCCATCTTCGAGCGCGCCTAAGCGCGCCTAATAGTAAGACCGCCCGCCGTCCACGGCGACGGTGCTGCCGGTGACGTAGGACGACTCGGCGCCGGTCAGGAACAGCGCCGTGGCGGCGACCTCCTCCGGCTGGCCCATGCGCGGCAGCGAGGTTCGCGCCGCCGCCACCGCCTCGGCCTTTTCCGGCGTATAGAGGCCGTGGGTGATGCCGCTGTGGATCATGCCCGGGCAGATCACGTTGGCGCGGATCTTCTCGTGGCCCAGCTCCGCCGCCAGGGCCTTGGTGAAAGCCGTGAGCCCGCCCTTGGAAGCGGCGTAGGCGCTCTGGCCGGGCGCGGGCTGCAGGGCGCCGATCGAGCTGATGTTGACGATGGTCCCGCCGCCGGCGGCCCGCAGGTGCGGCAGGGCGGCGCGACAGATCAGGTAGGGGCCGGTCAGGTTGATGTCGATGAACCGCCGCCAGGTGTCGTAGTCGGTCTCGGCCAGCGGGATGGCCTGGTAGATCCCGGCGGCGTTCACCACCCCGTCCAGGCCGCCCAGCTCCCCGGCGGCCTTCGCCACCGCCGCGGTCACCTCGTTCTCGGAGGAGACGTCGAGGGCCAGCGGCAGGGCCCCCAGCGCCGCGCTCACGGCCTTGAGGGCGTCGGCCGTGCGGTCGACAAGCGCCAGCCTCGCGCCTTCCCGGGCGAACAGTTCGGCGATGGCCCGGCCTATGCCGGAGGCCGCGCCGGTGACGAGGACGCGGCGGCCCCCCAGCCGCCCGGTGGCTTCAGCCATGACCTGGGCTCGCTCCATACCCCGACCGCCGTGGCCGGCGCCGGCCTGCGTCGAGGGCGGTCAGGATGCCCATTCCTTGCGCCGGCTTCAACAGGCGGCCCGCCAGGCCCGGACCGCGGCGGCGATGCGGGCGGCGGCGGCGTCGACGGGCAGGCTGCGCAGCTCGTCGTTGAAGACCTCGACCTCGGCGGTGAGCCCGGGGCGGTTGGCCAGCGCCGCCCGAACGATGTCGGCGAGCGGAAGCCGGCCCTCGCCCGGCAGGTCGCGACCGCTCATGGGGACGTAAGGGGTTCCCGGCGGCGGGGGCGTGCGGTCGGAGAGCTGCAGGCCGCCGATGGCGTCCGGCGGCAGGCGGCGGATGTCCCCGATGGTCCCGCCGGAGCGGGCCAGGTGCCAGACGTCGAGCATGACGGTGCAGTTGGCCTCGCCGCAGGCCCTCGCCACCGCCTGCGCGAAGGCCAGGTCCGGCAGGCCGGTGTCGGGAATGAACTCCAGCACCACCTGCAGCCCGCGCGCCCCGGCCCGGCGGCAGATCCCGCCGACGGCTTCGGCCATCTGCTGCAGGGGAACGGGGCGGCCGGCGAAGTGGGCGACGTTGACGACCGGCGCCCCCAGCGCCTCGGCGGCGCGCAGGCAGGTTTCCGCGTCCGGGTGCAGGGCGGGGTCGAGCGCCTCGGGCGGCGGCATGCCGGGCATGCCCCTGGAGATGGCGTCGATCATCGTCGCCCGCACGCCGGCGTCGGCGAGCCGCCGGCGCAGGGCCTTCTCGGTCAGGCCCTCCTCCAGCGCCGCCAGGAAGGCCGCGGGGCGCAGGGTGATGGTGGGGAACCCATGCCGGCCCGCCGCCTCGATCAGTTGCGGCAGGCTGGCGTTCTGCAGGGCGCCCCAGCACAGCCCGATCTCCAGCCCGTCCATATGGCGCTGCTCCCTCGCGGCCCGGCGCGCCGATTTCTGTTGCCAGCCGCGCCCGGCGATTTCACCTTGAGCGCAGAAAAACCGGCGAGATCCGCATGATCTCCTTCAGCGCCTCCGGCGCGGCGTCGATTGTGGCCAGGACGCTGGCGGTGTCCAGCGCGGCCCTGTGGCTTGCCGGATGCGCGACGGAGCCGCGACCGCCCAGGCCCCCGGCCTATGCGGACTGGTCGCGTCCCGCCAAGGTGCGCGCCGCCCCGCCCCGCCGGGTGCTGATCCCGCGGCCGGGCAGCGCGGAGTACCTGCGCAGCTGGGGCGTCCGCCAGGTCAATCCGGAGCCGGCGTTCCGCGCCGGCTACACCGGCCTCGGCGTGACCGTCGCGGTCATCGACACCGGCCTCGCCTGGGCCCGGCCGGAGGTGGCCAGGCAGGCGGTCGCCGCCTCCATCGACCTCAATCCGGCGCGCATCGCCGACAGCAGGTTCGCGGACCACGGCGGCGCGATCGCCGGCGCGATCTCCGCCGCGCTGGACGGCGGCGGCCTAGTGGGGGTGGCCTACGGGGCGAGCCTGCTGTCCATCCGCGCCGACATCGACGGGTCGTGCCTGGCCGAGTGCGCCTTCCGCACCGACGACCTGGCGCGGGGGATGGACTATGCGATCCGGAACGGCGCCCGGATCATCGTGCTGGCGGTGGAGGGGCAGCATCGCCTGAGCCCGCGGTTCGAGGCGGCGCTGGAGCGGGCGACCGCCGCGGGCGCGGTGGTCGTCATCGCGGCCGGCAACGAGACCGCCGCCGACCCCGCCTGGCCGGCGCGCTACGCCGCCGACCCGCGGTTCGCCCGCTCGGTGATCGCCGTGGGCGCCACGGCGCCCGACGCCACCCTGGCCGGCTGGTCCAACCGGGCCGGGACGACCCGGGCCCGCTACCTGGCGGCGCCGGGGGAGAAGCTGTTCGCCAACTGCGACGACAAGGTCTGCTACCAGGTCTCGGGCACCTCGTTCTCGGCGCCCTATGTGGCGGGTGGCCTGGCGCTGCTGATGGAGGCGCGGCCGGAGCTCGGCGCCCAGGACGCGGCGGAGCTGCTGCTGCAGGCCGCGCGGTCGCCGCGGCCGGGGGCGGCGGACGCCAAGGTCGGACGCGGCTTCCTGGACATCGGCCGGGCGTTCGAGGCGGCGCGGCGCTATCGGCCGGTGGTGGCCTCGGCGCAAGACGGGACGGGCGGCTGAGGCGCTGTCACCGGAGGTGGCTACGCCGCCGCCTCCGCCAGCGCCGCGGCGCCGAGGTCGAAGCGGTAGCGCTGTTCGTCCTGCTGGTTGAGGCCGACCAGCTCGACGTCGAAGCCCCAGAGGTCGGCGACGTAGCCCAGGACGGCGATGGCGTCGCGCTCGGCGAGCGGGACCTCGTCGTTCAGGCGGTGGGTGAGGGTCAGGCGGCGGTCGCCGGCGAGGTTGGCCCCGGTCACCTGGATGTTCGGGTCGCGCAGGCCCGGATCGTACTGGCGGGCCAGCGCGCGGCGCACGTCGCGATAGCCGCGGGCGTCGTGGATGGCGTCGACCTTGTAGTGCGGCTGGGCCGCGCGGTCGGCCAGCTTGAAGAGCCGCATCTTCCGCATCAGGCGCGGGCTCAGGTACTGGGCGATGAAGCTGTCGTCGCGGTAGTTGGCCCAGGCGTCCTTCAGCACCTTCATGACGTTGCCGGCGCCGGCGATCTCCGGCATGTGCTCGCGGTCCTCGTCGGTGGGGTCGGTGACGATGCGCTCGATGTCGCACATCATCTGGAAACCCAGCGCATAGGGGTTGACGCCCGAGTAGCGCGGGTCGTCGAAGTCCGGCTGGAACACCACCGCGGAGTGGCTGGCCAGGAACTCCAGCATGGCCCCGTCGCCGATCTGCCCGGTGTCGTACAGCCGGTTCATGATCTTGTAGTGGACGTAGGTCGCGCAGCCCTCGTTCATCACCTTGGTCTGGCGCTGCGGGAAGAAGTACTGGGCGATGTTGCGCACGATGCGCAGCAGCTCGCGCTCCCAGTCCCTCAGCTTGGGCGAGAACTTCTCGAGGAAATACAGTAGGTTCTCTTCCGGCAGGCCGAGCTTGTCGGTCTCGGGCCGGGCCACCACCAGCGCAGGCCGCTGGACGCCGGGCAGGGTGCGCCAGATGTCGCTGTAGGTTTCGTCGGCATGGGTCTGGCGGGCCTCGGCGCGCGCCCGCTCCTCGGCCAGGCTGGGCCGCGCGCGGCGGCCGTAGCGGTTGACCCCCTGGTCCATCAGGGCGTGGGCGCAGTCGAGGATCCGCTCCACGGCGGCGACGCCGTAGCGCTCCTCGCAGCGGGCGACGTAGGTCTTGGCGAAGGTCAGGTAGTCGAGGATGCCGCCGGCGTCGGTCTGCTCCTTGAACAGGTAGTTGTTCTTGAAGAAGTGATTATGGCCGAACGCCGCGTGCGCCATCACCAGCGTCTGCATCGTCATGGTGTTCTCTTCCATGATGTAGGAGATGCAGGGGTTGGAGTTGATGACGATCTCGTAGGCCAGGCCCGAATAGCCCTTGCGGTACATGGCCTCGTCGTGGGCGAAGCGCTTCCCGAACGACCAGTGGTGGTAGAAGATCGGCATGCCGATGGACGAGGTGGCGTCGAGCATCTGCTCGGAACTGATCACCTCGACCTGGTTGGGATAGGGATCGAGGCCCATCTCGTCGACGGCGATCTTCTCGATCGCGTCGTAGGTCCGCTTCAGCGTCTCGAAGTTCCAGTCGCTGGTGTCGAACAGCAGGCTCATCTCGCACCTCCGGCGCTTCAGGCGGCCTTGCGGACGCTGGCGAACAACTGGCGGAACACGGGGAACACGTCGGCCTTGGAGAACACCCGCTTCATCGCGAAATTGGCCCGGCCGGCGGCGACGCTCTCGTAGTCCTTCCACAGGTCGCTGACGTTCAGGCTGGAGAGGAAGATCTCCGCCTGCCGGGGGTCGTAGACCTCGACGTAGGCGAAGTACTGGCAGACCGGCAGGACGTCCTCCTGCAGGAGCCGCAGGCAGGCCTGGCTGTCGCTCGAGTAGTTGTCACCATCGGAGGCCTGGGCGGCGTAGATGTTCCAGGCGTCGGACGGATAGCGCTGCTCGACGATGCGCCTCATCTCGGCCAGCGCGGTGGAGACCACGGTGCCGCCGGTCTCGCGGCTGTTGAAGAAGGTCTCCTCGTCGACCTCGCTGGCCTCGGAGGTGTGGCGGATGAACACCAGGTCCACATGCTCGTACTTGCGGTTCAGGAAGATGTGCAGCAGCAGGAAGAAGCGCTTGGCCAGCTCCTTCATGTCCTCGGTCATCGAGCCGGAGACGTCCATCAGGCAGAACATCACCGCCTTGGCGCTGGGCTGGGGGATCCGCTCGAAGCGGTTGAAGCGCAGGTCGACCGGGTCGATGTAGGCGATGCGGCGGGCGCGGGCGTCCAGCTCCTTGAACCTGGCGACCAGGGCTTCGAGGGCCTCGTCGTCCTCGGGCGTGCGCGGCGACTTGGCCCGCAAGGCGGCGATCTCGGCCTCCGCAGCCGCCCTCTCCACGGTGTTGGGCCGCCCCAGCGAGATGCGCCTGGCCAGGCTCTTGCGCATGGTGCGCGCCAGGTTGAGGTTCGAGGGCGAGCCGCTGGTCGAGTGGCCGGCGCGGAAGTTGCGCCAGGTGGAGGCGTCCTTCAGCTGGGTCTTGGCGAGGTCCGGCAGCTCCAGCTCGTCGAACAGGATGTCGAGGTACTCCTCGGCGGTGAGGGTGAAGCGGAAGTCGTCCTCGCCCTCGCCCTCGGGGGCGCCCCTGGAGCCCTTGTCGCCCGCGCCGGCCTTGGGCTTGGGCAGCAGGTCCCCGGCCACGAACTCCTTGTTGCCGGGGAACACCTGGTCGCGGTCGCCGCCCTGGGCCGCATGGCGCAGCCTGGGCTCGGCGATCCGCTTCATCGGGATGGTGACCACCTGCTTCTGGCCCACTTCGCCCAGGCCCCGCTCGCGGATCGAGCGGACCACCGATTCCTTGATGGTCTCCTTGGCGAGGCGGATGAACCGCTGCCGGTTCGGCAGGCTCTTGCCGTTGGGGTTCAGCCTCCGGTCGATGACGTTCATCACCATGGACTCTGGGCCCTCATCCGGCCTTGTCGACGCGCATGTACCATTCCACCAGCCGGCGGGTCTGGCGGGGCGTGTAGCCGCGGCTGACCATGCGCTCGACGAAGTCGTTGTGCTTCTTCTCGGTGTCCTTATCGCCCTTGGTGGCGAAGCTGATCACCGGCAGCAGGTCCTCGACCTGGCTGAACATCCGCTTCTCGATCACCTCGCGGATCTTCTCGTAGGAGGTCCAGGAGGGGTTCTTGCCGCCGTGCTGCGCCCGGGAGCGCAGCGCGAACTTCACCACCTCGTTGCGGAAGTCCTTGGGGTTGGCGATGCCGGCCGGCTTCTCGATCTTGGAAAGCTCCTGGTCGAGCATCTTGCGGTCGAACAGCTCGCCGGTGTCGGCGTCCTTGAAGTCCTGGTCCTCGACCCAGGCGTCGGCATAGGCCACGTAGCGGTCGAACAGGTTCTGGCCGTAGTCGCCGTAGCTCTCGAGGTAGGCCTTCTGGATCTCGTTGCCGATGAACTCGGCGTAGCGCGGGGCCAGGTCGCCCTTTATGAATTCGATGTACTGCTTCTCGACGGCCTCCGGATACTGCGCCCGGCGGACAGAGCGTTCGATCACGTACATCAGGTGCACCGGGTCGGCGGCCACCTCGTGGTTGTCGAAGTTGAAGGTCTCGGCGAGGATCTTAAACGCCGAGCGGGTCGAGACGCCGTTCATGCCCTCGTCGACACCGGCCATGTCGCGGTACTCCTGCATGGACTTGGCCTTGGGGTCCACGTCCTTCAGGTTCTCGCCGTTGTAGACCCGCATCTTGGAGAACAGGTTGGAGTTCTCGTGCTCCTTCAGGCGCGAGAGCACGCAGAACTGCGAGAGCATGTCGAGGGTGCTGGGCGCGCAGGGAGACTCGGCCAGGTCCGAGGACTGCAGCAGCTTGTTGTAGATGGCGGCCTCTTCGTTGGTCCGCAGGCAGTAGGGGACGTTGACCACGCAGATGCGGTCGATCATCGCCTCGTTGTTCTTGTTGTTGCGGAAGCTCTGCCATTCCGCCTCGTTGGAGTGGGCCAGCACCACGCCCTGGAAGGGGATGGCGCCGATGCTCTCGGTGCCGACGTAGTTGCCCTCCTGGGTGGCGGTCAGCAGCGGGTGCAGCATCTTGATCGGCGCCTTGAACATCTCCACGAACTCCAGGAGCCCCTGGGACGTGAGGTTCAGGCCGCCGGTGAAGGAATAGGCGTCCGGGTCGCTCTGGCTGTAGAACTCGAGCTTGCGGATATCGACCTTGCCGACGAGGGAGGAGATGTCCTGGTTGTTGTCATCGCCGGGCTCGGTCTTGGCGACGCAGATCTGGTTCAGCTTCGACGGCATCAACCGCACGACGGTGAACTTGGAGATGTCGCCCTCGAACTCGTTGAGGCGCTTCACCGCCCAGGGCGACATCAGGCCGGTCAGGTAGCGGGGGTTGATGCCGTAGCGGTCGCCCAGCAGCGGGCCGATCCGTTCCGGGTCGAAGAGGCCGAGCGGGCTCTCGAACACCGGGCTGACCTGGTCGCCGGCCTTGAGCACATAGATCGGCAGGGTCTCCATCAGCGCCTTCAGCCGCTCGGCCAGCGAGGACTTGCCGCCACCCACCGGGCCCAGCAGGTAGAGGATCTGCTTGCGCTCCTCGAGGCCCTGGGCCGCGTGCTTGAAGAAGCCGACGATGCGCTCGATCGTCTCCTCCATCCCGAAGAAGTCGGAGAAGGTCGGGTAGCGCTTGATGGTGCGGTTCATGAAGATCCGCCCGAGCCGCGCATCGGCCGAGGTGTCGATCACCTCCGGCTCGCCGATGGCGGCGATCATCCGTTCGGCGGCGTTGGCGAAGGTGGTGGGCGTGTCGCGACAGAGGTTCAGGTAGTCGCGGAGCGAGAGCTCGGTCTGCTTGCGGCTCTCGAAGTAGCTGGTGCAGAGATCAAAGACGTCGGGCTGTTGGGTCATTCCATTCCTTCGATCTGCCGGCTTGGCGTAGAGAAGTGGATGACGGCCCGCGCCCGTTGAGGCCACGGACCGCCGGCTATTCGTTTCGTTTGGCAATCTTCAGTGAAAGCATCTGGGCGCGTGCGACCTTGTATTTGGTGATCCGAGCATATATTAGCGGAGTTTTCCGCAAACACGTCTCAACCGTTAAGAGAACACACAGTCTCAGGGCTCGCGTCGTCGCCTACATTTAACAAGTATCCGTGTTTTCTTGTGGCTTTGACCATCTGTCAACACGAGGCAACGACGCGTTTTTGTTACTTTAAGCATGTGCATGGAATTTGATTCGCGGCAATTATCAGCAAGCTGCCGGAAGGCCCCCGCGTCGCTTTGGCGCAATCTTGAGCAGGCTGTCGCGTTCAAATTGTGCACCGCAACATTCTTGGTCACGAGCGCCGAAATCACCCTGCTGGGCGCATTTGCCGCGACTTCATCCGGGGCTCCGGCGGCCTTCGGCCGGGGAATCAGAAGCGGGAAACGCTCCTGCGGATGACTTCGGCTAGACTCGATAGTGGCAACGCACGGAGGCCCTATGAGTTTCGCGGCGCGGCCTGTTCGGACTTCGATGTGGACGCCCGCCCAGGCCATGGGGCGCGCCGCCGGCGGGGCGGCTCTCCGCGCCCGGCGCTACAAGCTTCTCCGCCCGCGCGGTTGCGCCATCGTTTGTCGTGAAGAACGCCTCGCCGAACTGGATCGCAGCAGAGATTCGGCGGTGGGACTTCGGCCGGCGGCGCTAGCCTAGGCGTCGGCGGATGACACCAGCCGCTGCAGGGCGCGCGCATCGACCAATTCCCCGGCCCCGTCCGCGGCTTCGGCATAGAGCACCGGCCCATAGAGGTTGGCCAGGAAGATCGTGTCGGCCGTAAAGCGGACGGCCTCCTGGTGGGCGCCGGCCGGCTCCCAGACCAGGTCGCCCGGTCCGGCGCAGCCTTCGCGCCAGGGCATCTCGCCCTCCAGCACATACATCTCGGCCGGTCCCAGATAGGTGCGCGCCGGCAATAGCGATCCGGCGTTCACGCGCACCATCAGGTGCATGTAGCCGGTTTCCGGGCCGATCCGCAGCACCCGGATCTGCGCCCCACGGCCATCGTCGATCCAGGGCAGCTCCGAGGTGCGGACCAGCGCGGCGCCGACGGGGTCGCCATATCCGGGCGGCCGGCCCTTGTCGTCATGCAGGCCGATCGGCCCCAACATGCCGCCGATGTAGAGGGTGTCTTCGGCGTGCCAGGTGGCTTCGTGCACGGCTCCCACCGGCTCCCACACCCAGTCGCCGGCCCGGGCCTCGCCACCGCGGAACGAGGCGCCGCCCTCCAGCACGTAGAACCAGGCCGCGCCCTCATGGGTGTGCGGCGCGTTGACCTGGCCGGGATAGCCGCGCAGCAGCATCGACCTCCACCCGGTCTCGGGGCTGGCGTGGAGCCGCTTGATGTCGCCCTGGGCGGCCGGGGTCCAGGGAACGTCGTCGCCGTGGACCAGCATCCCGGCGGGCTCGGCGGTAGCAAGCGGAATCATGGTCATTCTCCGAGGGTCGGCGACGGCGGCCCAAATCTACTTCCGGCTTTTGCGAGTGTACAGCGCGGCGGGACCTCGGACTCGTCCGGCATAGGGTGCGGATCGACGCCGGCGCCGTTCATGGTTTCCATTCCCGATCCCGATGACTTAAGCGTTGTGGAGTCCGGGCGCTCGTCAAGCTCGTGGACGTCAAGGGCGAAGCAACGCCCATATGGATAGGGAGGGCGATGATGAGCCCAAGCGAGCAGCTTGCGGAGACCACGGTCAAGCTCGGCGGCGTCGAGATGAACGTCGCCCAGGGCGGCCGGGGCTCTCCGGTCCTCGTGCTGCACCGCGACACCGGCCGCCACGGCTGGACGGCCTTCCACCAGGCGCTGGCCAGGCGCCGGCGGGTGGTGGCGCCCTCCTTGCCGGGCTACGACCTTTCCGCCCCGGTCCCGTGGGCGCGGTCGGTCCACGACCTGGCGGCCTTCGCCGGACGGCTGATCGACGAGCTGGAGCTGGACGGCTGCGCCGTGGTCGGCCTGGGCTTCGGCGGCTGGATCGCCGCGGAGGTGGCGCTGGCGCGCGGCGGCCGCCTCTCGGCCCTCGTCCTGCAATCACCGATGGGCGTCAGGCCGGAGGCGGGGGAGTACGCCGACCAGTTCCTGATCTCGGGCGAGCACTACGTGCGGCTGGGCTACGGCCGGCCGGAGGCGTTCGCCGCCGACTTCGGCGAGACGGTGGACCCCGGCGTGCTGCGGCAGTGGGACCATAACCGCGAGACCACCTGCCGCGTCGCCTGGAAGCCCTACCTGTTCAACGTGACGGCGGCGCACCTGCTGCCGTTGATCGCGACGCCGACCCTGGTGGTTCAGTGCGGCCGCGACACGATCGTGCCGCCCGCCGTGGCCGAGCAGTACGCGCGCCTCATCCCCGGCGCCCGGCTGGAACGGCTGGACCAGGCGGCGCACCGCGTGGACCAGGAGGACCCGGAGACCTTCGCCGCGCTCGTCGACCAGTTCATCGCCCGCCGGTCGCACGGCGCGGCTGACGCCCTGCAGGGAGCCCGTTAGATGCTGATCGGCTATTTCACCGAACAACCCTATGCCGGCTTCTCGGGCGAGGAGGCGTTGCGCGTCCAGCCGGACGACCATCCGTTCCGCCGTCCGGGCGACACCGTCCTGCTGTTCTCCAACAAGTTCTTCGACCCCGTGGTGGGGGCGCGCCTCTACGCCGAGCGGATCCGGGAGGGACAGCTGGCCGAGGAGGTCGGCTTCGACGCCCTGATGACCAACGAGCACCACAACGGCGCCTTCTGCATGCAGCCCCGGTGCAACATCGCCTCCACGGCCCTGGCGGTGGCCACCAAGACCATCAAGATCATGCAGCTCGGCAATCCGCTGCCGCTGTGGGACAATCCCGTGCAACTGGCCGAAGAGATCGGCATGCTGGACATGATCTCGCAGGGCCGGCTGATCTCCGGGATCGTGCGGGGCGGCGGCGCCGAGCAGCTGGCCAACGACGTCAACCCGGTGCGCAACCGCGCTCGCTTCGTCGAAGCGCACGACCTGCTGATCAAGACCTGGACGACGCCGGGGCCGTTCCGCTGGGACGGCGAGGAATACCAGATCCGGGTGGTGAACCCCTGGGCGCTGCCGCTGCAGAAGCCGCACCCGCGGATCTTCGTGCCCGGCGTGGCCAGCCTTGAGACGGTGATCTTCGCCGCCCAGCAGGGCTACCCGTACGTCTGCCTCGGCACCTCGGTCGACGACACCCTGGCGATCAAGGGGCTCTACGCCGAGGAGGCCGCCCGCCAGGGCTACGAGGCGGGCACGGAGCACCTGGGCTACGTCATGCGCTGCCACGTGGCCGACACCGAGGAGCAGGCGCTGGCGGGCGCCCGGGAGTTCCAGTGGATGCAGGGCGAGTTCACCGGCGTGGGCCACCCGGTGTGGACCGCGCCCACCGGCTACTCGAGCTGGGAGGCGCGCCAGAAGCGCAACGCCATGCACGCGCGGGCCAGCCGGCCACTGGAGGAGGTCATCGAAAGCGGCTCGATCCTCTGCGGCACGCCGAAGACGGTGATCCCGCGCATCCGCCGGTTCCTGGAGCGCACGCGGCCCGGCAGCCTGGTGCTGTGGGGCAACGACGGCAAGGTCGACCACAGGAATTCGATGCGCTGCATCGAGCTCCTGGGCCAGGAGGTGTTGCCGGCGGTGCGCGAGCTGGGCCGGGAGCTGGGCCTCTCCAGCCCGTTCGACCTGGACGCGCCGGTCAGCCTGCGCCAGCGGCGGGAGCTCGAGGGCCTGGCCGCGGCGGCGCCCCAGCTCTAGGCGAAGTCGCGGCTGAGTTCGGCGCGGGTGACGGGACCCAGGACCGCCATGTGCGCATAGGATTCGTGGTCGCAGCCCAGGACCACCTGCACGGTCGGGTCGCGGAACTGGGCGATCTGCTGCGGGGTCAGCGCGAAGCGCAGGAAGTGGACCGAGGAGGTCTTGCCGTCTTCGCGCGTGCGTTCCTGGTCGCCCTCCGGTTGGCCGCGGGCGCGGTCGCCGCCCACCCCCAGGAAGAAGCGGTCCTCGACGCCCCCCAGGCGGGCGAGCGTCGCGGCGCGGCGGACCGGATCGTCGATCTCGAACATCACCGTGGCCACCAGCTCCGACCCCTGCGGGATCAGCGGGTTGTAGGCGGTGAGCTCGTCGTCGATCTGCGCCTCGCCGCCGCGCTCGACCAGCAGCATCTCCTGGATCTGGAAGAGCATGGTGTCGAAGGTCTCGAAATAGACGGTGCAGACGGGGCCGAGGTGGATGCGGCGCAGGCGCTTCATGGGCAGCAGGGCCTGGCGCCGCTCGCGGCGGACCTTGGAGAACTCCGCGTCCGGCAGCAGGTCCTCGCGGATGATCTGGCGTTGGCTGGTGGGCATGACGGCTTCTCCCTAGAGCCCGTAGGCCTGGGCCATGATCTGGATCGGGTGGGCCTGGCGCGGCCCTTCGCCGCCGGTCTCGGCGCTGAGCATCTGCCCGAGGTGCTTGCAGGCCAGCGGGCAGTCCGAGCAGAGGGTCGCGTCCTCTTTCTGCGCCACCTGGCGGGCGGCGGCCTTGCCGACCTTCAGGGCGATGGGGTGGGTGTCCTTCATCACCCCGAAGGTGCCGCCGTGGCCCGAGCAGCGCTCGATCAGGTCGACCTTGGTGTCGGGGATCATCCGCAGCATCTCGGCGGACTTGGCGCCCATGTTCTGGGCCCGGGCATGGCAGGCGTGGTGCACGGCGACGCCGCCGGCCACCGGCTGCAGGCCCGGCGCGAGGCCGGTGTCGCGGGCGATGTCGACCACATATTCGCTGATGTCGCGCACGGCGGCGGAGAGGCGCTTCACCGCCTCGTTCTCCGGCAGCAGCAGCGGCCACTCGAACTTCATCATCAGGCCGCAGCTGGCGGTGAGCGCCACCACGTCGTAGCCCTGGTCGATCCAGGGGGCGAAGGTCTTGGCCACCCGTTCGGCCCGGTGGGCGACGTCGGCGAGGTCGCCGGCCTCGAGCTGGGGCATGCCGCAGCATTCGGGATACACCAGCTCGGCCTCGACCCCCTGCCTGGCCAGCACCTTGGCGGCGGCGACCGCGGTGTCGGGGGTGTTGTAGTCCACGAAGCAGGTCGCATAGAGCGCGGCCTTGCGCCGGCCGAAGGCGGGGCCGGCGGGATCGGGCGGAATGGGCCGGGCCAGGCGGTCGGTAGCGGTCTTGGAATGGTACTTGGGCAGCTCGACCTCGGCGTCGATCTTGGCGATCGCCTCCAGCAGCTTGCGAAGGGGGGTGTTCTCGCGCGCCGTCGCCCAGTTGGCGAGGCCGGCCACGGGCTTGGCCAGCTTGCCGTTGCGGTCCGTCTCGCCCAGCTGCTCGCGGATGAACTGGCCGCCATTGGCTTTCCGCTTGGCGGCCCGGTAGCGCAGGATGATGTGCGGGATGTCCACGTCCAGCGGGTGCGGCGGCACGTAGGGGCACTTGGTCATGAAGCACATGTCGCAGAGCGTGCAGGCCTCATCGACCTTGGCGTATTGCGCCTTGTTGACGCTGTCGAGCTCGCCGGTAGGCGACTCATCGATCATCTCGAACAGCCTGGGGAAGCTGTCGCACAGGTTGAAGCAGCGGCGGCAGGTGTGGCAGACGTCGAACATCCGCTCCATCTCGGCCTCGACCGCCGCAAGGTCATAATAGGCCTCGTCGCGCCAGGCGATGGGGTGGCGGAGCGGAGCGTCGAGGCCGCCCTCGCGGGCCGCCTCCTGGGGATTGTCGGCCACGGACCAACCTCTCGCGTTTCAAGACGGCGCGCCCAGATGCGATGCGCCCGGCGCGCCTTTGCCGAAGACCGGAACAGCCGGCCGGCGGGGACCCCCGCCGGCCGGGCCTTCAAGGATCAGTCGAGGGTGTCGAGGGCGCGCTGGAAGCGGCCGGCGTGGGACTTCTCGGCCTTGGCCAGGGTCTCGAACCAGTCCGAGATCTCCTCGAAGCCCTCTTCGCGCGCGGTCCGCGCCATGCCCGGGTACATGTCGGTGTACTCGTGGGTCTCGCCGGCGATGGAGGCCTTCAGGTTGTTGGAGGTGCCGCCGATCGGCAGGCCGGTGGCCGGGTCGCCGACTTCCTCCAGGAATTCCAGGTGGCCGTGGGCGTGGCCGGTCTCGCCTTCGGCGGTGGAGCGGAACACGGCGGCCACGTCGTTGTAGCCCTCCACGTCGGCCTTCTGCGCGAAGTACAGGTAGCGGCGGTTCGCCTGGCTCTCGCCGGCGAAGGCGTCCTTCAGGTTTTGCAGGGTCTTGCTGGCAGCCAGGCTCATGATGTTCTCCGTTGAAGTTGGCGCGAGCCGGGGCCGTCGCGCCGACGGCGCCCTTCGCGACGCCGGGGACTATGGACCGCCGGACCTCAATCGACCCAATCGATTTATTCGATTTCAGGAATAGGGCGGGTCTATCGCGCCGCCCTATGCCGCAACGCGGTCGATCTCAAGAATATCCGCGTCGGACATCGCCCATTGCGTCGCCGCAATGTTCTGGCGCAGCTGCCCGGTGGTCGTGGCGCCGGCTATGATGCTCGCGACCGTGGGGCGATGAGCCAGCCAGCTCAGCGCCAGCTCCGTCATGCTGCGCCCGGCGCCGGTGCAGAACACGGAGAGCGCCTCCACCTTCCGCCAGTTTTCGTCGGAAAGCTGGTAGTTGGCGAACCAGGCCTGTTCCGTCAGCCGCGCGCCATCGGGCATGGAGTCCCTTCGGTATTTCCCTGTCAGCAGGCCGCTGGCCAACGGAAAGTACGGAATCAGGCCGAGGCCATGTGACGCCAGGGCGGGAACCAGTTCCTGCTCCACCGCCCGCGCGAGCAGATTATACTCGCTTTGACAGACGATGAACCCGTTCAGGCCTGCGACCTTAGCCGTCCAACTGGCGTCCATGACCTGCCAGCCGGCGAAGTTGGAGCATCCGATGTATCGGACCTTTCCCTGCTTCACCAGGTCGTCCAGGGCGCGCAGGCTTTCATCGATCGGCGTGGCGGGATCCGGGTCGTGCATATAGTATAGATCGATATAGTCGGTGCGAAGCCGGCGAAGGCTTTCTTCCACCGCCGTCATGATGGTTCGCCGCGACCCGCCCTTGAGGCGGCCCGACTCGTCCAACGCCTTGCCGCACTTTGTCGCGATGACCACGTCATGCCGGCGGGACGCCAGCAGTTGGCCGAGAACTTCCTCCGAGGCGCCTTTCGGCGCGCCATAGGTGTTCGACGTGTCGATGAAATTGACGCCCAGGTCCAGCGCCGTATCGACGATGGCGCGCGAGGCTTCGAGATCCAGCACGCCCCCGAAGTTGTTGCCGCCCAGACCGATCAGGGAAACCCGCAGACCGGATTTTCCGATATTTCGCTGCTCCATTTTTTCTTTTCCGGTTGCTTGGAATAGTGTTGTCGACGCGAGTATGCGGCGGTGATGTCAGCCCGTCAGGGCTTGAATCATCTCGGAGGAGGTGGTGACGAGAGCCTGGCGGGGGAAAACCTTGTCCAGAAGACAGGCATGGACCTCACGGTCCCTGTCCGAACAGCAGTCGCGCAGGACAAGCATGCGATAGTCGCTGTCCGCCGCATGGCGCAGCGTCGAAAGCACGACGCCGCTGGTGGAGACGCCGGACAGCACCAGGGTGTCGATGTCGTTGGAGCGGAGGATCATGTCGAGGTCGGTGCCCGTGAACGCCCCGACGCGATGTTTGGTGACGATGATGTCGTCCGGCGCGGGCGCGACCTGGGGATGGACGTCGGAATTGATGAAGCCCGAGGCCCTGGTGGCGCTGAACCCCTTGTTGCGCGGACTGATTTCCGGGAAGCCGGGGCGGAAGCCCGCCACGACGTAGATCACCCGCAGGCCGCTCCCGCGAGCGGCCGCGATCGTCCCGGCGGCCGCGGCGAGCAGCGCCTCCTGCCCGTCGGCGTAGTTGTCCAGGACCCGGGTCTGCAGGTCCATCACCAACAAGGCGCTGCGCGCGGCGTCCAACGCCAGTTCGGACATGACCGGTCTCCCACTTTGAGCTGCCGCATCCTGCCGATGCGCCTATTCCGCTTGGCGGGGCGGACGCCCGGCTGTCCTCGATGCTGTGCGGAATCCCGCCTGCGGGGCCAAGTCCGTGATCGTCGCACGGATGCAGGCCTGCGTCAGTCCGCCAGTTCCAGTTCCTTGTAGAGGGTGGTGCGCTGCTTCAGGGTCCGGCCGGCGGCGGCGGCGGCGTGTTGCAGTCCGGCGACGCTCATCTCCTGGCCATGGGCGGCGCCGGCGGCGCGGCTGATCGACTCGTTCATCAGCACCCCGCCCAGGTCGTTGACCCCGGCGGCGAGGCAGGCGGCGGCGCCCTCGACGCCGAGCTTCACCCAGGAGGCCTGGATGGAGCCGACGGCGCCGTGCAGCGCCAGCCGCGAGACCGCGTGCATCAGCACCGCCTCGCGCCAGGTCGGGCCTTTGCGCGCCTGGCCCTTGACGTAGACCGGCGACTGCATGTGCACGAAGGGCAGGGGCACGAACTCGGTGAAGCCGCCGGTGTCGAGCTGCAGGCGGCGGATGGCCTGGATGTGGCGCGCCCAGTGCCGGGGCGCCTCCAGGTGGCCGAACATGATGGTGGCGGTGGTGGGCAGGCCCACCTCGTGGGCGGTGCGCACCACGTTCAGCCACTCGGCGGTGTCGACCTTGTCCGGGCAGATCAGGTCGCGGATCTCGTCGTCGAGGATCTCGGCGGCGGTGCCGGGCAGCGAGCCCAGGCCCTGGTCCTTCAGCCGCTGCAGGAAGTCCTTCAGCGGGATGCCGAGGGTGGCGGCGCCTTGCGAAACCTCCAGGGGCGAGAAGGCGTGGACGTGCATGGCCGGCTGGGCGGCCTTCACCGCGGCCAGGATGTCGAGATAGGTCTGGCCGGTGTAGCGGGGGTGGATGCCGCCCTGCAGGCAGACCTCGGTGGCGCCCTTGGCCCAGGCCTCGCGGGTGCGCTGGGCGACCTCTTCCAGCGGCAGGTCATAGGGCTTGTCGCGGGTCCCCGCCTTGGTGGAGGTCTTGGAGAAGGCGCAGAAGCTGCAGCTGAAGGTGCAGATGTTGGTGTAGTTGATGTTGCGGTTGACGACGTAGGTCACCGTGTCGCCGTTCACCGAGCGGCGCAGCTCGTCGGCGGCCAGCACCACGGCCTGCGCCGCCGCGCCGCGGGCCGAGAACAGCGCCTCGATCCCCTCGACGCCCAGCTCCTGGCCGGAGAGCGCCTTGCCCAGCGCGCGCTCCAGTCCGTGGCTGGCCAGGATCGCCGGCGCAACCACGCCCAGCGGGCTTTCCGGCGTGCCCGGCGCGGCGCCGGCCTGGCCGGGGCTCCAGCCGCCTTCGCGGCCCAGGCCGTGGCTGTCGGAAAGGCGCAGCACCGCGCGGCGCAGCTTGGGGTCCAGCCAGCGCCCGGGGTCGTTGGCGAAGGCCGGATAGATCGTCAGCCGCTCGGTCAGGGTGCGGCCGGCGGCGGCGCATTCCGCGGCCAGGGCCTCGATCTCCGGCCAGGGGGCCTCGGGGTTCACATGGTCGATGGTGACCGGCGAGATGCCGCCCCAGTCGTCGAGCCCGGCGGCGATCATCGCCGCCGTGCGGCCCGGGTTGAGGTTGGGCGGCGCCTGGACACCCACGCTCTCGCCCATGATCAGGCGGGCGGCGGCCAGGGTCCAGATCAGCTCGTCCTCCGGCGGCTCGGGGGCCTGGGCCATGCGGGTGTCGGGCTTGGCGCGGAAGTTCTGGACGATGACTTCCTGGATGTGGCCGTAGCGCCGGTGCAGGTCGCGGATGGCGAACAGGCTCTCCAGCCGCTCCTCGCGCGTTTCGCCGATGCCGATCAGCACGCCGGTGGTGAACGGGATCCGGGCCTCGCCCGCCGCCGCGATGGAGGCCAGGCGCACGGCGGGGGCCTTGTCCGGCGATCCGTGGTGCGGGCCGCCCGGGCCGCAGAGCCGCTCCGAGGCGCTCTCCAGCATCAGCCCCATGGAGGCCGCCACCGGGCGCAGGCGGGCGTAGTCCTCCGGCGTCAGCACGCCGGCGTTGATATGCGGCAGCAGGCCGGTCTCTTCCAGCACCCGGCCGGCGACGTGCTCGAGGTAGTCGACAGTGCTGGCGAAGCCCAGCGCCTGCAGGCCTTCGCGGGCGGCGGCGTAGCGCAGCTCCGGCTTGTCGCCCAGGGTGAACAGCGCCTCCTTGCAGCCGGTCGCCGCGCCGGCGCGGGCGATCTCCAGCACCTCGTCGGGCGACAGGTAGGCCGCCTTCAGCCGCCGCGGGGCCTTGGCGAAGGTGCAGTAGTGGCAGACGTCCCGGCAGAGCTGGGTGAGCGGGATGAACACCTTGCGGGAATAGGTCAGCAGGCGGCCCGGATTGGCGTCGCGCTCGGCGCGCGCGGCGGCCGCAAGCACGCCCGTCGGCGCGGACAGCAGCCAGCCCGTCAGGCGCTGGTCGGCAAGGTCAGGGGTCATGCGGCGGTTCCAGTGGGGATTGCGAGGCGCGACATCAATCGGGCGGCGGCCCCGTCCGGGCGGCGGGCCTGCCAGGCGCGCAGGTCGGCGGGGCTGTCGAGGTCATGGGCGAGGCTTGCGGCCTCGGCGATCAGCGGCTCCAGCCCGGCGGGGCGGGCCAGCGCCAAGTGGCGCTCGAAGCTCTGCGGGCCATAGGCCAGGGTCAGATCGACGCCGGCCTCAAAGGCCAGCGCTCCGGTGCCGCCGTCCTGGGCGGCGTGGACCATGACGATACGGCCGGGCGCGTGGCGGGCGACGACGGCGTCAAGGTCGCCGGGCTCCAGGCCCGGCAGGTCGCCGGGCAGCAGGACGACGCAGGCCCTGGGATCCCGCGCGGCCACG
>NZ_DASXYF010000016.1:0-25098 GCF_036502675.1 Phenylobacterium sp.
CAGCCGCCGGCGGTCGAAGCGATCGACCGCCCAGCCGAACAGCAATCCGAAAATCGCATAGAAGAGCGCGAAGGAGAAACCGGAGAGCAACGCGATCTGGAAATCGTTGATCTGCAGCGACTTGCCGATCGGGACGATCAGGAGCGTGAAGATCGACCGGTCCATGAACGAGATCGCGGAGAGGGCGGTCAGGATCGTGACGGTCCACCAGCCCTGGAGCGGCGAGGGATAGGGCGCCTCCACGACGTCGGCGGCGCCCTCCACGGGCATGCTGGCGGCCGTCATGGCTGTTCGCTCCTGGGCGCGGCGAACGTCGAGCAGACGATCATTTGATCTCGCTACTACCGCCGTCGATGACGAAGTTCTGAGCCGTCACCCAGGCACCCTCGTCAGAGGCCAGCCACAGGGCGCAGTAGGCGATCTCCTCCGGCCTGCCCTCGCGGCCCAGCGGGATGTTGGCGACCACCAAGGCGATTTGCTCGGCCGTGGCTACGTGCTTGCCGCTGGCGATGGCCCCGGGCGAGATGGTGTTGACCCGGATCTGGTGCGGCGCGCCCTCCGCGGCGAGTTGCCGGGTCAGTCCCATCAGCCCGGCCTTGCCCGTGGCGTGGCCGGCCGCGCCCAGCCGCGAGCGCCCGCGCAGGCCCGCCGTCGAGGCGGTGTTGATGACCGCCCCGCCGCCGCGCGCGATCAGGTGCGGCCAGGCCGCCTGGGTGACGTGGAACACGATGTCGAGCTCGTTGCGCAGCGCGTGGTCCCAGGTCTCGGGCGACATCTCCACGAAGGGCTGGAAACGGACGCCCGCAGCGTTGTTGTAGAGGATGTCGATCCCGCCACCCGCCTCGACCCCGGCGGCGATCCACGCCAGGGCCTGGGCGCGATCGGCCAGGTCCGTCTGCGTGGTGAGCATCCGGCCGCCGGCCGCCTTGACCATCTCCTCGGTCTCGCGCCCGCCCGCCATGTCGGTGCGGTAGCAGCCGACCACGAAGGCGCCTTCCGCCGCGAACAGCCGCGCCGCCGCCCGGCCCTGGCCCGACGACGTGCCGGCGATGAAGGCGACCTTGCCTTCCAGCCTTCTCATGCTTCCATCCCCCGAGGCCGACGCCCATCGTCGCAGCGCCCGATTCGACCTTCACCTTTTGGATCGGACTTCAGCCTAGCCTGGAGATCGCGCGCTGGCACCCCCATTTGCGACCCGCAATCCGACCAAAGCTCCATGGAGAGTGGCTTGACCGACGCCCTGGTGCTGACCGGCCTGACCAAGGTCTTCAAGGCCCCCGCCGTGGACAGGCTGGACCTCACCGTGCGCGCCGGCGAACTCTACGCCCTGCTGGGCCCCAACGGCGCGGGCAAGACCACCACCCTGCGCATGGTGGCGGGCCTGCTGAAGCCGGACGCCGGAGGCGTCTCGGTCTTCGGCGTCGACGCGCTCGCCGACCCCATCGCCGCCAAGCGGCTGATCGCCTGGGCGCCGGACGAGCCCATGCTCTACGACCGGCTGACCCCGCTGGAATACCTGGAGTTCGTGGCCGGCCTCTGGGGGGTGGAGGCGGGCCTCGCCGCCGGGCGCGCCGAGCAGCTGCTGCGCTGGCTGGGCCTCTGGGACCAGCGCGGCCAGCGCTGCGAGGGCTTCTCGCGCGGCATGAAGCAGAAGACGGCCCTGGCCGGCGCCCTGATCCACGACCCCCGGCTGCTGATCCTCGACGAGCCGCTCACCGGCCTCGACGCCGCCATGGCCCGGCAGGTCAAGGACCTGCTGCAGGAGCGCGTGCGCGGCGGGGCGACGGTGATCCTCACCACCCACTTCCTCGACGTGGCCGAGCGGATGGCCGACCGCATCGGCATCATCCAGCGCGGCCGGCTGCTGGCCGAGGGCGCGCTGGAGGACCTGCGCCGCCAGGCCGGCGACGGCCGCGCCACCCTGGAGGACATGTTCCTGGAGATCACCGGCGAGGCCGGGGTGCGGGCGGCGTGATCGGCCGCCCCGGCCAGGCGGCCTGGCTCCTCGGCTACGAGGTCCTGCTGGGCTGGCGGAACCTCTTCGCCCGCTACGGCCGGCGCGGCGTCTCCGCCTGGATCCCGCCGCTCATCCTGCTGGCACTGGCCGTCGCCGGCGGCGTGCCGCTCGGCCATTTCCTGCGCCACGCCGGGCCGATGACCGGCGCGCCCTATGTGGTGAGCGCCTGCGCCCTGGCGTTCACCGTCTTCCTGCTGATGCTGTCGCAGACCCTGGCCGCGGCGGCGGACACGCTTTACGAGCGCGGCGACCTGGATCTGCTGTTCTCCTCGCCGATCCCGCCCCGCCGGGTGCTGATGGTGCGGTTCCTGGGGATAGCGGTGAACATCTTCACGATGTTCGCCAGCCTGCTGGCGCCGGTGTTCGTCACCGTCGCGGCGGTCGCCGGGCCGAGGTGGCTGGCGGGCCTTGTGGTGTTGGCGGCCCTGGCGCTGGCGGCCTGCGGCGCAGGCCTCCTCCTGGCGCTCGGCCTGTTCGCCCTGATCGGCCCCCGGCGGACCCGCAGCGTCGCCCAGCTGGCCAGCGCCCTGATCGGGGCGTCGCTGTTCCTGTTCACCCAGCTGCGCCTGCTGCTGAGCGAGACCCATGAGAGCCTGTGGGCCTCGCTCTGGCGCGCGGCGGAAGAGGGCCGCCTCGCCCCGCCGCCGATCGCATCCCTGCCGCTTCGCGCCTTCCTGGGCGAGCCCGGGCCGCTCGCCCTCTTCACGATCGCCTGCGCAGGCCTGTTCCTCACCGTCACCGCCAGCCTCGGCCCGCGCTTCGTGGCCTCGGCCGCCGCAGCCAAGGGGGCGGCCTTCGCTGCTCGCGCCCGGCCGCCGGGCGCGGCCCGCTTCGCCCGCAGCGGCTTCGGCGCCGTGGTGCGCAAGGAGCTGCGGCTGCTGGCCCGCGACCAGGCCCTGCTCTCGCAGGTGCTGCTGCGGCTGCTCTACCTGATCCCCGTGACCCTGGTGCTGGCCCGCTCGGCCGCCCGCGGCGAGGCGGTCGCCCTGCCGGGCGCCGCAGCCATGGTGGTGTTCATGGCGGGCCAGGTGGCCGGCAGCCTGGCCTGGATCACCGTCTCGGCCGAAGAGGCGCCCGACCTGCTGGCCTGCGCGCCGACGCCCGTCGCAACGATCCGGCGAGGCAAGCTCACCGCGGCGCTGGCCCCGCTCGCCGTGCTCATGCTGGTCCCGCTGGGGATCGTGGCCGTGCTGTCGCCGGAGCTGGGCCTGGTCACCGCCCTGGGCGCCGCGGCGGCGGCCGTCTGCAGCGCGCTGATCAACATCTGGCAGCAGAAGCCCGCCAGGCGCAGCGACTTCCGCCGCCGCCGGGGCGCCTCGTGGTACGCGCTCTGGGCCGAGGCCTCGGTCAGCGGCGCCCTCTCGGTCGCCACCGCCTTCGCCGCCGCCCGTTCGGTCTGGATGCTGGCGGCCCTGGCCGTCGCCGGCGTCCTGATGCTGCTGCTTCGCCGCTCCGACGCCCGGGTCGCCGAGACGCTGAAGGCGGCGAGCTGAGCGCCTGCCTTTCCTCCCCTGCCCCGTAGAGGACCGGGGGAAAGATCAGCTGAGCGCCTCGAACTCGTCGACCAGCCGCTCGAGCCCGTTCATCCCCGCCGCCCAGAAGGCCTTTTCCCGCGGGTCCAGGCCGAAGGGCTTCAGCGCCTCCACATAGGTCCGCGTGCCCCCGGCGGCGAGCAGGTCTTCGTAGAGCGGCGCGAAGGCCGCGGGGTCCTCCCGCCGCTTCTCCATCAGCGCCCGCACCAAGAGGTCGCCGAAGGCGTAGGCGTAGACATAGAAGGGCGAATGCACGAAGTGGCCGATGTAGGCCCAGTAGTGCTCGTAGCCGCGGTTCAGCTTGATCGCGGGCCCCAGGCTCTCGCCCATCACCTCCAGCCAGAGCTTGCCGATCTCCTCGGCCGAGACCTCGCCGGCCTCGCGCGCCGCATGGAAGCGGGTCTCGAAGCGGTGGAAGGCGATCTGGCGCACCACCGTGTTGATCCCATCCTCGATCTTGCCGGCCAAAAGCCCCTTGCGGTCGGACTTCGACGCCTGAGCCAGCAACTGCTCGAACACCAGCCCCTCGCCGAAGATCGAGGCGGTCTCGGCCAGCGTCAGCGGCGTGTCGGCCAGCAGCGTTCCCAGCGGCGAGCACAAGGTCTGGTGCACCGCATGGCCCAGTTCGTGGGCCAGCGTCAGCACGTCGCGCCGTTCGCCCATGTAGTTGAGGAAGACGTAGGGGTGCCGGTCGGCGGTGACGGGATGCGAATAGGCCCCCGACTGCTTGCCCGGCCGCGGCCGGGCGTCGATCCAGGGATGGGCGAAGAAGGCCTGCGCCGTGTCGGCGAACCGGGGGGCCAGCGCCGCGAAGCTTTCCAGCACCATGCCGCGCGCCTCGTCCCAGCGGTAGGTCCTGGGCGCCGCCGCATCCAGCGGCGCGTTGCGGTCCCAGTAGTCCAGGGTCTTGCGGCCCATGGCCTTGGCCTTCAGCCGGTAGTAGCGGTGGCTCACCGAGGCGTAGCCCTCGACCACCGCGGCCTCCATGGCGGCGACGGCCTCGGCGTCCACCTCGTTGGCGATGTGCCGCCCAGCCGCCGGGTCTGGATAGCGCCGCCAGCGGTCCTCCACCTGCTTCTCGAACGCCAGGGTGTTGAAGCAGAGCGCCAGCACCGGGGTGCGCGCCTCCAGCGCCTGGGCAAGCCCCTTGGCGGCCTTCTTGCGCCGGCTTTCGTCGGGATCCGACATGCGGTTCAGCGCCTCGGGCAAGCTGAGCTCGTCCTTGCCCGCCCTCACCGTCAGCCGCGCCAGGGTCTCGTCGAACAGCCGGCTCCAGTTGGCGATCGCCGGCCCGCGGTCCACCAGCATCCGCTCCAGGTCGGCGGAAAGCTCATGCGGCCGGCTGAGCCGCACGCGGCGCAGCCACGGCCGCCAGCGGGCGGCGGCGGGATGGGCGTCCAGCGCCGCCTCGATCTCGGTATCCTCGATCTGGTTTAGCTCCAGGGTGAAGAACAGGCTCTCGGCGGCGATCTGCGCGCTGCGGGTGCGAAGGTCGCCCTCGAACTTTGCCCAGGCCGCATCGTCCCGCGCCACGGACGTCGCCAGCGACGCATAGGCGCCGACGCTCCAGAGCTTGTTGGTCGCCTGCTCGTAGAGGTCGATCCCGAGCGCCAGCCGCGCGCCCAGCAGGGCGGGCTCGCCGCGAGCGCCTGCGAACTGGCCCTGCATGGCCACCAGGGCGTCGTTGGCGGCCTTGGCCGCGGCGAGGTCGGTCTCGATCCGCGGATCGTCCCGGCCGGTGTAGAGGTCGTCGAGCCGCCATTGCGGCAGGGCGTCGGTCTTGAAGGGCGCGTTCATGCCCGCCGGTTTAGCGGCCGCCGGACTCCGCCGCCACCTGCAATCCCGATCACATCTTGTGTGTCGCCAGCAGCAGGCTGGTTTCGGTGGACGCGATGCCGTCGATCATGCGGATGGCGTCCAGGGTACGGCTGAAGGCGGCCAGGCCTTCGGTGGAGAGCTCGGCCACCAGGTCCCAGCGGCCGTTGGTGGTGTGCACCGCCGCCACCTCCGGAAACCCCCTGAGCGCCCTCAGCACCGCGCCCGAACGCTCGCCCTCGATGGCGATGGTCATCACCGCCCGCACCCGCTCGCCCTCGGCGTCCGGCACGGTGCGCACCGTGAAGCCCTGGATGACGCCCGAGGCGGTCATGCGGTCGATGCGTTTCTGCACCGTGCCGCGGGACAGCTTCAGCGTCTGCGCTAGGGCGGCGACCGATTCGCGGGCGTTGGCGCGCAACAGGGCGATCAGTGCACGGTCAGTGGCGTCGATATCCATTTCGTCAACTCGACATGACAATCTGACCAATTGAAGAGCGAAATATATCATCCTGACAGCTTTTCGCTAGCGCGGCCTTGAACGAGACTGGTGGTCTCGGAGGGCCAAGATGCCACCACACTTCCTGATGACCGATCCGGCGGCCTTCGAGGTCCGCTACCAGATCAATCCCTGGATGCGTCCCGACGCCTGGCGCGCCGATCCGGAAGGCGGCCTCGCCCGCGCCCACGCCGCCTCGACGGCGCTGCGCGAAGCCCTGGAGGCAGAGGACGCGACGGTCGAGCTGATCCCCGCCGCCGCGGGCCTGCCCGACCTGGTGTTTCCCGCCAACGCCGGCGTGGTGCTGGACGGCGTCGTGCTGCCGGCCCGCTTCCGCCACCCCGAGCGCCGCGGCGAGGAGGCCCCGTTCCACGCCGCCTTCGAGGCCCTGCGCCGGCGCGGCGTCGTCCGCCGGATCGTCGACCTGCCGGAAGGCCTGTTCCAGGAAGGCGCCGGCGACGCCATCTGGGATCTCGGCCGCCAGCATTTCTGGAGCGGCTGGGGCCCGCGCTCCGATCACGCCGCCTCCCGCGCCATCGCCGCCGCCTTCGGCCAGACCGTGGTCCCGCTGGAGCTGGCCACCCCGCAGTTCTATCACCTGGACACCTGCTTCTGCCCCTTGAGCGGCGGCGAGGTGCTCTATTATCCACCGGCCTTCACGCCCGGGGGCCTGGCCGCCATCCGCGCCCATGTGGCGCCAGAGATGCGTCTGGAGGCCGGGGCCGACGACGCAGCAGCCTTCTGCGTCAACGCCGTCAACATCGGCCGCGCCATCGTCATGGCCCGCCCGCCGGAGACCCTGCGCCGGCGGCTCGAGGCGCGCGGCTACCGGGTCGTCGCCATCGACCTCTCCCCCTTCATGCTGTCGGGGGGCGCCGCCTACTGCATGACGCTGCGCCTCGACCGCGCCAGCGTCCCCGCCGCCGTCCATGCCACGCAAGCCCTGGAAGGAGCCCTCTGATGTCCGCCCTCACCCTGGAGCGCCCCGCCTCGGCGCAAAGCGCCCGCCTCATGGACCTGGAGGCCCAGTTCGGCGCCAGGAACTACAAGCCCCTCGACGTGGTGCTGACCCGCGGCGCGGGTGTCCATGTCTGGGACGTGGACGGCCGCCGCTATCTCGACTGCCTCTCGGCCTATTCCGCGGTGAACCAGGGCCACTGCCACCCGAAGATCCTGGAGGCGATGGTCGCCCAGGCCGGGCGGCTGACGCTCACCTCGCGCGCCTTCCGCAACGACCAGCTGGCGCCCTTCTACGAAGAGCTCTGCGCGCTTACCAACTCCCACAAGGCGCTGCCGATGAACTCCGGCGCCGAGGCGGTGGAAAGCGCCCTGAAGGTCGCCCGCAAGTGGGGCTACGAGGTCAAGGGGATCGCCGACGACCAGGCGGAGATCATCGTCTGCGCCGGCAACTTCCACGGCCGCACCCTCTCCATCGTCGGCTTCTCCACCGACCCGGTCTCGCGCCAGGGCTTCGGCCCCTTCACGCCCGGCTTCAAGGTGGTCCCGTTCGGCGACGCCGCGGCGCTGGAGGCCGCCATCACCCCCGACACCGCGGCCTTTCTGGTGGAGCCCATCCAGGGCGAGGCCGGGGTCATCATGCCGCCCGCCGGCTACCTGAAGGCCGCCCGCGACCTCTGCACGAAGCACCGCGTGCTGCTGATCCTCGACGAGATCCAGACCGGCCTCGGCCGCACCGGCAAGCTGCTGGCCGAGGAACACGAAGGCGTGGAGGCCGACCTCACCCTGCTGGGCAAGGCGCTGTCCGGCGGCTTCTACCCGGTCTCGGCGGTGCTCTCGAACGCCGAGGCGATGAGCGTCCTGAAGCCCGGCGAGCACGGCTCCACCTTCGGCGGCAATCCGCTCGCCTGCGCCGTCGCCCGCGCCGCGCTGAAGGTGCTGATGGAGGAGGGCCTGGTGGAGAACGCCGCCCGGGTCGGGGCACGCCTGCAGGCGTCGCTCGCCGCCATCGCCAGCCCGGCGGTGAAGGAGGTGCGCGGCCGCGGCCTGCTGCTGGCCGTCGAACTGCACGAGGAGGCCGGCCCTGCGCGGCGGCTCTGCGAAGCCCTCCGGGGCCGCGGCCTGCTCTGCAAGGAAACCCACGACCACACCGTCCGCATCGCCCCGCCCCTGGTGCTCACCGAGGCCCAGGCCGACTGGATCGCCGAACAGTTCGACGCCGAGCTGCGGGCGCTTTAGGGGGAGGAGAGCGATCCCCGGATCAATAGAGTAAACGTAGCAGTAAGCATAAGAACTTATCCACACCGCCACATCTGAATCCTAACAACGTATTCACCATTCGGTTCCATCTCTGATTCGGGTGAATTGGAATAGTCGGCGTTAACCCGCGACTCACCTCTCCGAAACCTCGCCTTTACACTACCCCTGTATCAATTCGCGACATAACGAGCCTCGTCCGATGAGACGAGCGTCCAGTACGGTGGGTGTGTTCAAATGACTAAGACGGTTCTCGTCGTCGACGACGATCCGACGCAACGCAGGCTGATCCAGGCCGTCCTGGAGCGCGAGGACTTCGTCGTGGATCACGCCGAGAGCGGCGACCAGGCGATCACGCGCCTGGGCTCCGGCGCGCCGGCCGACATCGTCCTGCTCGACCTAGTCATGCCCGGCCTTTCCGGCCAGGACGCGCTGAAGGAGATGCGCGCCCGCGGCCACCACCAGCCGGTGATCGTCATCACCGCCAAGGGCGGCATCGACACGGTGGTGGAGGCCATGCAGGCCGGCGCCGCCGATTTCTTCGTCAAGCCCGCCTCGCCGGAGCGGATCATCGTCTCGATCCGCAACGCGCTGTCCATGGGCGCCTTGAAAGGCGAGGTGGACCGGCTGAAGAAGCGCACGCAAGGGCGCACCACCTTCGACGACCTGATCGGCGACAGCGCCCCCATGATGCTGGTCAAGCGTCTGGGCGAGCGGGCGGCCAAGTCCTCGATCCCGATCCTTATCACCGGCGAGAGCGGGGTCGGCAAAGAGGTGATCGCGCGCGCCGTGCACGGCTCCTCCGAGCGGGCCGGCAAGCCCTTCGTGGCGGTGAACTGCGGCGCCATCCCCGAGAACCTCGTGGAGTCGATCCTGTTCGGCCACGAGAAGGGCAGCTTCACCGGCGCCAGCGACAAGCACCTGGGCAAGTTCCAGGAGGCCAACGGTGGCGCCCTGTTCCTCGACGAGGTGGGCGAGCTGCCGCTGGACATCCAGGTCAAGCTGCTGCGCGCCCTGCAGGAAAGCGAGATCGACGCCATCGGCTCCAAGCGCTCGGTCAAGGTCGATGTCCGCATCATCTCGGCCACCAACCGTGACCTGGGCCAGGCGGTGAAGGAAGGCCGGTTCCGCGAGGACCTCTACTACCGCCTGAACGTCTTCCCCATCGAGGCCCCGGCCCTGCGGGAGCGCGCCGGCGACATCCCCGCGCTCACCGACGCCTTCATCCGCCGCTTCAACGTGGAGGAGGGCAAGAGCGTCGTCGGGGCCTCGCCGGAGACCATGGCCTTCCTCACCGGCTTCGACTGGCCGGGCAACGTGCGCCAGCTGGAGAACGCGGTGTACCGCGCCATCGTGCTGGCCGACGCGCCCTACCTGCAGCCGCACGACTTCCCGTCGATCTCCGGCGTGGCCGCGCCGCCGCCGGAGCTGCAGACCCGCACGATCGTCCCGCACGCCACAGCCCTGCCGCCCACCAGCGCCGAGCTGATGGCCGAGATGCCCAGGGACGCGCCCGTGCGCATCCTCGACGGCCGCGGCCACCTGCGCACGCTTGAGGAGATCGAGCGCGACCTGATCCAGCTGGCCATCGAGATCTACGCCGGCCACATGAGCGAGGTGGCGCGCCGCCTCGGCATCGGCCGCTCGACGCTCTACCGCAAGGTCCGGGAACAGGGCCTGGACGACGTCCTGAAGGGACATGGGGATGAAGATGATGGACCGGCCTCAGCCAGCGCCTGAAGGGCGCCTGGCGGCCCTGATCGGGCGACACAAGCGCGAAGCTAGGAGCTTCCCTTTGGCTTCCGCCGGAACGGCTTTCGCCCCATGGCGGCGGGCTCTCCCTTCGCCTTGGCGGAAATCTCCTTCAGCTTGACGTGCTGCAGGACGGAGAGGGCCTGGCCGCGGCCGCCCTTCTCCGGATCGCCGAAGGCGCGGCCGTAGGTCTTCAGCCGGCCCTCGACCGAGCCCAGGAACTCGCCCTCCCAATCGGAGAGCTTCACCCCGGCGCGGTCCGCCTGGCGACGGGCGCGCTGCAGGGCGTTCAGCGCGGCCCGCTTGGCCAGCGCCTTCGGGTCTGGCGGCTTGCGCTTCAAATCTCGCCGAGGGCCGCCAGATAAAGGTCGAGGATCGCCTCCTCCTCCTGGCGCTTGGCCCGATCCTGCTTGCGCAGGCGCACCACCTTGCGCAGGATCTTCACGTCGAAGCCGTTGCCCTTGGCCTCGGCGAAGACCTCCTTTATCTGCTCCGCCACCTCGGCCTTTTCCACCTCCAGGCGTTCGATCCTCTCGATGATGCTCTTCAACTGGCCTTGCGCCGCGGAGTTGAGGACGTCGATATTCGCGCTGTCGTCGGCCATTTTGGGAAGCCTCTTCGATTGGGAGGGGGTCTCGGGAGGCCGCGGAACCTAGCTGGCCGGAAAGGCCCTGTCATCGGTCGGCTGAACCTTGGCCGATTTGCATCGTTGAGACGGATCGACGCGGAGGAAAGCATGTCGGAAGCCCATCACCGGAAAGTCACCCAGGAGGACGCCGAGGCCGCCGTCCGCACCCTGATCGAATGGGCGGGCGACGATCCCAACCGCGAGGGGCTGCTCGACACGCCCGGCCGCGTCGCCCGCGCCTACAAGGAGCTGTTCTCGGGCTACGAGACCGATCCGCGGGAGTATATGGCCCGCACCTTCGAGGAGGTGGGCGGCTACGACGAACTCGTGGTGCTGCGCGACATCCGCATGGTCAGCTTCTGCGAGCACCACATGCTGCCGTTCCTGGGCCGAGCCCACATCGGCTACTTGCCCAACGACCGGGTAGTGGGCATCTCCAAACTGGCCCGCGTGGTCCAGGGCTTCGCCCGCAGGCTGCAGATCCAGGAAAAGCTCACCGCCGAAATCGCCGACGCCATCCAGGAGATCCTCAAGCCCCGAGGGGTGGGCGTGGTCATCGAGTCCGAGCACAGCTGCATGACCATGCGCGGGGTGAACACCCCGGGCTCGCGGCTGACCACCAGCCGGCTGACCGGCGTGGTGCGCGACGACCCCCGGACGCGGCAGGAGTTCCTGGAGTTCGTGCGGGACGGGCGGCCGTAGGGGCGTCGCTCACGACCCGGTCGTGAAGCTCGGGATCGCCGCGTCCATCGCCTTGCCGCCGTCGAGCATCCACAGGTACTCCGTGTAGTGGCCGAGGCGGCGCCTGTCGTCGAGGTAGGCGAAGCGGGCAGCCTCCCCGAACTCGCCTTCCAGCACGATCCCACGGTCGCCGGCCGCCATCCGGCTCCGCCAGAGCCGCCAGTCCTGCAGGGTTCCGCCGATCCGCATGGCCACGTGGTGGTGCGCCAGGCCGAAGCCCTCGGCGGGCAGGCCCTCGCGGTAGAGGCCGACGCACCCCTCGGCGGCCTCGATCACCTCGATCTGCACGCCGTCGAGGTTGGCCAGCGCCAGGCGCAGCTTCATCCGTCCCGGCCGGCCGCGGTGGCTGACGCCGTGGTCGACCTCATGCACCAGGAAGGACGGCACGCCGTAGACCGTCCTGAAGACCTCCAGCGCCTGATCGAGATCGGTGGTGACGTAGGCGTTCTGAAAAAAACCGCCGAAGGCCGGGTCCATGCGCTGTCCTTCCGGGAAGTTTCCGCTGGCCGGCGCGTCAGCCGCGCCGCGCCAGCACCGCCATGCTCTCCAGCATCAGCCCATGGCTCAGTTCGCCCAGCATACGGCGCTTGAGCTCCTGCGTCAGGGCCACGCGGGTGTAGCGGACGGCCAGCGGCGGCTTGGTGGCGATCTGCCGGGCCAGTTCCCAGGCGCGCGGCATCAGCCGCTCGCGCGGCAGCACCTCGCCCACGAAGCCCAGCCGCCGGGCCTCCTGGGCGTCGATCTCCTCGCCGGTCAGCAGGAAATAGCGCCCACGGTTCGGGCCCAGCAGCATCGGCCAGACCACGTGCACGCCGTCGCCCGGGACCACCCCGTTGGGGAAGTGGGCCTTGTCGGCGAAGCGCGCGGTCTCGCAGGCCAGCACGATGTCCGACAGCACCGCCAGCTCGGCGTGAATGTAGGCGGCGCCGTTCACCGCCGCGATCACCGGAACCTCGATGTCGAGCAGGTTGTGGATCAATGCCCTACCCTCGCGGTAGATCCGGTCGCAGAACTCCGCGCTCATCGGCTCGGCGTCGGCCGGATCGCCGTGGTCCATCTTCTCCAGGAAGGCGTCGCCGGCCCCGGTCAGGATGACCGCCCGGGTCTCCGGGTCCTGGCCGATCGCATGGAAGGCGTCGCCCAGTTCCCGGTGGATGCCCGTCGGGCCGAAGTCCCACAGCGCCGAGCCGCCGTCGCGGTGGATGGTCATCTCCAGCACGCCGTCATCGCGGCGCAGGCGGATGAACTTGAACTTGTCCTGATACTCCGCGAGCCGGGTCACGCGCGCCTCCCCTGTCGGTTGGCGCGGAGCCTAGAGGACCGTACCGGCGACCGGAAGCCTCCCCCGGCGGGAAAGGGAATGCGCTTCGGGCGCCGCGGGCAGGGTTGCGCACGCGAAAACGCGCCCGGGGCGCGGGCGCGTAGCCAAGCCGTGAATTCGGAGGGGGCGGGCCTCGAAGGACCCGCCGCGTCAGCCTTGCTTGGCCTTGAAGCGCGGGTTCGTCTTGTTGATCACATAGACGATGCCCTTGCGGCGCACGACCTTGCAGTCGCGGTGGCGAGTCTTGAGCGACTTGAGCGAGCTTCTGACTTTCATGACCCAACTTCCACGCGCCGGCCCCCGAAAGTCCCGGGGGAACTGCAAGAGCCGGCGCATATACGGGCGGGGTCCGGCCGAGTCAACGCCGGATGCCGTCGCGGGCTTGTGATAACGACGCCGAGTCCGGACTGGCCTAGAAGAGATTCGGATGGATCGCCGCGCCTTTATCGCCCTGCTGCTCGCCGGTTGCGCCCCGCCGCGCAGCTCCGCCGCACAGCCGGCCCCCGAACCGGGGACCCGCGTCACCGTTCCCCTGCCGCCGGGGCCGCCGCCGATGCCGCCGTCGGGCAGCGCCAGCTTCGACGAATGGCTGCGCGGCTTCTACGCCCGGGCGCAGGCCGCCGGCGTGCCGGCCCCGGTGCTCGACCGCGAGTTGCGCGGCCTCAGCCCCGACGACCGGGTCTCGGCCCTGGACGGCCGCCAGCCGGAGTTCTCCCGCCCGGTGGGGACCTACATCAAAGGCGTGGTCACCGACGACCGGGTCGCCATCGGCCGCCGGAAGCGCGCCCTGTCCTTCCTGCCCGCCGTCGAGAACCGCTTCGGCGTGCCGCGCGACATCGTCATCGGCGTCTGGGCGATGGAGTCCGGCTTCGGCGCGCTGCAGGGCAACTTCGACGTGCTGCGCTCGATGGCCACCCTCGCCGCCGACGGCCGCCGCCGCGGCTTCGCCGAGGACCAGCTGGTCGCGGCCCTGAAGATCATCGCCTCGGGGGAGTTCCCGCGTGCCCGGCTGGTCGGCTCCTGGGCCGGCGCCATGGGCCAGACCCAGTTCATTCCCGCCACCTTCCTCTCCACGGCCGTCGACGGCGACGGCGACGGCCGGCGCGACGTCTGGGGCTCCAGCGCCGACGCGCTGGCCTCGGCGGCCAACCTGCTGGCCAAGGCCGGCTGGCGCCGTGGCGAAGGCTGGGCGCAGGAGGTGACCGCACCCTCCGGTTTCGACTTCGGCCTCACCGAAGGCCCGCGCGAGAGCCCCGCCTTCTGGGCCGGCAAGGGCCTGCGCCGCGCCGACGGCCGGCCCTGGAGCGACGCGGACCTTGCCGCCCCGGCCGAGCTTTCCGCTCCGGCGGGCGCCTCGGGGCCGCTCTTCCTGCTGTTCCCGAACCACTTCGCGATCCGCAAGTACAACAACTCGATCGCCTATGCCCTGGGCGTCGGTCTGCTGGCCGACCGCTTCGCCGGCGGCGGGCCGCTGGTCGCCGCCTGGCCGGTGGAGATCCCGCTGGGCCTGTCCGACCGCATCGCCGCCCAGCAGGCGCTGGCCCGCGCGGGCTTCGATCCCGGCGAGCCGGACGGCGTCGTGGGCCTCAACACCCGCGCGGCCCTGCGCGCCTGGCAGAAGGCCCACGGCCTCACCGCCGACGGCTACCTGTCGCCGGAGATGGTTCGCCGCCTGCGGGCCGAAGCGCCGCCGTAGGGACGCTCAGGGCGCGCCGCCGTCCTCGTCGCTCTTCTCCAGCGTGGCCGCCACCGTGTCGGCGCGGGTGGCGGGCGTCGGCGCGGCGTTGCGCAGCTGCGGATTGGCGAAGGCGAAGGCCAGCAGGGCCGCCAACATCCCTGCGCACAGCACGAACGGCGCGGGATGCAGCTGCCCGTAGAGCCAGACGAACGCCGGCGAAAGCAGCACATTGGCGCCGTTGACCGCCGCCAGCGCCCCGGCCGCGCGGGCCTGCTCGTCCATCCGCACCGCCAGCGACGAACCCGCCGCCGCGCCGGGCCTCGCGAAGCCGAAGCCCAGGGTGGAGATCGCGTAGCCCGCCACCACGACCCAGTAGGTGGGCGCCAGCGCGATCGTAGCGCTGCCCAGCGCGGCGATCGCGCAGCAGCTGGCGCGGCGTCATCTCGAACATGCGGATCAGGCCCCATTGGGCCAGCAGTCCCGCCACCGCCCCGAACATCATGGCGATGGCGATGAAACCCTGGGCCTCCGCCGGCGTCAGGCCCAGCTTGTCGATGATCAGGAATCCCATGATCTGACCCTGGGAGGTCTGGCAGACCGCGGCCACGAAGCTGTAGATCAGGAACGGTTGCATCCGCGGGTCGCGCCACATGGGCGGCGGGCGGACAGCCCTGTTCCCGGGCTCCGGAACGCGCACCCCCGCGAACAGCGGCGGCGAGGCCTCGGGCAGGCGGCGCCAGACCTCTACGAGCATCGCCACGCCGATCAGGGCGAACATCACCATCGGACCCGCCAGCCCCAGCACCGGCAACACGAACACCGGCGCCAGGAACGGCCCGACCACTGTGCCCAGGCCGAACGCGCCGGCCAGGCTCGACAGCGACTGCGTGCGTTGCGCCAGCGGGGTGCGCTCGGCCACATAGGCCTGGCTCGCCGGGTTGGAGGCCGAGCCGAACAGACCGAACAGCGCCCGGGCGAACAGGAAGAGCACGAAGATCGTCATCGGCGCCGCCAGCCCGTGCAGGCCCGCGGCCACCACGGCCGCGCAGGCGCTCATCGACAGCACGAAGCCGCAGAGCCCCAGCATGATCAGCGGCTTGCGCCCGCGCCGATCCGAGGCCCTGGCCCACACCGGCGAGGTGAAGGCCCAAAGCAGCGCCGAGAGCGAGAAGATCGCCGCCACCAGGGCGTCGGGAATGCCGATGGAGCGGCCGACGGCAGGCAGCACCGACAACATGCCGGTATTGCCCATGGCCGTGACGGTCGAGACGCCGCAGACGGTGGCGAAGGCCGCTTTCGACATCTCCGGGGCGGGCGCGGGTTCCTCTCGCATCCGGGGCTGTTACGTGGCGCCGCGCCGCAGCGCAAACCCCCGGGGTGCATACGCCGCATTAAGCATTCACGCCGATCCTGACCGCCAATTCTGCTGGGGCCGGCGTTTTCATGTTTCAGATCATCGGGATCGTGCTGCTGTTCGCCCTCGTATTCGGCAGCTATCTGATGTCGGGCGGCAACATGGGCGTGATCCTGCACGCCTTGCCGCACGAGATGATGTGCATCCTGGGCGCCGGCGTCGCCGCCTTCCTGATCTCCAACTCGATCCAGACCATCAAGGCCACCGGCCCCGGCTTCGCCAAGGTGTTCGCCGGGCCCAAGTGGAAGGCCGCCGACTACCGCGACCTGCTCTCGCTCCTGTTCCTGCTGACCAAGACCATGAAGTCCAAGGGCGTCATCGCCCTCGAAAGCCACATCGAGAACCCCCACGACTCCACGATCTTTTCGCGCTTCCCCAAGATCACCAAGGACCACTTCGCTGTCGACTTCATCTGCGACACCCTGCGGATGATGACCATGAACCTGGAAGACCCGCACCAGGTCGAAGACGCCATGGAAAGGCAGCTCGAGAAGCATCACCATGAGGCGCTGGGCCCGGCCGGCGCGCTCACCTCGCTGGCCGACGGCCTGCCCGCCCTGGGCATCGTCGCCGCCGTGCTGGGGGTCATCAAGACCATGGGCGCGATCACCGAGCCGCCGGAAGTGCTGGGCGAAATGATCGGCGGCGCCCTGGTCGGCACCTTTCTAGGCGTGTTCCTGGCCTATGGCCTGGTGGGCCCCATGGCCAACCGGTTGAAGGAAGTCATCGACGGGGACTCGGCTTTCTATAGGATCATCCAGCAGGTGCTGGTGGCCCACCTGCACGGCAACGCCGCACAGATCTCGGTGGAGATCGGCCGCGGCGCCGTCCCGTCGGACGCGCAGCCCAGCTTCACCGAGCTGGAAGAGGCGCTGTCGGCCATTCCCAACGAGACCTGAGCCGCTGTCGGCGCGGACGACCCGCCGGCACAAAGATGAAAAAAGTGATCACGGACGCGTGAATAAAGCGCTTGCCCTTCGCGCAAAGCACGGCATAGTCCCCGACGCGCTGGCGACCCGTCTGGCTCACGTTCCGGTGACGGAGCGCTGATCCGAGCGGCCCGTCGGGCGCGTAACACTCTTGTCTTAGGGGACCAGGGACATGACCTCCACGATTCTTCGCACCATGCTCATCGCCGGCGCCGCCGTCGCCGCTCTCTCCACCGCCGCCTGCAAGAAGCCGGCCGAACCCGCCGCGACCGACGCCGCCGCCGCCAACACCGCGGCCTCCACGGCGACCGACGCTGCGGCCACCGCGACCGACGCGGCCGCGGACGCCTCCAAGGCCGCGACCGACGCCGCCGCCGCCGCTCCGGCCGCCGACGCGACCGCCGCTGCCGAAGCGCCGAAGACCGACGCGATGGCTCCGGCCGCCGCCCCGGCCGCGCCCGAGAAGAAGTAAGCTTCTCGACGCTTCAAGCGTTACGGAGGGCCGCCCGTTTCGGGCGGCCCTTTTCGTTTCAGGGACATGTCTCCAGACCACGACTCCGCCGAAGATCCCGCCCTGGACCCGGTCGTCTGGGGCTCCGACGGCCAGCCGCGCTCGCGCGCCTTCGGCGACGTCTACTTCTCCGCCGCCGACGGCCTGGCCGAGACCCGCGCCGTCTTCCTGCAGGGCTGCGGCCTGCCCGAGGCCTGGCGCGGCCGCCGGCGCTTCGTAGTGGGCGAGCTGGGCTTCGGGACCGGCCTCAACATCGCGGCCCTGCTGGACCTCTGGCGACGGACCGCGCCGGCCGGCGCCCGCCTGCACGTCTTCACCCTCGAGGCCCATCCGCTCAAGGCCGCCGACGCCGCCCGCGCGCTCGGCGCCTGGCCGGAGCTGGCGGAGGTTTCGGGAGCCCTCCTCGCCGGCTGGCCGGGCTGGGCCCGCGGCTGGCGGCGCATCGACCTGCCCGAGTTCCGCGCCACGATCGACCTGGCCATGTTGGACGCCGCCGAGGCGCTGCAGGCCTGGACCGGCCGGGCCGACGCCTGGTTCCTCGACGGCTTCGCCCCGGCGGTGAACCCGGCCATGTGGACGCCGCAGATCCTGGAACTGGTCGCCGCCCGCTCGGCTCCCGGGGCGGCGGCGGCCACCTTCACCGTCGCCGGCGCCGTCCGCCGGGGCCTGGCCGCCGCCGGCTTCGACGTGGAGAAGAAACCCGGCTTCGGCCGCAAGCGCGAGCGGCTGCAGGCGCGCCTGCCCGGCCCACCCCGGCCGGATCCCGCGGCGCGGCGCGTGGCGGTGGTGGGCGGCGGGATCGCCGGCGCGGCGGCGGCCCGCGCCGTCCGCGCCCTGGGTGGCGAGGCGATCATGTTCGAGGCCGAGGCGCCCGGCGCCGGCGCCTCCGGCAACCCTGCCGTCCTCGTCGCCCCGCGCCTCGACGCCGGCCTGGGCGCCGCCGCACAGCTGTTCGCCCAGGCGTTCACCCGCGCGGTCCAGCTCTACGCGACAGTCCCGGACGCGGTGATCGCCCGCGGCGTGCGCCAGCTCCCCGGCAAGGCCGCCGACCTCGGCCGCTTCCGCAAGGCGGCCGGCAGCGGCCTGTTCGACCCGGGCGCCCTCAGGCTCACGGAAGACGGCCTCGACCAGGCCACCGCCCTGGTGGTCGACCCCGCCCCACTGCTGACCGCCTGGGCGGGCGAGTTCCACCTCGCCCACGTGGCCGGCCTGCGGGCGGAGGACGGCGGCTGGACCCTGCTGGACGCGGCGGGCGCGATCCTGGCGCGAGCCGACGCGGTGATCCTCGCCGCGGGCCTCGGCTGCGAAAGCCTGGCGGACGGCCTGGACCTCGCGTGCGTCCGCGGCCAGGCCAGCTGGGCGGCCGGCGAAATCGCCCCCGCCGTGTCCTGGGGCGGCTACGCCGCTCCGACCCGCGACGGCCTGCTGTTCGGCGCCACCCACGACCGCGGCGACCGTGGAACCGACGTCCGGCCGGCCGACCACGCCCGTAACCTGGCCGCCCTGGCCGAAGCCCTGCCGCAGCTCGCCGCCCGGCTTTCCGGCGCGACGCTGGCCGGACGCGCCGGCCTGCGTGTCGTCACCCGCGACAACCTGCCGATCGCCGGCCCTGCGCCGCAGACCCCGGCGGAGGGCCTGTTCGTGCTGACCGGCTTCGGCGGCCGCGGCTTCGTCCACGCGCCCCTGCTGGCCGAGCACGTGGCGGCCCTGGCCCTGGGCGCGCCGTCGCCCCTGCCCGCCGCCGCGCAAGCCCTGGTCGATCCAGCCCGCTTCGCCCGCCGCGCCGCAAGGCGACGTCATTCCTGAGCGTGCGAAAAGCGCCTATGATAACGCGTCCGGGGGAGGAAAGCCTGGAAGGAACGGAGCCGATGAGGTTCGGAATTCTCTGTGCGGCGCCGCTGCTCGCCGCTCTCGCCCTGGCCGGAACAGCCCACGCCGCCGGCAAACAGAACTGCTTCTACGCCCGCAACGTCAGCGGCTGGCGCGCCGCCGGCGACCAGACCGTCTACCTGCGGGTGGGGGTCAAGGACATCTACCGGCTCGACCTGATGGGCCGCTGCAGCGACATCGACTGGAACCAGCGCATCGGCATTCAGGCGCGCGGCTCCGACTGGATCTGCTCGGGCCTGGACGCCGAGATCATCTCCCCCTCGCCCATCGGCCCGCAGCACTGCCCGGTGAAGACCCTGCACAAGCTGACCCCGCAGGAGGCCGCGGCCCTGCCGCCCAAGGCCCGCCCCTAGCAAGGGAGCGGGCCCACGGAACGGCCTAGCGGCTGGCGACCATCGAGGCGATCAGCCCCGAGGTCAGCGCCACCATCGCGTAGTTGTTGTCCACCCGCACCCATTGGTAGCCGCGCGGCGGGGCGTGCAGGCGGGCGCGGCGGTAGTCGACGTAGTGCGCGCGGGTCCGGTATTCCGGCGGCAGGCGCTGGCCCTGGCGCCAGTTCTGGTGCTTGTCGCTGTGGTCGTATTGCGCATCGTGGCGGTTGTCGTAACCGTAGGGCGCCGCATTCGCGGCCGCGCCGCCCAGCAGCGACAGGGCGATAGCGCCGATCAACATGGTCTTCATTGCAAAACTCCTTTGGTCGAATTCAGGATCTCAACTTCACATATCCTGGATGATCGCGACCTGAACGCCGCGCGTCAGCTTGAGTTCATCTGATTTCTTTAGAGAAATATTTTGTATATGTTTCGAAACAACTGAAACACCGGCCGAGCCCGGCGGCCTCAGGCCTGCGCCGGCGGCGCGACCACCGCGCGCGGCGTGGGCTTCAGGCCGAGCGTCGGCTTCTCCACCAGAAACCAGGAGGCCGCCGCCAGCGGAAGGGTGAGCGCCATGGCCGTCCAGAAGTTGAGCCGGCCGTGGGCGGCCAGCAGCTGCTGCAGCGGAAAGGCGTAGATATAGACCCCGTAGCTCAGGTCCGCCGGCAGCTTGCCCGGCCGCGCCAGGCCGATCACCGCGGTCGGCAGGGCGAGCGCGCCCACCACCGGAAACAGCGCCGCCGACCCCAGGCCCAGCCACAGCGGGCGCGGCAGCTTTACCCCCCACAGCGCCGAGCCGGCGCAGAACAGGAAGCCGTAGCGCGCCGCCAGGAAACCGATCCGCGTGGGCGCCTGCGCGGCCCAGTGCGGCTGCACGGCCTGGATCGCCAGATAGGCCACGGCCGCCACAGCCATCGCCGCCAGCATCAGGCTGCGCCGCCCCCGCACCAGCATCAGGAACAGGTAGCAGGTGAACTCCATCCGCAGCGTCCACAGCACCCCGTTCACCACATGCGGCAGCGGGTTGGCCTCGAACACGCCCGGCAACTCGTAGGTGGTCGGATAGAGCAGCGCGTTGCGCAGCACGTAGAGATAGGTCTGCGGGCGCGCCCAGTAGTCCGGCGCCGCGCTGACCGCGCCGCCCAGCAGCACGGTCGCCAGCAGCGAGACGATCAGCGCCGGCTCGATGCGCAGCAGCCGCTTGGCGAGATAGGCCTTCGGGTCGCGCAGGTAGCTGCCCGTCACCAGGTAGCCGCTGACCACGAAGAAGATGCTCACCCCCAGCGCGCCGAAGTCCTCCGTGCCGGGCGCGCGCACCGGCGGCAGGCCGGCCAGCGGGAAGCTGTGGCTGAACACCACCATCGACGCGGCGATCAGCCGGATCAGGTCGAAGGACATGCGGTGCAATCCGGCGCGTGTTTCCGCCTACGGGACGCTGGGGGCCTGGAGGAGCTCCACGACGTAGCCGTCGGGGTCGCGGGCCAGCGCGAAGACCAGCCCCGCGGCCCGGATCCGCTGGAGCACGGCGGCGACGTCGGGAACCTTGAACACCTCCCAGGTGAGCTGCGCCGCCTCCGGCGTGGCTGTGAGGCCCATCCGCCGCACCGGCATGACCTGGGCGTCGCGGCGCGAACCGGAATAGTTGAGGCCGATCTCCTCGAAGTCGGCCTTGGGATCGTGCGACCGAGGAGCCTCGCCCTCGGTGGCGACCCGCTTCAGCCCCACAACGCGCTCGTAGAAGTCGGGCGACCTGTCGATGTCCGAGACGGTGATCTTGACGAGCATCACCTTCGAAGCCTGCGAGCCGATGCCCATCGTCATTGGATTTTCCTTTCCCAGGGCCGAAGCCGAGCGAGCGCGACGGCCGCCGGGTCCGCCAGGATAACGGGCTTCATCCGGACCCTCCCCCTGTTGTCCCTCGCACGGGCGCACTAAGCGGCCGGGTCGCGGGCGGCGTCAACGCGAGGGCGCAGGCCGGGCGCGAGGTTTCGGGACCCCGCAGGCCGCCGTCCCGGCCGATGTCGGCCGGGACGGCGGCGGCGCTTCACGCCAGGCGTAGCGGGGGAGCGGCGTTCAGCGTCCGGGACCTCGCTCGACTGGGGGCGTATCAGCGAGCTTTCGTCCCTGCCCCTGAGACGCCGCCAGGCCGCGACCGCCTCATGCCGCAAGGCGAGGCGACGTAAATGTCGAGGTGGAGAAGAATGGTGGTGGGTGCAGTCGCGTCGTCAATTGTCTCCGCCCACTGATAGATTTGTTCTTGATTTGTTCAAGACATAAGGCCGAGCTTGTGTAACCATTTGATGGTTGGGGCGCCGTGGCCAGCCGTCCGCAAGCCCGAAATCAGAACAATGCAAGGGAAGTTCGGTGGCGCAGATGCCAAGAGGAGAGCCGCGGTCCGTTCCGGACCCGGCGGGCGACCAATACGACGAGAGGGGCGGGCCGGAGCGGTTAAAGAGGCAACGCGCCGAGGCTGCCACGACTAAGCCGCCGGCTAACTCAGTAGGTCATCCAGGATTTGCCGAGTCCCTGATACCGGTCTGGGGCTCTGGTCGCGAGGCGGTCGCGGACTTCCAGGAGGGCGATTATGCCGGTGCAGCGCTCAATGGCGCTCTCGCGGCCTCCGACCTGTTCCTGGCAGGATCGATTGCGAAAGGGGTGGGTAAGGGAGCCTTCTACGTCGCAAGAATGCGGCGAAGAATCCATACGATTGGGATCGATACGTGAGGCCGTGGTTGGGCAAGAAAAGGGGCATGCTTGCGCCAAAGCAGCATGGCCATCACTGGGCCATTCCACAGAATGGCTGGGGCAAGAACGTGCCGGACCGGATCAAGAACCAGCCGTGGAACATCAAGCCTATGCCCAGCGCCGAGGTTCATGGGCGCCTGACCAACTCCTACGAAGGTAAGCCGCAGTTCAATGCGGTGGAGAGATACGTATACGGGACGCCCACTTGATCGAAAGTCGGAACGGGCGCGGCGGTCGCGCATCCTGCGGCGGCTGGAAAAGCCCAGGTGGACAAGCGCCGTTGAACCTGGCCTTGCGGACTGGCTTGCCGCGGTGGCTGCCGAGGTTGTCCAGGATCACCACATCGCCCGCGTTGAGGGTCGGGACCAGGAAGGTGCGAACATAAGCGAGGAAGGCCTCGCCGTTGATCGGCCCGTCGAATAGGCAGGGCGCATCGATGCGGTCATGCCGCAGGGCGGCGATGAAGGTCATGGTCTTCCATCGACCGAACGGCGCCGTGGCCTTCAGCCGCTCGCCCCGGCGACACCAGCCCCGCAGCGGCGCCATGTTGGTCTTGGCCCAGGTCTCGTCGATGAACACCAGGCGGCCAGGATCAATGCGCCCCTGATAACGCCTCCATTGCTCACGCCGTCGGGCGACGTCGGGGCGATCCTGCTCCTTGGCGAACAGGCTTTTTTTTGAAGCTCAGCTTCTCGGCGTGCAGGAACTCCCACACCTGCCGCCGATCCACCTTCAACCCGCGCTCCGTCAGGAGCTCCATGACCAGTTGGCTGATCGTGAACGCCTTGTCCGGCTGGCAGCGGGCGATCAGCCACTGGGCGTGCTCGCCGCGCAGAACCCGCTTCCTGTGCCCCCCGACCTTCCCAGGCGCGACGCTGCCCGTGGTTCGGTAACGCCGAACCCAGTGCACCGCCGTGCTCACCGCGATCCCGAACCGCGCCGCCGCTTGATGTCGCGACTGCCCCTCCCGTTCCACCGCCGCCACCACACGGTCCCGAAGGTCCATCGAATAAGGTCGGGTCATCCCTGCTGGCCTCCCGCACCAGCAGGAAGCTTGAATCAGACCTCAGCCGATTTGGGAATCCAACGATTCACTCAAACCGCAACCCGCTCTAACACCTTGCATCAGAAACGATTTCGGCTCCGCAGGTTGTGCGGAGCCGTGATGCCGATCAGCGAATTTCCGGTCGAAACAGCGATTTCAGGCGGCAGCGTTTCCCAGCTGGTGGAACCGCAACCGCTGAGCTTCCCAATCCGTCGGCAGCGGTCCGGCGGTCAGGGTCCCGAGACTGGCTGCGCGCGGCTGGCGGCCCTCCAGGATCTGAGAGACGAGGTCCGGCGCCAGGTAGGCCAGCGGCAGCAGGCGCGTGGTGTAGTGGTTGCAGAGCTTCTCCCGCTGCGCCGGCGCCTTGATCGACTCGACCTCGCCGCACTCCAGCTGGGCCGCCCAGATCCTGGCGAGGACCACCGCGCGGACCAGAGCCCGATCCAGCTTGGCCGCCGGCGTCGGAGCGCCATCCGTGGGTTCCAGGATCATGGCGCCCTGGCGTCAGCGCATATGGAAGGCCAGCGCCCGCCGCAGCGCGATCTTAGCTCGGAATTCTGGCCACCCGGGATTGATGGGGAAGCAGTTGGGCGCGATCGAACTTGGCGAGACTTTGATCAGGAGCTCGTTGGACCTTCGGACGCTTCATAGCTCCGATAGGAGAATTTAGCGCGCTCCCCCGCCTTGACCGAACGCATTCCTCGTCTAAGCGCTGCTCCTCTGCTGGAACCGCGGAGACCAGCCACCTGCGCACGCGTGCGTGGTCGTGGCGCAGCTGTGCAGAACCTGCCCTACACGCCGGGACGGAACATCTAGTTGGCGTTAGACAGACTGCGCCGAGCAGCCGAGGCGCGGTAGTCAGCCGGGCAGCTCTTCACGGTACAAGGCGTTGATCAACTGCGGCAGCGTCTGCGCGGTTCGGACCGCCTCCTGCAACTCATCCCGCATTTCCTGTTCCTCCCGCGGCGGGCCATCCTCGCCGGCGATCGCTTCGTCGTCCCGCCAATCGTCTGGATTGGCCTCGATAGAGGTGCATGCCCGCTCTTTCACCTGGTCCAGGACAAGCGGATCGATCTCGACAAGCCGCTGGTCGATCCGGTGCACGCTCTGCCGCATCAGGAACCGCCACGCCCGCTCCCAGAAGGGCCTCACGACGCCGAGGTCAACGACCGCCAGCACCTTCCAGCACCGACCACCGCTGTCGGCCAGCACCATCCCGAGCCGCTCGCCATGCTTGAGCTCCCATGAGGTGCAGGTCGAGAAGTCCTCCGGGTTGAGAAACCAGGTCAAGCGCTCCCGCCCCGGAATTGCGTAACGCCCGACATCGCGACAAAACGCCAGGGCGGGAAACAAGGGGACGTTCAGCGTCGGCGCTTCGCCGCGATCGGCTGACGCCTCCCACACTTTGTAGATGCGATCACGACCGTCGGCGTCCGCCGGCGGTCGCCGCCGTTCGGGTTGCCCCTGTTATTTCCCCTGTTCTCAGGGGCAGAAGGCGAAAGTCACACTTCTCACGTGGGCATGGAGAGAAAAGGCCGAAACGGACATGCTTGGACTGCCTTGCGGCTTTCGGAGAGCCACGCGCATGGGCTTCCCACCGCCTAACCGGCGGACTTTTCGAAGGTATTGGCGGGGAGTGAATTCACGCCGCGTTAGCGGCGGAAGGAATGGTGGACGCGACAGGGATCGAACCTGTGACCCCCTCGATGTCAACGAGGTGCTCTCCCGCTGAGCTACGCGTCCGGCCAGCGGAGGAGCGCTAATAGCTTGGGCCGGCGGCCCCGACAAGCATCAGGTTCCACGCGTCCCATCAGGCCAGCGGTTCGGCGCGTAGGAGCCTAGCGCCGCAAACAGCGGCGCCAGCTCGGCCTCGTAACGGCGCCAGCGCTCGACCGAGGTCGCGAAGATCGGCTGGCGCACCTGCACCGAGCTCGCGGTCCTGACCGGGCCGGCAGCCTCGTGGAAACGCAGGACGGCATCGTTCCAGGCCAGA
>NZ_DASXYF010000017.1:0-35850 GCF_036502675.1 Phenylobacterium sp.
AATCCTAAGACCTTCATCATTCACGCGGCATGGCTGCGTCAGGCTTTCGCCCATTGCGCAAGATTCCCTACTGCTGCCTCCCGTAGGAGTCTGGGCCGTGTCTCAGTCCCAGTGTGGCTGATCATCCTCTCAGACCAGCTATGGATCGTAGCCTTGGTAGGCCTTTACCCTACCAACTAGCTAATCCAACGCGGGCTACTCCAATGGCGATAAATCTTTCCCCCGAAGGGCACATACGGTATTAGCTGAAGTTTCCCTCAGTTGTTCCGTACCAAAGGGCATATTCCCACGCGTTACTCACCCGTCCGCCGCTCACCCGAAGGTGCGCTCGACTTGCATGTATTAGGCCTGCCGCCAGCGTTCGCTCTGAGCCAGGATCAAACTCTCAGGTTGAGTTGACCGCTAACGTTCAGCGTCCTCGATCCCGAGGGATCGATTGGCATTTAGTCTGCGTAGTTCTTGACGAGTTCCCATTCACATCGATGCCCAAGGACCGAAATCCCCGGGTATCCATATTCATGGTGTCTTCAAGAGACCGCAGATTCGTCAGCGTCGAGATAGTCTGGTTAGGACTATCGCCAGGACGCCGCCGCCTGCGTTTCTCTTTCCAAATCAACGATGTCAAAGACCCGACTGGCTTTCGCCGGCCCCACCGTTTAGCGCCCGGTGGCGGCGGAGGCGGCTATCTAGTCGCCTCGGACTTCGGTGTCAATCGACCGTCTCCGGCTTTTTCGCCGTATCCGGTCACCCGGAAATTTGGCGCAAAAGTCGCTCGGGGCCGCCGAGGGGCATCCCCCATACAGTCCGTCGCGATTCGATTGAAGTCCGGGAAGATATTCGTCGTCGGAGAGAAAATCAAGGACTTTTCCGTCCCTGGCCGCCCTCTTCAGGCCCCCCGCCCGTTCGGGGAGCGGCGTATCTAGTCGCCTGCCTGGAGGGTGTCAACGGCCTGTCGCATAATCGTCGCCCTTCCCCGCCGCCCGCGCGCCGCCGCCCCGCTTGCGCCGTCGCGCGCGGGCGGTCAGATAGGCCCCATGCTCTCCCAGAAGGCCCGATACGCGTTGCGCGCCCTGGTCGAACTGGCGCGGGACGGCGGCCAGGCCACCTCGGCCGAGCTGGCGATTCGGGCCGATGCGCCGCGCAAGTTCCTGGAGGCGATCCTGCTGGAGCTCGCCCGCAACCGCATCGTGGTCAGCCGCCGGGGCAAGTTCGGCGGCTACAGCCTGGCCAGGCCCGCCGGCGAGGTCAGCTTCGCCGAGGTGATCCGGGTGATCGACGGCCCCCTGGCGCTCGCCCCCTGCGTCAGCCGGCTGGCGTTCCGCAAATGCGACGACTGCCCGGACCTGGCCGCCTGCTCCCTGCGCGAGGCCCTGCTGCGCGCCCGCGACGCCACCGCCGCCGTCCTCGATGACTACAGCCTGGCCGACGCCGCCGCCGGCCAGGGCGCGGAGGTGTTCCGCGAGGGGGCGTGAACGGGCGCCGCATCGCCCCCGCCCCGTCCCTACCCCGCGGCGATATAGGCCTTCAGGCCGCTGGCCTCGGCCTCGACCTCGGAGATCTTCGACTTCACCAGGTCGCCGATGGAGATGATCCCCACCAGCCGCTCGGCCTTGCAGACCGGCAGGTGGCGCACCCGCCGGTCGGTCATGCGCTCCAGCAGGGAGTCCACCGTCTCGCCGGGCTCGGCGAACAGCACGTCGCGGGTCATGCAGTCGGCCACCGGCCGGGCCAGCGCCGCCCCGCCGCTCTCGGCCACCAGGCGTACGACGTCGCGCTCGGAGACGATGCCCACCACCCGTTCGGCGTCGAGCACCACCAGGGCGCCCACCCGCCGGGAATGCAGCAGGGCCGCCACCGCGGCCACGGTCTCGGTGGGCGCCACGGTGAACACCAGGTCGCCCTTGGTCTTGAGGATTTGTGACACCAGCATCACGCGCCTCCTCCGGTTCGTGCGGGTTCGCCCCACAGCCTGGGGCGAGCCTCGCTCAAAAAGGCCGTTCGATCAATGCATCGCCGGTTGCGGCCCGCGCGCCGCCCAGGCGGCGGCCCCGAACGACAGCACGCCGGCGGCGAAGCCCCCCAGGTGCGCCTCCCAGGCGACGCTCGCCCCGTTGGCCCCCGGCGCGATGCCGGTCACGGCCACCAGCAGGTTGACCAGCACCCAGGCCGCGCCCATGCCGATGACCGGCCGGCTGAGGATCGGCCCCGGCCGTCCGCGCCCCGCGATCAGCCGCGCAGCCGCGCCCATCAGGCCGGAGACCGCGCCGGACGCGCCCACCAGCGGCGTCGGATCGCCCCGGTGGAGGGCGGCGAAGGCCAGGTTCCCCAGCACGCCGCAGGCGAGGTAGAAGACCACGAAGACCAGCACCCCGCGGGCCTGCAGCCCCAGGAACCGCGCCACGGGCGTGCCGAACGCCAGGGCGAAGGCCGCGTTCATCAAGGCGTGCGGCCAGCTCCCGTGCAGGAAAAGAGCGGTGAGCAGGGTGATCCACCGCCCCGCCTCCAGGTCGCTCGCCCGGAAGGCGTAAGGGGCGATCGCCGCCTCGGGCGGAAAGAGGCTCTGCACGGCGAAGCCCGCCACGATCACGGCGGCGAGCATGGCGGCCGGCCAGGGCGCGTTCAGGATCGGCTGCCGCGCGGGGGGGCTGTCGGGCTCGGGCGGCATGCAGTCCTCGTGGCGCAGCGCCTAGTCTTAACCAAATCGCGAGGGTTGGTGCGGCTTAAGTAGCGACGCTCCGGCTCACGCGCGGCGGTTTCGCGCGCCCGGGCGCCTCGATGTCGCCTGCGGGAGAATATCGCTTCATGGTCGCCGCCTTCCCCGCCGCGCCGCGCCTCGTCTGGCTGGCCGCCCTGGCGTGCGCCTGCGCCGCCGGCCAGGCCCATGCGCAGTCCATGTCCAGCAATTCCGCCGAATACAACGCCGGCTACGGCCGCATCGCGGGCCAGGAGAACCGTCCGGTGGACGTGACCACCCGCGACGCCAACGGCAACCGGGTGATCGTCGACGGCCTGATCCTCTCGGGCGAGGACCAGTCCAGCTTCTCGCGCGCCGGCGGCGCGGCCGACGCCTTCGCCGGCGTGGGCGCCAGCGGCGGCGCCGCCAGCGCCGTCGGCAACAACCTCGTCGTCGTGACGCAGGGATCCAACAACACCGTCATCGTCAATTCGACCCAGACCAACAACGGGGCCGTCTCGGCGAACACGAATCTGAATGCAGGGGTGGGTAATGGTCAATAAACGCCTGGTGCGGGCCGCGGCGGTCCTCGCCGTCGGGTCGCTGGCGCTGTCGGGCTGCGTCACGCCGGTCGCGGGTCCGGGCGGCAACTACGCCGCGGCCATCGGCACCGCCACGGTGACGCCCAATCCGACGCCCTACTCCGCCGCCCTGGTCTGCGAGGCGGAATATGCCCGCGGCGCCAGGGTCGCCGCTCCGCGCATCGCTATCGGCCGCATCGCCGACTACACCGGCAAGGCCGAGGCCGACGGCTCGGGCCGCAAGCTGACGCAAGGCGCCTCGCTGATGGCCATGTCGGCGTTCGCCAAGGCGGGCATGCCGCTGGTGGAGCGCTTCGACACCTCGGTCTCCGAGCTGGAGCTGAAGTACGCCAACAACAAGCTGATCTCCGACAACCCGAAACCCGCCCCCGACATGCCGGCGGAATACCGCAAGATCCTGGCGGGCCAGGTGCCCGGCTCCGACTTCTACGTGGCCGGCGGCATCACCGAGCTCAACTTCAACATCCGCTCCTCCGGCGTCGACATCGCCGGCGGCGACCCCACGCCCAAGGACTTCAAGGGCACGCTGCACGGCCGGCTGTTCGTGATGAACATCGGCCTGGACCTGCGGCTGATCAACACCCGCACGCTCGAGGTGGTGGACGTCATCTCCTACCAGAAGCAGGTGGTGGGCCGCGAGATCAGCGCCGGCATCTTCGACTTCTTCAACGGCAACGCCTTCGACATCTCGGCCGGCGAAGGGGCGATGGAGCCCATGCAGCTGGCCGTCCGCGCCCTGGTGGAGCGCGCCGTCGTCGAGATGACCGCCAACCTCTACGGCATGTCGGGCCCGGAGGCCTGCCTCGCCTCCGACCCGCTCGCCGGCGCCACCACCGGCCTGACCGGCGGCTACGTGCCCGCGTACAACAACCTGGAAACCAACAATGCGCAGACCCGCGAAGATCCTTCTCGCTGGCACGCTCGCCGCGATTCTGCCGTGCGGGACCGCTACTAGCCAGACGCTGGCCTCGACGGTCTACAACGATCAGGTCCAGTCGGGCGGCGTCTCCTCCGACCAGACCCTCGACGTGGTCGAGGTGACCGACGGGGTGACGGCGAGCACCACCGCCACCGGCAACAGCGCCGACTTCACCGTCGACACCGGCGACCTCGACGTCCGCTCGAACCAGAACCTGCAGGCCGACGTCACCGCCACCACCACCGCCAACGTCGCCGCCAACTCCGGCGCCTCCAGCAGGCTCGCGACCGCGGCCACCGGCAACGCCGGCGACGGCGGCGTCGTGTCGGGGACGCATACCGGCGTCTACAACCAGCGCACCGAGGCCACGACGGTCTCGGCGGTCAGCCACGTGGAGGCCCCGGACGCCCAGGCCGGCGACGTCGCCGCCTCGGTCCAGGCCATCGGCAACAGCCAGGGCGTGGCCGCCACCTACGGCGCCACGGGCGCGACCGTGAACCAGGTCAACAACGCCTTCGTCGACGCCGACGGCGGCGGGACCTACGGCTACATCTCCGGTCAGTCGGACTTCACCGCCACCGCGGCGGCCAACAACGTCACCGTCGCGGGCGTGGGCTCCGGCCAGCGGGTGGTGGTGAACCAGCAGAACAACGCCGACGTCACCCAGGCGGCGCAGTTCACCAGTTACGGCAACGGCTACCTGACCAACACCCAGGCCACCGCCACCGGCAACAACGTCACGGCCAACGAGCAGGGCCCGCTGCTCGACGTCACCACCAACCAGCAGAACCTCGCCTACCTGCACGCCGAGGCGGTCAACTCCGGCTACGAGTTCGGCGCCGGGACGGCCACGGCCTATGGCGTGGGCAACAGCGTGGTGGCCGGCAATGTCGGGCCCTCGACGGTGATCGACAATACCCAGGTCAACGACGGCGGCGGGATCGACGCGGCGGCCAGCTACACCGGGACCCAGGGCTTCGACGCCACGGCCTCGGCCACGGCGATCGGCAACGCCGCCACCGGCTACGCCTGCTCCGACTGCACCGGCACGATCACGGCCAACAACCGCCAGAGCAACAACGCCGACGTGGGCGCGGCCTCGCAGGTCTCGGTAACCTCCGGCCGCTCGGTCTACGGTATCGCCAACGCCGTGGGCAACACCGCCAGCTACTACGTGAGCCGGCCCGCCGACTAGGCCCCGGAAGCGGCCTGGGACGGTTCAGCCGTCGGCAGGCCGCCGCCGGGCCGTCATTCGGCAAACTCGAAGAGCACGCCGAGGTTGGCCGCCGGCGCCACCGCGAAGCTGTCCGGAGCCGTGCCCGCGACCAGCTCCACGTCGTGCTCGGTGAAATGGCGGCGCGCCTGGTCGATGTCGCGGGTGCGGAACACCAACGAGCGGATCCCCTGTCCGATCTGCTGGAGTTGACGCTGGAGCGGTCCGTCCCCGTCAGGGGTGAGGAGTTCGACGACGCAGTCCGCCACCTGCAGGCCCACCGCCCGCGCGGCGATCGCCGGCCTCGACGTCTCGTAGGTCACCTCCCCGCTCAGAAAGCTCTGCACGAAGCGGGTCGCCGCCTCGATGTCGGAGACGGCGAGGGTGTAGGCCTTCAGGCCGGCGAGGCCGAGCGGGTGTTGGTCGCGCCAGTATTCGACCGGCTTGACGTGCTGGATCATGTGCGGCGTGTCGGCGCCGTAGAAGGTCCCTTCGTAGAATTCGAAATCCACCCCGAAGCAGTCGGCGGGATGGGTGTGCAGGGCGACATCGAGGTCCCGGATGATCCGGATCCCGTGCGCGGCGACGGCCTCCCGCACCTCGGTCATGTCCGCCTCGTACTCCATCCCGAGAAAGTGCGGTCCGTGGCGCGAGTTGAGCAGGAAGGCCGGCGGCGCGAACACCTCGATGACCACGCCGCCGATGTCCACCAGGCAGGCGTGCCACGCGGGCTTGGGCATATCCATCAGAAGCTCCGCTCCGAAGAGGGTGCGAAGATGGGCGAGGCTGGCGTCGAAGTCTTCCAGCACCAGGTTCGGGTGGCTCATGCGCCGGGGGCGGATCGATTTCGTCATGTCATTCCTTCAGCTCTGGCCTTCGGCTCTGGCCTCGTCGGCGCCTATCAGATCACTCGGCCGGCCGGCGTCAAAGTCCGGATTGCTCGCCGGGGCGCTCGCGCCTCGGGAATTTGGGCGGCTCGGCAGGACCGTCGCGCCGGGAGAGATGTTCGAGCCGGGCGACTCGGGCGTCGCAGGGTTCCTGGACCGGGTCGTCGCCCTCATGGGTATGGCGTCGGCACGGCAAGACGGTGATGGTGGTCGGCCACGCCGGGTTTTTTCAACAGTTGACCGGTCACCGGTTCGAGAGCGGAGCTGCAAACAATATGAAAAAGAGCCCAACGACCGAGGGCGAATCCCCTTCCCGGCTGATCGACGCGAGGATCAGGGAACTGGACGACTGGAGGGGCGAGACGCTCGCCCATGTCCGCGCTCTCATCAGGCAGGCGGACCCCGAAGTGGTCGAGGAGTGGAAGTGGAGAGGCGTTCCGGTGTGGTCTCACGACGGACTGATCTGCACCGGCGAGACGTACAAGAGCGTCGTGAAGCTGACTTTCGCCAAGGGCGCCTCGCTCGAGGACCCTTCAGGTCTGTTCAACTCCAGCCTTGAAGGCAACACCAGGCGCGCCATAGATCTCCATGAGGGAGATGAAGTAGATGTGGATGCCTTCAAGGCGCTCATACGTGCCGCTGTGGCCCTGAACAGGTCTTCAGCCCGATAATCGAACGCGGCTCCTCAAGGTTTGACGCCTGTCGTGACCTTGACGCCCCGCCCCTCGCCGCCTGGCCAGCTGACACCGCACCGCATGAACCCGCCAGCGACCATGTCTTGACTGACCGCGAGTCGCTGCTAGCGGTGCTCGCGTCGTCAACCTCGACCGCGAGCCGTCGAGCCTCGCAGTAGAAGTCCAGCACATAGGGCCCGAGCGGATGCTGCTTGCGGAAGCAACCCCGAAAGCTGGCGGCCCTTCGGCGCCTTCCAGAGCAGGACCTCCGGCAGGCTTATGCGCCGGCGAAGATCCCTGGCGACGTCCGCTTGCGGCTATCGCCAGGCCTGAAAATCGGCCGAAGCGGCGCCGGTCTGGCCCGATGTTGGACGCGCTTGTCCGGCCACGCTTGGACGGCGGCCGCGCAGGGTGCAAAATCGTCGCCCGGCAAGCGGGACAGGAGCGTCGGTCATGGACATCGGCTTCATCGGTCTGGGCGCCATGGGCTCGGGCATGGCCCGCAGCCTGATCGGAGCCGGCCATCAGGTAAGGGTTTGGAACCGGTCTCCAGGACCTGTCGAAGCCCTGCGGCGCGAGGGCGCCGAGGCTGCGGCGACCCCCGGAGAGGTCTTCGACGCGGACGCGGTCGTCACCATGCTCGCCGCGGACCAGGCCGTGCGCGAGGTGATCCTGGATCAGGGTTTGCTCACGGCGGCGCACAAAGATCTGGTCCACATCGTGTCATCCACGATCTCGGTCGCCTTCTCTCAAGACCTGGAGCAGGCGCACGAGCGGGCGGGGGTCGGCTACGTGGCGGCGCCGGTCCTGGGCCGCCCGGACGTGGCTGCCGCCGGCGAACTGAACGTCCTGTTCGCTGGCCATCCGGGCTCCGTCGCCCGGGTGCGACCGTTGCTGCAGGCGCTGGGCAAACGGACTTGGCCCATCGGCGAGCAGCCGCACTTGGCCAACCTCGCCAAGCTGGCCTGCAATTTCGCCCTCGCCTCGGCCATGGAGGCGATGGCCGAGGCCTTCGCCCTGGCCCGACGCCATGACCTCGATCCGCAGATCCTGCTGGAGGTGCTGACAGGCACGCTGTTCGCGGCGCCCGCCTACAGGACCTATGGCCCCATGATCGTGGAGCAGCGCTTCGAGCCGGCGAACTTCAAGCTGCCGCTCGGCTTGAAGGACATTCGCCTGGCGCTGGAGGCCGGCGAGGCGGTCGGCGCGCCCATGCCGTTCGCGAGCGTGCTGCGTGACAACTTCATCGACGCGGTCGGACATGGAGACGCGGACAAGGACTGGTCGGCTGTCGCAGCCGTCGCGGCCCGCCGCGCTGGCCTGGACGCCGGGCTCTGATCCGGGCGGACCGGCCGACGCCAACGGATGTCCATCCAAGGAGATCTGCACCCGTCGCGGTCGGCGGAAGCCGGCCAGGCTGCGAATAGCGCCGGCGCCCCGACGGATGCTTCCGCCGCCGGTGGTTTGGCGGTCGGCCCCGGTTCCCGACCGCCGCTCCGCAATCCTGATGTTCCTTGTTTGTTCTTGCCGCCGACCCTCTTCCGCACTACCCTCGTCCGGCCCGAGCGGTTGGCTGGGTGAGGGGGCGCCCGATGACATGGGATTTCGGACCGGGGCGGCGCCCCGTCGCCCTTTTCCTGGACGTGCGCCGGCGTGGGCTTCGCGTCCTTCGGAAGCCGGGGCGCTCGCGGGCGAGACCGGGTGTTGACCGGTCAACACCCCGGTAAACGCCTATGGCGTCAGGCCGAGCTTCGGATCTGGAACAACAAACATATGAATCTAAGAACAAATCGCCCGCACGCCCGTCGCCGGCCCGGGGCCGGCGCAGGTGTTGTCCGCCACTCCGAAAAAGTGTTTACCGACGTAAGGGGCGGCTGCGGCGGCGGCGCGGCGCTTCGGAATCTCCCGTCCGTCCGTGGGGTCCGCGGACCGCCGTCCGCCGCCGCGCCGTCCTGCAACATCCCGCCTTGTGATCGCCACGGCGCGTGGCAAGACTGCGCCGATCGCATTTCCGGGAACTGTTGATGATCCGTCCCCTGCGCGCGAGCCTCGCGCTCGTCGCGGCCCTGGCCCTTGCGGCCTGCGCCTCCCACCACGCGCCCAGCCTGCACCTGCCCCATTTGGGCGGGAAGTCCGACACCGCGACGCCGCGGGCGGATGCGGCCCTGCCCCAGCGGGTCAAGCTGAACCCCGGCGAATGGCCGCAGGCGCGCTCCGATGTCGCCGTCGACCCGGACATCCGCTTCGGCGCCCTGCCCAACGGCCTGCGCTACGCCATCCGCAAGCAGGCGATCCCGCCCGGTCAGGCGGCGCTGCGCCTGCGGATCGGCGCGGGCTCGCTGATGGAGACCGACCCGCAGCAGGGCCTCGCCCACTTCCTGGAGCACATGGCCTTCAACGGTTCGAAGGGCGTGCCGGAGGGCGACATGGTCAAGATCCTCGAGCGCCTCGGCCTGGCCTTCGGCGCCGACACCAACGCCTCCACCGACTTCGACGAGACCCTCTACAAGCTCGACCTGCCGCGCACCGACGCCGAGACCGTCGACACCAGCCTGATGCTGCTGCGCGAGACGGCCTCCAACCTCGCCATCGGCCAGGCCGCCGTCGACCGCGAGCGCGGCGTCGTGCTGTCGGAGGAGCGGGCGCGCGACACGCCGGCCTACCGGATCTTCAAGTCCAGGCTGGAGTTCTTCATGCCCGGCCAGCGGCCGCCGCTGCGTCAGCCGATCGGTCAGGTGCAGATCCTGCAGACCGCGCCGGCCAGCCTGATCCGCAGCTACTACGACGCCTGGTACCGCCCCGACCGGGCGGTGGTGGTGGCGGTGGGCGACTTCGACGTCGACGCCATGGAGGCCAGGATCCGCGCCCGGTTCAGCGACTGGGCGCCTGCGGGCGGCCCCGGCGCGGATCCCGACCTCAGCGCAGTGAAGCCCCGCGGCGCCGAGGCCAGGCTGATGGTCGAGCCCGGCGCGCCCGCCTCGATCCAGGTCGCCTGGGTGGGTCCGCCCGACCGGGCCGCCGACACGGTCGCCAAGCGCCGCCGGGACATGGTGGAGCAGCTGGGCTTCGCGGTGCTCAACCGCCGTTTCTCCCGCCTGGCCCGCGCGCCCGATCCGCCGTTCCTGGGCGCCGGCGCCTTCAAGGGGACCCAGTACGAGGCCGCCGACATCGCGCTGGTCACCGTCAACACCGAGGCCGACGGCTGGCGCCGGGCGCTCTACGCCGTGGAGCAGGAACAGCGCCGCGCCGTCCAGTACGGCGTCCGCCAGGACGAGCTCGACCGCGAGATCGAGGAGACCCGCGCCGCCCTGAAGGCCGCCGTGGCCGGCGCCGCCACCCGCCGCCAGAGCCAGATCGCCGCGGAGATCCTGGGCACGCTCGACGACGACGAGGTGGTCACCGGCCCGCCCCAGGACCTCGCGGAGTTCGAGGCGACCGTAAAGGACCTGAAGGCCGAGACCGTCTCGGCCGCGCTCAGGACCGGCTTCAAGGGCCAGGGGCCGCTGGTGTTCATGGCCTCGCCCAAGCCCGTCGAGGGCGGCGAGGCCACCCTGCTTTCGGCGCTGGCCGATTCGCAGAAGCTGTCCGTGGAGCCGCCGGCCGCCCCTGCCCAGGTGGTCTGGCCCTACGAGACCTTCGGCGTCCCCGGCAAGGCCGCCGAGACCCGCGAGGTCACCGATCTCGACACCGTCTTCGTGCGCCTCGAGAACGGCGTGCGGCTGACCGTCAAGCCCACCAAGTTCCGCGACGACGAGGTGCTGGTGCGCGTCAACGTCGGCGACGGCCTGCTGGACCTCGCCCGCGACCGCCAGAGCGCCGGCTGGGGCGCGGGCGCCTACATCGAGGGGGGCCTGAAGCAGATCAGCGCCGAGGACATGGAGCGCGTGCTGGCCTCCAAGGTCTACGGCGCCCACTTCTCCGTCGGCGACGACGCCTTCACCCTCTCCGGCGGGACCCGCACCGGCGACCTGGAGACCCAGCTGCAGATCCTGGCCGCCTACCTCGCCGAGCCCGGCTGGCGGCCGGAGGCGTTCCAGCGCCTGAAGACCGCCGGCAAGACCATCCACGACCAGTACGAGGCCACCGACTCCGGCGTCCTGTCCCGCGACCTCGCCGGCCTGCTGCACTCGGGCGACCGCCGCTGGACCTTCCCCAGCCGCCAGGAGATCGCCCAGGCGAAGATCGAGGACCTGGAAGGCCAGATCGCGCCCACCATGGCCCATGGCGACATCGAGGTGGTGATCGTGGGCGACATCACGGTGGACAAGGCCGTCGACGCCGTGGCCGGCACGTTCGGCGCCCTGCCCGCTCGGCCCGCGGCGCCCGCGCCCGCGGCGGCCCAGCGCCAGACCGCCTTCCCGGTCCACGACGCCGCCCCGGTGGTCCTGCGCCACAAGGGCCGCGCCGACCAGGCGATCGGCTACGTCGCCTGGCCCACCACCGACTTCTTCGCCAACCCCCAGCTCGCCCGTGAGACGGCGGTGATGGGCGAGGTGCTGAACCTGCGGCTGATCGACGAGCTGCGGGAGGCCCAGGGGGCGACCTACTCGCCCTCGGTGAACTACAGCCACTCCATGGTCTGGCCGGGTTACGGCTTCGTCTCCGCCAGCGTCGAGGTCCCGCCGGAGAAGCTGGCCGGCTTCTTCGCCGACGTGCGCAAGATCGCCGCCGACCTCGCCGCCAGGCCGGTCTCCGCCGACGAACTGGAGCGGGCCAAGAAGCCGCGCCTCGACCGCATCGAGAAGGCCCGGGTGACCAACCAGTACTGGCTCTCGGAGCTTTCCGGCGCCCAGGCCGACCCGCGCCGGCTCGACGCCGTGCGCGCCGTCCTGCCCGGCACCGAGCGCGTCACCCCCGCCGACGTCCAGCACGCGGCGGCCCGCTACCTCTCGGACGCCAAGGCCTGGACCCTGGAGGTGCGCCCGCAGGGGAAGTGACGGAGCGCCCACGGAAAAGGGGTGGCGAGCCTGGCCCGCCACCCCTCGTCCGCCGGACTGAAGCCGAATTCGTTCAGTAGGCGATGCCGCCCACCCCGCCGTCGAGGCTCATGGAGCTGACGACGGATTCGGAGCTTTCCTCGCGGTAGGCCGTGTAGCTCTCCACGATGGTCATGGTCAGGATCTTGATGCCGGCGCCGAACCGGCGCAGCAGCGAGCGTTCGTTGCAGTCGCGGGCCGGCTTCTGCGGCCGGCAGGAGACGTTGGCGGCCGCCGCGGCGTCCCGGCGCGCCCCGCCGCCCGCGGCGTGGTAGAGCGCCTCGCCCTTGGCGCAGACCATTGTCTTGCCGCCGGAGAAGTCGATCTTCCCGAGGAATTCCGCGACCGTGTACTGCATCCGCGTGCCGGCGATGCAGCGGTAGAGCTCGCCTTCGTAGAGGTCGTCCACCTCGCGCTCGGGGCGCACCTGCGAAGCCGGGTGGGCCACGAAGCGGTCGTCGATGCAGACGGCCTGGATGATCACCCGCGTGGTCTTGCTGCGGGTCGCCTGGTAGGCGGTGCGCTTCATGCCGCCGCCCACGTTCAGGCCCTGGATGACGCCGGTGGCCATCGGCGGCGCATAGCCGCCTCCTCCGCCGCCGCCGAAGAACACGACGGAAGAGGCCCCGGCGCCGGCCACGGACGAGGCCTGCGCGCGGGCCTGGGCGTTCACGGTCACCGCGCCCGCCACGAAGACATTGACCCCCGGCACGGTCACATTGTGCCCCGGCGTGCAGCACGGCGGCGTGCTGGGCGGCGGCGGAGGCGGGGGCGTGCAGCACGGCGGGGGCGCGCAGCAGGCGGGCGGGGTCGGCGGCGCGCAGCATTGCGCGGCGGCGGCGCCCCCCAGCAGCAGAAGGCCGAGTCCCATCATCAGGCCCAGCAGGGAATTACGCGCCATCATCGACGGCTGCTCCTCATTCGCTCCCGCAACCCTCGGGAAGGACGCCGTGTGCGGCCGCACGCCCCTCGCCCGCCGAAGACTGCCCCGCGATGGCACAGAACCCGGTTGGCCCGCATCGTTCTGCAAGCCCCATGCGTCCGTTTCCGGCCGCGCCAGGGACCTGCGCCGCGATGTCGATGTTCCATTCAGCCACACAACGGTTGATAGACTATTGGCGAAGCCGCAGCGTCGACGGCGCCCTGCCCGCGCGCGCGGCCGTCGACCCGGCCGATTTCGCCGGGCTCCTGCCGCAGGTGTTCATCCTCGGCCGCGCCTTCACGGGGGTCTATCCGCTGCGCCTGGCCGGCGGCTTCGTCAGCGACCTGCACGGCCGCGACCTGCGCCGCCTGAACGCGCTGGTGCTCTGGGCCGAGCGCGACCGTTCGCGCCTGCAGTCCGCCCTGGAGGAGGCCCGCCGCCGGCCCGAGCCCATCGTGGCCCTGGCCGAGGTGACCAGCGACGCCGGCAGCATCGGCATGGAGGTTCTGTTCGCGCCTCTCGCCGGCCCGCAGGGCGAGGCCGACCGGTTCCTCGGACTCTACCAGCCGCTGGGCCTCACGGCCCGCCTGCAGGGCCGGCCGGCGCTCAGCCTCACGGTCCGCGCCCTGCAGCGCACCGGGGCGGCCAACGAGTTCGTTCCCAGGCTGCGCCTCGCCACCCTCGACGGACGGCACGTGGCCTGAGGGCCGCCCCGGTCCTAAAGGCCGGCGAGCGCCAGCTGTTCGCGATATCGCTTCCAGTTGGCCACATAGGCCGCGGCCGAGATGCCCAGGCCCCGCGCCTGCTGCGGGCTGACCTCGCGCACCACCTTGCCCGGGGCGCCCATCACCAGGGAGTTGTCGGGGATCTCCTTGCCCTCGGTGATCAGGCAGTTGGCGCCGATCAGGCAGTTCCGCCCGATCCGGGCCCCGTTCAGGATGATCGAGCCGATGCCGATCAGCGAATTGTCGCCCACCTGGCAGCCGTGCATCATCACCATGTGCCCCACGGTGACGTTCGCCCCGATAATCAGCTGCGAACCATAGTCGGTGTGCAGCACAGACCCGTCCTGGATGTTGGAATTCTCCCCTATGACGATCGTCTCGTTATCGCCGCGCACCGTGGCGTTGAACCAGACCGAGGAATTCTTCTTGAGCGTGACTTTCCCGAGCACGACCGCGTTCGGCGCGATCCAGTATTCACCTTCCTTGGGCAGCTCGGGCCGCAATTCGCCCAAGTTGTAGACAGCCATCCGTACACCTCGTTTCTCGAACCTTTTGCCGCATTTAAGCGTTCATAAACACGGCTAGGATCATTCTAGTCGGGCGATTCGGGGGCGCGATAGCCATCCCGGATCCCGCCCGCGGGCCGGGCTGTCCGGCTCACGGTCACTGTTGAACGGAGTATCGGGTGCCGCGTAGTGCGCTTCGGTGGAATTCTCCGCCGGGACCTCGCCCCGCCAGCGAACCGCCGGGCCGCGCGCGCCCCACCGCTTTTTTTCTGCGACCCGAAGGGCGCTCCATTCCGGAGACGCCCTTTTTTCTTGCCCCCACGGAGGCCTTGATGACCAGAAGAGCTCTGAAGCGACAACTGCGCGAAGGCGCCTATGACGCCGGTCAGCATGCGGATGACGGCAAGATCCGCCGGCTGCCGCTCGACCGTCCCTGGTCGCCGCTGGCGCATCACAACGACGATCGCGAGCAGGGCTACATCAAGACTATAAAGGCCAAGTCTCCCGGTCAGCACGAATTGCTTGAGGCTATCGACGCCAAGTCCCTGGTGATGGCCCTGGGCCCGGCCGGCACCGGCAAGACCTATCTGGCCATCGCCAAGGCCGTCGAAGCCCTGGAGGCCGGCCGCGTCGCCCGCATCGTGCTCTCCCGGCCGGCGGTGGAAGCCGGCGAATCCATCGGCTTCCTGCCCGGCGAGATGGAGGACAAGCTCGCCCCCTACCTGCGTCCCCTCTACGACGCCCTGTCCGACCGCATCTCCATGAAGCGCGTGCGCGCCCTGATAGCCGAGGGCGCCATCGAGATCGCCCCGGTGGGCTTCATGCGCGGCCGCACCCTCAACAACGCCTTCGTGGTGATCGACGAGGCGCAGAACTGCACCTACATGCAGCTCAAGATGCTGCTGACCCGCCTGGGCTGGCACTCCACCATGGTGGTCACGGGCGACCCCGCCCAGTCCGACCTGCTGCCGGAGCTCTCCGGCCTCGGCCCCGTCGCCGCCAAGCTCGAGGCCGTCGGCAACATCGCCGTCGTCCGCCTGCAGGACCGCGACATCGTCCGCCACCCGCTGGTCGCGGAGATGCTGGGGGTGCTCTAGCTTTCGTTGGGGCCGGCCGTCGCCTCCGGGCGGCGGCCGGCTTTCACCGCCGCCTTACGGCAGGTCCTCCGCCAGGATCGCCATCTCGAACATGAACGAGCCGTCCTCGTCCTCGTCCTGGTAGACCACGCCGATGAACTCCTCGCCGACGTAGACCTCGCAGGAATCCTTCTGCTTGGGGCGGGGCGCAAGCGTGATCCGCGCATTGGCGAAGGTGCCGCGCAGATGGCTTTCGACCTTGCGGATGGTTTTCTCGTCCACGACGGCGCTCCTGGAACCTCCAGCCCCGGCGACGCCGCCCGGCCAGACTCGACGGCGCGAACCTAACCGCTCGCGCCGCGCATTCCAAACCGTCAGATGACGTAGTCGTAGACCTCTTCGGCGAGCGTGTGGTCCATGCTGCGCGCCGGCTCGGCGCAGGTCGGGCAGTTCGTGAGCCGGGCCGGCACTCCGGCGGCCGTGCAGCCGGGCGGCACCGGCTTCAGCACCACCGAGCCCGAGGCCACCTTGGCGTAGTCGCCGATGACGATGTTGCCCAGCACCGTGGCGTTGGCGCCCAGCAGCACGCCGCGGCCGATCTTCGGATGCCGGTCGCCGCGCTCCTTGCCCGTGCCGCCCAGGGTGACCCCCTGCAGCATGGAGACGTCGTCGCCGATCACCGCCGTCTCGCCGATGACGATGCCGGTGCCGTGGTCGATGAACACGCCCGAGCCGATCTGCGTCGCCGGATGGATGTCCACCTGGAACACCTCCGACATCCGGCTTTGCATGTAGAGCGCGATGGTCTCGCGCCCCTCGTTCCACAGCCAGTGTGCCACCCGCTGGGTCTGCAGCGCCTGGTAGCCCTTGAAGAACAGGAACGGCTGGACATAGCCCTTGCAGGCGGGGTCGCGCTCGAACACCGCCTTCAGGTCCTCCTCGGCGATCTCCACCAGCCGGGGATCGGACTCGTAGGCCGCTGTCGCCAGCTCCCGCAGGCTCATGGCCCGCAGCTCCTGGTCGCCCAGCTTGCGCGCCAGTTGATAGGAGAGCGCGTCGCCCAGGTTCTCGTGGCTCAGCACCACCGCGTTCAGGAGGCTGGCCAGCGCCGGCTCGTTCCGCGCCGCCTGGAGGGACTCGTTGCGCAGCGCCGCCCACACCGGCGGCGGGGCGGCGGGGTCGATCACTTCCAGTCGTTGGCTCATCGGTTCTTCCCGGCCCATCGATCGTTCTAACCTAACATGGCGCGCGCCAGATCGCCCGGCAACGCGCCTTCCCGGGCCATATGGTAAGCCCTAAGAAGCATCGCCACCGTTAAGGCGTCCTTCAAATGGCCGGCGACCGCCGCCTCCAGCGCCTCGCGGAACGGCGGTCGCGCCAGCGCCAGGGACTCGGTCTCGTCGGGCTCGGGCCCCTGCGCGCAAGCCGTCAGGCCGGTGGCCAGGTAACCCACCGCCGCCTCGTCCGTCACCGAGTTGGAGAGCTGCAGCCGCAGCACCTCGCGCCACCGGGCGGCCTCCAGCCCCGCCTCCTCGCGCAGCTCGCGCCTGGCGCCCTCCAGGGGGTCCTCCCCCAGCGGCGCGCCGCCCTCGGGCGCTTCCCAACTGTAGTCGGCGAACGGGAACCGGTGCTGGCCCACCAGCACCACCGTGCCGTCCTCGTGCACCGGCAGGACGACGGTCGCCACGTTCTTGAAGCCCACCACCCCGTAGAACGCCGGCCGCCCGGTGGGCGCCACCGCGTCGAATTCCGTCACTGTCAGCCACGGGTTCTCATAGGCCACCCGCGGCCGGCTCCGCGTCCAGGGCGTCCCGTGCGGCCGCAGCCAGGAAGGTTCTTTCGGCATCTTCATCCCGTCCGCCTTGTTCAACGCCGCCGCGTTCCCATAAAGAGGGCGCAGCTTATCGGCTTTCCTGTGAGGCGCCCGTGACCATCGCCCTGCCCCCCGAAGCCGAGCTCGGCGCGCCGCTCGGCCAGCCGCCGGTTCCGCAGGTGCTGCAGTTCCTTGCCCGCCGGCGCTCCACCTCCGCCCTGACCCTGACGGCCCCCGGCCCCTCTCCGGATGAACTGGCGCAGCTCCTGCGCCTCGCCGCCCGCACCCCCGACCACGGCAAGCTCTCGCCCTGGCGGTTCATCGTTCTGGAGGGCGACGGCAAGGCCGGGTTCGCGGCCCGCCTGGAGGCGCTCGCCAACGGCCGCGGCGACGGCGTCTCGGCCGCCAAGCTCGGCAAGCTCAAGGCCCCGCCGCTCGGCGTGGCGGTGGTGTTCCGCCCCGTGGCCGCCAAGATCCCGGAGTGGGAACAGCAGCTCTCCTGCGGCGCGGTCTGCACCACCCTGCTCTACGCCGCGCAGGCGATGGGTTTCGGCGCCAACTGGATCACCGACTGGTACGCCTATGACGCCGAGGCGGGCGCGATCCTGGGGCTCTCGCCGGGCGAGCGGGTGGCGGGTTTCGTGCTGATCGGAACAGCGGTCGAGCCGCCTCTGGAACGCGAGCGCCCGGAGGTGGGCGCACTCGTCACCCACTGGTCGGCGTGAGCCGACCGGCGCTTCCCTGAAAGGCGAAAAAATCTTGAAAACTCAACGGCCGGACGACGCGTCGGCGTCGCCCGGCCTGAGGTGACACGCCCGAGGAGAGATGGGCGGGAATGAACATATACCGCCATTCCGAGGTTGGCTACCCCACACTGGCGTGATGTGGCGGCGCCGCTTGGAGGATCATCCGCGGCCGCGGTAGGGGGCCACGCCCTGGTCGGGAAGCCACAGCCCTTCCGGGGCTGGACCGGTCTGCCAGAACACGTCGATCGGCATGCCCCCGCGAGGGTACCAGTAGCCGCCGATCCGCAGCCAGCGCGGCTCGGCCACGGCCACGATCTTCTTCGCCACCGCCAGGGTGCAGTCCTCATGGAACGCGCCGTGGTTACGGAACGAGCCCAGGTAGAGCTTCAGCGACTTCGACTCGACCAGCCAGGCCGCCGGGACGTAGTCGATCACCAGGTGGGCGAAGTCCGGCTGGCCGGTCACCGGGCACAGGGTGGTGAACTCCGGCTGGGTGAACCGGGCCAGATAGACGTCCTGCGGATGCGGATTGGGCACGCGGTCCAGCACCGCCGTCTCCGGGCCGGCGGGACGGGGCGCGTCGCGGCCGAGTTGAGGGGTCTCGTTCATCCGCGCGCCTTTAGACCCGACCTTGCGCTCCGACAACCGTGACAGGCGCGCCGGCCCCCGGCGGGGCCCCGCGTCGCAAGCCCCGAGCCAGGTCGTCCCGAAGAACACGCGGCCGAGACGAGCTTAGAAAACAGGCTATGTCGCACATTAACGCCTAATTTCCACCCATGTCCTAGTTACGCTTTGCGGCCGGATCGGCCTTCGCTGATCTGGGGGAAAGCCAGATGGGAAGACATCGCCCGACGGTAGGCGCGAGTCCGGTCGACAATCATGGGATAGAACGATGAAATCGATGATGCTCCCGCTGCTCGTCGTCGCGGCCACGCTCGCCACGAGCGGCGCGGCGTTCGCAGATGACGCGAGCCCCAAGGTCACGTTCAACATCGGTGCAGCTTCGGACTACGTGTTCCGCGGCGTGAGCCAGACCAACGAGGACCCGGAAGTCTTCGGCGGAGTCGACCTGACCATCGACAAGCTCTACGCGGGCGTCTGGGCCTCCAACATCGATTTCAACGATTCGACCGACGCCGAAGTGGACCTCTACGCCGGCTTCAAGCCCACCCTGGGTCCCGTCTCGCTCGATCTCGGCGCGATCTACTACAGCTATGTCAATCCGCCGCACGGCGCTCACTACGGTTATGCCGAGATCAAGGCCCTGGGAACCATGCCGCTGGGCAGCGGCTCCCTCGGCGCGGCGTTCTATTATTCGCCGGACACCTTTGGCCCGGTCGATAACGACAGCGCCTACTACTACGAGGTGAGCGGCTCGATCCCGCTGGCCGGGAATTTCAGCGTCTCCGGCGCCGTAGGCCGGCAGGAGATCGCCAAGACCCCGGCCGACTACACCACCTGGAACCTGGGCGTCGGCTACGCCTTCAACGACCGCATCGGCGTCGATGTGCGCTACTGGGACACCAACAAGCACGAGCTCGGCAAGATCTACGGCAGCCGCGGCGTCGTCAGCCTGAAATCCACTTTCTAGTCGCGGCCGACCTCGGTCGCCAAGGCTGCGGCCAGGCGGCGGCGGCTTTTCTCGTTGCGCGCGAGTCGTGCGCTTCCTAAGGTCCCTCCGGGTCCGTTTCGAGGCGAAGCATGAGTACGCGAGGCGGATCGATGCGGGGCGCTCCACGAGATCGCGGAACTTCATTGGACGGCCGCAAGCCCAAGACTATGCTGGCGACTCGTCTCAGCAGCGGAGCGCGGCCCATGGAGCGGATGGCCTTTCGGGCCCAGACCATCCTGGCGGACGTCATCGTCGCCGCTGCGGCCTTCGCCATCGCCTACCTCGCCGCACCGCTCCGCTCCGACGCCGCGGTTCTGCCGCCGTCGCTCAGCTTGGCGCAGCTCATCCTGATCTACGCGGCGCTGGCGGGCGCCTTCACCATGCTGTTCCGCCGCGAGCTGTCGCCCTGGCGCTACGCCTCCATTCCCGACGCCCTGGTGCTGGCGCGAATCGCCCTGCTGACGATCGGCGTCTTCCTGCTGACGGTGTTCGTGTTCGACCGCGCCCGCGGCCTGCCGCGCGCGATCCTGTTCCTGGCCCCGATGTTCCAGATGGTGGGCTCCATGGGCGGGCGGATCATGCGCCGGGCGCTGCACGAGCACGCGCTCGACTCCTTCGCCCCGCTGAAGTCGATCAGCGACCGGGTGACCCAGGCGCCTTCGCTGCTGCTGATCGGCCCGCCGTCGCTGGCCGACACCTATCTGCGCGACGTCGCCCGCAGCCATGACCGCACCTACACGCCGGTGGGCATCGTCGGCGTCGATTCGCGCGACGTCGGCCAGCAGGTGCGCGGCGTCTGCATCATCGAGAGCCTCGATAACCTGGAGGCGGCGCTGGCCGACCTGCGCCGCTGGAACCGCTATCCCCGCGCCATCCTGTTCCTGGAGGAGCCGGCGCGCCTCAAGAGCCTCACCGCCGACCAGCTCGGCCGGCTGAAGAACGACGGCATCCGCCTGCTGCGCCTGCCCTCGATCGTCGAGCTGGGCGAACACGACACCCTGACGCTCCTGCCCATGCGGGAGATCAACATCGAGGAGCTGCTGGCCCGCGAGCCCATCGAGCTGGACCGCCGCCGCATCGGCGACCTGATTCGCGGCCGCCGGGTGCTGATCACCGGCGCCGGCGGCTCCATCGGCGCCGAGCTCTGCCGCCAGGTGGCCGCCTTCCAGTGCGCCCACCTCACCCTGCTCGACTTCTCCGAGACCGGTCTCTTCGAGATCGACCGCGAGATGGCCGAGACCTATCCGCAGCTGTCGCGCCGCTCGGTGCTGTGTGACGTGCGCAACGCCACCCGGGTGGTCAACGCCTTCAGCGACGAGCAGCCGGACCTCGTGTTCCACGCCGCGGCGCTGAAGCATGTGTCCATGGTCGAGCGCCACCCCTGCGAGGGCGTGCTCACCAACGTCATCGGCACCTGGAACGTGGCCGAGGCCGCGCGGGCCTGCGGCGCGGCGCAGATGGTGCTGATCTCCACCGACAAGGCGGTCGACCCCACCAATGTCATGGGCGCCACCAAGCGCCTGGCCGAGGCGGTGATCCAGGCCCAGCAGGTGGGTGAAGGCGGCACCTGCTTCTCCGCCGTGCGCTTTGGCAACGTGCTGGGCTCGGCGGGCTCGGTGGTGCCGATCTTCAAGTCGCAGATCGAGCGCGGCGGGCCGGTCACCGTCACCCACCAGGACATGGCCCGCTACTTCATGACCATTCCGGAGGCGGCCCAGCTCGTGCTGCACGCCACCGCCGCCAGCGCCGAAGGCGAGGCCAGCCGCGCCCGCCTGTTCCTGCTGGAGATGGGCGAGCCGGTGCGGATCATGGACCTCGCGCGCCAGATGATCGCGCTCTCCGGCGCCACGCCCGGCAAGGAGATCGAGATCGAGATCACTGGCCTGCGTCCGGGCGAGAAGCTGACCGAGGCCCTGCTGGACGAGACCGAGCGCTCGTTGCCCTGCGCGCCCAAGGTGCTGGAGGTGGTCTCTCCCTCGGCCCTGCGGGTGACGCCCAAGCACCTGCTGGAGCTTGAGGCCATGGCCGGCCGCGGCCACATCGAGGAAGTCCGCCGCGCGCTGTTCGACCTCGTGGCCCAGATCCGCGGGGAGAAGGCCGGCGCCGTCCCGAACCTCCGCGTCGTCGCCAACCGCTGAGCCCGGCCCGTCCCGGGAAGCGATGCTGAGCGCGCTCAGCCATTAGCATTTGTTTCAAGCCTGCACACCTACGGTCGCGACTTCGTCGCTGACCGGAGGGGGCGATGCGGCTGAGCTTCGCAAGTCTGTCCCTGGCGGCGGCCACCTTCGGCGTCGCCCCGGTCGCCGTTGCCGAAACGGCGCAGACCGCCGCCGCCAGCGTCGGCGAGCTCGTCGTCACCGCCCGCAAGCGCCCTGAGCGTCTGGCGCTCGTGCCGATCGCCGTGTCGGTGATCGACGCCGGCACGATCCGCGCCCGCGGCGGCGCCACCGACGCCGAAGCCCTGCTGAGCGGCGCGCCGGGCCTGCGGTTCAACAACACCGCCTCGCCGACCACCTCCGAGATGTCGCTGCGCGGATCGGGTACGGCGCGGGCGACGAGCGCCGATTCCGGCGTCGGCCTCTATCGCGACGGCGTTTACGTGGCCGGCGGCCTGCAGTTCAGCCGCAACTTCATGCGCATCGACACCTTCGACCTGCAGCGGGCCGAGGTGCTGCGCGGCACCGTAGGCGCGCTCTACGGCCGCAACGCCGTGGGCGGGGCGATCAACCTGATCTCCGCCCCGCCGGTGTTCCGGCGGGAAGGATGGGCGCAGGTCGAGTACGGCGCGACGCTCGATCGCAAGCAGGTGCAGGCGGTGGTCAACGCGCCGCTGGGCGCCAGCTTCGCCGTGCGGTTCGGCGTCGACTACATGGACCAGGACAAGGGGTTTTTCCGCAACAGGACGTTCGGCAACTACCTCGACGCGCAGCACGGCCTGGGCCTGCGGGGCCAACTTCGGATGGTGCGCGGACCGCTGGACGTCACCCTGCTGGTGGAGCACCAGAAGCTGGACACCAGCAACGTGGCGTTCCAGATCGACGTCCCGCCGACGCCGCCGCTGTTTCCGTTGGGCTATGTCAGCGACCCCTACGCCGTTGATTGGAGCATTCCGGGCTCCGCCGACACCGAGCTCACCGGCGCGGTCCTGACGGCGCGCTATGACCTGGGCTGGGGATTGCTGACATCGGTGACGTCCCTGCGCCGCCGCAAGGTGATGGTGGTGTCCGATATCGACGGCTTCACGGCGGCCAGCCTGGCCGCGGAGCGGGCGCGCGGCAATCCGGCCACGACCACCGACCCCAACACAAGCCAGACGGCCGCGGACACCACCCAGACCATCTTCCAGGAGGTGCACCTGACGGGCGGCGCCCACGGCTTCGCCTGGCTGGCCGGCGCCGAATACCTGAAGCTGGGCAGCGACTTCTACCTCGCCCAGACCCGCACGCCCACCAGAGCCAATCCGACGCTGGGCGCCGACCGGACCATGACCCAGACCTGGGAGTCCGCCGCGGCCTTCGGCTCGCTGGGCTACGACGTCGCCCGCCGGCTGAACCTGACGATCGAGGGACGCTACACCGCCGACGACAAGCGCTACACTCAGCGCGGCTTCCTGCTGGGAACCACCACGCCGGCCATCCCCGCCAGCGTCGGCGGCGCGAGCCCCGACAACCTGGCCTACAACGCGCTGCTGTCCTGGCGGACCCGTCCCGGCCTGATGACCTACGTCAAGGCGGGCAGCGCCTACCGCGTCGGCGGCTTCAACGCCAGCATCGGCGATCCGCGCCAGCCGAAGCCGGTGCCGCCGACCTACGGGAACGAGACCTCCACGACCTACGAAGCCGGGGCCAAGGCCTACGCCGGCGCGCGGTTCTACGGCGCCGTGGCGGCTTACCTCACCCACGTCGACGACGTGATCGTGCTCGACAACAACGGCTGCGCCCCGTCCAACCCTGTCTGCCCGATCGCCTCGACCAACTTCGTGTCCAACGGCGGCGAGGGGCGGATCTGGGGCCTGGAGGCGGAAGCCGTCTGGCGCGGCGCCTGGGCCGGCGGCCAGCTGACCGCGCGGGCGTCGGCGTCACGGCAGGCGGGCAGGTTCACCGCCGGCCTCTACCAGGGCTTGAAGGTTCCCCAGGCCCCGGACTGGATAGCGTCCGCCAACCTCGATTTCCGACACCCGCTGCCAGACGGCCTCGCCGTCTTCGGCAACCTGAACTACTCGGCCCAGTGGGGCGGCGTGCAGGACGTCATCGCGCCGATCTTCAAGCTGCAAGACCGCCAGGTGGCCGACCTGCGCGCGGGCCTGGAATCCGGGCCCTGGCAGGGCGCGGTGTTCGCCCGCAACCTCACGGACGCCCGCTACTATCTGGTGCGACAGGTCTCGACGCGCCGCTGGGCCGACCGCCGCTCTATCGGGCTGCAGCTTCGCTACGGCTGGTAGGGTCGGCCGCCGCCGCCGCCTCTGCGGCGGCCAGCACGGCCTCCAGGGCTCCGAACAGCCGGACCGCCTCAACCGGCTTCGGCACCACCACGTCCATGCCCGCCACGTCGTAGTCGGAGATCTGGTGGGCCATGGTGTTGGCGGTGACCGCGATGATCGGCGTCCGCCGCCGGCCGGTCTCCGCCTCCCGCGCCCGGATGGCCCGCGTGGCGGTCAGGCCGTCCATCTGCGGCATCTGGATGTCCATGAGGATCACGTCCCAGTCCTCCCGCTCCCAGGCGGCCAGGGCCTCGACGCCGTTCTCGACGATCACAGGCTCGACGCCCGCCTGCTGCAGCAGTGTCTTCAGCACCACCTGGTTGACGGCGTTGTCCTCCGCCGCCAGCACCCGGATCTCCGAAGTGGCCGAGGGCTCCGCATCCTGCGGCCGCGGCGCCGCCGTCTCAACCTGTGCAGCGGTCGACGGCTGCAGCGGCTTCAGCGGCAGCGTGACCTCGAACGTCGAGCCCCGACCCTCGACGCTGGACGCCTCGATCGCCCCGCCCATGAGCTGCGTCAGCTCCTGGCAGATGGACAGGCCGAGGCCGGAGCCGCCGAACTGGCGGGTGGTGGAGGAATCCACCTGGACGAACTTGTCGAACAGCCGCGGCAGATGCTCGGACGCGATGCCGATGCCGGTGTCCGTCACCCGCAGCCGCAGCCCGTGCTGGTCCGCGGCGATGCAGACGCCGATGCGCCCTGCGTGCGTGAACTTCACGGCGTTGGAGATCAGGTTGTAGAGGATCTGGCGGATGCGGGTGGCGTCGCCGCGATAGGCGCCACGGGCGGCCTCCTCCACGTTGAACTCGAAGGCCACGCCCTTCTGGTTGGCCAGCGACGAGAAGGTGGCGATGGCCCCGCGCGCCAGCGGTTCGAGCTCGAACTCCACCTCTTCCAGTTCGAACTTGCCGGCCTCGATCTTCGAGAGGTCCAGGATGTCGTCGAGGATCGCCAGCAGCGTCTCGCCGGAGCGGCGGATGATCGTCAGCCGCTCGCGCTGGACGTCGCCAAGAGCATCGGCCGTCATCACTTGCGCCATGCCCAGGACGCCGTTCAGCGGCGTGCGGATCTCATGGCTCATGGTGGCGAGGAACTCGCTCTTGGCCTGGTTGGCCGCATTGGCCGCCCGCTCCCGCTCCTGGGCGCGCGTGGTCGCCTGGATCAGCGCCGACGACGCCGCGGCGAGATGGCCGCGGGCCACCGAGAACAGGACAAACAGCAGGGCCACGGTGGCGACGGGCGTCAGCGCCGTCAGATAGCTGCCGTCGCTGGTGGCGGCGCGGATCAGGCCGGCGCCGATGACCAGCACCACCGCGGCCTGCGGGAAGATTCCGATCAGGAATTCTCCGGGACGCCGATAGCTCTTCAACAGCACGAAAACCATCGAACTGACCATCAGCGCGAAGCTGAACATCCGCGCCCCGCCCGTTCCCTTGGCGATCAGCACCGCGCCCGCCACAGCGTACAGCAGGCTGGTGAGCAGCGTGGCTATCAGGGACCGGGCCCTCCTCCCCGCCCGCCCCCGCGGCCGGCCGGGCGCCATCCCGGCGTCCGCGGCCGTCCTGTGCTCCAGCAGCAGCGCGAAGGCCATCAGGAGGCCCCAGACCACGACGGCCAGGGGCGGAACGACGGCCAGGCCCACCACGGTGACCAGGCCGGCGCTGGGAAGATGGTTCAACGACCGGCTGTTGGCGAGGACCGCAGCTTCAGCGGCCGAACCCCGCTCCACAGCGTCCATCGGCCTGCATGCGTCGGCGGCTGACATCGAGATCTCTCCCTGCCCTCCGCACAATCAAGCCGATTTAACTAAGGATTGTGTTACCGCCCGCGACACAACCGCGCGCGGCGGCGCCCTATTCCGCAGCCGCCATGGCCGCGCTCGCCCCTGCGGCTTGCTGCAGGCGTTCCATCAAGGCGCGCTGCTCCTCCCAGAGCGCTTCCGGCAGGTGGTCGCCCAGCTTTTCATAGGCCGGCGCGATCAGCGCGGCCTCCTCCAGCCAGACCGCCGGATCGACGGTGAGCAGGGTGTCGAGCTGGGCCTGCGTCAGGGTCAGGCCGGACAGGTCCAGGCTGTCGGCCGAGGGCACCCGGCCGATCGGCGTCTCGCGGGCCTCGGCCGTCCCGTCGAGCCGCTCGACGATCCACTTCAGCACTCGGCTGTTGTCGCCGTAGCCCGGCCACACGAAGCGGCCCTCGGCGTCCTTGCGGAACCAGTTGACGAAATAGATCCGCGGCAGCTTCGAGACGTCCGCCTGCGCGCCCAGCGTCAGCCAGTGGGCGAAATAGTCGCCCATGTGGTAGCCGCAGAACGGCAGCATGGCGAAGGGGTCGCGGCGCAGTTCGCCGATACGGTTCTCCGCCGCCGCCGTGCCTTCCGAAGCCACGTTGGAGGCCAGGAACACCCCGTGGCGCCAGTTGAAGGCCTCGGTGACCAGCGGCACGGCGCTGGCGCGCCGGCCGCCGAACAGGATGGCGGAGATCGGCACGCCCTTGGGGTCCTCCCATTCCGGCGCGATCACCGGGCACTGGCTGGCCGGGACGGTGAAGCGGGCGTTGGGGTGCGCCGCCGGCTGGCCAGATCCGGGCGACCACGGCTGGCCGCGCCAGTCGGTCAGGTTCTCCGGAGGCGTGGACGTCAGCCCCTCCCACCAGACGTCGCCGTCGGCGGTCAACGCCACGTTGGTGAAGATCGAGTTGCCCCACAGCGAGGCCACGGCGTTGTGGTTGGTGTCCTCGCCGGTTCCCGGCGCCACGCCGAAGAAGCCGGCCTCCGGGTTGACCGCATAGAGCCGGCCATCCTCGCCGAACCGCATCCAGCAGATGTCGTCGCCGACCGTCTCGGCCTTCCAGCCGGCCAGCGTCGGCTGCAGCATGGCCATGTTGGTCTTGCCGCAGGCGCTCGGGAAGGCGGCCGCGATGTAGCGCACCTCGCCGGCCGGCGCGGTCAGCTTCAGGATCAGCATGTGCTCGGCGAACCAGCCGTCGTCCCTCGCCATCACCGAGGCGATGCGCAAGGCGAAGCACTTCTTGCCCAGCAGCGCGTTGCCGCCGTAGCCGGAGCCGTAGGACCAGATCTCCCGGGTCTCCGGGAAGTGGACGATGTACTTGATCTCGTTGCAGGGCCAGGCCACGTCCGCCTGCCCGGGCTCCAGCGGCGCGCCCACCGAGTGCAGGGCCGGCACGAAGAAGCCGTCCTCGCCGAGTTGGTCGAGGGCGGGCTGGCCCATCCGCGTCATGATCCGCATGGATACGGCGACGTAGGCGCTGTCGGTGATCTCGACGCCGATGGCGCTGATCTTCGACCCCAGCGGTCCCATGCAGAACGGAACCACGTACATGGTGCGCCCGCGCATGCAGCCCTTGAACAGCGATTTGAGGTCGCCGCGCATCTCTTCCGGGTCCAGCCAGTTGTTGGTCGGCCCGGCGTCCTCGGAATCCCTGGAGCAGATGAAGGTCCGGCTTTCCACCCGCGCCACGTCGCGCGGGTCCGAGGCCGCATAGAACGAATTCGGGCGTTTGGCCGGGTTCAGCGGCTTCAGCGTGCCGGCCGCCACCAGCTCGGCGGTCAGCGCCGTCCATTCCGCTTCCGAGCCGTCGCACCAGTGGACGCGATCCGGTTCAGTCAACGCGACGACTTCGCCCACCCAGGCGATCAACTTCGCGTTGCGGGTGGGCGCCGGCGTCAGCCCGGCGACCGTGCCTTTGGTCATGCACAAACTCCTTGGCCACCGTCCGAGCGCGCGCGGCTTACGGCGCGGGGTCTCGACTCGAACTTCAGCCGACTACGTCCTAATTGCATTAAGCCCCGCTGCAAACCGGCCGCCCTCGCGTTCAGTTCAACTCAAATGCGCAATTGCATTGCGAAATCTATATTCACCCGCCGCGCGGCCGGGCAGCGGCGGGGGGGTGCACAACCATAGACCCTCGGCCGTCCTACGCCAATGCCCCCGAAGCGCGCAGCGGTGCATAAAGCCAGGCGCCGTTTCCCGGAACATCGAGGCCTGACTGGGCCTTGGCCGCCGAAACGCCGGGGTGGACGGCCGATGGTCCGCGCGAGGGGAAGTGACGCCGCCCGTGCCCGGGACGCCGCGGCGGAGGCCGAATTCGGGCGCAGGCCACGTCTAGAATTTCAGGCGGCCCAGCCGGCTCGGGTCCGTCAGGTGGCTGTGGCGCAGGTGCTGGGCCAGGATGTGCATGATCGACTGGTGCACGTCCTCGGCCAGCCCGTAGTTGGCCGCGTCGACGTGCAGGGCGAAGTCCGCCACCTCCATGGCTGGGCCGCCGGAGAAGCCGGTCATCGCCACCGTCTTCAGCCCGTTCTCCTTCGCCCAGGCCAGGGCGCCCACGATGTTGGGCGAGGCGCCTGACGAGCTGATGGCGATCAGCACGTCCCCCGGCTCGGCCAGCGAGGACAGCTGGCCGACGAACATCGCCTCGACCCCCACGTCGTTCGCCAGGGCGGTGATCAGCTCCACGTTGGCCGAGAGGCTGTGCACCCTCGGCTTCAGGCCGCTGTCGGCGCGCACGCCCTTCATGCAGTCGCAGGCCAGGTGATTGGCGACCGCCGCCGAGCCGCCGTTGCCGCAGGCGAAAATCGTCCGGCCCCTGGCCGCCTGCTCGGCCAGCATCCGCCCCGCCGCCGACAGCACGTCGCGGTCCAGGCTCGCGGCCGCCAGGGCCAGGCGCTCGAAATAGGCGTCGGCGTAGGCGCCGGCGTCGCCGTAGAGACGGTCTGGAAACAGGCTTGCGTCCGTCATCGGCCCCTCTTTTTCGCGGCTCGCCCCGTGCACGGCCGACGAATCGCATCCGTCCCGCAAAGTTCACTCCCCCATCGCCGAAGGCTAGAGCCGTAGCTCGGACTCTTCTCTGGAGAACATCGCCTTGACGTCGAACATCACGCTCCCGGCCTTGCCGAAAGCCCGGATCGCGGCCGCGCCCAGGTCGCGGAAAACCTGATGGCCGACGGCGACGACGATGGCTTCGTAGGCGCCGGCCGCGGGCTTCGCCACCAGTTCCAAGCCATATTCCCGCATGGCCTCGTCCGGGTCGGCCCAGGGGTCGTGGACGTCCACGCCCGCCCCATAGTCCGCCAGCGCCCGCACCACGTCGATCACCCGGCTGTTGCGTAGGTCCGGGCAGTTCTCCTTGAACGCCAGGCCCATCACCAGCACCCGGGCGTCCTTTGCAGGCGTCCCGCGCCCGGCCATCGCAGCCATGACTTCGGAGGCCACGTGGCCGCCCATGCCGTCGTTGATCCGCCGCCCAGCCAGGATCACCTCAGGGTGGTAGCCCAGGGCCTCGGCCTTGTGCGTCAGGTAGTAGGGATCGACGCCGATGCAGTGTCCGCCGACCAGCCCCGGCCGAAAGTTCAGGAAGTTCCACTTCGTCCCGGCCGCTGCCAGGACCTCGGAAGTATCGACGCCAAGCCGCTGGAAAATCAGCGAGAACTCATTGATCAAAGCGATGTTCAGGTCGCGCTGGGTATTCTCGATCACCTTGGCCGCTTCCGCCACCCGGATGGAGCTCGCGCGGTGCGTCCCGGCTTCCACCACCGAAGAATAGAGCGCGTCCACGAAGTCCGCGGCTTCCGGCGTCGAGCCGGCCGTCACCTTGACGATATTGGCCAGCCGATGCGTCGGATCGCCCGGATTGGCGCGCTCGGGGCTATAGCCGGCGAAGAAGTCGCGGTTGAAGGTCAGCCCCGAAACCTCCGCCACCACCGGCACGCAGTCCTCCTCCGTCGCGCCGGGATAGACCGTGCTTTCGTAGATCACCACGCCGCCCCGGCCGATCGCCGCGCCGACCGTCCGGCTCGCCGCCATCAGGGCGGAAAGGTCGGGGGTCTTGTCGGCGTTGATCGGCGTCGGGACCGTGACGATGAAGACGTTGCAGGCCTTCAGGTCCGCCGGATCGGAACTGAGCTTCAGACCGGTCGCGGCCGACAATTCCTCGGCCGAGATCTCCAGCGTCCGGTCCTCGCCGGCCCGCAGCTCGGCGATCCGCTCGGCCTTGATGTCGAAGCCCACCACCTCGTTCGCCGCCGCGAAGGCCACCGCCAGCGGCAGCCCCACATAGCCCAGACCGATCACCGCGATCTTCGCAGGCGTCTGGGTAAAGGGATTAAGCGGCATCGGGATCTCGCGAGCGGTCAAAGCGTAGCGACTAGCACAGCCGCGACGCCGCGAAACGCCTCGATCTCGCCCAAAGCGCCCTGCAGGAAAGGCGCGTTATCTCAAAACGAAGGTTTTGCGACTATCCCTCCAAAGCCGCCCCGCGATAGGCAATGTTCGGTGGCGAGGCATCGATTTTGGGGCCGGCGCCGCGCGGTATGGTCGCTGGATCGACGGATTCGACCCGGCGGAAGCGGACGCCTCCGATCTTGCAGGCAAAGATGGCAACCGAAACTCCGATATCCCCGGCGCCACTGACGGCCTTGCCGATCAGGGTCGAAATCTTCGAGGACTTTGAGTCTCTCGGCGGTTTCAAAGGCCAATGGAACGCGCTTGCCCAGGCGGTCGCCGCCTCGCCGTCCCTGAGCTTCGAGTATGCCGCCTTGGGCTGGCGCGAGGTCGGCAGCGCGCGCCCCGATGCGGCGCTGCGCGTGCTCGTAGCCCTGGCCGGCGAGGACCTGATCGCTGTTTGGCCGCTCTATGTCGAGACCGGTTCCTGGGGCCGCATGGCAATCCATCTGGGCTGTGGGGGACACGAGGAATACGCCGGTCCGATCGTCGTGCGGGATTCCCGGCGGCGCGAGGCCAGCCGTCTGCTGTTCCGCGCCGCCCGGGACCAGGCCGACGTCCTGATCGTCCACAACATCGCCCATGACAATCCCATCCGGGAATTCCTCGACAGGGCGCCTCTCCTTAAGCACCGCGGCATGATCCGATCGCCCGCTGTCAGCGCCGGCCTTACGACGGACTGGGCGACCTGGATGGCGGCCCGTTCGAAATCGTTCCGCTCGGGCCTGAAATACGATCGCAAGCGCCTGTCGCAGCTTGGCGAGGTGCGCCTGGAGAAGATCGAGGCGCCAGATCGCGTCGATCGGACGGTCGACTGGATCTTCCAGATCAAGCGGCGCAGCTTGGCCGAGCACAATATCACCCGAAGCTGGGTCCTCCATGCCGAGGCCCTGAGGTTCTTCCAGGAGGTCTGCAAGGCCTCCGAGGGGGTGAATGTCTACGCCCTTATGGCGGGTGACGAGATCGCCGCTGCGGCGGTGACCCTCGAATCCTCAAACACCATGGAATATTACCTCACCGCCTATAATCACGACCTCAGCCTCTATTCACCCGGCAATCTCCTGCTGGAGGATCTGATCGCCCTGTGCTTCGCGCGGAAACTGGCCTTCGATTTCCGGATCACTGGCGAATTCTACAAGCTGAGGTGGGCGGACTCCGGCATCGACTATTACGGCTACCATCTGGCCACCACGCCGCGCGGCGCGCCCTTTCTCTTGAAGCATCTTCAGCGGCGGGCGGTCCTGAAGACCAAGCTGTTCATCAAGCGTGCGCTGAAGGGTCTCCGCGGCCGGCTGGCCGCCCCCAAGCCGTCAGCGCCAAAGGCCGGCTAGCGCGTCGCGCCGAGGGCTTGCCTTTGAGGCCGCGCCTCGTCGGCGGCCGGCGCGGGGCCATGCCGCGCCTCGATGTCCCGCTGCAGGGCGTTGGCCGCCATCAGCTGGGCGCGGAACAGCGTGTCCATTGCCCAGCCGATCACCGGAACCTCGCTCATCGCGCTGTTGGCCAGCATGTAGGCGGCCATGCGAACCATCGTCCACGTCGAGGCCTGCGCCTTCGCGCCCTCGTAGAGCAGCAGGCCGGCGGTCCCCAGGCTGTAGATCGAGCCCGCGGCCGGCACCCAGGCCAGCACGCCGTCCAGCCCAAGGCCCCACGGCCCGATCTTGATCAGGTCGTCGGAGAGCTTCTTGATGCGCTCGGCGTTGCGCCAGGCGCGGTGCGCGCGTTCGCGGTCGGTTTCCATAGGCGTTCCAACGTCGCCGAGACGGTCGGGCTCCACAATGCGGCCCCATCCTTTCGCGAGCGTGGACCTATGGCGTCGACGATCTGTCACGCCCATATGCGACGCCAGGCGGAAGGCGGCCTGGCGGCTTTCCGATATGCTAAGGGGTTCCGGAGTATGGGACGACCGACCGGCCGGCAGGCCAGCAGAGACGCGCATGTTCCAGTTTGAAGACGCCAAGCCGAAGACGCGCCCGACGGCGACGCCGCTTCCGGCCGCCGCGGTCGGCGACGAACCGAAGGTGACCCATCGGGTCATGCTGGCCTGGAGCGAGCACTGCGTCGAATGCGCCGCGCCCGCCTGTTATTCCACCTGCGACCTCTATCTCGCCACCTCGGCCGGCAAATGCCGCCGCTTCGAGGACGGCATCGTCCCCAACCACAGCGCCGGCAGCGCCGACGGCCCGGCCGCCGAGGTCCGTTTCCGGCGCTGGGGCAAGCTCGAGGCCCAGGGCAACGGCGCGCTCATTCCGGTGGAGACCGTACGGCGCCGCGAACGGCTTCTGACCCTGGCCACGCCGGCCGCCGCCCGCGTCGGGCGCGGCATCGCCCGCGTCACCGGCCAGTCCCGCTGGGCGACCGCCATGGAGGCGCTGCACAAGCGCATCAACGACCGGCTGCAGGCCGCCGACGACCATACCGCCCTGCCCGACGCCTTCCTGGCCGAGATCGTCAACCCCGGCGACGCGCCGGTCCGCGTCATCCTGACCGCGACGGTGGACAAGCTCCGCCTGAACCGCGACGTGCGCACCGATCAACTGCCGCGGCCGATGAGCCTCGCCATCGAGGCCCAGCCCGGCTTCTCTCGCCACGTCCTCCCGGTCGGCGACATGCGCGACATCCTGATGTCCGGCCTGCCCTTCAACCTGGCCCTGACGCCGGCGGACGGCGACGACGTGCACCTGATCTTCCGTCGCCTGGACCTGGTGGCCCTGGAGAAGACCGCTGGGGCGCCGAAAGCCACGGCCGAGGCCACGGCCAAACCTGCCGCCAAGCCCGGCAAGCTGGTGATCTTCGACCTCGACAACACCCTGTGGGACGGCGTGCTGCTGGAGGGCGAGGTCGCGCTTCGGCCCGGCATCGCCGACCTCTTCCGCACCCTCGATGAGCGCGGCGTGCTGATCTCGGTCGCCAGCAAGAACGCCCATGACGACGCCATGGCCAAGCTCGAAGCCCTGGGCCTTGCGGACTATGTGCTGCACCAGCGCATCGGCTGGGGCCCGAAGTCGGAGAGCGTCGCCCAGATCATCGCCGCCATCGACATCGGGGCCGACACCGTCCTCTTCGTCGACGACAATCCCTTCGAGCGGGCCGAGGTGGAAGGCGCCGTCGCCGGCGTCGAGGTCCTGCCCGACACGGTCATCGCCACCCTGGCCGACAATCCCCGCCTGCAGGGCGCCGTGACCAAGGAATCCCGCGGTCGCCGCGAGATGTACCGCCAGGCCATCGTCCGCGAGCAGACCGCCGAAGGCTACGGCGACGACTACCTCACCTTCCTGCGCGACTGCGACATCCACGTGGAGATCCGCCGCGACCGGCCGGAAGACTTCGACCGCGTGGTCGAACTCGTCCAGCGCACCAACCAGCTCAACTTCTCGGGCCGGAAATACGATCGCGAGGCGATCAGCAAGATCCTCGGCGAGGACCGCGAACGCCACGTCGTGGTCTGCCGCGACAAGTTCGGCGGCTACGGCACGGTGGGCTTCTGTCTCTCCAGCCGCGAGCCGGCGCCGGGCGGCGGTGAGAACGTGGTGATCGAGGACTTCATGCTGTCCTGCCGGGTGCAGGGCAAGTTCATCGAACAGGCGCTGTTCTGGCATCTCGCCGAGGGGCCCGGGAAGACGCCGGCCAAGGCGGTGGTGGTCAATTTCAAGCGCACCGACCGCAACCGCGCCGCCGAGATGGTGCTGGAGAAGCTGGGCTTCGCGCCCGACGCCGACGGGCGCCTGCGCCGCGACCTGCAACCGGGCGACCTCGCCGTCGACTTCCTTACGATCGAGGCCTGAGGCGCCGCTTCAGGCTGGACGCCATCGGCATCCAGTCGAACGCCCCGCGGGTCTTCAAGGCGAAGAGGCCCGGCGCGTCGCCCGGGTCGGCGCCCGTCCGCCCCCGCGAGGTCGCGGTGTCCCCGGCCGCGATAGCCTGCGGCGCCACCGTGTAGACGAAGCGGTAGCCCGCCTGCCGCGCCAACTCGACCACCCGCGCGTCATGGTCGCCGTAGGGAAAGGCCAGCGTATCGATGGTCCGCCCGAGCAGGCCCTCCAGCGCCGCGCGCGAGGCCCCGAACTGCTCGCCAACCTCCTCGTCCGACAGCTTCGTCAGGTGCGGATGGCTGACCGTGTGCGAGCCGATGGCGATCAGGTCGCTGGGCAGGGCGGCGATCTCCTCGGCGGTCATCACGACCTCGTCGCGGTCGCCGCTGGTCTCCATGCGCCAGCCGGGCTGGCGGCCGAGGTTTCCGGTCGGCACGTAGATGGTGGCGGGCACCCCATGGCGCGCCAGAGCCGGCAGGGCGTTCTCCCGCACCGAGCGAAAGGCGTCGTCGAAGGTCACCGCCACGTTCGGCCGGTCGATGGCCAGCGGCCCGGTGTGGTCGGGCGCGACGATGTTCGCCGTGCGCTTCAGATAGGCCATCTGGGTGTCGAAGGCGGCGGCCTGGGCCGCCGGCACGGCGTGGTAGTAGAGGATCGTCAGCTTGGGCGCGGGCCGGCTCAGGCGCGAACCGGCGTCCCAGGCGACCGCGATCGCCGACTTGACCCCGCTCTTGAGGCTCACGTGCGCGCCTTCGGCGGCGCGTCGTAGCCGGCGAGCCATTCGCCGCGCCGGCTCCAGACCTCGCGCCACTTCGCCCCCGAGGCGCCCGGCTCATCGCGGCGTCCGGAAATGAAGCGCGACCCCACCAGCCGCAGGCCCGACCACAGCAGCATCAGCGCCTTGCCCAGCGCCACCGCCGGCGGGCTCCAGTGTTTGCGCATCAAGGTCACGCGGCCGCGCACGGTGCGCACGATCTTGTCGACGCCGGTCACCTCCGACACGCCGCCCATGTGGACGATCTCCGCTTCGGGCGAGATGCCCGGGCGTGCGCCGAGCGCCTTGGCGCGCAGGCAAAGGTCCGCCTCCTCGGCGTACATGAAAAAGGCCTCGTCGAAGCCGCCGAGCCGCCGCCACAGGGCGGTGTCGATCATGAGGAAGCAGCCGGTGACGACATCCACATCGGCCACCTTGTCGCGCTTCCAGTCCCCGTAGGCCTCCGAACTGAAAAGGCGGCTGTTCGGGAACATGTGCGTCAGGCCGAGCGCCGAGCAGAGCAGGCTCCACAGGGTCATGCGCCGCCAGCAACTGGTCGGGTTGAGGGTCAGGTCGGGGAACAGGGTCCGGCCGCCCCAGATTCCCCGCTCGGGCTCCCGCTCGGCAAACGCCCAGTGCCCGGCGTGGCTGTTCTCCAGCGTCACCGTGTCCGGGTTGAGCAGCAGGAGCCGGCGGCCGCGCGCGCGCTCCGCGGCGATATTGTTGGCCTTGGCGAAACCCACGTTCGTCGGGTGGGCGATCAATTCGACCTGAGGGAAAGCCTTGGCGATCGCCTCGGCGCTGGCGTCAGGCGATTTGTTGTCGAGGACGATCACCTCGAAGTTCACCGGTGGCGGGAAGCGGAACAGGCTCGCCAGCGCCTCGAGCGTCAGCACCTTGGTGTTGTAGCTGATGACGATGATCGACAGCTCGACCGGCTGGTCGTCCTTGGGGCCGACGAACGCCATCAAGCCCTCGCCGGCGGCAGACGCTGCCAGACCTTGCCCAGTTCCAAGGCCACCTCATCGAGGAACGCCCAGGGCGACGGGTCCAGGAAAGCCGGCATGTGCGATTGCGCCGCCCAGCCGGCGTCCGGCGCCGCCTCGAAGTCGCGGCAAGCCTGGGCCAAGGCGTTGGCGATGGTCAGCCCGTCGATGTCCGGCGCGGAGATGATGTTGTCGTGCGCCGTCGCCAAGTCCTTGTTGGCGTAGCGATTGGTGACC
>NZ_DASXYF010000018.1:0-8002 GCF_036502675.1 Phenylobacterium sp.
GTCTGCAACAGCGCGCTCAAGCTGCGCGCGGCCTATACGCCGCAGAACAAGTACAACCTCTCGGTGCGCTACCACATCCTGCAGGGCGATGAGACCGGCGACCTCAGCGCCGGGGCCAACTACGTCTACCAGACGGCGATGACCTCCGGGCTCTACCAAACCCCGGGCACGGACTACATCAAGGGCTACGGCCTGCTGTCCGCCAGCATCGACTGGGACCACATCATGGGCAGCCGGGTCTCCGGCGCGCTGTTCGGCACCAACCTGGGCAACCAGAACTTCACCCAGGGCGTCTACGCCGGCTCGCTCACCCTGGGCTTCGTCAGCCGGGTGATCGGCGAGCCGACGATGTACGGCGTGCGCCTGAAGTACGACTTCTGACCCACGGCCGCGGGTCTCCGCGGCCTCCGGTCCGACCACGCGTCTCGACCCCTCCGGACCTGTCCGGGGGGGTCGATCTTTTTCGGCGGGCCGCCCAGCGCCCCGCAGCGCCACGGGCCGAGGGATGACTGCCGTGGCCGGTGTCAGGCGAGGCCGGCCAGTTTCTGGACGAAGGTCCGCTTGGCCTTGTGGCGGGTCGCCAGCGCGGCGACGTAGGCCGCCTGCGCCACGGCGTCGCCGCACGCCTCACCGCGACGCCGGATGCACTGCACGGCCTCGTCATAGTTGCCGGCGCCGCCGAGGCGGAAGGGACGTCCGTCCATGCGGCGAAATGGAGCCTCGTGACCATCCGCCTGGCGTTTCACATGCGCCGGCGGCAGGGCGCGCTCATCCTCGAACCCGCTGACGGCGTGGCGTCGCCGGCGCCCGGGATTGACCGCGCCCTGGTGCGGGCGCTCGTCCTGGCCCGGACCTGGGCCGGCCAGCTTGAGCGGGGCGAAGTCGAAACCGTGAAGGGCGCTCGCCCGCGCCAATGGCATTTGTCACAACTCCGCGGCGCGCCTTCTACCGCTCGCTTACCTCGTGCCGGACCTCAACGAGGCGATTCTGAAGGGGCTCCAGCCCCGTGCCGTCTCCCTGGCGGCCCCGACATCCCAGGCGCTACCGGCGAACTGGACGGAGCAGCGCGTCCGCTTCCGGACCATCGGCGCCTAGCTCAGACCTCGTCTGATCCCTGCCGCCAAGCTTCGGCCTGGCGGCTTTCGCGTTCGGCGCGCGTGACGCGCCCCTGTTATTTCCCCTGTTCTCAGGGGCAGAGGCGAAAGTCGCACTTCTGGAATGCCTCCGGAGAGCAGGCGGCCAAAACGGGCGATATGGCGGGTTCCACAGCTCTCGGAAAGCCGGGCGTACGGCCTTATAGCCGCCTAACCTGCGGACTTCTCGAACCTATTGCCTGGGCGGGAAATCACCTCGCGTTAGCGGGGAGATAAATGGTCGGAGTGGCAGGATTTGAACCTGCGACCCCCGCGTCCCGAACGCGGTGCTCTACCAGACTGAGCCACACTCCGACTTGGGAAGGGGGCCTTATAGAGGAGGGTCCGGAGCGCCGCAAGCGAGCTTCCGGGCGTTGCATCGGACCGGGCCTTGCGCTATCCCCACGCCCTCGCGGCGGCTTGGCCCCCGCCGTTCCTGCTGGGGAATGGTGTAATGGTAACACTGCGGTTTTTGGTACCGTCATTCTAGGTTCGAGTCCTAGTTCCCCAGCCAACTCCCACCCTTGCAGGACGGACGCTCGACGCGGTCCCGCCGTTCAGCGCCTTCTGCATCCGGACGAGGTCCAGGACCGGCCGTGCCTGAAGCCCGCGTCCGTCCCGGCCGGCTGGAACCCCAGGCTCCCGTGCAGGGCCAAGCGAGGCGTGCCGCCGCTGGCGCCGATCACCGCCGCCGCCTGACGAGGGCCCGGGCTCTCGCAGACCGCCGTGCCCCACGGCGACGACTGCCATGCAGCACATGCCGGCGGTGGATGGCGGCCAGGGCCGCCGCGTCGGCGCCTCCCGCGGGCGGACGATCATGCCGCTCCCAGCCTTTCTCCATCGCCCAGATGGCGAAGGCGTAGTCCAGCGCGATCTCCTTCAGGAAGTCGAACCGGCCCGACGCGCCGCCGTGGCCGGCCTCCATGTTGATCTTCAGCAGGATGGGGGCGCTCCCGGCGCCGCGCTCGCGCAGCCGGGCCACCCACTTCTGCGGCTCCCAGTAGGTCACCCGCGGGTCCGACAGCCCGCCGGTGGCCAGGATCGCGGGGTAGGGGAGGGCGGCCACGTTGTCATAGGGGCTGTAGCCGGCGATCACGTCATAGGCGGCCGGGTCGTGGATCGGGTCGCCCCACTCCGGCCACTCCGGCGGGGTCAGCGGCAGGGTGGTGTCGCTCATGGTGTTCAGCACGTCGACGAACGGCACGGCGGCGATCACCCCGCGCCACAGGTCGGGCCGCAGGTTGGCGACCGCCCCCATCAGCATGCCCCCGGCCGAGCCGCCGTAGGCTGTGATGCGGCCCGCCTGGCCATAGCCGTTCGCCGCCAGGTGCTCGGCGCAGGCGATGAAGTCGGTGAAGGTGTTGGGCTTCCTGTCCTTGCGCCCGTCGAGGAACCAGCCCCAGCCCTTGTCCGAGCCGCCGCGGACGTGGGCCGTGGCCCAGATCCAGCCGCGGTCCACCAGGCTGAGGTTGCGGATCGAGAAGCTGGGCTCCATGGCGTAGCCATAGGCCCCGTAGCCGTACAGCAGCAGCGGCGCGGAGCCGTCCAGCGGCGTCTCGCGCAGCATCAGCACGGTGACGGGGACCTGGGCGCCGTCCGTGGCCGTGGCGTAGAGCCGCCGGGCCATGTAGCGCGCCGGGTCGTGGCCCGACGGGACCTCCTGGGTCTTGCGCAGCGTCCGCGCGCGGCGCGCCATGTCGTAGTCGAACCACTGCTTGGGGGTGGTGGGCGACTCGTAGACGAAGCGGGTGACGGTGGTGTCGTACTCGTAGCCCCCGGCCAGGCCCAGCGCATAGGCCTCCTCGTCGAAGGCCACCGCGTGCTCGCCCCCGTCGCGGGCCATGATCACCAGCCGGTCCAGCGCGTCCACCCGCTCGGTCCGCACCAGATGGCCGGCATAGGCCGCGAAGCCCGTGAGGTAGCGCCCGGGCCGGTGGGCGACCCAGTCGCGCCAGGTCGGCCTGGAGGGCAGGTCCGCCGTCGACACGCAGAGCTTGAAGTCCACCGCGTCGTCGGCGTTGGTGCGGATCACCCAGCGGTCGCTCCAGTGGTCGAGGCTGTACTTCACCCCCACTCGCCGCGGCTCGGCGACGATCGGCTCGGCCGTGGGCGTCCCCGCCGGGATCAGCCGGACCTCGGTGGTCTCCTGGTTGCCGATGTGGATCGCCACGTGGCTGTCGTCGGCGGTGGTCCCGACGCCCAGGAACATCCCCTCGTCGGCCTCCTCGTAGACCAGCGCGTCGCCGCCGCCCCGCGCCGGGCGGCGGTAGACCCTGGCTGGGCGGGCGTTCTCGTTGCGCCAGATCCAGAACAGCCATTGCGAGTCCGGCGAGAAGGCGAAGTCGCCGTAGGCGCTGGCGATCGTCCCGGGCAGGGTCTCGCCGGTCGCCAGGTCCTGGACGCGGATCTCGTAATATTCGGAGCCCTGCTCATCCACCGCCCAGGCGTAGAGGCGGTGGTCGGGACTGTGCTGCGCCCCGCCCACGTGGAAGTAGGCCTTGCCCTGGGCGCGGGCCTCCTCGTCCAGCAGCACCTCCTCGTCTGGCGCCCCCGCCTCGCCCTGCGCCGCGCCGCGGGGGCGGCGCGCATGCACCGGATGCTGCGCGCCCGCCGCGTAGCGCACGTAGTAGTCCCAGGGCCCGTCGGGGGCGGGAACGGAGGAGTCGTCCTCCTTGATGCGGCCCTTCATCTCGGCGAACAGCGTCTCCTGCAACGCCTGCGTGCCGGCCAGCATCGCCGCGGTGTAGGCGTTCTCCGCCTCGAGGTGCTCGCGGATGTCGGCGCGCAGCGCGGTCGGGTCGCGCAGCACCTCGCGCCAGTTGTCGTCCTTCATCCAGGCATAGTCGTCGGTGCGGACGCGGCCGAGCTGTTCGAGGATCTTGGGCTGCTTGCGGGCGACGGGCGGGGCGGGCGGGGTCATGCCTGCTAGATGCGCCGCCCGGCCCCCGGCCTCAAGGCTGCGCCCGGATCGCGGCGAGTGGGGCGGTAATGCGGCGACATTCCGCTCGCTCCAGGCGCGAGCCCGCCTCCGCTGTGCGCATTGCTTGCAAACGCGGCGCGAATGCGGCGTCAAATTCTTAAAGAATGGTAACTATGGCGCCGCTTGACGCGTCATTTGAGCGCAAGGTCCTCACACTCTTGCGTCTTGCTGGACAGCCGCCGTTCTGATTCTACTATTCGCTGAATCGAGAACGCGCGAAGACGCGAAGGGTACTAGTCGGGGGACCTTTATGGTCTGGGATCTCTCCATGGAGTTGATCCATGCGACTGTTCAGCTTGAGCAGCCGCTGGGCGACGGGACGCGGACGGTCGGCACGGGCTTCCTCATCGAGGCCCCGACGCCGGACGGCAAGCCGCGCACCGTCCTGGTCACCGCCAACCACGTGTTCCAGAAGATGCCAGGCGCCGACGCCCGCATCGGCTACCGGGTCGAGAATCCCGACGGCAGCTGGAGCTACACGCCCCAGAGCCTGCACATCCGTGACAAGGGCGGCGCGGCGCTCTGGACGCGCCACCCTTCGCGCGACGTGGCCGCCATCACCGTCACCGCGCCGCCGGAGTTCGCCAAGGCGGCGATCCCGCTGAACTACCTGGCCGCGGACGACACCTTCACCAAGAACCAGATCGGCGCCGGCGACGAGATGATGGCGCTGGGCTTCCCGCGCGGCCTGGCGGCCAACCAGGCGGGATTCCCGATCCTGCGCTCCGGCCGGGTGGCGTCCTTTCCCGTGGCGCCGGCGAAGATCTTCCCCACCTTCCTGCTCGACTTCTCGGTGTTCCCGGGCAATTCCGGCGGGCCGGTGTTCGTGACCGCCCAGGATTCCCGCCGCGCCGGCATGTCCGGCGCCCCGCCCGCCGAGTTCATCGCCGGCCTGCTCACCCAGCAGGTCGAGCTGAACAGCGAGCGGCTGGAGATCGGCATCGTCACCCACGCCCAGTACATCCGCGAGACCATCGCCCTGGTGGACGACCCCCTGGCCCCGGTGACCGTGGCGGCCACCGAAGCCGGGGTGACAGGCGCCAAGGCGGCCTCCGCCGAAGAAGCCGCCGCCAAGGACTGAGGGCCTCAGTCCCCGAACAGCACCGAAATGGTCTCGGCCACGCAGGCGGGCTTGGCCTCGCCCTCGATCTCGACGGTGCATTCGGTCTTCACGCTCAGGCCCCCGGCCCGCGGCTCGACGGCCAGCACCTTCTGGCGCAGCCGCACCCGCTTGCCGACCTTGACCATGTTGAGGAAGCGCACCTTGTCCGAGCCGTAGTTCAGCGCCCGGGCGACGCCGTTCACCTGGAATATTCCCTCCGACAGCCAGGGGATCAGCGACAGGGTCAGGTAGCCGTGGACGATGGGGCCGCCGATCTCCCGCGTCGCCCGCTCCACGTCCACATGGATCCACTGGTGGTCGCCGGTGGCGTCGGCGAACTGGTTGACCCGGTCCTGGCCCACCTCCACCCAGCCGGACACGCCGATCTCCTGGCCGATCAATCCAGGCAGGTCCTTGAACTCCACGGGTTGCATGCGCGTCCTCCTCCTCCGGGGCGATGAAATGACTGTCCTCCGTCTAGAGCGTGACAGCCGGAAGTGGAAGCCGGTTCCGGCGCCCGTCACGCTCTAAGCTTTTGAAATGGGGCCTTTTTGATTGTTCCTGACGAGATCGTTCGAAACGGTCGGAAGGGCTCCGTCAGTTGCGCCGCATGCGCCGGCCGTCGGGAGGGCGCACGCAAACCCGCGGTTAACGCTGTTGTGTTGAAGTGATCCGCCATGAGCCAGCCCGCGGAAGACCCCGGCTTCGCCGCGTCCCTGGAGGCGCAACGGCCACCGTCGCGCGCGCGCTCGATTCTTCTGCGCCGGTTGGCCGACGTGGTCTGCCTGCCGAGCTCGCGGGTCAACGCCTTCGAGCGCGCCATGACCGCCGACCTCCTGGTCGAGATGCTGCGCGAAGCCAGCGTCGCCGAGCGGACCAAGGTCTCCAGACGCCTTGCAAACCTGATGGAGGCGCCGCCCGGCCTGGTGCGCCTGCTGCTCCGCGACGAGGCCGACGTGGCCGAGCCGCTGCTTGTCGATTGCCCCACCCTCAACGACGCCGATCTCCTGGATTGCATCCGGCGCACCACCCTGGAGCACCGCCGCCTGGTGGCGATCCGCCGCGGCGTCTCCGAGGTGGTCTCCGACGCCTTGATCGAGATGGAAGAGATCCCGGTCATCGACTGCCTGCTGCGCAATAACCTGGCGCGGCTGTCGCATAGCGGGGTGGAAGCGATCGTCGCCAGCACCCGCGGCGACGGCCGTCTGGTGCCGGCGCTGCTGAAGCGGCCGGAACTGCGTCCGGCGCACGCCTATGTCCTCTTCTGGTGGGCGGACGCCGAAGCCAGGCGCACCATCCTGCAGCGGTTCGCCGTGTCGCGTGAAATCCTGCACGACGCCGCCGGCGACATTTTCGCCCTCGCCGCCGAGGAGGGCTGGCAGGACCCCCTGAGCCGCAAGGCCCTGCAGTTCATCGAGCGGCGCCAGCGCAACCGGGCGGCGTTGAAGAAGAGTCACTTCGACAGCCTGGAAGACGCCGTCGCCGCCGCACAGACCGGCATGACCCGCGAAACCGCCGAGGAGATCTCCTATCTGGCCGGTCTCAAGCCGACGACCGGGGCGAAGATCTTCACCGACCAGGGCGGTGAGGCGCTCGCCGTGCTCTGCAAGGCCACCGGCCTGCCGCGCGCCGCGATCAGGGCCCTGTGGCGCGGGCTGCGGCGGGAGGAGACGGATGCGTCCGGCGCGCCCAATGCGGCCCTGGAACGGGCCATCATCGCCTACGACACCATCGCCGTCGACCGGGCCCAGACCGTGCTGCGGTATTGGAACTGGTCATTGTCGTCCGCGCTCACGCCGGCCTTGTTGCGCGCTATTCGCGAGGGCGATGACCACGCGATCGACGAATACTCGGTGCCGCAACGCGCCGCCATGCTCGCCCTCTCCAAGGAATTCGGGCGCTAGAGCCAAAAAGAATTCGGCATCTGCGTCAGGTCTGAGCAGAGGCTTACTGGTCGCGCTACAACCGCGCGACGCATAACGCCGTTTTCTCTTCACCTCCACGTGCAGTGCTGGTCTATAATCGCGACCAAATACGCCTTGTCTTTGGGATTGTGTCGGTTATAAGCCGGCGTAACTGATATCGAGAATCAGCACATCTCCTAGAGGCGCACGGGTAGAGAAATATGGAAGAAAAATCAGACGTCATTGAAATGACGGCGGATATCGTTTCCGCCTATGTCGGCAACAACTCGGTTTCGGCGACCGACCTGCCGAGCTTGATTCAGAGCGTTCACCGCGCCCTGGCGGGGGTTTCGCTCGGTGGCGAGCCCGTCGAGGTCGCGCCGAAGGAACCGGCGGTTCCTGTCCGCCGCTCCATCACGCCGGACCACCTCGTTTGTCTGGAGGACGGGCGCAAGTTCAAGTCGCTGAAGCGCCACCTGCGCACCAAGTACAACATGAGCCCCGAGGACTATCGCGCCAAATGGGCTCTGCCGAAGACCTACCCGATGGTGGCTCCGGCCTACGCCGCCGCGCGCTCGCAACTGGCCAAGCAGATGGGCCTGGGCCAGGGCGGCCGTCCGCCGGCCAAGCCCGTCGCCAAGCCGGCGGTCCGTGGCCGCGCGAAGAAGGCGGTCTAGTCTCGGTATAGTGGCTTAAAGCCCCGCGCCGCGCCCGGATGGTCGCGGCGCGGGTCTTACGATAGAACCGCCTCGCCCGTCGTAGAACGGGGCGTCAGCGGAGCCATCCATGTCTGCGCCAACCTCGCCCGAGGCTGATGGAACGGCGCCGGCCAAGTCCTTTGGAGACTTCGACTATGTCATCGTTGGCGCGGGCAGCGCCGGTT
>NZ_DASXYF010000019.1:0-10649 GCF_036502675.1 Phenylobacterium sp.
GTCGAGCACCAGGGACACTTCCAGGTTCTTGGAGTTCCGCACCACGTCCGTAGTGACCGTCACCGCCGGGTGGGCCCAGAAGGCGGGCGCCAGGGCCATCGGCTGGATGGTCGCCGAGGCGGTGACCTTGGTGTTGTTCTGCGCCAGGTGGAAATCGGACGCGAGCAGGGTGGCGCCGCGCAGCAGCCGCAGGTTGGCGTTCAAGGCCCTGTCGCCCGCGGCGTCGATCTCGGCGTCGGTCTGGAGGTCGCTCCGGGCCGCATAGAGGGCGGCGGCGTCGAGGGCGTCCTGCAGGCGGGCGCGCTGCTCGGAGGCGGTGTAGACGTCGAACAGTCCCAGGATCAGCGGCACCAGCACCACGATCGACAGGGCGAATATGATCGCCACGGCGCCGCGCTCGTCCCGGGCGCCCTTGCGCAGCCCGAGATTGAACGCATCAGCCAGGCGGCGGGTTCGCCCCTGGCCCAAGATCCGATTGCCGCCCACGTCTCGCCCCATTCGCAGTTTCACCCGCGATCATGGCCTGCTCAGGGTAAACAAATGGGCCGCAAGGAACGGTGAATCCTTTCATAACAAGATCCGCTCACCGAGTGCAGATCTGATCTTTGTTCTGCTGGACCGGCTGGGCGTTCAGCGGGCGGAAATACTCAACGACGGCGCCGGCGCCGCGCGCCTACTTCGGCTGCAGGTCCGGGTGCGCCGCGACGAAGGCGGGATGGGCGGCGGCGTGCGCGGCGGCGGCGCGGAGCGCGGGGTAGGGCGCGAGGTCGAGCTTGTAGCGCTGCTCGGCGGCCCAGACCTGCGGGACCAGGACGCAGTCCGCGAGGGTCGGCGCCGCGCCGAACGCGAAGCCCGCCCCGTCGCGCGCGACCATCGGCTCCAGGGCCGCGAAGCCGTCGGCGATCCAGCGGACGGCCCACTTGCGGCGGTCGGCGTCGCTGACCCCGATCGTCTCCAGCGCCCGGTCGACGCGCAGGTTGTTGAGCGGATGGATGTCGCAGGCCACGATCCCCGCCATCGCCCGCACCCGCGCCCGGCCCAGGGGGTCGGCGGGCAGCAGCGGCGGTTCGGGATGGGTGTCGTCCAGCCACTCCAGGATCGCCAGGCTCTGGGTGAGGATGTCGCCGCCGATGTCGAGCGCCGGCGTCAGCTTCTGCGGATTGATCTCGCGGTAGGCGGCCTTGTGCTGCACCCCTTCGGCCAGGTTCACCGAGACGTGGCCGTAGTCGAGGCCCTTGAGCGCCAGGCCGATGCGCACCCGGTAGGGCGCCGTCGCGCGCCAGTGGCTGTAAAGGGTGAGGCTCACGCGCTGCGGACCGTGAAGGACAGGGCGCCGACACCCTCGATCTCGCCGGTCACCTTGTCGCCGACCGCCAGGGGGCCCACGCCCTCCGGCGTGCCGGTGAAGATCAGGTCGCCGGGAGCCAGCCTCCACAGCCTGGAGGCCTCGGCGATGATCTCCGGCGTCGACCAGATCATGTCGGCGAGGCTGGCGTCCTGCCGGACGACGCCGTTCACCGCCAGGCGGATGCGCCCCTGCGGCGCGGCGGCCCCCTTGCGGATCGCCGAGATCGGGGCCGAGAAATCGAAGGCCTTGCTGGCGTCCCAGGGCTGCCCCTTGTCCTTGGCGGCGTTCTGCAGGTCACGGCGGGTGAGGTCGACGCCGGCGGCATAGCCGTAGACCAGGTCCAGGGCGCGCTCGACCGGGACGTTGGCGCCCCCCGCGCCCAGGGCGACCACCAGCTCGATCTCGTGATGCAGGTTGCGGGTGCCGGGAGGATACGGAACATCCACCCCCGGCGGCGCCGCCGCGTCGGCGGGCTTGGTGAAGAAGAACGGCGGGTCGCGGTCGTCGGAGCCCATCTCGCGCCGGTGGGCGGCGTAGTTTCGCCCGACGCAGAAGATGCGGCGGACAGGGAAAACGGCGGCTTCGCCCCCGACGGGCACGGTCGGCACGGCGGGCGCGGGCAGGACGTAGGCTGTCATGCCGCAGCCCTACTCCCCCGCGCCCGGCCGGCAAAATCAAAACGGGACCGGCTTACTTCTTCACGGCGTCGCGCAGGGTGCGGGCCATGTCGAGGTGCTTCTGGACGACCGGCGCCGTAGACGCGGCGAAGGCCTTGATCTGCGGCACGTCGCCGTCCTGGGCGTAGCGCTGCATCAGGTCGAGGGCCGCCTGATGGGCGTCCACCTGATTGTCCATGTAGGTCTTGTCGAAGTCCTTGGCGTCGGCCTTGTTCAGGTCGTCCAGCTTGCGCTGCAGGTCGTCGGGCAGGGTGGCGGGCGGAGTGACCGCCTGGCCGGAGTCGGCGATGGCCTTCTTCAGTCCCTGGGTCGACTTGGTGTGGTCGGTGACCATCATCGCGGCGAACCTCTTCACCTCGGGGTTCGACGAGCGCCCCTGGGCGACCTTGGCGGCCTGGACCTCGAACATGTCGCTGGCGGCGGCCTTGCTGACGAAGTCGGGGGCTTTCGCCTCGTTGGACGGCGTCGGCACCGTGGCGGCGGGATTGGCGTCCGGGGTCGCGGCCTGTTCGGCGGGGGTGGCCGCGCCCTTGGTCTCGGTCGGCGTCTTGTTGCAGGCGGCGACGGACAAGGCCGCGGCAGCCGCGGCGCCCGCGATCAACAGATGGCGTTGCATCGGGTACTCCTGAAGATTGACAAGCAGAACGGGTCCCGGCTCCAACCGGGCCCACGCGGAACTCACGCCCGCGTGATCTGTTCCGCGCCGCCCGGGGAGAAATTAGTCGCGGCCGACGAAAATTCAGCGCCGCTCGCCGGCCTGCGCGTGATCGAGATGGGAACCCCGATCGCCGGCCTCTTCTGCGGCCAGGTCCCGGGCGATTTCGGCGCGGGGGATCGTCTGACGCTCAGCGCGCCTGCAGCAGCGCCGCCACCGCCGCGGCCACCTGCGTCACGTCGTAGGGCTTGCGGATGATCGGCGCGTCGAAGCCGATGGGCGGGCCGCCAGCTTCGCCATAGCCGGTCGCGAAAACGAAGGGCACCCCGCGTTCGGCCAGGACCTTGGCCACCGGGATCACCGAGCGGCCGTTCAGGTTGGCGTCCAGCACCGCCGCGTCGATGGGCTGGTCGAGGAGCCCCATCGCCTCCTCCAGTTCGTAGGCCGGCCCGATCACCACGGCGCCGGCGTCGGAAAGGCCGGTCTCCAGCTCCAGCGCCAGCAGCACCGCGTCCTCGACGATCAGCACGCGGGCCCCGTTCAGCTCCGCCGGGCCGCCCGAGGCGGTGACGGTCTCCACCACCCGCTTGGGCGGCGCCTCCGGCATGGTCTCCGGCCGCTCCACAAGGGCCGCGGGGCCGGCCCGCAGGAGGGCCTGCACGCCGGCGGCGCGGTACTCCACCCGGGTCTCGCCGTTGAGCTCGCGTCCGGTCACCTGCTCCAGGAGCGTGGAGCCGAAGCCCCGGTGGGCCGGCGCCGTCACGGGCGGGCCGTTGCTCTCGGTCCAGACCAGCTCGAAGCCGCCGTCCACAAGCCGGCTCCAGCGCAGGTCGATACGCCCGGTATCGGTGGAGAGCGCACCGAACTTCAGCGCGTTGGTGGCCAGTTCGTGCAGGGCCAACGACAACGCATTGGCGGCGCGCGGGGTGAGGAACAGTTCCGGCCCGCCCCAGCGGGTCTGACCGGGCGCGAGCGCCCCGAGCTCGGCCGAGGCCAGATGCTCCACCGAGGCGCCGCGCCAGCGGGCGGCCGTCAGCAGTTCGTTGGCCGAGGCCATCGCCTTCAGCCGGCCGGAGAAGGTCTGCAGGAAGTTGTCCAGCGAGGTGGTGCGCTTGGCGGTCTGGGCGGCCAGCGCCTGGACCGTGGCCAGCACGTTCTTCACCCGGTGGTCCAGCTCGGCCATCAGCGTGACCCGGCGGTCGTCCTCGTCCTTGCGGGCGGTGATGTCCTGCACCAGGCCGGCCGCGGCGATCGGCGCGCCGGCGTCATCGCGCACCCGCTGGCCGGTGATGCGCACCCAGACCATGCGGCCGTCGTCCGGACGGACGCAGCGACACTCGACCGCGTAGTGGTCGGCGGACTGCAGCTGGACCTCCACCGCGGCGGGGGCGGTGTCACGGTCGTCGGGATGGAGCATGGCCCGCAGCATCTCGCCGCCCTGGGCGGGTCGCTCGCCCTGCGACGCGCCGGTGATCTCGGCGGTGAGCGCGCTCATCCGGATAACGTCGCGGACGAAGTCCCAGTCGAACTCGCCCAGCCCCGCCGCCCGCAGGCTTTCGCTCAGACGCTGCGGATCCCATTTGCGCCGGTCGGGCTCGTCGCTCATGCGCCGACCATACGGGCGCCGCCGCGGTTGCGCGACAGGAAGTGTGCATGGAATAACGACGTTTTCGCGGAGCAAGCGCCACCGCGGCTTTGCGACGGATCGGAACCGGCTTACATATCCGACGTTCACGCTTTCGCCTGCACAGCCCTTTGCCCGGGGCGCCCATCGCCTGGAGACCCGACATGTCCGCGAACGCTGTCGATTACGCCGCCGAGGAGACCAAGAGCGCGGCCCGCGCCGCCACCGAAGCGGCGACCAAACTGTCGGCCGACGCGCAGCGCAGCTTCGCCGAAGCCGCCAAGAAGTTCGAAGGCGTGGTGCAGGAGGGCCTGGAGCAGCTGCGCGCCCAGACCCGCGCCTACGCCGACACCGCCGGCGAACAGCTCGACGAGGCTCAGCGCTACGTGGTCGAGCGGGTTCGCGAGCGCCCGCTGGCGGCCACCGGCGCCGCGCTGGGCGTCGGCGTCCTGGTCGGACTGCTGCTGGCGGCCGGCCGCAACCGTTGATCCTGAGGAAAGTCGTTCTCACCCTGGCCGCGGTCTGTGCGATCGCGGCCTCGGTAGGGGTGGCCGTCGTGGCGGTCGCCTTCGCCGTGTTCGCGCTGCTGCGCGACCACCTGGGCCCGGCGGGCGCCGCCGCCGTCGTGGCCGGCGTCGGCGCGGTGGGGGCCGCGCTCGGCGGCGTCATCTGCGCCCGGATCGCCCGCCCCCCTGCCCGCCCGCCGACCGAAAGCCTGAGCGCGCGCATCCTCGACTTCGCCCGTGAACGTCCGGCGGTGGCCGCCGCCGCGGCCCTCGCCGTGGGCCTGATCGCGGTGCGCAATCCGAGGGTGATCACCACCGCGCTCACCGCCTTCCTGGCGGGCAAGGCCACGCCCAAGAAATAGCCTTCCCTTCTCCTGCGGACTCGCGGGAACACCCGAGCTCCGCCGACGTTGATCCGATGGAAGCGCGGCCGGACAGGCCGGCCGCGCTTGGTTCGGAGTGACGCCATGCTTGGATGGGCCCTGACGTTTCTGGTGGTCGCCCTGGTCGCCGCGGTGCTGGGCTTCACCACCGTGGCCGGCGCGGCCATGGGCATCGCCAAGATCCTGTTCTTCGTCTTCCTGGTGTTGTTCGCGGTGTCGCTGGTGATGCATCTGGTGAGGGGCCGCGGCGTTCCCAGGGTGTGACGGCGGCCGTCAGCGACGGTCGAGCGACCAGGTGCGCTCGGGCTCGAAGCGGGAGCCGGTCCATCCCAGGGCCGTCACCCGCACCGCCTCCGCGTCGGCCTCGAGGATGTTGAACCCGGCCGGCGTGCCGCGTTCGCGCACCGAGAGGGTGCCCGCTCCCACCGCATAGGTGCGCCCGTCGGCGCAGGGCAGCGGCAGGGCGAACGGGGCGTGGATGTGGCCGCTGAGGATGACGTCCGCGCCGGCCGTGGCCAAGGCCCGGGCGGCCGCCGGGCCGCCCCAGACGCGCCCGGTCATCGGGCCGCCGATCATCTCGACCAGCGGGTGGTGACAGACCACCAGCCGCAGGTCCGACCGGGGTGCCTCGGCGATCCAGGTGCAGGCGTCCTCGGTCTGCTTCGTCGAGATCTGGCCCTTCGACCAGTTGAGCCGCGGCTGCGCCCCGCGGGCGGTGTTGAGGCCGTAGACGGCGAGGCCATCGCCCCGGTGGGTCTGAACCGCCGCCGGGCCGACCAGGTGCTCGTAGCGCCGGAAGGGGACGAACAATCGCTGCAACCAGGCCTTGTAAGGCGCGTCGTGATTGCCCGGCGTCACCAGCCGGGCTCCGGGCAGCCCGGACAGCCAGGCCGCCGCCGCGCGCAGCTCGTCCATCTCCGCCCAGCGGGTGAGGTCGCCGCTGACCACGACCAGATCGAAGGCCTCGGACGTGAGCTGTTCGGTAGCGCAGGCCAGGGCCGCGATGTTCTCGTCGCCGAAGTGGATGTCGGAGAGGTGCGCCAGGCGGACGGTCAAGTCCGCTCACCCTTGGGCGGAGCCAGCAGGCGCACGACCGAGGGGCGGAACCGCACCTCGGCGGAGAGGTCGAGACGCACCGGCTCACCGTCCAGGATCCCCGGGATGCGCCCGGAGGACCAGATGCGCGCCAGGCGGCAGTGCTCCACGACGACCGCGGGATCGTTGCGCCAGTCGCCCAGCACCGCGTGCAGGCCCAGTCGAAAGGCGTCAGCCGCCCCCGCCGGGGTGACGCCGGCGGCCTCCAGGTATTGGGCTTCGTCCTTCACGGCCTTCGACACAATAGGGCACATGAACACCAGCGCCTCGGCCTTCTCGCGCTCCGCGTCGTCGAGGGCGTAGCGCAGGCGTCCGCTGAAGGCGCGCTTCAGCGCCCGCTGCGCCCGCAACAGCGCGAGCGTCGGCTTGCCCATGCGCGCCGCCTCGCGCGCGGGCGCCCACAGGGCGGGCGAGCCCAGGATGGCGGCGACCATGAAGGTGCGGCCGGCGACTTCGCCGCCGCCCACATTGCGCGGCCGGCCTTCGCTGAGCGCGGCCTTGAGCGCCTGCTGCCAGGGAACCTGGCCATAGACCGCATGCGGCAGCATGTTCATGGTGCCTCCAGGCAGCGGGGCCAATATCGGTCCCTCGGGCCCGCAGAGCTCGGCGGCGGCGCGCGCCGTCCCGTCGCCGGCCAGCACCACCAGCACATCGGGCCCGGCGTCCACCGCGCGCGCCAGCGCATCCATCAGGCCCTCGGGCTCGGGTGCGGCGATCCGCGCGCTAACTCCCGCTTCGGCGAAGATCTTTTCCACCTCCGCCGGCGCAGCCCTGCCGACGCTGCCGGAGGCGCAGTTCACCACGGCCTCCACCCGCCCGATCCGGGTCGTGACCGTCCCCCCGGACACGGTCACTTCGTCGCTTCGTGGGTCTTGTCCTTGATCGAGCGGCCGGCGTCCTTCACCGCCTGGCCGGCGTCGGCGGCGGCGCCGCGCACGACAGGCTCGGCGCGATCGGCCGCTATGTTGAGATTACGGTCCACCACCACGCCGCCGCGGGCGAAGGAGCCCTCGTAGGCCGCCACCACCAGGATCGCCAGGCCGGCGAGGGCGATGATGAAGGTCAGGGTCATCAGCAGGGGATGGCGCCGCCGCGCGGCGCGCTCGTCCTGCCGGCCACGCTCGTAGGCGGCCTGGATGTCTGCGCCGTCGTCGGCGCCCGCCTCGACCGCCGCATGCCGGGCTTCAAGTGGGCGTCTGCCAAACATCATGCTTCTCCTGCCACGCGAATTTGCGCAAAGCTTAACGGCAGCCTGCGGCCGGAGTTCCGCGGAACCCCCCTGTTCCGGCGACGTTGCGCAGCGCAGGGGGACGAGTTCAAGGAGAGTGAAGATGTCCAGGACCTGGATCGCGCTCGCCGGCGCGGGCGTCCTCGCCGCGGCCTGCACCACCACCGGCAACGTCGAGCGCAACGCGGCCGGCGGGGCGGCCATCGGCGCCCTGGCAGGCGCTGTGATCGGCAACAACGTCGGCAGCGGCGACGCCGGGACGGGCGCCGCCATCGGGGCGGTGGTCGGCGGCACGGCCGGCGCGGTGAAGGGCTGCCGCGAGGACGGCGGCTGCGGCGCGGGCGCACCGCACCGGCGCCAGTACTATGACGAGCGCGTCGGCCGTTATTATTATTACGACTCCGGCTCGGGCCGTTATTATTGGGAGGACGGCAGCCCCCGGAACTGATCTGCGACGCAGATGGATTTTGGAAGGGGCGGTCGGGAACGGCCGCCCTTTTTAGTGGGCGTGATGGGAAAGGGCTGTCGGGATGCGGACTCAAGTGGTCGTGGGCGTGGCGGCCTTGGGCGCCGTCGTGGCGCTGGCGGGGTGTGCGGGCCTGAGCGGGCGCGACCGGATCGTGCAGCGCGCGCCGGCCTGTCCGGACCAGCGGGTGCAGATCTATTTCGAGCCGGATTCGGCGGTAGTCACCGACGAAGGCCGCGCGGTGCTGGCTCAGGCCGCCCAGGCGGCCAGGGGATGCGCCGTCAAGGACGTGAAGGTCCTGGGCCTGGCGGACGCCGTGGGCGCGCCCGACGCCAACCTGCAGCTTTCGAGACGCCGGGCCGATGCGGTCACCGCAGCCCTGGCGGCCACGGGCCTGCCCGCAGCGGAGTTCGAGGTGGCCGGCGCTGGCCAGGCGGGCGCCGTCACGCCCACCGGCGAAGCCCAGCCGTTGCGCCGACGCGCGGACGTCGTCGTCTATCTCGAACGGCCGAAATAAGGCCGACGGCGGCTTCGCCAAAAGAAAGAGCGGGCCCGTTAGGGCCCGCTAGGTGTGCATCATCGAGAAAAGGGTGCGGAGACGGCAGACTGGCATGGTCGCCAGCCTCAAGTCGGGGGGGCGTCGCCGCCTCCGCAGGTGATCAACACCCATCCCCTGACGGCAGTTCCCCCCAGAGGCGAATTTTTTCGCGGCCGAACGACTGCGGGCCCGCTGGGGCCCCAGGCGGCGGAACGCAGGCGGACCCGGAGCGTTAGCTCGCATGGCGGGAGACGGTCCCGTCCGGCGCCGGAGGTGGATGCCCGATGCTTGAGAGCCCGAACATTCCACAGATCGGCGTGGCCTATTTCCCCGCCTCGAGCCGGCGCCAGCGGATGGCGCGCCGGCGCCTCTACGTGGTGGCGGCGCTTGCCGGCCTTGCGCTGGCGAGCGGCGTGGCGGGCATGCTCACCGCGCCCCGCGCCCAGCCTTTGGCGACGGACACCTATCTCCCGGTCCAGTAAAGGAGTCTGTCGATGGCCTCTCCCGACACCCAAGACCGTCCGGTCCTCGCGGCGACGCCCGCGCGCCAGGGCCGCTTCGGACGGCACGTCTTCTGGGTGCTGCTCGTCTCGACGATCCTGGCGGCGCTGGCCCTGTTCGCGGCCTGGGGCTGGCGGGCGGACGACCTGGCGTCGACGGAGCGCAACAACGGCCGCGCGCTTTCGCCGACCCATAGCTTCGACGCTCCCGAGCCCGCGCCGGCCACCCAGCAGAAATAGCCGCGAAGCCTGGTCCGGAAACGACGACGGCCGCCCTCGACGGGCGGCCGTTTTCGTTCCTCGCTCCGGCCGGTGCGTCAGACGACGGACTGTCCGCGTAGCGCCCGGATGACGAAGCTGGCCACCAGCAGCACGAGGAAGACGACGAACAGCACCTTGGCGATCGCCGCCGCGACGCCCGCCAGGCCGACAAAGCCCAGGACGCCGGCGATTATCGCCAGGATCGCGAAGGTGATCGCCCAACCCAACATCGGCTCTACTCCTGTCCGCCCGCGGAAGGGCGCGGGCCTCCGATGGGAAACGCCGGGGCCTTCGCCCCGTTCCGGCGCCAGGCCTCCCGTCAGGCCGCCTGCTTGCTGGCCTTGCGCGGGTGGAAGAACAGCGCCTGGCCGATGGCGGCCTTCACGGTCTCCGGCTGGAAGGGCTTGGTGATCAGGAAGGTGGGCTCGGGTCGCTCCCCGGTCAGCAGACGCTCGGGGAAGGCGGTGATGAAGATCACCGGCACGTCGTAGCGAGCCAGGATGTCCTTGACCGCGTCGATGCCGGAGGAGCCGTCGGCGAGCTGGATATCGGCCAGCACCAGCCCGGGCGTCTTGCGGGCGACGGCGTCCACCGCCTCGGTGCGGGTGGCGGCGATATCGACCACCGTGTGGCCAAGCTCCTTGACCAGGGCCTCGATGTCGGCGGCGATCACCGGCTCGTCCTCGATGATGAGCACGTCCGTCGCCAGTTCCGCGTCGATCTCGGCCTGGGCGTCGGCGATAAGCTGCTGGACCTCGGCGAACTCGGCGTCGAGGATGAGCGCCGCCTCGCTGGGCGTGAATCCCTCCAACGCGGTCAGCAGGAAGGCCTGGCGGGAGCGCGGCGCGATTCGCATCAGCCGACGTGAAGGATCGTCGTCCTCCAACTCGCCGCGCGGCTCAAGCTGGGCGCCGGTGCTGCGCCAGATGATATGGAAGACATGGTAGAGCGCTACGCGCGGCGTCAGGCTCGGCGGCAAGGTCGCTTCGCCGGCCGCGAGGGCTTCCAGCGTAACCCGGACATAGCTGTCCCCGGTCACCTGATCGCCGGTCAGCGCGCGCGCATAGCGACGGACATAGGGCAGGTGGGGGGCGAGTCTGGCCAAAAGGCCCATGGGCTTCTCCCGTCTAACTGGCCGGATCCGCTCCCGGCATGGGCCGGGAGGAGAATGCGGTCAAACGCAAATATCGCCGTGATCGTCCGAGTGGAAGGCGGATAGACCTTGAAATGGGCGTGGGGATGGCGAAGTCTTGTCCCGCCCGACGTGCAGATTTCAACGTCCGGAAGCTGAGCTGGTTCCGACCTTCGTGGTCCATGGAACCTTCGCCGATATTAGAGCGTTGACTGGGAGCGGCCGGTGTCCCGGAG
>NZ_DASXYF010000020.1:0-4378 GCF_036502675.1 Phenylobacterium sp.
CGGCGAATGTCGCGTCGCAATCGGCGGCGGCCTGGAAGCGGTCACAGTCGGTGCGCTGGACGACGAATAGGACGGCGGCGCGGTCACCTTGACGGACCATCTCCTCAAGCTCGCGAAGGTGCTTCGTCGAGCGCGCCGCCACGCAATCAGGAAACTCCGCCAATCCCTTTGTCCTGGAAAGATGGCAGTTTTTTACCTCCAACCAAAGCCTATGGTCCGGCCTGAGCGGGAGGCTGTTTTTGCGCTGGACATTGTTGACCTCCAGCCAGCAGGGCGGGCGGCCGGGCGATTGCAGCAGGAAGTCGACCCGGCTGTTGGTCCCGTATTTCACCTCGCGGCGGATGCTGTCGTAGCCGGCAAGCTCCGGGATGGCGTCGGCGGCAAGAGCCTCGGCGACCAGGCGGTTGGGGTGCAGGGTGTTGACGCCCACCAGGCCGCCATCGGCCTGCACCAGCTCCAGGGTGTGGGCCAGCTTGCGCGTCGGGTCGTCGGAGCGGGAGATCCAGACCGCCAGGCCGGGGGCGTTCAGGCCCAGCATGGCGCCGGGGTTGGGGCAGTGGGCGGTGATGGCGGTTCCGTCCTCCAGGACCACGTCGGCGAAGAAGCGCTTGTAGCGCTGGACGAGGCGGCCGGGGATCAGCGGGGAGGGGAAGTCCATCGGCGGGTGGTAGCGTGGGGAGGCCGCGGGGGCCAGCGGCTGGAAGGAACCCTCCTTCATCGAGGATCAGAGGCTTTACGCTGTTGCCCAGGCGCCCTGGCCGGGGATAGTCGGGACGAACAGCGCGAAGGATCGGACGATGGCCAAGGCGGCGGGCGTGGTGACGGCGGGGGTGCTGATCATCGGCGACGAGATCCTGTCGGGGCGTACGCAGGACACCAACCTGGGCGACATCGCGCGGCGCTTGGCGGTGCACGGGGTGGACCTGGCGGAGGCCAGGACCGTGCCGGACGAGACGGCGGAGATCATCGCGGCGCTGAACGCGCTGCGCGCCCGCTACGACTACGTCATTACCACCGGCGGCATCGGGCCGACCCATGACGACATCACCGCCGACGCGGTGGCCGAGGCGTTCGGGGTGGCGCTGTACGAGCACCCGGACATCCTGGCCGCCATGCAGGCGCGCTGGGGCGGCGAGGTGAACGCCGCGCGGCGGCGGATGGCGCGGATCCCCGAGGGGGGCGAGCTGGTGAAGAACCCGGTGCAGGGGCCGCCTGGCTTCCTGATCGGCAACGTTTTCGTGCTGGCCGGCGTGCCGGCGATCATGCGCGGCATGCTGGAGGACGTGGGCTGGCGGCTGAACGGCGGGGCCACGGTGATCTCGCGCACGGTGCTGGTGGAGGGCTCCGGCGAAGGCGAGATCGCCGCGCCCCTGGAGGCGGTGGCCAAGGCGCACAAAGCCATGTCGCTGGGCAGCTATCCGTTCTTCGGGCCGCAGGGCTATGGCTCGAACCTGGTGCTGCGCGGGCGCGACGCCGACGAAGTGGAGGCCGCGACCGCCGAGCTGATCGCGGCGCTGACGGCCGCCGGGATCGCCAGGATCACCCGGGTGGAGGCCTGACCGCAGGCGGTTTCCGCATGGTTGGGGCTCGCCGCAGGATCGGGCTTGTGGCAGGGAAGAGCGGTCAAGCGGACGTGGCGGAACCGGTAGACGCGGCAGACTTAAAATCTGTTTCCCCATGGGAGTGCGGGTTCGAGTCCCGCCGTCCGCACCATAGCCGCCCGGGATATGCGAGGCGGCCCGGGCGCTCTTCACGCCGATCCGCGCGACCGCCCGCGCGGGGAGGACCTATCGCCGCAACCATGGCTTCGGCGTTGAAATTTTTCCCGGCGGTGAGAGTTTGTTAGCCGCGAAGGGCTAGCCTGGCGTCCTTCAGGAGACGCCCGTGGCGCAGCAATTTCCATCGCCGTCCGGCCGCCCCTCGGCGGTGTTCTCCACCGCCGCGGCGGTGGCCCTGGGCGCGCCCGCGCCGTTCCGCACGCCCGGCCGCGCGCCGCGCGCGCGCGCGGAGCCGTCGGACCTGGACCGGTGGTCGCGTCGCCGGACGCTGGCGTTCATCGTCGGCTCCAACCTCTGCGCCTGGATCGCGATCATCGCCGGCGTGCATGAGGCGCTGCGGGCGCTCTAGGATCTGCGGGCGATGAAGGCGGCGCGGAAGGGCGCTGGCCGCTCGAGCCGCATGAGCCGGCTCCAGTCGCCGGAAGACCAGGCCGCGTGCATCTCGCGAAACCCCACTGTGCATCGGCGGGTAAGCGGCCGGAGCGGCTAGATCGCCGGCTATTCCGCGGTACGCTGCACTGCGGTAGGAAAAGACCGCGTTCGCGCGAGGATGTGGGTATGAGATCGTTGAGATCGCTGGCTGCGGCCTTAGTCGTAGGGCTGGCCTGCCTGGTGGCGGCGACGGGATGGACGGGTGCGGCGCGGGCCGCCGATGCGTCGCCGCCCGTCAGTCCGGTGGCGGATTACAAGATGGGCGCGGGCGACAAGATCCGGGTGATCACATTCGGCGAGGAGTCGCTGACCGGCGAATTCTTCGTGAGCGGCTCGGGCAAGGTGTCGCTGCCGCTGATCGGCGAAGTGCAGGCCGCAGGCGTCAGCGTCACCGACTTCCAAAGGTCGGTGGAAACAGCGCTGAAGAACGGTTTCCTGCAGGATCCCAAGGTCAACATCGAGGTGCTGAAATATCGGCCCTTCTATATCCTTGGCGAAGTGCAGAAGCCCGGCGAGTATCCCTATACCAATGCGTTGACGGTGCAGAACGCGGTGGCCACGGCCAACGGCTTCACCTATCGGGCCAACACCAAGAAAGTGTTCATCAAACGGGCCGATTCCGCCAAGGAGCAGGCCTATCCGCTGACCTCCACCACGCCGGTGTCGCCAGGCGACACGATCCGCATCGTCGAACGGTTCTTCTAGAGTCCGCAGTTCCGACCCTCCTTCGATAGGGGCGGTTCGAGCGGATGCCCTGATGCCGAGCGCCGGTGCGGGCGCCATCTCCCGTCTTGCCGGACGTATTGCAACGGCCCACAACCAGACCCTTCGCCGGGGCGAAAACCCGCTTCCGCTTTCGGCGGGAGGGCACTAGCTGGGCCGCTGCGCCGGGGCGGCCGGCCGGGATCGGAGACGGCATGCTGGAAAATCCGTTCGCGGCCGCGCCGGTGAAGGTCGCGGTGATCGGGCTGGGCTATGTGGGCCTGCCGCTGGCCGCGGCGTTCGGGCGGCTCTACGAGACGGTGGGCTTCGACGCCAAGCCGGAGCGGATCGAGGAGTTGCGGCGCGGCGTCGACCGCACCCAGGAGCTGTCGGCCGGGGCGCTGACGGCGGCGAAGGGCCTGAGCTTCGCCGCCGACGCGGCGGCGCTGTCCGGTTGCAACGTCTTCGTGGTCACGGTGCCGACGCCCATCGACCGGCAGAAGCGTCCGGACATGAGCGCCCTCTTCGCCGCCAGCCGCACGGTGGGCGCGGGGCTGAGCCGGGGCGCGGTGGTGATCTATGAATCCACGGTCTATCCGGGGGCGACGGAGGAGACCTGCGTGCCGATCCTGGAGCAGGCCTCGGGTCTCGCGTTCAACCGCGACTTCTTCGTGGGCTACAGCCCCGAGCGGGCCAACCCGGGCGACCAGGCCCACCGGCTGGACTCGATCGTCAAGGTCACGGCGGGCTCGACGGCGGCGGCGGCGGACTTCGTCGACACGCTCTACGCCTCGATCGTGGCCGCCGGAACGCATCGGGCGAGCTCGATCCGGGTGGCCGAGGCCGCCAAGGTGATCGAGAACACCCAGCGCGACCTGAACATCGCGCTGATCAACGAGTTCGCGCTGATCTTCGAGAAGCTGGGGGTGGACACCCAGGAGGTGCTGGCCGCCGCCGGCACGAAGTGGAACTTCCTGCGCTTCCAGCCCGGGCTGGTGGGCGGCCACTGCATTGGGGTCGATCCCTACTACCTGACCTACAAGGCGCAGGAGGCAGGCTACCATCCCGAGGTGATCCTCGCCGGGCGGCGGATCAACGACAGCATGGGCGGGTATGTGGCCGCCCGGCTGGTGAAGACGCTGGTTCAGGGCGGCGTGCAGGTGCGCGGCGCCCGGGTCCTGGTGATGGGCCTGGCGTTCAAGGAGAACTGCACCGACCTGCGCAACACCCGCGTCATCGACATCGTCGAGGAACTGGCCGGCGCCGGCGCAAAGGTCGATGTCTGGGACCCCTGGATCGACGCGGCGGAGGCGCGGCATGAATACGGCGTCGACCTGATCGAGGCGCCGCAGCCGGGTGGCTACGACGCCATTGTCCTCGCCGTGGCGCACCGGCAGTTCGTCGCGCTGGGCCCGGAGGCCATCCGTGCTCTTGGAACGGTGAGCGCGGTCCTGTTCGACGTGAAG
>NZ_DASXYF010000021.1:0-23434 GCF_036502675.1 Phenylobacterium sp.
ATCTTGTCCGCCCCGTCGGGGATGACGAGTTCCTTCAGCACGAACTTGCCGAGGTCGGCGAAGGACTGCAGCAGGCCGAAGGGGCCGACCACGTTAGGGCCCTTTCGCAGCTGGACGCCGGCGAAGATCTTGCGCTCGCCGTAGATCAGGAAGGCGGTCGCCAGCAGCAGGATCACCGTCACCAGCAGGATCTGCCCGAACGTGAGCAGGGACCAGATCAGCGGCGACGTTTGGTCGGAAATCATCGCCTACTCCGCCGCGATCTTGCCGGCCCGCGCGGCGGCGACGCTGGCGGAGCATTCCGCCATGGTCACGCTCGCCCGCGCGATCGGATTGGTGAAATAGAAGTCCTTGATCGGGCTGGCGAACGGCGTGTCGGACACCTCGCCCTTGGCGCCGAGCGCGGCGAGGTCGAACGCCGCCGGGGCCGAGCCGGGCGCGTGGTCGACCTGGCCGAAGGTCGGATGGTCGGCGAACAGCCTGTCGCGCAGTTGGCCGAGGGTGTCGTAGGGCAGCTTGGCGCCCAGCCGTTCGGACAGCGCCCGCAGGATCGCCCAGTCCTCCCTCGCCTCGCCCTTCGGGAAGACGGCGCGCGCGCCGAGTTGCACGCGGCCCTCGGTGTTCACGTAGAGGCCGTCCTTTTCGGTGTAGGCCGCGCCGGGCAGGATCACGTCGGCGCGGTGGGCGCCGGCGTCGCCGTGGCTACCCATGTAGACGACGAAGGCGTCGGTGGCCGAAAGATCGACCTCGTCCGCGCCCATCAGGAAGAGCACGTCCAGCGCCCCCTTGCCGACCATGGCCTTGGCGTCCAGGCCGCCTTCGCCCGGCACGAAGCCGAGATCCAGGCCGCCGACGCGGCTGGCCGCGCCGTGCAGCACGTTGAAGCCGTTCCAGCCTTCGGCGATCACACCGAACGCCTTGGCCGCCTCGCCGATCTGGGCCAGCACGGCGGCGCCGTCGTCGCGCGCCAGCGCGCCCGCGCCGACGATGATCATCGGCTTCTTGGCGGCCCGCAGGGCCTCGGCGAAACCGTCCTTGGCCTTGACCAGCTCGACGATCGAGGCCGGGCCGGCGCCCAGATAGTCGTGGCTGTAGGTCAGGTCGACCCGCTCGCCGATGACGCCGACGGCCAGGTCGCGCGCGATCCAGTTCTTGCGTATGCGGGCGTTGAGCACCGGGGCTTCCAGCCGCGGGTTTGTCCCGATCAGCAGGATCGCATCCGCCTCGTCGATGCCCATGATGGTGGAGTTGAACAGCCAGCTCTCACGCGGACCGGCGCCGATCTTGGCCCCGTCCTGGCGGCAATCCAGGCTCTTCACGCCCAAGGCGCCGAATAGGTCCAGCGCCGCCTTCATCGACTCGGCGTCCTGCAGATCGCCGGCGATGACGCCGACGCGCTCGGGCGTGGCCGCCTTGATCTTGGAAACGACGGCGGCGAAGGCCTCGGGCCAGCTCGCCGGACGCAGACGGCCGTCCTCGCGCACATAGGGCCGGTCCAGCCGCTGGCGCAGCAAGCCATCGCAGGCGTAGCGGGTCTTGTCCGAGATCCACTCTTCGTTGACCTCGTCGTTGATGCGCGGCAGCACGCGCATCACCTCGGGCCCGCGCGCATCGATGCGGATGGCCGAGCCCAGGGCGTCCATCACGTCCACGCTCTCGGTCTTCGTCAGCTCCCACGGCCGGGCGTTGAAGGCGTAGGGCTTGGAGGTCAGCGCGCCGACCGGGCACAGGTCGATGATATTGCCCGACAATTCGCTGGTCACCGCCTGTTCGAGATAGGTCGTGATCTCGACGTCCTCGCCGCGGCTGATGAGACCGATCTCCGACTGACCGGCCACCTCGGTGATGAAGCGTACGCAGCGGGTGCACTGGATGCAGCGGGTCATGATCGTCTTGATCAGCGGGCCCATGAACTTCTCTTCGACCGCCCGCTTGTTTTCGGCATAGCGGCTGTCGTCGCGGCCATAGCCCATGGCCTGGTCCTGCAGGTCGCACTCGCCGCCCTGGTCGCAGATCGGGCAATCCAGCGGGTGGTTGATCAGCAGGAACTCCATCACCCCATGCCGGGCCTTCTTGACCATCGGCGTGTCGGTGAAGATCTCCATGTTCTCGGCGGCCGGCAGCGCGCAGGAGGCCTGCGGCTTCGGCGGGCCCGGCTTCACCTCCACGAGGCACATGCGGCAGTTGCCGGCGATGGAGAGCCGCTCGTGGTAGCAGAAGCGCGGGATTTCCTTCCCGGCGAGCTCGGCCACCTGCAGGACGTTCATCCCGGGCTCGAACTCGACCTCAACGCCGTCAACCTTACAAATCGGCATGGGCTTACTCCGCCGCCTGCAGGGTCGCGCCCTGCACGTGGGGTTTGCCGGCGCGGTAGAGGGTGATGCGTTCCTCGACCTCGTGGCGGAAGTGGCGGAAGAGACCCTGGATCGGCCAGGCGGCTGCATCGCCCAGGCCGCAGATGGTGTGGCCTTCCACCTGGCTGGCCACGTCCAGCAGCATGTCGATCTCGTGCATCTCGGCTTCGCCGGTGACCATCCGCTCCATTACCCGCCACATCCAGCCGGTGCCCTCGCGGCACGGCGTGCATTGGCCGCAGCTCTCGTGCTTGTAGAAGTAGGAGGCCCGGGCGATGGCGCGGACCAGGTCGGCGTCCTTGTCCATGACGATCAGGGTGCCGGTGCCCAGGCCGGAGCCGCGGGCCTGCAGGTCCTCGTAGGTCATCACCGCCACGTCGCATTCCTCGGCCGGGATCATCCGCACCGAGATGCCGCCGGGGATCACCGCCTTGAGGTTGCCCCAGCCGCCGCGCACCCCGCCGAAGTGGTCCTCGATTAGCTGCTTCACCGAGATGCCGACGGCCTCTTCCACGACGCAGGGTTTGTTCACGTGGCCCGAGGCCGCGAACAGCTTGACGCCCGTGGACTTCTCCGTGCCGAAGCCCGCGAACCACTGCGCGCCGCGGCGCAGGATCGTGCCGACGACGGAGATGGTCTCCACGTTGTTGACCGTGGTGGGGCAGCCGTAGATGCCGGCGCCGGCCGGGAACGGCGGCTTCAGGCGGGGCTGGCCCTTCTTGCCCTCGAAGCTTTCCATCAGGGCGGTCTCGTCGCCGCAGATATAGGCGCCGCCGCCGTGGGCCAGGCGCACGTCGCAATCCCAGCCGAAGACGTTGCCGGGGCCGATCAGCCTGGCGTCATAGGCTTGGCGGATCGCGGCGGCCATCCGCTCGCGCTCGAAGACGTACTCGCCGCGGATGTAGATGTAGGCGGTGTGCGCCCGCATGGCGCGGCAGGCGATCAGGCAGCCCTCGATCAGCAGGTGCGGGTCGTTGCGCAGGATCTCCCGGTCCTTGCAGGCCCCCGGCTCCGACTCGTCGGCGTTGACCAGCAGGTAGTGCGGCCGCTCGCTCTCCTGCCTGGGCATGAAGGTCCACTTCAGCCCGGTGGCGAAGCCCGCCCCGCCACGGCCGCGCAGGCCGGAGTTCTTGATCTGGTCGCAGATCCACTCCGGCGTCTGGGCCAGGATCAGGTCCACACCGTTCCAGCAACCGCGCCGCCTGGCGCCTTCCAGCCCCCAGTCGTGCAGACCGTAGAGGTTGGTGAAGATGCGGTCCTTGTCTTCCAGGATACCGGCCACGCTCAGCTTCCCCCACTCGTTCGCCGGAACCCCGCGATGAACCACACCTGCGCTCCGAAGCCGGCAAGCAGGGCGGCGGCGAACAGCCACTGCAGCCAGTCGATCCCGTAGGCGAAAGAGCCCACCGCGGCGGCCACGGCCACGGCCACGCAGACCGCATCGACGGCCAACATGGTCATCATCCGCTTCTTCGCCTGAGCCACATCCAAGGTCACGCCACCGGCTCCTTGCTCGCCGCCGGTTCCTTGGGCGGAAGATTCGGAAGCTTCTTCAACGGTTTGGCTGCCGAACCGTCATAGAGCTTGGGGTCGATCAGGGTCAGCGGCCCACCCTCGGGCGCGCAGCCCTGTCGGCCAATGAACGAGCCGGGCGCGGGCGTCTTGCCGGCTGCAAAGTCGTCGATCAGCTGTTCCAGGGCCGGGCTGGTGAGGTCCTCGTAGTAATAGTCGTTGATGGCCGCCATCGGGGCGTTGGAGCAGGCGCCCATGCACTCGACTTCCTGCCAGTAGAACTTGCCGTCGACGGAGCGGTGATCCTTCTCGCCGATCCTGGCCTTGCAGACCGCCATCAGTTCGCCCGCCCCGCGCAGCGCGCAGGGCGTGGTGCCACAGACCTGCACCAGCGCGCGGGTCCCTACCGGTTCCAGCATGAACATGGTGTAGAAGGTGGCGATCTCCAGCACGCGGATGCGGGCCATGCCGAGCAGCTCGGCGACCGCGCGGATGGCGGGCTCGGACACCCAGCCTTCCTGCTTCTGCACCAGCCACAGGACGGCGATCACCGCCGACTGCTGACGGCCGGCCGGGAAGTTGGCCATCCAGCCCTTGGCGGCCTCCAGCGTGTCCGGCTTGAAGGCGAATCTGTCGGGCTGTTCGAGACTGAGGCGGCGAACGCTCAAGAGGCCCTCACTTCACGAAGTCGACGCGGGCGATCCTGTCGCCGGCGAAGGTGTAGACGGCCGCCACCTCGAAGGTCGCCGCGCCCGTACCGCGGTCCACGCGCTCGTGGTCGATCACCGTGGCGCCCACCACCATCCGCGCCAGCAGCTCGGCGCGGTTGTTCGGAAAATCGGCGAACACCTGGGCGTACTTGGCCCGGTAGGCCGCGAGTCCCTTCGTCGAGACCGCGCCGTTGAGGTCGGCCACCGTCACGTCGTCGGTAAAGAAGGCGCAATAGGCGTCCAGATCCTGGGCGTTGTAGGCCTCGATCTGCGCCTGGGCGATGTCGGCGAAGCTGGGCTTGGCGGGGGCGTTCAACGGTCGATCTCTCCAAACACGATGTCCAGCGAGCCCAGGATGGCGGAGACGTCCGCCAGCATGTGGCCGCGGTTCATCCAGTCCATGGCCATCAGGTGCGGATATCCCGGCGCGCGGATCTTGCAGCGGTAAGGGCGGTTGCCGCCGTCCGACACCAGGTAGACGCCGAACTCGCCCTTGGGCGCCTCGACGCAGGCGTAGACCTCGCCCGGCGGGGTGCGGTAGCCCTCGGTGTAGAGCTTGAAGTGGTGGATCAGCGCCTCCATCGAGCGCTTCATCTCGCCCCGGCGTGGTGCGGCCACCTTGTTGTCGTCGATGAGCACCAGGCCCGGCGTCTTCATCAGCCGCTCGCAGGCCTGCTTCATGATCCGCGTCGACTGGCGCATCTCCTCCATGCGGCAGAGGTAGCGGTCGTAGCAGTCGCCGTGCACGCCCAGCGGGATCTCGAAGTCGAAGTCGTCGTAGCCCTCGTAGGGCTGGCTGCGCCGCAGGTCCCAGGCCACGCCCGAGCCGCGGAGCATCACCCCGGTGAAGCCCCAGGCCATGGCTTCCTCGCGGGTCACCTTGCCGATGTCGACGTTGCGCTGCTTGAAGATCCGGTTGCCGGTGATCAGGCCCTCGATGTCGTCGAGCACCTTGGGAAAGCCGTCGCACCAGTCGCTGATGTCCTGCACCAGCGCCGGCGGCAGGTCCTGGCGCACGCCGCCGACCCGGAAGTAGTTGGCGTGCATCCGCGCCCCCGAGGCGCGTTCGTAGAACACCATCAGCTTTTCGCGCTGCTCGAAGCCCCACAGCGGCGGGGTCAGCGCGCCCACGTCCATCGCCTGGGTGGTGACGTTGAGCAGGTGGTTAAGTATCCGGCCGATCTCGCAATAGAGCACCCGGATCAGGCTGCCGCGGAGCGGGATCTCGACGCCGATCAGCTTCTCGATGGCCAGCACATAGGCGTGCTCCTGGTTCATCGGGGCGACGTAGTCCAGCCGGTCGAAATAGCCGATCGACTGGGCGTAGGGCCGGGCCTCCATCAGCTTCTCGGTGCCGCGGTGCAAGAGGCCGATGTGCGGGTCGACCCGCTCGACGATCTCGCCGTCCAGCTCCAGCACCAGGCGCAGCACGCCGTGCGCCGCGGGGTGCTGCGGGCCGAAGTTGATGTTGAACTTGCGGACCTTGGTCTCGCCCTCGACCGGGGTCTCCGGCACGAGCGCGGTCTCGGTCGCGAGGGCGGGCGGGGCGACGTCGGCGCTCATTTGGCGTCCGCCGGCTTGGCCAGCGCCTTCTCGTCGCCCGGCAGGGCCGCAAAGCCCCGCTCGGCGCCCTCCCAGGGGGACAGGAAGTCCCAGTTGCGCCACTCGACGGCCTTCACCGGCTCATAGACCACGCGCTTGAGCTCGTCGTCGTAGCGGAGCTCCACGTAGCCGGTCATCGGGAAGTCCTTGCGCAGCGGATGGCCGTGGAAGCCGTAGTCGGTGAGGATCCGGCGCAGGTCGGGATGGCCCTCGAAGAAGATGCCGTACATGTCGAACGCCTCGCGCTCGAACCAGTCGGCGCAAGGGTAGACCCCGGTGATCGAGGGCACGGGGGTGTCCTCGTCGGTCTCCAGCTTCACGCGCACCCGCACGTTCCTGGTCAGCGACAGCAGGTGGTAGACCACGTCGAAACGCCGCTCGCGCTCGGGATAGTCGACGCCCGCCAGGTCGATGAGCTGCTGGAACTGGCAGCCGGGGTGATCGCGCAGGTAGGTCAGCGCGCCGACGATCCGCGGCAGTGGGACGGTCAGCGTCAGCTCGCCGAAGGCCACCGCATGGCTGGTGACGTCGCCGCCGCTGTTGGCGACGGTCGCCTGGCCCAGCGCCTCGAGCGCCTCGCTCGAAACCGGCCAGGTCATCGCTCGATGGTCCCTGTGCGGCGGATTTTCTTCTGCAGCTGCAGCACGCCGTAGACCAGCGCCTCGGCGGTGGGCGGGCAGCCCGGCACATAGATGTCGACAGGCACGATCCGGTCGCAGCCGCGCACGACGGAATAGCTGAAGTAGTAGTAGCCGCCGCCGTTGGCGCAGGAGCCCATGGAGATGACGTAGCGCGGCTCCGGCATCTGGTCGTAGACCTTGCGTAGCGCGGGAGCCATTTTGTTGCAGAGGGTGCCGGCGACGATCATCACGTCGGACTGCCGCGGGCTGGCGCGCGGGGCGAAGCCGTAGCGCTCCAGGTCGTAGCGCGGCATCGAGGCCTGCATCATCTCCACCGCACAGCAGGCCAGGCCGAAGGTCATCCACATCAGGGAGCCGGTGCGCGCCCAGGTGATCAGGTCGTCGGCCGCCGCGGTGATGAAGCCCTTGTCGGCGAGCTGGCCGGACACCCCGTCGAAATAGGGGTCGTGCAGGCGCGGATTGTAGCCCTCGACCGAGGACCGCGCCGCCGACAGCGCGGGCGCCCTGCCGCCGGCCGGAATGATCACTCCCATTCCAGCGCCCCCTTCTTCCATTCGTAGACGAAACCCACGGTCAGCACGCCCAGGAAGGTCATCATCGACCAGAAGGCGAAGTGCGAGGCCGCCTGCGGCAACTTCATCAGCGAGACGGCCCAGGGGAACAGGAAGGCCACCTCCAGGTCGAAGATGATGAACAGGATCGAGACCAGGTAGAACCGGACGTCGAACTTCATCCGCGCGTCATCGAAGGCGTTGAAGCCGCACTCGTAGGTGGAGAACTTTTCCGGGTCCGGCCTGGACGGCGCCAGCACCGCCGCCGCGACCACGAAAAGCACCCCCAGCGCCGCCGCGATCCCCAGGAAGATCACGATGGGCAGGTACTGCAGGAGAAACGCGTTCATGAAGTCCTCGAAGGAGTCGCGGGACCTTCTAGACCACCCGCGCGCGGCGTTCAAACGGCGGTTTGTGCGTCGCCGCAGAGAACGCTCCGGCGCCTCCCCGTCGCTTGCCGATTGACAGGTTCGGGGGTCGGACCTATCAGACGCGCCTCGCGTTTGCGGAAGCGATGCGGATGTAGCTCAGTTGGTTAGAGCGCCGGCCTGTCACGCCGGAGGTCGCGGGTTCAAGTCCCGTCATTCGCGCCACCGACGACGACCTCCCCCTATTTCAGCGTCGCCTCGAGCGTGATCTCGGCGTTCAGCACCTTGGAGACCGGGCAGCCCTTCTCCGCCGCCTGCGCCAGCCTGTCGAAGGTCTCGCGGTCGAGGCCCGGGACCTCGGCGGTGAGCGTCAGGGCCGACTTGCTGATCCTGAAGCCGTCTCCCTCCGGCTCCAGCGTCACCGCGGCCTCGGTCCTAAGCTCGGCGGGCTCGTAGCCCGCCGCCTGCAGCTGGAAGGCCAGGGCCATGGTGAAGCAGCCGGCGTGGGCGGCGGCGACCAGCTCCTCCGGATTGGTCCCCTTCTCGTTCTCGAACCGGGTGTGGAAGGAAAAGGGCGTCTCGGCCAGCACGCCCGAATCGGTGGTCAGGTCTCCTTGACCGTCACGGCCGGTTCCGCGCCATGCGGCGCGCGCCTTGCGGATCATCGTGGTCTCCCGTCTTCGCCTGGTGGTTTGTGGGATTCGTCGCGCTGCGTCGCGGCGGCCCATGCGGGTCTTTGGACCGACGCGCCCCTTACATAGTCCACCGCTTACGCGCCGCCAGCCCCGGCGGCGGCAGGGCCGCTCAGGGCGAGGACGTCGACGGGCGCGACGTGTTTCCCGCGTCCCCGCCGCCGTCGTCGAGCGCGGCGGTCTGCGTCGATTCCGCAGGCGTCCGGAACGCCGACCTGAGCATGGGCGTCAGTTTCAGCGCGGCGGCGTCGGACAGGTGGTTGTCGTCGCGATATGCGAGTTCGCCCGCGACCCGGCCGTGGCAGGTTCGGTGGTCGCAAAGCGCGGAGGTGGTGTCGATCACGCTTCCGTTCGGCTCGGAGTCGAGGGCTTGCAGGATCGGCATGTACGCCGCCTCCATGGTCTCGAACTCCCGGCGCGGGATATCCGGCTGGAACGGACGGTGATACTGGGCGGCGCGGGCGGCGCTGCTGGCCCCGAACAGCGGGGACATCGGCGGCGGTTCGACGAAAACGAACTGCCGCTCGGGGTATCGCCGCATCAGCGCCTTGAACGCCCCCGCAAGGCTGGCCGGCGCGCCGCCGGGGGCGATGTAGCTGTCCTGCATCGCCTGACGCCAATAGACGACCACGACTACCGTCTTCAGCTCCGGATGTCCGTCGAGGAGACCGACCAGCATCCGGTTCATATAGGCGTATTTCTTCTGTTCCCCCCGCTTCAGGATCGGCGCGATCGGGCGATAGCCCGCGTCCGACAGCTGGTAGCCGGAGACGCTCTCGAGCCGCGCCGCCTCGAAGACCCCGTGGGCCAGCGCGCCGGCGTGACTGTCGCCGACCATCAGGAAGCTGGGCTCCACGCCGGGCGCGCCCCTGATGCAGAGGTCGGGCAGCTTCATGTGATGCGCGAAGGCCATGTGACACGACCGCAGCGGATCATTGTACTGCTTGCGCTCGAGAATGGCCAAGGCCGCCGGCGACATCCGGGCCGGCGCCCCCTTCAGCTTGTCGATCGCGGCGCCGCACGCCACGGCCGCCACCATCGCGACGGCCACGCGGGCGAACAGCGCCGGCCGGGGTAGTCTCGCGGCTTGCGGAGCGCGGAACGGCCGCTCGATATAGCGCCACGACAGCCAGGCGGCGAAGAGCGATGCGGCCACCAGGCCGACGGCGCCCAGGCCCGTGATCGGGCGGATATTCCAATAGCGGGCCAGCACGATGATCGGCCAGTGCCACATGTAGAGCGAATAGGAGATCAGCCCGACGAAGCGCAACGGCTGCACCGCCAGGAGCCGGGAGACAGCGGTGGCCCTGCCTTCCCCCGAATAGAGGACGAGCAGGGCGCCCACCGTCGGCGGAAGGGCGGCCAAGCCTGGGAACGGGGTCGCCTCGGTGTACAGCGCCGCCGAGGCGAGGATCGCCAGCAGGCCGGCCGCCCCGAGCAGCTCCACCGCGGCCTGATGCTTGATCTTCGGGAAGGCGCCGTAGGCCAACAGCGAGCCGATGAGCAGCTCCCACGCCCTCGCCGGCAGAAGGTAGAAGGCCGCGCGCGGCGCATGGTCGACGGCCCAGACGCTCACCGCCAGGGAGGCCGCGACCGAGACCCCCAGCACGCCCAACACCAGCCACTGGGATCGCCAGCGCGACAGCAGCATCAGGGCGGGCGGGATCAGGATGTAGAACTGCTCCTCCACCGCCAGCGACCAGGTGTGCAGCAGCGGCTTGGTAAGCGCCGGCGCGTCGAAGTAGTCGGCCTCGCGCCAGAACTGCACGTTCGAGCCGAACAGGGCGGTGGCCAGCAGACTCTTGCCGAAGTTGCGGAAATCCTCCGGCAGGAACAGCGCCGTCGCCGCCACGGTGGTGACGATCAGCACCCCGAACAGGACCGGCAGGATGCGGCGAACGCGCCGCTCGTAGAACCGCAGGATGGAGAAGCGATCTCGCGCGAGGTCGTCGCGGATGATCGACGTGATCAGGTAGCCGGAGATGACGAAGAACACGTCCACCCCGACGAACCCGCCGCCCAGGCCAGGAATCCCGGCATGAAACAGGACGACCGGCAACACCGCCACGGCGCGCAGCCCATCAATGTCGGCGCGGTAGCTCAAACCCGCAGCCGGCTCAGCCCGGCCGACGCGCGACCCTGCGCTCAGCGCGTCCATATCAAGCTCCAGCACTCAGCTACTCGCCTTGATCGCGACGGTAACAGCGCTCGACGATGTGTCTATGCGCTGCACGGCGGGGTGGCCTGCCGCGGGCGGCGATGGCTGGTTTCTAGGCTTGAAAAGGCGCCTCAGCCAAAGGCGGGGCTCCCCCCCCGGGGCGTACAAGCTCCGCTACGTCGTCACTGATCAGACCAGGGCGGCCTTGTAGAGCGCCAGCATCTCGCCCCAGGCGCGCTCGGCGTCGGGCTTGTTGTAGACGGGGCTGTCCGGCACGCACCAGCCGTGCTGGCTCTCGCTGTAGACCTCGATCCTGGCGGGGACCTTGGCGGCGGCGAAGGCGGCCTTCAGCACCTCCTTGGCCTGCGGCTCCTTGGCGTCGTCGTTGGCCGCCACGCCGAAGTAGTAGGAAGCCTTGATCCTGGGGACGAGCAGGTGCGGGCTGTCCGGCCCGTCGGTCACCAGGCCGCCGCCATGGAACGAGCAGCCGGCTCCGATCCGCGACGGCAGCGCGGCGGCCGCCTGCAGGGTCATGGCCCCGCCCATGCAATAGCCCGCCACGCCGGCCTTGGCCCTGGCGTTCACCACCTTCTGGCCGTCGAGAAAGGCCAGGAAGGCGGCGCCGTCGCGGGCCACGGTCTCGGGCGTCAGAGGCTTCCGCAGCTCCATCAGGGCCTCGCGGGTCTTCGGTTCGCTGAAATTCACCGGGCCTGCGAAGACCGGCGCCTTGCGGCTGCGGTAGAACTGGTTGACCACCAGCACCACATAGCCTTCGCCCGCCAGGCGCGCGCCCATCTCACGGAACGTCGGGCGAAGGCCGTAGGCGTCCGGCCACACCAGAACGGCGGGCCAGCGCCCCTCCCCCGCCGGGTGGATCAGGGCCGCGTCGCACACGCCGTCCGGCGTCTTGATCTCGACATCCATGGCCATGGCCGAGGCGCCTGCCGCCGGCGTCGCCATGGCCGAGGCCGCCGCCGCGGCCGACAAGGCCGCGAACGCCCGCCGCGACAAGGGCTCCGCGGAGTTTCCCTGATCGTCCATTATGCGCTCCATGGATTGGCGGCCCCTGCGGGTCAGGCGGTGAGTTGGGTCGCCAGATTCAGCTCGGCGATCATCGCGGCGCGGATCTCGAACTTCTGGATCTTTCCCGTGACCGTCATCGGAAACGCCTCGACGAAGCGCACGTAGCGGGGAATCTTGTAGTGGGCGATCCGGCCACGGCAGAAGTCGTGGATATCAGCCTCGCAGGCGCTGGCGCCCGTCCGCAGCTTGATCCAGGCGCAGAGCTCCTCGCCGTACTTCGAATCCGGCAAGCCCACCACCTGGACGTCCTCCACCGCCGGATGCGCAAACAGGAATTCCTCGACCTCCCGCGGGTAGACGTTCTCGCCGCCGCGGATCACCAGGTCCTTGATACGGCCGACGATGTTGCCGTAGCCGCCCTCGTCCAGGGTGGCCAGGTCGCCGGTGTGCATCCAGCCCTCGGCGTCGATGGCCTTGGCGGTGTTCTCCGGATCGTCCCAGTAGCCCAGCATCACCGAATAGCCGCGGGTGCAGAGTTCTCCCGTCCGCCCGCGGGGAACCACCGCGCCCTCGGCGTCGATAATCTTGACCTCCAGGTGCGGCTGCGCCCGGCCCACGGTGGAGACCCGGCGCTCCAACCGGTCGTCGCCCGCGGTCTGCAGGCTGACAGGGCTGGTTTCCGTCATGCCGTAGGCGATGCCCACCTCGGACATGTGCATCCGGTCGATGATCTTGCGCATCACCTCCACCGGGCACGGCGAGCCGGCCATGAGACCGGTGCGCAGGGAGCCCAGGTCGAAGGTCTCGAAGTCCGGATGCTCCAGCTCGGCGATGAACATGGTGGGCACGCCGTGCAGGGCCGTGCAGCGTTCCTGCGCCACCGTGCGCAGCACCGCGTCGGCGTCGAAGCCGTCGGACGGATAGACCATGGTCGCCCCGTGCACCGTGCAGGCCAGGTTGCCCATCACCATGCCGAAGCAGTGGTAGAGCGGCACGGGAATGCACAGCCTGTCCCCCTCCCGCAGGCCCATGGACAGGCCGCAGAAGTAGGCGTTGTTGAGGATGTTGCGGTGGGAAAGGGTCGCGCCCTTGGGCCTTCCCGTGGTGCCCGAGGTGAACTGGATGTTGATGGCGTCGCGGTTCGACAACGCAGGCGCGATCTGCGCCAACTGGCGGCGATGGCCGTCGTCCGCCAAGCCTGCGACGGAATCGAAGGCGAGCCAGCCGGGCCGCGGCGCGCCGCCGATCTGGATCACCGAAGCCAGTTCCGGCAGCGCCGCCGCCGCCAGCCGGCCCGGCGCGCAGGCGGCGATCTCCGGCGCCAGGCTCTCGGTCATGCCGACATAGTCGCTGGTCTTGAAGCGCTCCGCGCAGATCAGCGCCTTCACCCCCACCTTGCGCAAGGTGTACTCGAGTTCCGACACCCGGTAGGCCGGGTTGATGTTGACCTGGATCATCCCCGCCCTGGCGGTGGCGAACTGCGCCAGGGCCCATTCGGCGCAGTTGGGCGCCCAGACCCCCACCCGGTCGCCGGGCTCAAGCCCCAGCGCGAGCAGCCCCGCCGCCATGGCGGCGCTCCGGCTCGCGAGTTCGGCCCAGGTCCATCGGACCTGCTGGTGCGCGCTGACCAGCGCATCGGCGTCGGGCCAGCGTTCGGCGGCGCGGGTCAGCGCTTCGCCGATGGTGTGCTCCAGGAGCGGGGGGTCGGTGGGTCCGACCGTGTGACTGAGTTGCGCCATCATCCGATGCTGAGCCTCGGCAGGACGTTCCGCAAGCGCTAGGCTGGAACCATGAGCCGTCTCCTCCGCGCCGGCGCCCGTTCGTCGCCCTCCACCGCCCGCAACCGCGAGCCGATCCTGGCGGTGCTGCGCGAGACGCTGCCGCCGGACGCCCGGGTGCTTGAGGTCGCCAGCGGGGCCGGCGAACACGCTGTGTTCGTCGCGGAGCACCTGCTGGATGCAGCCTGGCTGCCCACCGATCCCGACCCCGAGGCCCTGGCCAGCATCGCCGCCTGGCGGGAGGCCTCGGACCTTCCGAACCTTGCCCCGCCCCGGCGGCTCGACGTCACCGACCAGGCGGCCTGGCCCGCCGGGCCCTTCGACGCCGTGGTCTGCATCAACATGATCCACATCGCGCCCTGGACCGCCGCCGAGGCGCTGGTCGCCGGCGCGGCGCGGGTGCTGCAGCCGGGCGGGGTGCTCTTCCTCTATGGCCCCTACCTGGAGGATGGCGTGGAGACCGCCCCCTCCAATGTCGCCTTCGACGCCGACCTGAGGCGGCGCAACCCCGGCTGGGGACTGCGGCCGCTGGAGGACGTCACGGCCCTGGCCGCCCGCCACGATCTGGTGTTCGTCCGCCGCGTCGCCATGCCGGCCAACAACCTCAGCGTGATCTTCGCCAGGGCCTAGGTCCGGTCCGCTTCCTTACCGCCCCTTCGGCCGGTCATTCGAGCGCCGTTTAGGCTTGCCCTTGGCGCCTGACGGGGGGCCGGACCTGGGGGGCTTGGGCTTTCGCGGCGGACTTTCACCTTCCGGCCCGCGCGGCGGTCCCTGGGGCGGCCGACCGACACCCTCCGGGCGCCAGGGCGGGGATTTGCGCGGGGCCTCGGCGTCAGGACGGCGGGGCTCACGCGGACCCGGCGGCGCCCCGGCCGGCTCGATGCGGACGTCGTCCTCCGCGGCGGCCTGGATGGCGACGCTGAACTTCGGCTCGGCGGCCTTGACGATCCCGAACTTGGTCTCGCGATCGAAGATGCGGATCTCGCCGATGTCCTTCTTGGTCACGTGCCCCAGCCGGCAGATCAGCGGCACCAGCCACTTGGGATCGGCGTTGTTGCGGCGGCCCACGGTGAGGCGGAACCAGATCACCTCGTCGGGACCCGGCCGTTCGCGGCGGCCCGCGTCAGCCTGGCGCGGCGCGCGGGGATCGTAGGTGGACCGCGGCTCGTGCGACGGCACGCGGGCGTCGCGGTCCCCGTCGTCGAACACCTCCTCCGGCGCCGGCAGGCGGGCGCGGCGCAGGCGGATCACCGCCGCGGCCAGGGCCTCCGGCGCGCAGGCCGACATCAGGGCCTGGACCAGGGCCGCCTCGTCCTCGCCCGGCGGCTCGGCGAGGATCGGGTCCTCCAGCAGCCGCCGCTGGTCCTCGACGCGGATCGCCTCGGCGCTGGGCGGCCCGCTCCAGGCCGCCTCGATGTTGGCGGACGCCAGGAGTTGCTCGGCCCGCCGGCGCTTGGTGTAGGGGACCAGCAGCACGGAGGCGCCCTTGCGCCCCGCCCGGCCCGTCCGGCCACTGCGGTGCAGCAGGCCCGCGCGGTTCGCCGGCAGGTCCACGTGGATCACCAGGCCCAGGTCGGGCAGGTCGATGCCGCGGGCCGCCACGTCGGTGGCGACGCAGACCCGGGCATGGCCGTCCCGCAGAGCCTGCAGGGCGTCGCCCCGCTCCTTCTGGCTGAGCTCGCCCGAGAGCGCCACCACCTCGAACCCGCGCTCCCGCAAGGCGGTGAACAGCCGCCGCACCGCCTCGCGCGTGGCGCAGAACACCAGGGCGCCGGGGCTTTCGAAATAGCGCAGCACGTTGACCACCGCGTGCTCGGTCTCGCCGGGCGCCACACGCATCGCCCGGTACTCGATGTCGCCATGGGGCGCGTTGGCGACGGTGGTGTCGATCCTGAGCGCGTCGCGCTGATAGCGGCGGGCCAGGGCGGCGATGTCCTTGGCGATGGTGGCGGAGAACAGCATCGTGCGCCGCTGGTCGGGCGTGGCGTCGAGGATGAACTCCAGGTCCTCACGGAAGCCGAGGTCCAGCATCTCGTCGGCCTCGTCGAGCACCACGACGCGCAGGCCGGAGAGGTCGATGTTGCCGCGCTCGATGTGGTCCTTCAGCCGGCCCGGCGTCGCCACCACCACATGGGCGCCGGCGGCCAGCGCCCGCTGCTCGCGGCGCGCGTCCATACCGCCCACGCAGGAGACCACCCGCCCGCCCGCAGGCGCATAGAGCCAGGCCAGCTCCCGCTCCACCTGCAGCGCCAGCTCCCGGGTCGGCGCGACGACCAGGATCAGCGGCTCGGCGGCGGGGCCCAGCGCCTCCAGGCCGTCGAGGAGGTCGGCGGCCGCGGCCAGGCCGAACGCCACCGTCTTGCCCGAGCCCGTCTGGGCCGAGACCAGCAGGTCGCGACCGCCGCGGTCCTCCCCCAGGATGGCGGCCTGCACGGGGGTCGGCTCGGCGTAGCCCCGGGTCGTCAGCGCCTGCGCCAGCGTGGGGTGCAAAGGGGGAAAGGGCATCGGGTCCTCGCATCCGCCGACGCCAAGTGCGTGCGGAGGGGGCTAATGACCCAAGCAGCGGCCGTCCACAACCCCCGGCGCGTGGCGGCGGCCTGGCTAGTCGGTGGTGTCGTCGACCTCGGCGTCGGGACCGTTCTTCTGCATCGAGGCGATGGCGTTCTTGGCCGAGGCCTTGGAAGAATAGCCTTCGGTGGCGAACATCACCTCGCCGTTGGGGGCCTTGAACCGCACGCGGAATTCGCCGGCCTTGTCCTTGGTGATCTCGAACTTGTAGGGCATGGCGCCTCTCCTGGTTGCGCCGGACGATCCGGCGGCCGGCCCCGGGCGTCAAGTCCGTTGGATTCCCGACGTCGCGGCCGGACCAAGGGACCGCTGAAAAATGGTGGGCGGCGAGGGGTTCGAACCCCCGACCCCCTGGGTGTAAACCAGGTGCTCTGACCAGCTGAGCTAGCCGCCCGCGCGGCGTCCTTCTAGCCCGTTGCGGCCGCAAACGAAAAGGGCGGTCGCCCTGCGACCGCCCTTGCAACGCACCGCCTCGCCGCCGCACCTCAGTTGAGCGCGCCCTTCAGTCCTTCCCCCGCCCGGAAACGAGCGGTCTTCGAGGCCGGGCGCTTGACGGTTTCGCCGGTGCGCGGATTGCGTGCGGTTCCCGCCGCCCGCTTTACCGGCACAAAGCTGCCGAACCCGACGAGGCGGACTTCCTTGTCGGCCTTCAGCGCGACGGTGACGGATTCAATGAAAGCTTCCAACGCATTCTTGGACTGTGACTTATTGAGCCCCGCCTTTTCGGCGATCGCGGTTACGAGTTCGGCCTTGGTCATCTTGTTGTTTCTCCCAGGCGGTTTCCTTTTGGCGAGGCGCCCCTGTGCGCCGGACACGTTCTCGCCGGAAGAAGTATGTCGGTCTTTACTCGCCCGTCAAACAAGAGCGGCGCGGGGAGACCCCCGCGCCGCTTAAATTGACGTCGATGGACAGATGTTGGGCGGCGGTTAGTGGGTGATCACCGTTTCCAAGTCGCCGTCGTCAGCCGGAACCGCCGCCACGGGCCCGTCGGACTCGGACCATTCGATCGGCGTCGGGGCCCTGGTCAGCGCCCGGGCCAGCACCTCGTCCATGTTGGAGACGGGGATGATCTCCATCTCCGACTTCACGTTGTCGGGGATGTCGGCCAGGTCCTTCTCGTTCTCGGCCGGGATCAGCACGGTCTTCACGCCCGAGCGCAGCGCCGCCAGCAGCTTTTCCTTCAAGCCGCCGATGGCGGTCACCCGGCCCCGCAGGGTGACCTCGCCGGTCATGGCCATGTCCTTGCGGATCGGGATGCCGGTCAGCACCGAGACGATGGCCGTGGCCATGGCCGCGCCCGCGGAAGGGCCGTCCTTGGGCGTGGCCCCGTCCGGCACATGGATGTGGACGTCGGTCCGCTCGAAGGACGGCGGCTCGATGCCGAACTTCGTCGCCCGGCTGCGCACATAGCTGTTCGCCGCCGAGATCGACTCCTTCATCACGTCCTTCAGGTTGCCGGTGATCGACATCCGGCCCTTGCCGGGCATCTTGACCGCTTCGATGGTCAGGATGTCGCCGCCGAAGTCGGTGTAGGCCAGCCCGGTGATGATCCCGACCTGATCCTCGGTGTCCATCTCGCCGTACTTGTACTTGCGGACGCCCGCGTACTTGCCCAGCCGCTCGTCGTCGATGGTGATCGAGATTTCGCCGCCACGGGCCAGGTCACGCACCGTCTTGCGCGCCAGGTTGCCCAACTCCCGCTCCAGCGAGCGCACGCCCGATTCCCGCGTGTAGTAGCGGATCAGGTCGCGGATCGCCTGGTCGGGCACCACAAATTCCGCGGGCTTCAGCCCATGGTCCTTGGTCAGCCTGGCCAGGATGTGCCGCTTGGCGATCTCGACCTTCTCATCCTCGGTGTAGCCGGGGATGCGGATGATCTCCATGCGGTCCAGCAGCGGCTGGGGCATGTTGAGGCTGTTGGCCGTGGTGACGAACATCACCGGCGACAAGTCGTAGTCCACCTCCAGGTAATGGTCGGCGAAAGTCGAGTTCTGCGCCGGGTCCAGCACCTCGAGCAGGGCCGAGGACGGGTCGCCCCGCCAGTCCGAACCCATCTTGTCGATCTCGTCCAGCAGGAAGAAGGCGTTGGTCGACTTGGCCTTCTTCATCGACTGGATGATCTTGCCGGGCATGGAGCCGATGTAGGTGCGCCGGTGGCCGCGGATCTCCGCCTCGTCACGCACCCCGCCCAGCGACACACGCACGAACTCGCGCCCCGTGGCCTTGGCGATGGAACGGCCCAGCGAGGTCTTGCCGACGCCGGGAGGTCCGACCAGGCAGAGAATTGGGCCCTTCAGGGCGCCGGTCCGGGCCTGCACGGCCAGGTACTCGATGATCCGCTCCTTGACCTTCTCCAGGCCGTAATGGTCCTCGTCGAGGATCTTCTCGGCCCGCTCCACGTCGATGGGCTTGCCCTTGGCCTTGCCCCACGGAATCGACAACAGCCAGTCGAGGTAGTTCCGCACGACGGTGGATTCCGCCGACATCGGGCTCATGTTGCGCAGCTTCTTCAGCTCCGCGTCGGCCTTGGTGCGGGCCTCCTTCGAGAGCTTGGTCTTCTTGATGCGGCGCTCGAGTTCCAGCAGCTCGTCGCGGCTGTCGTCCTGCTCGCCCAGCTCCCGCTGGATCGCCTTCATCTGTTCGTTCAGGTAGTACTCGCGCTGCGTCTTCTCCATCTGGCGCTTCACGCGGTTGCGGATCTTCTTCTCCGTCTGCATGACGCTGATCTCGCCCTCCATCAGGGCGTAGACCTTCTCCAGGCGCTTTACGACGTTGAACACCTCGAGCAGCTGCTGCTTCTCGCTGATCTTCACCGACAGGTGCGAGGCGATGCGGTCGGCCAGCTCTCCCGGATTGTCGATCTGCGGGATCGCAGCCAGGGCCTCGGGCGGCACCTTCTTGTTCAGCTTCACGTAGTTTTCGAACTGCTCGACCACGGCGCGGCTGAGCGCCTCGGCCTCGGCCGAACCCGCGCCGTCCTCCGCGACGTAAGCGATCTCGGCCTCATAAAACTCGGCCTGGTCGGTGAAGCGGGAGACTCCGGCCCGCGCGCGGCCTTCCACCAGCACCTTGACGGTGCCGTCGGGCAGCTTGAGCAGTTGCAGAACGGTGGCGACGACGCCGACATCATAGATGCCGTCGGGCGCCGGATCGTCGTCGTCCTTGTCCTTCTGGGTGGCGAGCAGGATCTGCTTGCCCTCGTTCTTCATCGCTTCTTCGAGCGCGCGCACGGACTTCTCGCGGCCCACGAAGAGCGGCACCGGCTGGTGCGGGAACACCACGATGTCCCGCAGCGGCAGGATCGGCAGTATTTTGATCTCGGACATGATGCCTTCAACTCCTGACCGGCCGCGTTGGTCTCGCAGCCCGGTCTACCGGATCGCAGTCACCCAGACGATGCGTCTGAGTCGGACGATCCGTCCGTCCCCGTAGGCGACGGCTTTCGGTGATTTATGTGGACCGTTCGGTCCATGGTTCAAGCGGAGCAATAGTCTTGCGCGACACTGGGTCTCATCGCGTTCCACGGACCAGCTTGACCGGGGAACGCGAGGTCGTGCGTGCAACTCTATGCCCCGACCCTTGCCAAACTATGTGGGGAGACGCGACCTTTTCAGCAAGCCGGGGGGCGCGGCGCCCCGCTTCCGGCTATCGGCCGAGCTTTCTGAGCCGCCCGGCCTCGAAAACCCAGGTCTCGCCCGGCACGCCGTCAGGCCCCGCTTGCCCGCTCGGCGGCGTCGCCGGCAGCCGGATCACGATCTTGGCGCCTTCGGCCCGGATTTGTGGCGGCGCTCCGCCGCACCAGTCGATGGGGCGGGTCAGCTTCGGCGCGCGGCCCTTGCCGAGGATCAGAAGCCAAAGCGGACCACCATCGCAAGCGTTACCGGTCGCGTCCTGCTGCACCACGATCACGTCTTGGCCGGCGAGGCCCGTGTTCGAGAAATGGGCGATGAAATCCGGGATCGGGAAATCAGCGAAGGCGCCGCGGGGCTTGGCGGGATCGGTGATCAGGACGACGGAGCGACCCACCACCACCCGGAAGGTCTGCCCGGGGCCGGGCGCGCCTCGCGCCTCCACCAGGGCGGCGCCTGACGATGTAACGGCCCGGCGACTTGAAAACGGCGCCGCCCGCCACGTTGGCGCACCGTGCGCCGCGCTCCCGCCGAGACCTGCCCACGCCAAGGCAGCGATCAGGAACGCAATCCCGGGCCCCCGACGAGACAGCCGATCAGCCCGCGTTCTTGACGTTCTGGCCATCCGTCAAGCTCTTCTGCACGGCCGCGGTGGCCTCTGCCTTGGTGACTTTCTTGTCCTTGTCGGCGTCAAGACCTTTGTTTTGCTGATAGGCTTTCTTGGGGTCCTGGAACAGCACGAAGGTTTCCGCCTGGCCGACGGCCCTGGGCCACAGGACAACCATATAGGCGTCCGACAAGGTGTGCATCCGCCCCGCATAGGGCTCGAAATACTGTTTCACATAGTCAAGCTGATCGACGGGATCGAGGTCTCTGTATTCCTTTACCGAGAGGCCGAACGTGCCGGTGATCACCGGAATTCCGGCCTGGATCAGGCCGTAGAAGTGGCTGCCGCCTCGGTTTTGAATATCGGAGCTGAACGTCCCGCCGGATTCGAAATTCATGATCGCCATCATCCAGTCCGGGTCGATCTGGAGGTCGGCCGCGATGGCGATCACCTTGGCCTTGAACGCGGCCGACACGGCGTTTCCCCAGGCGATCTTTTGAGCGGGCGGCGGCTGTGGGGGGCCCGGCGATGGGTCGGCCGCCTGCAGGATGCAGCTCAGACGACCGCCGCGCAGGGCGGCCGCCACCTCCGCCCTGATCTCCTGATCGGATTGGGAGCCAGACGGCTGGCTTCCGCGCAGCGGCTTCCAAAATTGCTTCAGGGCCGCAAGCGAGGCCGCATCGAGCGGCAGGGTCAGGAAGGTCCGCCAGGCGCCCCAGCTGTCCTCGTAGGGAACGTCCGCCAGGTCCAGGGCGCCGGCGCGCGCCAGGACGAGAACCTGCCCGCCGCTGCGCAGCCGGACGCTGTCAAAGGTGCTGTAGGCAACGCTCATCGAAGACCCGCCTCCGTCGCCGCACCCTATCGATAGATGGCGCGAAGGGCGACCCGGTCCTGTCTCAAGCCGCCAGCGCCTCTTCGACGAAATCCATGCGGTCCTGGCCGAAGAACATCGCCTCGCCGACGAAGAAGGTCGGGGCCCCGAACACCCCGCGCTCGACCGCGGCCTCCGTGATGGTCTTCAGGCGGGCCTTGACGTCGTCGCGTTCGACCAGATCGCGGAAGTCGTCGGCCTCCAGGCCCGCGCGGCGCAGGACCGGGACCAGCTCGGCCGGATCGCCCAGGTTCTTCGGCTCGCGCCACATGGCGTCGAAGACGGCGTCGCAATAGGCCATGAAGCGGGTGTCCTCGATCAAGCCGGCCGCGCCGCGCATCAGGAGCAGGGTGTTGATCGGGAAGAAGGGGTTGCGGTTGAACTCGACGCCGTGGCGCTCAGCCCACCGCGCCAGGTCCGCGTTCATCCAGCGCCCCTTGGCCGGCACCGCGGCCGGCGAGGCGTTGCCTGTGGCCTTGAAGACCCCGCCAAGCAGCATGGGGACGTAGTCGATCCGCGCGCCGGTCCTCGCCCGAAGGTCCGGCAGGCGCTTGTAGGCGAGGTAGCTCGCGGGACTGCCGAAATCGAACAGGAACTCGAGCGTCTTGCTCATGTCGTGGTCTTGGTCATCACCAAGCCTCCATGTAGGGCCGAAGATCGAGTTCATGGGTCCAGGCGTCGCGGGGCTGGACATGCAGGGCCCAGTAGGCGTCGGCGATGTGGTCGGGGTTCAGGATGCCGTCCTGTTCCTTGAGCGCGTAGCGGGCCGGGAAGTTCTCGGCGATCCAGGCGGTGTCGATGGCTCCGTCGATGATGGTGTGGGCGACATGGATCCCTTTGGGTCCCAGCTCGCGGCCCATGCTCTGGGCGACGGCGCGCAGGCCCGCCTTGGCCGAGGCGAAGGCCGCGAAGCCCACACCGCCGCGCAGGCTGGCGGTGGCGCCGGTGAAGATCACCGTGCCGCGGCCTCGGGGCGTCATGACCTTGGCCGCCTCGCGCCCCGCCAGGAAGCCGGAGAAGCAGGCCATCTCCCAGACCTTGGAGAAGACCCGGCTGGTGGTCTCGACTATCGAGAAGCGCACGTTCGCGCCGATGTTGAAGACGCAGACCTCGACGGGGGCGATCTCGGCTTCCACCTTCTCGAACAGGGCGACCATCTGGTCTTCCTGGCGGGCGTCGGCGCCGAAGGGGTGCGCCTCGCCGCCGGCCTCGCGGATCGCCTGGGCGAGCGGTTCGAGCTGGTCGGCGTGGCGGCGCACGATCACCGCGGCGTAGCCCTCGCGGGCGAAGCGGCGGGCGATGGCGCCGCCCAGGGCGTCGCCGGCGCCGATGACGATGATCGCTTTGTCGGCCATCCGGCCATTAGATGACGATCGTCATACTCCGGCAAGCCTGAACCTCAGTCCTTGGCCGGGGTCCGCACGGTCAGGGCCGCGATCAGGGCGGCGACCGCCGAGGCCACGGCCGAGACGATCATGGCGGTGCGATAGCCGGCGGCGACCGCCTGGGGGTTGGCGCCGCCGATGGCGAAGCCGACCAGGGCCACCGCCAGCAGGCCCGCGACCCGCGCCACGGCGTTGTTCACGCCGGACGCCGCGCCTTCGTACTCGTCCGCCACCGCACCCAGCACCGCGTCGGTCAAGGGCGCGACGGCGACGCCGGCCCCCAGGGCCACGACCACCAGGCCTGGGAACATCGAGACCCAGTAACTCCCGGCCTGCGAGAGCGCCGCCAGCAGGGCGAAGCCGCCCGCGATCAGCAGCGGCCCCACGATCAGCAGCGGCCTGGCGCCGATCCGCGACGCCATCCGGCCTGCCAAAGGCGAAAGCACCGCCAGGCCGACGGACATGGGCAAGAGGCCCGCGCCGGCCGCCGAGGGCGCGTAGCCGTGGGCGGTGATCAACTCGAAGGGCAACAGGAAGAAGGCCGCGCCCAGCGCGCCATAGAGCACCAGCGTCAGCCCGTTGACCCCGGAGAAGGTCAGGGATTTGAAAAGCGTGAGCGGCGTCATGGGGTTGGCGGCGTGTCTTTCGATGAAGACGAAGCCGATCAGGGCCGCCGCGCCGAGGCCGCCGGCGCTCAGGACCGCGGCGTCCGCGCCCTGCTTCGGCGCCACAGTCAGCGCCCAGGTCACCGCCGCCAGGCCCACGGTGACCGCCGCGGCGCCCAGCCAGTCCACGGGGCCCGAGGCCGTGCCCTTGCTCTCCTCGGCGTTGGCCCAGACCAGCCAGAACGCGATGGCCGCCACCGGCAGATTGATGAAGAACACCGCCCGCCAGGAAATCGCCTGGGTCAGCCAGCCGCCCAGCACGGGCCCTACGGCGCTGGTCAGGCCGCTCGCGCCCGCCCAAACCCCCACGGCCTGCCCTC
>NZ_DASXYF010000022.1:0-56058 GCF_036502675.1 Phenylobacterium sp.
AGGAATATGTCGGCGCCCGCCGAAGACTCGATTTGCCGGGCAAGCACCGACGATGCTGCGAACGAGAATACCACATGCTGACCGGTCTTGGCTTCATACGCCTTGCCGACTTCTTTCAGTGCATCGGTCAGCGAGGCCGCCGCAAATACGGTGATCGTGCCATTGTCGGCGGCAGTCGCCGGCACAGCTGCCAGCGCGATAAAAGAAGAAAATAACGCTGCGAGCGCCAAACGGAAATGAAGCATTGAATCCCCCAACCAACAGCGTGATATCCATATGATTATCACGCTCGGGGATTGCCGTCAGTCCTGCACGCCTTGGTGCACATCCTCGTCACCAGTGGCACGCACCTCTTCAAGCACTTCTTCCGGCTTATTTTCGATGCCGACGAGATCGTTGCGCGCTTCTTTCGTCACGCGGATCAGTTCGTCGAGCTTGGCTTGCAGCGCCGCGCCATCGCGGTTCTGCGTGTTCTGGATTAGGAACACCATCAGGAAGGTGATGATCGTGGTGCCGGTGTTGATCACCAGCTGCCAGGTGTCGGAAAAGTGGAACAGCGGTCCGGTGACCGCCCAGAGCACGACCACCGTCACGCAGACCACGAAAGCCCACGGGCTGCCGGTCGCCTTGGCGGTGGCGTTGGCGAAGGTGGAAAAGGTGCGGTCGACGTGCATGGTGGGGCTCCTTCTCGCCGGAACGGCCACACCGGAAAATGGCTCCCCTTCTCGGAAGAGCGCCGCTCAGAGGAAGTGGCGCGCGCCCAGCCGCGCCGCGGCGACCATCACCGCCAGCACCCCGCCGCAGCCGACGGTGAGCGCCCAGCCCGCCAGCAGCGCCAAGCCATCCCGCGCCAGCAGCCCCGCCGCAAAGGCCAGCAACCCCATGCCCGCGGTTCCATGCAGGAGCGGCAGCGGCACGATCATGAACACCGACAGCCCCACGCAGGCGAGGCCCACCAGCCTGGAATGCCCCGGCCGGATCAGGCTCCCCAGCCTGGGCCGCAGCACCCGCTCCACCCTGGCTACGATCGGCCGGGCCTTGGCCGCCACACGCGCCGCCCGCGCCCGGTCGAAGCTGCGGCGGCGGATGAAGCGCGGCAGCCAGGGATGCTCCCGCCCCAGCAGCATCTGCAGCCCCACCAGGAACAACGGCGCCCCCGGGACCGCCGAGAGCCCCGGCGGCAGGCAGAGCGCAACCAGGGTGAGCAGCAGGATCACCCCGCCGAACGAACGGTCCTCCAGCGCCGTCAGCGCCTGCTGCATGGACAGCCGCTCGCCGTCGCCCCGGGTCAGGGCGTCGAGCACTGCGGAGAGCGACGAGGCGGTCGCGGGCGGCGTGGCCGGCGGGAAGCTTTCTGGCGCCATGGGTCCTACAAACGCCGATTTGCCTTCAAGGCCAACGCGCCCACCTCAGTTCCGTGGCTTGGCCCGGGTGGTGGGCGCGGCGGCCTGCGGGTCCTCCGGCCAGGGGTGCTTGGGATAGCGGCCGCGCATGTCGGCGCGCACATCCTTCCACGAGCCGCGCCAGAAGCCCGGCAGGTCGCGCGTCGTCTGGATGGGCCGGTGCGCCGGCGACAGCAGCGACAGCGTCAACGGCTCGCCGGCCACCGTCGGGTGGACGGCGAGCCCGAACACCTCCTGCACCCGCACCGACACGCGGGGTCCGCCCTCGGCGGCGTAGTCGATCGGATGGCGCTGGCCGGTGGGCGCGGTCCAGTGCGAGGGCGCCGCCGCCGCCCGCTGCTGCACCTCCCAGGGGACCAGCGCACGCAGGGCGCCGTCGAGCGCGCCCGCGTCCAGGCCCGCCAGCGACCGCACGCCGGGCAGCAGCGGCGCGAGCCATTCGTCCAGCCGCGCCGTCAGGGCGGCGTCGGACAGGTCCGGCCAGTCCCGCGGCGCGCGGGCGTGCAGGAAGCCCAGGCGCTCGCGCCAGGCGGCGGCCGCCTCGCCCCAGGGCAGGCCCGTCAGGCCTTCGGCCCGCACCCGGTCGAGCAGGGCCCCGGCGATGCGGACGGGGTCGGGCGTCTCGTCCAGGCCTTCGCGCACCACGATCCGGCCCAGCCGCGTCAGGGTCTTGGCCCGCAGCCGCCCGCCAGGCCCCTCCTCCAGCCGGCTCTCGGTTTCCAGCTGGCCGGCGAAGGCCGCCAGCAACGGCCCCTCGGCCACGGGCGCCGCGAGCAGGATCCGGTCGCGGCGCTCGCCGCCGCCCAGTTCGGCCACCGCCAGCCAGGGCTCCCGGGCCAGAACGTCGGTGGGTTCGACGAAGGCGCCGCGGCCGCTCACCAGCTGGAACTCGCCCAGCGGTCCCCGCGCCCTGGCGATCCGTTCGGGATAGGCGAAGGCCAGCAGCAGCCCGTCCTCCAGGGCCGCGCCCCCGCCGCCCCTCCCCGCCAGTCCCGCCCAGCGATCGGCCAGCGTCCGGGCGTCGCGGGCGCGGGGCGAGCGGTCGCGGGCGAAGGCCTCCAGCCGGTGGCGCAGGTCCGCGTCGCGCCCGCCCAGCCCGGTCTCGGTGAGCAGGGCCGCGATCTGCGCCGCGCGGAGGCCCTGGCCGGTCTGCGCCGCCTTCAGCACCATGTGCGCCAGGCGCGGGGCCAGCGGAAAGGCCGCCAGCGCCTCCCCGTGGGCGGTGAGCACGCCGGCGGCGTCGGTCGCCTCCAGCCGCCGCAACAGCGCGCGGGCCTCGGCGAAGGCGGCGGCCGGCGGCGGGTCGAGGAAGGCCAGCGCCGCCGGGTCCTGGACGCCCCAGCGGGCCAGGTCCAGCGCCAGGCCCGAGAGGTCGGCGTCGAGGATCTCCGGGTCGGCATAGGCCGGCAGCGCCCGGGTCTCGGCCTCGTCCCACAGGCGGTAGCAGACCCCGGGCGCGGTGCGTCCCGCCCGCCCGCGCCGCTGGTCGGCCGCCGCCCGGCTCACCCGCACGGTGGCCAGCCGGGTCAGGCCGCTGGCCGGATCGTAGCGGGGCACGCGGGCCAGGCCGGCGTCGACCACCACCCGGATTCCCTGCAGCGTCAGGCTGGTCTCGGCGATGGCGGTGGCCAGCACCACCTTGCGCAGGCCCGCCGGCGCCGGCGCGATGGCTCGGTCCTGGGCGGCGGAATCGAGGGCGCCGTAGAGCGGGGCGACCTCCACATCGGGACGTTTCAGCCGCTCCTGCAGCCGCTCGGCGGTGCGGCGGATCTCCGCCTGCCCAGGCAGGAACACCAGCACGCCGCCGGTCTCCTCGGCCAGCGCCCGCTCGACGGCGCGGGCGGCGCGGTCCTCCAGGCGCAGGCGCTCGTCGCGGCCCAGATAGCGGGTCTCGACGGGAAACGCCCGGCCCAGGCTTTCCACCACCGGCGCCCCGTCCAGCAGCCGCGCCACCGCCGCCCCGTCGAGGGTGGCGGACATCACCAGGATCCGCAGGTCCTCGCGCAGCACCGCCTGGCTGTCGCGGGCCAGCGCCAGGCCGAGGTCGGCGTCCAGGCTGCGCTCGTGGAACTCGTCGAAGATCACGCAGGCCACGCCCGGGAGGCCGGGATCACCGAGGATCATCCGGGCGAACACCCCTTCGGTGACCACCTCGATCCGCGTGGCCGCCGAGACCCGCGACTGCAGCCGCACCCGGAAGCCCACGGTCTGCCCCACCCGCTCGCCCAGCGTGGACGCCATCCGCTCGGCCGCCGCCCGCGCCGCCAGCCGCCGGGGCTCCAGCATGACGATCTTGCCGCCGGCCAGCCAGGGCGCCTGCAGCAAGGCCAGCGGCACGCCGGTGGACTTGCCCGCGCCGGGCGGGGCGACGAGCACGGCGCTGGTCCCCGCGGCCAGGGCGGCGTGCAGCGCGTCGAGGACGTCGTGGATCGGCAGCATGCGGCCGGTCTAGCCCGGCCGCAGGCCCCGCGTCACTCCGCGGGGGCGGCGGCGGCCAGCTTCTTCGCCTCGTGGAAGCGGGAGTGGTGGTAGGCGTAGCCGAAGTAGACCACCAGGCCGACGGCCATCCAGACGAACAGCCGGATCCAGGTGGCCGCGGGCAGGCTGGACACCAGGTACAGGCACGACAACACGCCGAGCGGGGCGACGACCCAGATGAACGGCGTCTTGAACGTGCGCTTCAGGTTGGGCTCCTTGATCCGCAGGTAGATGACCCCGCCGCAGATCAGGGCGAAGGCCAGCAGCGTGCCCATCGAAACCAGCTCGCCCAGCAGGCCGATGGGGAACAGCCCGCCCAGCAGGGCCGCGAAGGCGGCGGTCAGCAGGGTGCCGAGCCAGGGGGTGCGCCGGTTGCGGTTGACCGCCGAGAACATCGGCGGCAGCAGGCCATCGCGCGACATGGCGTAGAAGATCCGCGACTGGCCGTAGAGCAGGGTCAGGATGGTCGAGGCCAGGCCCACCGTCGCCCCGACGGTCACCACCGGCTTCAGCCAGGCCAGCTGCGCGCCCACATGGTCGACGGCGGCGTACACCGGCCGGGCGGTGTTCAGGATGGTGTAGGGCGCAAGGCCGGTGATCACCAGGCTCATCAGGATGTAGAGGACGGTGCAGATTCCCAGCGCCGCCAGGATGCCGATCGGCATGTTCCGCTGCGGATTGCGGCATTCCTGCCCGGCGGTGGAGACGGTCTCGAAGCCGATGTAGGCGAAGAAGATCACGCCGGCGGCGGTGAAGATCCCCGGCAGGCCGTAGCGGTGGGCGCCGGTGGCCGGGTCGACCACCTCGGCGGGGATCAGCGGGACCCAGTTCGCGGGGTTCACGTAAAGGAATCCGAAACCGATCACCAAGAGGACGACGCCCACCTTGATGGCCACGATCACGTTGTTGACGTTGGCCGATTCCGTGATGCCGGCGACCAGCACCAGGGCCATCAGCATGATGATGCCGACCGCCGGCACGTTGAGCAGCGCCCCGGTCGGGGCCAGGTGGAAGCCCTGCTCCACCGTGAACGGCGCCTGGCTGAGCGCATGGGGTATGGTCACGCCCAACTGCTCCATCAGCCCGGTGAAATAGCCCGACCAGCCGACCGATACGGTCGAGGCGGCGAACAGGTATTCGATGATCAGGTCCCAGGCGATCAGCCAGGCCACGAACTCGCCCAGGGTGGCGTAGGTGTAGGTGTAGGCCGAGCCGGCCACCGGGATCATCGACGCCAGCTCCGCATAACAGAGCGCCGCCAGCGCGCAGACCACGCCGGCCAGGATGAAGGACAAGACGATGGCCGGCCCGGCGTGGGTGGCGGCCGCCTGGCCGGTGAGCACGAAAATCCCCGCGCCGATGATCGAGCCGACGCCCAGCGAGGTCAGGCCGATCGGGCCCAGGCCGCGCTTCAGGGCGTACTCGCTCTCGTCGACACCCTCGGCCAGGATGACGTCGATCGGCTTCTTGGTGAACAGCTTCATGGACGGTGATCCCCCGGGCCCCGACTCCAGCCAGGCGCCGAAGATTAGGCATGCGCCGCGGCCTGCGGCAACGTCGCGGGGCGCGGGCCTTCCACAATGCGCCGGAATAACCGATCTTCAGCGCAGATCTTCGAAGGACCAGCTCTTGACCGCGACCGCCATGCCCATCCGCGCCATGATCACGCCGGTGACGCCCCTGCAGCAGAACTGCACCCTGGTCTTCTGCGTGAAGACGATGAAGGCGGCGGTCATCGACCCCGGCGGGGAGACTCCCCGGCTCCTCAAGGCGCTGGCGGACCATGACCTGACCCTCGAGAAGATCTGGATCACCCACGGCCACCTGGATCACGCCGGCGGGACCGCCGCCCTGCACGAGGCCACCGGCGCGCCGATCGAGGGCCCGCACCCGGAGGACGCCTTCTGGATCGACCAGATGGACGAGTCCGCCGCCAAATGGGGCATGCCCGACGCCCGCAGCTTCACCCCCGACCGCTGGCTGGACGACGGCGACGTGGTCACCCTGGGGGAGACCGAGTTCGAGGTGCGCCACTGTCCCGGCCACACCCCCGGCCACGTGATCTTCTTTCACCGCGAGGCCCGCTTCGCCCAGGTCGGCGACGTGCTGTTCCAGGGCTCGGTCGGGCGCAGCGACTTTCCCCGCGGCGACCACGCGGCGCTGGTCGCCTCCATCACCGGCAAGCTCTGGCCGCTGGGCGACGACGTGGCCTTCGTGCCCGGCCACGGGCCGATGTCCACCTTCGGGGCGGAGCGGCGCAGCAATCCCTTCGTCGCCGACGCCGTGCTGGGCCGGTGAGGCATGTCGACGCTTCTTTCAGCCGTGAAATCCAGCCGTTACGCGAGGCGGTGACGATGGACCGCATGGAAACAGAGACCGAACAGCCCGCCGCCGCGCGGATCCTGATGGTGGACGACGACCCCGGCATCCGCGACGTGGTCGCCGACTTCCTGGGCAAGCACGGCTACCATGTCGAGACCGCCGCCGACGCCCGCGAGATGGACCAGGCCATCGCCCGCGGCGCCGTCGACCTCATCGTGCTCGACGTCATGATGCCGGGCGAGGACGGGCTGGCGGTCTGCCGCCGGCTGGCCGCCGAGGGCCCGCCGGTCATCATGCTCTCGGCCATGGGCGAGGACACCGACCGCATCGTCGGCCTGGAGCTGGGCGCCGACGACTACCTGGCCAAGCCCTGCAATCCGCGCGAGCTGCTGGCCCGGGTCCGCGCGGTGCTGCGCCGGGCCGAGCAGCGCGCCGCCAGCTCCGGGGTCGGCGCGGGGTGCGAGTTCGCCGGCTGGCGCTTCGACCTCGTCCGCCGCGAGCTGCGCTCGCCGCGCGGCGTGATCGTCAACCTGTCGTCCGGCGAGTTCAACCTGCTGCGCGCCTTCATCGAGCGGCCGCAGCGGGTGCTGACCCGCGACCAGCTGCTCGACTTCGCCCGCGGCCCGGATTCCGACGCCTTCGACCGGGCCATCGACGTGCAGATCAGCCGCCTGCGCCGCAAGCTCGACGACGGCGGCGGCCACGACCTGATCCGCACCGTGCGCAACGAAGGCTACATGTTCATGCCTAAGGTAAAACGGTCGTGACCGCCCGCTGGCCTAAGGTAAAACGGTCGTGACCGCCCGCTGGCCTAAGGTAAAACGGTCGTGACCGCCCGCTGGCCCAAGGTAAAACGGTCGTGACCGCCCGCTGGCCCGAGGTGAAGCTGTCGTGACGTTCCGCTGGCGGACCCGGCCCACGGCCTCGCTGTTCGCCCAGTTGCTGGCGCTGATCGGCATCGCCCTGGCGGCGGCCCAGGCCATCACCGTCTTCCTGATCTTCAACCTGCCGCCGCCGGTGCCGGACTTCTATCGCCTGAGCGAGGTGGTGCAGACCTTCCACGGCGCCTCGCCGCCGATGGGCGAACGCCGGCCGCTGATGCTGCGCACCCTGGACGTCCCGCCGGAGCGCCAGCTGGACAGCCGCTTCGCCCCGGCCATCCGCAAGGCGCTGGCCGCCGAACTGGGCGCCACGGTGGACCGCGTGGTGATCGGCTCCGAAGCCTCCACCTTCGCCGACCGGCGGACCTTCCGCATCCTGCGTGACCGCATGGCGCGGGAAGGCGCGCAGGAGGAGCATTTCCTGGTGGCGCCCTTCGAGGTGGCGGTGCGCCAGTCGGACGGGCGCTGGCGCGCCGTGCGTCCGGACCCCGGCATCGGGCTCACCGCCTGGCAGCAGCGGGTAGTGCTGTGGTTCCTGCTCTCGACGCTCGCCATGGCGCCGGTCGCCTACCTGTTCGCCCGCAGGCTCTCCGCGCCGATCCGACTGTTCGCCGACGCCGCCGAGCGGATCGGCCGCGACCCGGGCGCCCCGCCGCTGGCGCTGATGGGCTCGGCGGAGATCGACACCGCAGTGCGCGCCTTCAACGAGATGCAGGAACGCCTGCGCCGCTACGTGGTCTACCACACCGGCATGGTCGGGGCCGTCGCCCACGACCTGCGCACGCCGCTGACCCGCCTGCGGTTCCGGGCCGAGAGCGCGCCGGAGGAGGTCCGCGCCAAGATGGCCGCCGACATCGACCAGATGGAGGCGATGATCGCCGCCACCCTGACCTTCGTCCGCGACGCCTCGCGCCCCAGCGAGCGGACCCCCCTGGAGCTGTCCTCCCTCTTGGAGAGCCTCTGCGACGAGATGGCCGAGACCGGCCAACGCACCGAGGTCGCGGTAGGCGAGAAGGTGATCCTGAAGGGTGATCCCGTGGCCCTGCGCCGCCTGTTCACCAACCTGCTGGAAAACGCCGTGAAGTTCGGCGGCGGGGCCCGCACCCGGGTCTACCGCCAGGACTCCAGCGCCGTGGTGGAGATCGACGACGACGGCCCGGGCATCCCGCCGCAGGACGCCGAGCGGGTGTTCGAGCCCTTCTACCGGCGCGAACCCTCCCGCAACCGCGAAACCGGCGGCATCGGCCTGGGCCTGGCGGTGGTCCGCTCGGTGGCGCGCGGACACGGCGGCGACGTGTCGTTGATCAACCGCCAGGGCGGCGGCCTGACCGCCCGGGTGCTGCTGCCGATCTGATGCGCGAGGCCCGCCGCCGGATTCGAGCGCATCGGCCGTTGAACCCCGCGACGCGCCATCCGCGGACGTCAGGCCCGGTTCAGCAAACCCCTGCCCATAGTTCCCGCCGCCGGCCCGGAGTTCCCGCTCGATGATCGTCACCAAGCCCGTCCCTGCGAAACGCAAGCCGCGCCAGTCGCCGCGGCTGGTCGCAGGCCTGGTGGCCCTGGCCGTCGCCGTGGCGGGGGTCGCGGCCTGGCAGCTCAGGCCCAAGGCGCCCAAGGACCCCTACCGCACCGCCGCCCTCGAGCAGGGCTCCGTCACCCGTTCGGTCTCGGCCTCCGGCTCCCTGGAGGCCCTGGTGACGGTGGAGGTCGGCTCGCAGATCTCCGGCCAGATCCGCAAGGTGCTGGTGGACTTCAACGACGACGTCCGCAAGGGCCAGGTGCTGGCCGAACTCGACCCCCAGACCTACCAGTCGCGCCTGGCGCAGGGCCAGGCCGACATCGCCGCCGGCGCCGCCGCCCTGCGCCAGGCGCAGGCCCAGGCCGCGGCCGCCGAAGCCGACTACGCGCGCAAGCGGACGCTGGTGGGCCAGGGGATCTATTCGCCCTCGACCCTGGACGTGGCCAAGGCGGCCTGGCTCAACGCCGCGGCGGCCATCGACGCCCAGCGGGCGAAGATCCGCCAAAGCCGGGCCGCGCTGGACTCCAACCGCATCGACCTGTCGCGCACGGTGATCGTCTCGCCGATCGACGGCGTGGTGGTCGACCGCCAGATCGAGCCCGGCCAGACCGTGGCCGCCAGCCTGCAGGCGCCGGTGCTGTTCCGCATCGCCCAGGACCTGTCGAAGGTGCAGGTGAAGATCTCCATCGACGAGGCCGACATCGGCCAGGTGCAGGAGGGCCAGCGGGTCCGCTTCACCGTCGACGCCTTCCCGGACGAGACTTACGAGGGAATCGTCACCCAGGTGCGCAAGCAGCCGGTCACCGAGCAGAACGTGGTGGCCTATCTGGTGATGGCCGAGGCCGACAACCCGGCGGGCAAGCTGCTGCCCGGCATGACCGCCAACGCCGACATCATCATCGACACCCATCCCGACGTGCTGAAGGCGCCGGCCGCGGCGCTGCGCTGGAACCCGCCCGACCAGGCGCAGGCTCGCGCTCCCGGCGGGATGGGCCCACCGAGCCCGGGCGGCGGCGGCCAGCGCCAGGGCGGCCAGCGCGGCATGATGGGCGCCAGGCTGGTCCAGCAGCTCGACCTCGACGCGCGCCAGCAGAAGGCCTGGGAGGCCATCCAGGCCGACGTGCGCCCGAAGATGGCCGCGGCCTTCTCCGCCGCCGGCGGCGACCGCAAGGCCATGCGCGAGACAACGCGCAAGATCATCGACGAGGCCTTCGCCCGGCTGGAGCCCGGCCTGAAGCCGGAACAGAAGACCAAGCTCGCCGCCCTGCGCGCGACGATGGCCGAGGGCCGTGGCGGCCGCCGCGACGGCATGGCCGGCGGCGTGCTGTGGGTGCTGCGCGACGGCAAGCCCACGCCGTTGCCGGTCCGGGTCGGGGCCAGCGACGGCAGCTTCACCGAAATCCGCACCGATGCGCTGAAGGCCGGCGACCAGGTGATCGTGGGCGGCGGCCCCAGGGCCAAGGCGCAGAGCCGTTCGCCCTTCGGCGGCCCGCCTCCGGGCGGCCCAGGCGGCGCCGGCGGCCAGTTCCGCAACCGCATCTAGGCGCCGGGCGATGATCGCCTTCCAGGACCTGCGCAAGGTCTACGTCATGGGCGACGAGGAGGTGGCGGCGCTGGACGACGTCACCCTCGACATCGCCCGCGGCGAGCACGTGGCGGTGGTCGGCCCCTCCGGCTCCGGCAAGTCCTCGCTGATGAACATCCTGGGCGGCCTCGACCGGCCCACCGCCGGAACCTACCGCTTTGAGGGCGAGGATGTGGGCGGGTTCGACGACGACCAGCTGGCCGCCTTCCGCCGCCGGCGGATCGGCTTCGTCTTCCAGTCCTTCCAGCTGCTGCCGCGGCTGACCGCCCTGCAGAACGTCGAGCTGCCGATGGTCTACGCCGGCGCGCCGCCGGCCGAACGGCGCGCGCGGGCCGCGGCCATGCTGGAGCGCGTCGGCCTGGGCCCGCGCATGGGCCACAGGCCGACCCAGCTCTCCGGCGGCCAGCAGCAGCGGGTGGCCATCGCCCGCGCCCTGGCCAACGGCCCGGACCTGCTGCTGGCCGACGAGCCGACCGGCGCGCTGGACACCCACACCGGCCAGGAGGTGCTGGCGCTGTTCCGCCAGCTCAACGCCGAGGGGCTCACCCTGGTGGTCGTCACCCACGACGCCGAGGTCGCCGCCCAGGCGGCCCGCCGCATCGCCTTCCGCGACGGCCGCATCGTCCAGGACCAGCCGGGCGCGCCCGCATGAGGAGCGTCGAGCTCGTCCGCTTCGCCGCCGGCGCCATCGTGGCCCATCCGCTGCGCAGCGTGCTCACCTCCCTGGGGGTGGTGATCGGCGTCGCCGCCGTGGTGATGATGACCTCCATCGGCCTCGGCGCGCAGCAGCGGGTCACCGCGGCCATCTCCAGCCTGGGCTCCAACCTGATCATCGTCCAGCCGGGCGCGGCCCGGTCGGGCGGCGGCGGCGGCCTGGTCTTCCAGGGCGCCGGCAGCAGCGTCTCGCTGCGCGACGGCGACGTGGACGCCATCGCCCGGCAGGTGGAGGGCGTCGTCGCGGTGGCCCCCCTGGTGCGCAGCCAGGCGCAGGTCGCCGCCGGGGCCGCCAACTGGAACACCCGCATCGAAGGCGCGACGCCGGACTACGTCGTCGCCCGCGACCTGCAGATCGCCGCAGGCCGCATGTTCGACGCCCGCGAGGCCCGCCAGGGCCGCAAGGTGGCGGTGATCGGCCAGACCGTGGCGACCAATCTGTTCGGCGCCGGCGATCCGGTCGGCCAGAGGATTCGCGTGCGCGCCATTCCCTTCGAGGTGATCGGCGTCCTGGCCTCCAAGGGCCAGTCCAGCTTCGGCCAGGACCAGGACGACGTGATCGTGGCGCCGCTGCCGGCCGTCCGCTCGCGCCTGGTGGGCCGCCGGCTGCGCGGCGACACGGTGATGACCATCTACGTCAAGGCCGCCTCCGACGACATCCTCGACCGGGTGCAGGAGGACGTGACCAAGGTCGTGCGCCAGCAGCACAAGATCCGCCCCGGCGAGGACGACGACTTCCAGACCCAGAACATGGCCTCGATCCTGGAGGCCTCCCAGGCCGCGGTCGCCACCTTCACCATTCTGCTGGCCGCCGTGGCGGCGGTGTCCTTGGTGGTGGGCGGCGTCGGCATCATGAACATCATGCTGGTGGCGGTGACCGAGCGCACCCGCGAGATCGGCCTGCGGATGGCGGTGGGCGCCCGGCGCAGCGACATCCTGGCGCAGTTCGCCCTGGAGGCGGTGGCGCTGTCCCTGGTGGGCGGCCTCATCGGCCTGGTGATCGGCGTGGCCGGGGCGCTGGCCATGGCGAGGCTGGGCGCCTGGCCCGCGGCCATCCCCGCCTGGGCGGGACCGCTGGCGCTGGGTTTCTCCATGCTGGTGGGACTGGCGTTCGGAGCCTATCCGTCCTGGCGCGCGGCGCGGCTCGATCCCATCGAGGCGCTGCGCCGCGAGTAAGAATTCGCCTCGCGCGCGTTTTTTCTCGCAACCTCTGCCGCACCTCAAGGGTTTGCAGACCACAGCCGTTGCGCAGCCTCCTCCCGACTCCGCGCACGCGCTCCCTGTTTTGTAGCCCAGGAGCAGCTCATGGCCCTCGAAACGAACACCAAGCCGCGCGCACGCCGTGGTTTCGCCGCGATGAACCCGGAACGCCGGCGGGAGATCGCCCGCAAGGGCGGCGCGAGCGTTCCCGGCGAAAAGCGCAGCTTCGCCAAGGACCGCGACCTGGCCGCCGCGGCCGGCCGCAAGGGCGGCGAAGCCTCGCGGGGCGGCGGCCGCGTAGCCGGCAAAGACCTCGAAAGCTAACGACGCGGTCCGATGCGGCCCTTCCCCCGGAGGGCCGCCGCGACCGAGCCGCCGCCTTCCCACCGGAGACGGCGGCGTCAGCCTGGGCGCAGGATTTCCTGACTCCTTCCCCGCTGCGGGAGAAGGATCGGGATCACCCCCGCAGCAGCACCACCGCGAACCCGGGCGCGTCGTTGCGCCACGCCCGCTCCAGCCGCCAGCCGGCCTCCGCCGCCAAGGCCTCGAAGCCCTCCACGGTGAACTTGCAGGAGTTCTCCGTGTGGATCGTCTCGCCCCGGGCGAAGTCGAACCTGCGACCCTTCACCGTCGCCCGCTGCTCCGCCAAGCTGACCAAGTGCATCTCCATGCGGCTCTCCCGGGCGTTCCACATCGCCCGGTGCGCGAACCGGCCGAGATCGAAGTCGCCGCCCAGCTCGCGGTTGATGCGGACCAGCAGGTTGCGGTTGAACGCCGCCGTCACCCCCTGGGCGTCGTCATAGGCCGCCACGAGGTCGGCCGCGTCCTTCACCAGGTCGACGCCCACCAGGAAGCCCGCGCCCGCGCCCAGCAGCCGCCGCGCGCCCTCCAGGAAGCGCCTGGCCTCGGCCGGGGTGAAGTTGCCGATGGTCGAGCCGGGGAAGAAGCCCACCCGCGGCCGGCCCGTGGTCTCGGCGGGCAGCTCCAGAGCGGCGGTGAAGTCCTCCGCCAACGGCGCGACCGTCAGGTGCGGGTAGTCCCGGCGGATCGACGCCGCGGCCTCGGCCAGGGCGTCCGGGCTGATGTCGATAGGGGCGTAGACGGCGGTCTGCGGCGCGGCGTCCAGCAGGATGCGGGTCTTCACGCTGGCCCCGCTGCCGAACTCCACCAGGGCCGCGCCGTCGGGGATCTCCCCGGCGATCTCCGGCGCGGCCTTGCGCAGCAGCGCGATCTCCGTGCGGGTCGGATAGTACTCCGGCAGCTCGCAGATCGCCTCGAACAGCCGCGAGCCCTCGGCGTCGTAGAAGTACTTGGGCGGGATCGCCTTCTGCGGCAGGGCCAGGCCCCGCAGCACGTCCGCGGCGAACGCCGACTCCGGCTCGGCCGCCGCCCCTGCCGGCCCGGCGTCGCGCGCCAGCCGCAGGCCGGCGAACACCCACCGCTGGTGAGGGGCGAAGAAGTTGCGGTAGCTGGCCCGCGCGTGGCCGGCCGGGGTCACGCAGGACGCGCCGCGCAGCACGAACTGCCCGGCCATGAACTTGCCGTTGTATTCTCCCACCGCGCCGGCGGCGGGGTGGAACCCGGGATAGGGCGAATAGGCGCTGCGGGTCCATTCCCAGACCTCGCCGGACATCTGCCGGAGCCCGCCAGCGGGCCCCGCCGCCGCCGGCTCCAGGCGGGCCCGGTCGAGCAGCTCGCCCGTGCGCGCCACGCCCGCCGCCGCATGCTCCCACTCCGCCTCGGTCGGCAGGCGCGCGCCCGCCCAGGCGGCGTAGGCCTCAGCCTCGTAGAAGCTCACGTGCACCACCGGCGCGTGCGGGTCCACCGGCCGCAGCCCCCGCAGGGTCATGGTCCCCCAGCCGCCGTCCTCCTCCTGCCAGTAGAGCGGCGCGCGCCAGCCCTCCGCACGCACCGCGTCCCAGCCGGCCGAGAGCCAGAACTCCGGGCGGCGGTAGCCGCCGGCCGCCATGAAGGCCAGCCACTCCGCATTGGTCACCAGCCGGTCGGCGAGCGCGTAGGGCTGCAGGAACACCTTGTGCCGCGGGCCCTCGTTGTCGAAGGCGAAGCCCTGGCCGCCGTGGCCGATCTCCACCAGGCCGCCGGCCAGGCGCACGAATCCGGCCGGCCCCGGGTCGGCCGCCGGCGAATGCGCGCGCGGCGGCGCATAGGCCGGCTTCAGCGGCGACCGGGCGAACAGGTGCAGGATGTCCATCAGGATCAGCTCCTGATGCTGCTCCTCGTGCGCCAGCCCCAAGTCCAGCAGCGGCCCCGCCCGGGCGCCGTCGGCCAGCAGCCGCCGCATCCCGGCGTCCACATGCGCCCGGTAGGCCAGCACGTCGTCGAGCGACGGCCGGGTGATCAGCCCGCGCTCCGGGCGCGGATGCCGCGGCCCCGCCGCCTCGTAGTAGGAGTTGAACAGGTAGCCGAACCGCGGGTCGAAGGGCCTGTAGTCCGCCAGGCCCGGGACCAGCAGGAAGGTCTCGAAGAACCAGGTGGTGTGCGCCAGATGCCATTTTGTCGGGCTGGCGTCGGGCATCGACTGGGCGAGCTGGTCTTCCGCCGTCAGCGGCCGGGTGAGCCCCTCGGTGGCCAGGCGCACCGCCAGGTAGCGCGACGGCCCGTCCGCCGGCGCGTCGCCGGCGGCCTCCAGTCGGGCGCGACCCGCAGCATCGTCGGCGAACGCCATGGCGTGCTCCTCGTCATCCGCTGAACTCTCGCCGAGAGCCTCCGGCCTCGGCCGATGTGGCCGCACCTGGCTTCGCCGCAACGTGGCGCCTTGCGCCGGGTTCCCGAAACGTGGGGGTTTTGCGCCCCGCCGCAACCCGGAACAGATGCAATGGGGACGCGTTCCAAATCCAGCCGTCTTCTTGGCGGAATTCGCCTGGGCGCGGCGGGAAACATGTCGGAATGTCAGCGGTTCAAGGTTGGCGCGAAGAGGTGGTCGGATTGATACCGACCCTGCGCGCCTTCGCCTGGTCGCTCAGCCACAACGGGGCCGACGCCGACGACCTGGTGCAGGAGACCCTGATCAAGGCCTGGTCCAACCGCGCGCGGTTCGAGCCGGGCACCAACCTGCGCGCCTGGCTGTTCACGATCCTGCGCAACACCTACTATACTCACCTCCTGCGCCGCCGGCGCGAGGTGCGCGACGAGACCGGCGCCTACGCCTCAACGTTGCGGTGCGGGCCGATGCAGGACTGGAGCCTCGCCGTCCGCACCCTGCAGGCCGCCCTGGCCGAACTGCCGGCCAAGCACCGCGAGGCGCTGATCCTGGTGGCCGCGGCGGGGCTCAGCTACGAGGAGGCCGCCGCCGTCTGCGGCTGTGCGCTGGGCACCATCAAGAGCCGCGTGAACCGCGCGCGGGCCAAGCTGCTGCGGCTGATGGACGTGGACGAGGCCAGCGACGTGATCACCTTCGAGCCGACCGGCGCAGCCGTCGGCAGGTAAGCTAGCCCTGGCGCCCGACCTTGCGGGGCGCGGGCGGGGCCTCGTCGTCGATCTGGTCGATGATCGACAGCAGCCGGTCGGGAACGGGCTGGGCGCTGATGGCGGCGATCATCTCCCGCAGCGCCTCGTCGATGCGCTTGCGCGCCGCGGAGGTCAGGATTCGACGCGCCATATTCGCGCTCCAGGCGAATTTCCGTACTCTGAATACACCTGCCGGGACCCCTGGCAACCGCGACAGGATCGCGCAGCCTTGCCCGCCGTGGGGACGGCAGTTGCTGAAATTGCCGAAGCGGTGCGCGGCTTAAGGCGCCGCCCGGTCCCAGAGGCCGGGCAGGTTGGCGGTGACGCAGGGATTCGAACCCTGGATACCCTTTCGGGTATGACGATTTAGCAAACCGTTGCCTTCAGCCACTCGGCCACGTCACCCGCTCGCAAGGTGAGGGATCACCCGCGTCGCCGTCCGTAGCCCCCTGGGAAGGGGATGCGCCGGGCGGAAGGGGTTTCTAGCGGAGGTCGCGGGCGCTTGCAAAGCCGCGATCGCAGACGGTCGCCACGCCCCTCCCCGCCCCTACTCCTCGTCCGCCGCGCTCACGTCCGGCAGCAGGCGGGCAAATGGCCCTCCACGGCGGCGTAGCATTCGCAGGCCGCCTTCTCGATGCCCGGCCGGTCCAGCACCTCCACCGCCCCCCGGTGGTAGGCGATCGGGCCGCGGGCCTGCAGCTTGCTGCTCACCGCCGTCACCGTCGTGCGCTGCACCCCGAGCATCTCGGCCAGCGCCTGCTGGGTCAGGTGGAAGCTGTGGTCGCCGGCCCGGTCGTGCGCCGCCAGCAGCCAGCGGCAGCATCGCTGCTCGATCGAGTGCAGGGCGTTGCAGGCCGCCGACTGCATCATCTGGGCGAGCAGGGGCGTCGGAGTAGCGGGCGAACAGGTCGGCCACCCGCGGCGACTCGCTCTTCACCTTGTCCAGCTTCTCGGTGGGGATCTTGAAGGCGGCGCCGGCGATCTGCACCACCGCCTGGCCGAAGGCGGGCTTGTTGCCGTTGGAGACCACGCCGCCCACCGCGCCCCATTCCCCCCGCCAGGGGCATGCGGCGCATCGCTGCGGGGGGCCGCCTTTTCGCCGCGACCGTTAACGGCGTGCTCAGATCGAGGCGCCACTGTAGGCACCCCGGAGTTTCGGTCAGCCTCGCGAGTCATGGCGTACACTTCAAGATTGCAGCGCGTCCTGCTGGAGCCGGCGCTCACCGGCCCGGCGCAGGCCCCGAAGCGGGCCGCCGACCGCCGTGGGCCGTTCCGGCCCAGGCGGCTGGTCTCCACGCGCGCGCGCCTGCGCGGCCCCCTGGTCGCCCACATGTTCCAGGCCGGGGACGTCGTGGCCGTCCTGGCCGCCGACCTGGCGGCGCGCGCCCTGGCCCCGCCGCAGGCCGCCCAGGCGCCCTTCTTCGCCGCGCCGCTGGCGCTGGTCGCCGGCCTGGCGCTCTTCCGCGCCTACGGCTTCGGCCGCCGCGAGAGCCTGCCCATCCACCTGGGCCGCCTCGCCGTCGGCGCCTGCGTCGCCGCCGCCGTCACGGCGCTGGCGCTCTACCCCTTCGTGGGCCGCGCGGGCTTCCAGGCGGCGCTGGCCGCCTGGTTCCCGATCAGCCTGGCGGCGCTCGCCGGCCTGCACTGCGTCTGGTGGTTCTGCGTCCGCCGCTGGCGGGAGGACGGCCGGCTCACCCCCAACATCGTCGTGGTGGGCGCCACCGGCGCGGCCGCGCGCCTGATCGCCGCCGGGCTCAAGCGCCGCGAGGTCAACATCCTGGGCGTCTTCGACGACCGGGCGGCCCGCGCGCCGGGCCAGGTGCATGGCGTCCCGGTGCTGGGCGACACCGAGGCCCTGGTCGGCCACCGGATCATGCCCTACGTCGACCGCATCGTGATCACCGTGCCCTCGCGCGCGCGGACGCGGGTGGGCCAGCTCATCGAGCGCCTGGCGGTGCTGCCCAACGAGATCGCCCTGCTGCTCGACGGCCAGGACCCAGCCTACGAGGCCGCCGCCATCTCCCGCGTCGCCGACGTGCCCCTGGCCCGCATCTGCGGCCATTCCACCAACGACGTCAGGGCCGTCGTCAAGCGCACCCAGGACCTGGCGCTGGGCGCCCTGGCCCTGGCGCTCGCAGCGCCGGTCATGGCGCTGATCGCGCTCGCCGTCCGCCTCGACAGCCCCGGCCCGGCCATGTTCCGCCAGCGCCGCCACGGCTTCAACAACGAGGAGATCGTGGTCTGGAAGTTCCGCTCCATGCGGGTGGAGACCGCCGACGCCACCGCCTCGCGCCAGGTCTGCGTGGGCGACGACCGGGTGACCCGGGTCGGCCGATTCATTCGCCGCACCAGCCTCGACGAGCTGCCGCAACTGATCAACGTGCTCACCGGCGAGATGTCGCTGGTGGGTCCCCGGCCGCACGCGGTCGGCATGCGCACCGGCGACGTGCAGTCCGCCAAGCTGGTCGCCGAATACGCCCACCGCCACCGCATGAAGCCCGGCCTCACCGGCTGGGCCGCCATCAACGGCTCGCGCGGGCCGGTGGACACGCCTGAGCTGGTCCGCCGCCGCGTCGCCCTCGACATCGAGTACATCGAGCGGCAGTCCTTCTGGCTCGACCTCTACATCATGGCCATGACGCTCCCCTGCCTTGTCGGGGACCGGCAGGCCGTGCGCTAAGCTGCACCCCGCGAGCCTCACGGAAGGGCGTCGATGTTCTGGCGAGGCGTGATCGGATACCTGCCGGCCAACCTGGTGCAGGCCTTCGTGGGCCTGGGCGCCATCGTCACCTTCACGCGCCTGCTCACGCCGGAACAGTACGGCGACTACGCACTCGGCTTCTCGCTGATGACGCTCACCCACACCCTGCTGTTCACCTGGAACGAGGCCGCCATGGCCCGCTTCTGGGCCGGCGAGGAGATCAAGGGGAACGTCCGCCACCACCTGGCCACCCTCTATCGGCTGTGGCTGCTGCTGCTGGGCGCCCTGCCGGCGGCGGCCGTCGTGGTGTTCCTCTGGCCCATGAAGCCCGACATCCGCCTGGCCGTCCTGGCGGGCCTGGCCGCCATCCTGCCGCGCACCCTGGCCAAGCTGGCGCAGGAGCGGCGCCGCGCGGCGGGCGAGGTGCGCGGCGCCGTCGCCCTCGACATCGGCCAGACCCTCGGCGGTTTCCTGCTGGGCGCGGCCTTCGCCTGGGCGGGGCTCGGCGGCTCGGCCCCGCTGTTCGGCGGCGGACTGGCGGCGGCCCTCTGCGTGGCCTTCGTGTTGCCCAGGGAGTGGGGCAAGGCCGCCGGCGGCCGCTACGAGGCCGACCGCGCGCGGCGCTACGCGGCCTACGGCGCCCCGGTGGCGCTGTCGCTGGTCCTGGCCCTGGTGCTCTCCACCACCGACCGGTTCCTGATCGCAGGCTTCCTCGACCAGGCTTCGGTGGGCGTCTACCACTCGGGCTACAGCCTCGCGAACCGCACCCTGGACGTGGCCTTCATCTGGCTGGGCGCCGCCGGCGGCCCAGCCCTGATCATGGCGCTGGAGCGCGGCGGAGCCCCGGCGCTGAAGGCCGCCGCCCGGGAGCAGGCGGCGTTCATGGTGCTGGTCACCCTGCCCGCCGCCGCCGGCCTGGCCCTGGTCGCCTCCCCCCTGTCCGAGCTGCTGGTCGGCCCCGCCCTGCGCGACGGCGCCGCCCGGGTCACCCCCTGGGTCGCCGCGAGCGCCTTCCTCTCCGGCGTCACCACCTACTACTTCGCCCAGGCCTTCACCCTGGCCCGGCGCACCCGCCTGCTGCTGGCCGCCATGGCCATCCCAGCGCTGGCCAACGTCGCCCTCAACCTGGTGCTGATCCCGCGCATGGGACTGACCGGGGCCATGGCCGCCACGGTGATCAGCTACGGCCTGGGCCTCGCCGCCTCGCTCGCCCTGGGCCGCGGCCCGCTGGCCCTGCCCATCCCCTGGCGCGCGCTGGGCGAGGCGGCGTTCGCCACGGCGGCGATGGCCCTGGCCGTCAGCCGCCTGCCCGCCCCGGGCGGCGTCCTCGAACTGGGCCTGAAGGCCGGGGTCGGCGCCCTGGTCTACGGCGCCGTCGTCTTCGCCCTGGACGCTGGAGGCCTGCGCAGCCGCGGCGGCGCGGCCGTCCGCATGCTTCGCGCCCGGGCGGCCGCATGAGCGCTGCCGCCGAAACCCTGGTCGACAACGCCGCCTGGGCCGCCGGCGCGCCCAGTCTCTCGGTGCTGATCCCCTTCAAGGGCGACGATCCCAGCGGCCTGCTGGCGATGCTCGGGCGCGAGGCGGTCGCCGCCGAGGTGGTCGTGCTCGACGACGGCTCCGCCGATCCGGCCCTCGCCCGGCGCGCGACCGAGGCCGTGCAGGCCTGCCCCCTGCCCGCCCGCCTGGTGCTGCTGGCCCGCAACGTCGGCCGCGCCAAGGGCCGCAACCGGCTAGTGGCCCATGCCCGCGCCCGCCACTTCCTGTTCCTGGACAGCGACATGGCGCCGGACGACGAGACCTTCCTGGCCCGCTGGCTGGCGCTGGCCGCCGCCGAGGACGCCCCCGTGGCCTTCGGCGGCTTCTCGCTGAAGCAGGCGCCGCCGCGCCGCGACCAGGCGCTGCACCGCCGCATGGCGGCCCACTCCGACTGCCTGCCCTCCGAGGTCCGCCGCCTGACCCCGGAGAAGCATATCTTCACCTCCAACCTGCTGGTCCGCCGCGACGTCTTCGCCGCCGAGGCCTTCGACGAGGGCTTCGCCGGCTGGGGTTGGGAGGACGTGGAGTGGGGCATGCGGGTGGCCCGCCGCTGGCCGATCCGGCACGTCGACAACCCCGCCACCCACCTGGGCCTCGACACCGCCCGCACGCTGGCCGCCAAGTACGAGCAGTCGGCCGGCAATTTCGCCCGCGTGGTGGCCAGCCACCCCGAGGTGGTCGCCGCCTATCCCAGCTACCGCGCCGCCCGCCTGCTGAAGCGCGCGCCGCTGCGGGGCCTGTGGCGGCCGCTCTTGAAGGCCTTCGCCCTGGCCGACGCGGCCCCCCTGCCGGCCCGCGCCTTCGCCATGCGCCTCTATCGCGCCGCCCTCTACGCGGAGGCGGTGTGATGGCCTACGCCGAGGCCTACCAGCCGGACCGCTCGCTGAAGGGCAAGCTGCGCCGGCGCGCCGTGCGCCTGGTCCACCGCCGCCCGCTGGCGGCGTCCCCCGGCCGGCCGATGATCTCCTTCAGCTTCGACGACGCCCCGGCCACCGCCGCCCGGGCCGGCGCGGCGGCGCTGGAGGCGCGCGGCCTGCGCGGGACCTTCTACGTGGCCGCGGGCCTGGCCGGCGGCGAAGCCCCGATGGGCGTCTGCGCCGAGGGCGCCGACTACCGCCGCCTCGCCGGGGCCGGCCACGAGATCGCCTGCCACACCTTCTCCCACCTCGACTGCGGCCGGGCCTCCGGCCCCGAAGCCCTCGCCGACGTGGCCGCCAACGCCCGGGCCCTGGCCGCCTGGGGCGCCCCCGCGCCGGAGACCTTCGCCTATCCCTACGGCGACGTGGCCGTCGCGGCCAAGCAGGCGCTCAGCCCCCGCTTCCGCCTGCTGCGCGCCCTGCACCACGGCCTGGTCGAGCAGGGCGCGGACCTCGCCCAGGCCCCCGCCGTGGGCATCGAAGGCGGCGGTGGCGAGGCCGTCGCCCGCCGCTGGATGGCCGCCGCCCTGCGCCGCAAGGCCTGGCTCGTCCTCTACACGCACGACGTGCGCGAAGACCCGTCCCCCTGGGGCTGCACGCCCGCAGTGCTGGCGCGGCTGATCGACCACGCGGTTTCCGAGGGCTTCGAGGTCGTGACGGTGGTGGAGGGCGCGCGAAAGCTGAGCGGCGACGCGTAATTCGCGAAGCGCTGTGCCGAGTAATTCGGTGATGCTTTCGTTCTTTCCCTACGGGAAAAACGAAAGCATCACCGAATTACATGCCGACGCGGGACGTGTCCGAAGCCTCGTCAGGCCACGCCAGCTTGACGGCGAGGGCCACGAACAGCACCCAGCGCAGGTCGTTGTAGACGACGCTGACGCTCTCGGTCAGCGTCATCAGGCCGTAGACCATCAGGTAGGGCGCGGCGAGATAGGCGCCCCGGGTCCGGAACACCGCGACCACCGCCAGCACCAGGGTCTGCAGCATGGTGAGCGCGTAGGCCGCCAGCCCGAACACCCCCAGCCCCAGCCACTGCTCGATCCAGGCGTTGTGGGCGTGCTGCGGCTTGAAGCCGGCGTCGCGGACGATCCAGGCCAGCGGCCCCCAGGCCCCCTTCTGGTCCCAGACCACCCCGTAGCCGTAGCCGGTCCACGGCCGCTCGGCGATCTGGCGCAGCGCCGCCGACCAGATCCGGGTCCGGCCGGTGAAGGTGGCGTCCTTGCCCAGCACCGCGAAGAACAGGTCGGCGGCGAACAGCAGCAGGCCTGCGAACATCGTCAGCCCCAGCATCGCCAGCCAGACGCTGGCCACACCCGCCGCCGGCCCGCGCCTGGCCGCCGCCACGAAGGCCAGCACGCCCAGGCCGAGCAGCAGCGAGACCAGCGAGGTCTTCGATGTCGACATCAGCACCAGGAACAGGGTCAGGGCCGCAAACGGCAGCCAGATCTTCGCCCGCCGCCGGTTCAGCGCAGCGGCGGCCGCCAGCACCACGAAGCCCAGGGCCATGTTGCCGCCGAATGCGTTCTTCTCCTCCCAGACGCCTCGCCAGGCGCCGGGGAACAGCTCGTGCATCACCCCCACCGACGGGACCAGCAGCGCGGCCAGCAGCCCCACCACCGCCATCACCGCGAAACAGGCGGCCATGATCTCCGCCATCTGCGCCCAGCGGTAGCGGACCGCCAGAATCGCCCCGCTGAGCGTTGTGCAGTAGACGGCGAAGGCCCGCCGCGCCGTCTGGTCCGGCGCGATCGACCACAGGACCGAGACCCCGACGATCAGCATCAGCACGATCAGGAACGGTTGCCGCGCCACGGCCTTCACCGCCGCGGCCGGCGCGCGCAGGAACAGCGCGGCGCCGACCAGGTAGGCCGGGAAGAACAGCGTCCGCACCAGCCCGCCGGCCGCTGCAGCCCCGGCGCCCTCGCCGATCAGCGGGAAGACCCAGGCCTGGCTGTAGATCACCAGCATCCCCACCGAGGCGACCGCCGCGGCGCCCCTGAGCAGCGCCTCGGGACGGATCTCGCCGGCGTGGGCGCGACGATCCCAGGCCGCCTCGCTCATGGGATCAGGCCCCTGAGGAACCTGGGGGTGCTGACGGTGGCGCGGTTGAAGAACAGGCCCGAGACCGCCCCGCCGGCGCCGGCGACGGCGTCGCGCAGCACCGCCGGCGGCTTCACGTCGGCCTGGTCGGCGGCCACCACCAACACGGTCTGGTCCATATAGGGGGCGATGGTCACCGCGGCCTGGGAGCGGTCGGCCGCCGGACAATCGACGATCACCACCTCGGCGTGGTTGCGCATCGCATGCCAGTAATCGCCGCGGGCCAGGACGTGGACGGTCTGGCCGGCCCGCAGCACCTCGCGGCGGAAGCGGGTCGCCCACCAGCGGCCCAGGCCCACCCGGTGGGCGGCCAGGTAGCCGGCGTCCGGCCAGGGCTTGCCCTCGGAGGTGCGGGCGCCGGGCTGGACAGTGAAGAACATCGATCCGTCGGGCGTGGCGGCCACCGCCTCGCCCAGCGCCCCGTAGCGGCCGGGATCGGAGCGGATCACCGCATGCTGCGGCGAGGCCAGCAGGTCCATGTCCACCAGCCACACCGACCGGCGCGCACCCATCGAGGCGTAGAGCGCCAGCTCGCGGGCGACGGTGGAGGTCCCCTCCCCCTGCCGCGCAGCGACCACCTGGATGACCCTGGGCCGCCCCTGGGCGGGTGCGCCCAGCGACGTCCAGAGCTCCATCATCTCGGCGCTTAAATCCACCATGGTTCGAATCGCCGTAGCCGCAAGAGCCTCAAGCTAGCGCATGTGCCGCCGCCGCGGGCGGGGCCATAGCGGCTCAAGCCTTCATCGGCGCGGCGCCCAGCACCGGCAGGTCCAGCGTGCGCGCCGCCGACCGCGGCGTGGGCATCCCGGGCCGCAGGAAGGCGCGCAGCAGGCCGGCGCACAGCGCGGTGAACCCTGCGAACAGGACGGACAGCACGAACAGCGGCTTCTTCAGGCTCTTGCCGCGGGTGGGCGGCAGCGCCCGCTCCACGATGCGGATCGAATCGTTGGAATAGGCGGCGATCTCCTGGGCTGCGCGGCTCTGCTGTTCGCGGACCGTGAAGTCGCGGACGTTGGTCTGCAGCACGTCGCGGTCGAGGCTGAGCTCCTGGTACTGCGGCTCCAGGGCCGCGAACCTGATCCGCCGGTCGGTGATCTGCTGGAGCTGCTGGTCGAGCTCGGCGCGGGCCTTGCGCAGCGCCTGCACCTCGGCGGCGAGCTGGATCTTATCGGTCTGCACCGTCTGGTAGACGGGGTTGACCCCGAAGCGCTTGGTTCCGTCCCCGGTGGTGCGGCCGGACGCGACGCCCGCCTCCAGCTGGGCGATCTGGGCGTCGAGCTCCTTCACCGGCCGGGCGTCGGGCTTGTAGCGGGCGAGCAGGTCCTCGCGCTGCACCTTCAGCTGCACCAGCTTGTCGGAGCCGTTGTTCTGGTCGCGGAACAGGCCGATCTCCGGCGACACCTGGCCGAGCTGGCCGGCCAGCGTCGCCAGCCGACCCAGGCGGTCCTGCAGCTGGGCGTCGGTCTGGTACTTCTGCTGCTCGATCTGCGCCTGCAGCTGCGACAGCGAGGTCTTCTCGGCCGTGAAGTCGCCGATGCGGTTGGCGTTCAGGAACTGCTCGTAGGCGTCGTCGGCCTTGGCAAGCTGCTGCTCGAAGCCGCGGCGCTGCGCCTCCAGCGCCGGCGAGGTCACCTCGGACAGCACGTTGCGGCGGTAGATCAGGTATTCTTCCAGAAGGGTGTTCAGCACCCGGGCGGCCACCTCCGGCTTCTCGTGGGAGAAGCTCACCCGGATGATCGGGGTGCTGGGCGCGGTCTCGACCTTGAAATCGGCGGTGAGGCTCTGGATGGCCTGGCCCATGATCTTGCGCTTCTCGTCCGGCGCGGCGACAGCGTATTTCCTGGCCATCTCCGGATAGATCAGGCCGAGACCCAGCCGCTCGATCACCCGCTGCTTCAGGTGGGCGCTGGAGAGGATCTCGGTTTCGGACTGGATCACCGAGTCCGCATCCGGCACCGCGCCGCGGCCCGCGTCGCCGGCCCGCGGCTCGTAGACGTACTCCTGGCCCAGGCGGACCAGCACGCTGGAGGAGGCCGGGTAGCTGGTCTTCATGGTGAAGGCGACCAGCGCCCCGAGCACGAAGATCACCAGGAACACCAGCGCCATCAGCCACCGCTCGCGCCAGAGCAGCGCCGGCAGGTCCCACCAGTCGTAACGCAGGCGGACGCCGTCCGCCGACGTCGCCGGAGCCTCCCGCCTCGATGTCCACGCGCCAGGCGAAGCCATGCTGATTCCACTGTCCTGAAGACTTGCAGCTCACCCTCGTCGCGCGCGATTAACGGTCCGTTACCCATTCTCCTTAACCTTTGGGACATGGCCGCTTCCCTTCGTCCCGCCCGCCGTCTGATGCTCCTCGGGAGCCTGCTGCTGAGCGCCTGCGCCTCAAGCGGCGCCCCGGCGCCAGGGCCGAACGGCCAGGGCTTCTCGAACATCCCCTACGCCGACTGGTCGGACTACGAGCCGCCCTACCGGTTCTACCCCGGCGACGAGGTGGAGGTGTCGGTGCTCTCGGCGCCGGAGCTCAACAAGACGGTGCCGGTGCAGCCGGATGGGCGGATCGCGCCCTCGCTGATCGCCCCGGTGATGGTCGCCGACCGCACCGTCGAGGACGTCAGGGCGGCGCTCGGCCAGGCCTATGCGGCCCAGCTGCTGCGGCCGGAGATCAATGTGGCGGTCAAGGCCGCGCCGATGAAGGTGTTCGTGGGCGGCGAAGTCGGAACCCCGGCCGTCTACGACATGAACGGGGACGTCGACGCGCTGCGGGCCATCGTCCAGGCCGGGGGCTTCAAGCCCACCGCCGACACCCGGCGGGTGATCATCCTGCGGCGCGGTCCTGACGGCCGGGGCATGATCCGCAGGGTCGATCTGTCGCGAGGTCTGCACGCCGAGGGCGCGGACCTGGCGCCGCTCCGGCGCTTCGACATCGTCTACGTGCCGCGCACCGGCGTCGCGGCGGCCGGACTGTTCATCCAGCAGTACATCCGGGACCTGACGCCCGTGCAGTTCGGGTTCAGCTACGCGCTGGGCAGCCCGTCGATCCGCTGATCGGCGAAGCCGCCGGACGCAGCCGGCGCCGCCTCAGCCGTGGGCCAGCCATTCCCGCGCGGCGCGCTGGGCCTCGGCGACATCTTCCGAGGCCATCTCCTGGCTCAGCTCCTTGCGGTAGACCTTGGCCTCGATCGACCCGCGCATCGCCGCCAGATTGAACAGCATGTGCGCGGAGACGTAGTCGAGCGGCGCGCCGCCCTGACCGGTCGAGTAGAGCAGCCCCAGGCGGAAGAGATCGTCGCCGGTGGCCTCGGGCGCCGGCAGCGGCAACCCAGCGGATATTTGCGTTTCCATGCTCATGAGCATGTTCCTTACCCCATTCCGATCGATGACATCCGTTCTGGACATCCAAGTCGATCATCCCGGGCGCAAAGAGAGGCGGCCCCGCCTGAACATACAGTTAATCGCAAAAGCAGCGTGGCGTCATAGCAACAGCCGCCGGCGCCGCAGCCTTCACACTCGCGAAACCTGTCTCGCCGGAGGATTAACGGGCGCGCTGGTTGAACAGCATCCGCCGCGCCTCGTCCCCGCCTGGGCCGGATTGCTGCAACCGCAAGTCCTCGCTCACCTTTTTGCCCTCCTCGAGGGCGCGCTGCACCGCGGGACGCTCACCCACCCGCGCCTTCCAGGCCTTGAGGTGCGGAAACTCGTCGACGTCCAGGGCTGCGTCGGAACGTCCCTGCACCCAGGGCCAGCAGAGCATGTCGGCGATCGAATACTCGTCTGCGACGAAGTCACGCGCCTGAAGGCGCCGGTTGAGGACGCCGTAAAGCCTGTGGACTTCATTGGTGTAGCGGTTGGCGCCATAGGCCGAATATCGCTGATCGGCCAGGAACATGGGCGAATAGTTGCGGAAGTGGTTGCGCTGCCCGGCCATGGGGCCGAGGCCCGCCATCTGCCAGAACGCCCACTCGTCCACCCGCACGCGGGCGCGCTCGTCCGTCGGATAGAACTTGCCGGTCTTGCGGCCCAGGTACTGCAGGATGGCGCCGGACTCGAAAACCGAGATCGGCTGGCCGTCCGGGCCGTCGGGATCGACGATGGCCGGCATCCGCCCGTTGGGGCTGATCGCCTGGAACCCCGGCTCGAACTGGTCGCCGCGGCCGATGCGCACCGCCACGATGTTGTAGGGCAGGCCCATCTCCTCCAGGGCGATGACGACCTTGTGCCCGTTGGGGGTCGGCCAGTAGTGGACGTCGATCGGGGCAGCCATCGGGACCTCCTGCCCCAGGCGGGCGCATACCGGGCTTAAACGGCTTCGGATCGCCCCGGGCAAGCCGAACTTTACATCGCAGCGACCGGTTTGAGATTTCTTGTGCGGGGCGAGTCGCACTTCATGTTGCGGTCCCCGGGCCGGGCGTTCAGGTCGAGTTCAGGCGCGGGCGTGCAGCCTATGCGGGTCGACGGACTGTTACGAAGCCGGGCCCGGCCGATTGGAGGCGTAACGGATGAAGCGTCTGATCCTCAGCCTCGCCGCCGCGGCGACGGTCGCAGGACCTCTGGCCGGGGCCGCCACGCCTGCCGAGGCCCAGGGCCGCTGGTCGCGCGAGGATCGCTGGGAGCGGGGTGAGGAGCACTACGAGCGTCGCGAAGAGTGGGAGCGGCGCAGGTGGGAAGGCAATGGCTGGGACCGCAGCCGGCACAACGGCTACTACTACAACCGGCGCTGGTTCTATGGGCCGCCGCCTGCGGCCTACTACGGCGATCCGTACTACCGGCCCGGCTATTCCGCCTGGCGCCGCGGGGCCTCCCTGCCGCCGACCTACCGCGGCTATGTGATCCACGACTATCCGCGCTACCGCCTGCGGCCGCCGCCGCGGGGCTACGCCTGGTACAGGGTGGACAACAACTACCTGCTGGCGGCGATCGCCAGCGGCGTGATCTTCGACATCATCCCGGGGGATTGAGGGTCCTCTAGCCGCCCAGCTTCGCGCGCAGCAGCTGGTTGATGGCGCCCGGGTTGGCCTTGCCGCCGGTCTCCTTCATCACCTGGCCCACGAACCATCCGATGGCCTGCGGCCTGGTCTTCACCGCCTCGGCCTGGCCGGGGTTGGCCGCGATCAGCCTGTCGATGATCGCCTCCAGGGCGCCGGTGTCGCTGACCTGCTGCAGGCCCTGCGTCTCGACGATCTGGCGCGGGCCGCCCTCGCCGGCCCACATCCGCTCGAAGACGTCCTTGGCGATCTTCGAGGAGATGACGTTCTCCTCGATCAGGCCGGTGAGCTCGGCGATCACCTCGGGCCCGAACGGGCTTTCGCTGAACGCCAGGCCGGCCGCCGACAGCCGGGCGGCCAGGTCGTTGGTCACCCAGTTGGCGGTGAGCTTCGGATCGCGCCCCTTGACCGCCGCCTCGTAGAAGTCGGCCTTGTCCTGCTCGGAGATCAGCACGCCGGCGTCATAGGCCGACAGGCCGTACTGCGACTGCAGGCGGGCCTTCTTGGCGTCGGGCAGTTCCGGCAGCGAATCCCGGATCCGTTTCACCCACGCCGGGTCGAGCTCCAGCGGAAGCAGGTCGGGATCGGGAAAGTAGCGGTAGTCGTGCGCCTCCTCCTTGGAGCGCATCGGGCGGGTTTCGCCCTTGCCCGGGTCGAACAGGCGGGTCTCCTGATCGATCTTGCCGCCGTCCTCGAGGATTTCGATCTGGCGGCGGGCCTCGTACTCGATGGCGGCCTGGATGTAGCGGTAGGAGTTGACGTTCTTGATCTCGCAGCGCGTGCCCAGGCCCTCGCCCGGCCGGCGGACCGAGACGTTGACGTCGGCGCGCAGGTTGCCCTTCTCCATGTCCCCATCGCAGGAGCCGAGGTAGACGAGGATGGTGCGCAGCTTCTTCACATAGGCCGCGGCCTGGGCCGACGAGCGCATGTCCGGCCGCGATACGATCTCCATCAGGGCGGTGCCGGCGCGGTTCAGATCGACGTAGGTCGCGCCGGGGTCCTGGTCGTGCAGGCTCTTGCCGGCGTCCTGCTCGAGGTGCAGGCGCTCGATGCCGACCGTGAAGGTCGAACCGTCGTCGTGCTCGACGACGATCTCACCCTCCCCCACGACGGGATGCTTGAACTGGCTGATCTGGTAGCCCTGGGGCAGGTCTGGGTAGAAGTAGTTCTTACGGTCGAAATGGCTCTTCAGGTTGATCTGGGCGTTCAGCCCCAGGCCGGTGCGCACCGCCTGCTCGACGCAATGGCGGTTGATCACCGGCAGCATGCCGGGCATGGCGGCGTCCACCAGGCTGACCTGGCTGTTGGGCGGCGCGCCGGCGCCCACCGCAGCGCCGGAGAACAGCTTGGCGTTGGAGGCCACCTGGGCGTGCACCTCCAGGCCCAGGACGATTTCCCACGGCCCCGTGCGGCCGGCGATCAGGTTGGATGTGTCGCTCATGGCCTGACATGTAGTCCGCGGCGCACCGAAGCGGAAGCGGGCGCGTTTATCACGAAGCCGTCGCAGGCGGGTCACGCATCCGCCTTCATTCACGGGTGAAAGCCGGCCCCCTGTGCGACCCGGAACGGAGCGAAGACGTGGCGAGACTTGCGATCCTGGCGGCGGTGGCGGCGATGACGCTGGCCGGTTGCCAGCAGAAGGCCGCGCCGGCGGCGCAAGGGGACCAGGCCAAGTTCGCCGGCCTGGATCAGGCGATCCTCTCCTGGCGCAACGACATCCGCAAGACCGAGGCGGCCTGCCGGGACGGGGGCGCCGGCAAGGGCTGCCAGAACTTCGAGGTGACCTGCAAGGCCGAGCGCAGCGTGGCCACGGAGGAGCAGGCCCGCGGGGTGGCGGCCAAGGTCGTCGCCGGCATGACCTGGCTGGCCTGGGACGCCAAGCGTGCGGAAACGACGCCGGCCTCAGCCTTCGTGGAGTTCACCAACACCGGCGGCGCCTGGTCGCACGGCGCGCCCCTGAAGGGCAACCTCGCCACCTGCGAGACCTTCGAGGGCCGCCGGACCTAGGGCATGTCTTTGAAATGGAGCCTGGCCTTGCGGCCCCACCCCTCCGGTCAGGAGGGGTGCGCGGCCTTGTAGGCCTTGGCGGCGGTGTTGAACGCCTGGCCCACACGTTCCTTGTCGACCTGGTTTTCGCTCACGCCGGCGTCAGCCGCCTTGGCGACGGCCGGATCGAGCTTGGCCCTGGCCGCCTTGGCCGCCTTCTTCCGCGCCTCCAGGTCGTCGAGCACGCAGGTCTGGTAGGCGTCGGACGCGGTGATGAAGGTGGTGACGGCGGCCTTCGCGGCCAGGAGCTGCTCCATGGTGGCGGTCGTCCCGTCCACCGGCGCCGGCGCCTCGGGCCGCGTGCAGGCCGCATCCGCCAGAGCCGGCCCGGCCAAACCGAGCATCGCGCCCGCCGTCAAGATCGCCGCAAACTTCATCGTGTGTTTCCTCGCACCTGTCCCTCGGGCGGGGAGACAACCACACACCGCCGCCGGCTGGAAGCCCCCGCCGGGGTCGGAGATCCGCGCGTCCGGAAAGCGGTACGCCGCAGGCCCGGGCCGACGCGATCCGGAGATCCAGCCCAGGCCTGCGTACCTGTCCCACACTGGAATGAAGAGGCAGGTGAAAGATCCGACTGCAGGAACGGCGCCGCTCAGTCCTGGCGTTCAGAAATCCGCTTCAGCTTGGCCGGGTCGGGCCGCCAGAGGGTCACCCCGTCGGCCTCCATGCGCGCCAGCTGCTCTTCCTCGAAGCGCCGGACCACCGGGGCGATCGACGATTCGTTCTTCGCGCGGCGCCGGCGGGCGCGGCGCGCCAGCCCGTCCCGCAGCGACCGCAGGGCGAACGCCGCCAGCAGCGTCGCGAAGAACGCCCACCAGAGGATTTCGACCGTCGATCCGAGGGAAAGGCTCATGCCCATATCTTGGCGCCTTCCGGCCCGCTCGAAAATGGGAAAGCACCCGCCGAGCGCGAAAAATCTGCGACGCCCGGCCCCGCGCCGCCCGGACCGCCGGCTTTACCTTTCCGGCCGGCGTCGCCAGATGTCCCGGACGCCCTCCCGCCGGAGTCCCGCAATGCCCGACGCGCCACGGCCGATCGCCGAGATCGCCAGCTACCACGCCCACATCTATTTCGACTCCGCAGCGACGCGCGACCACGCCGAACGGCTGCGCGCCGCGATCGGCGAGCGGTTCCCCGTGACCCTGGGCCGCTGGCATGAAACCAAGGTCGGCCCGCACGACCGGGCCATGTACCAGGTGGCGTTCGCGCCCGAGGTGTTCCCGGCGCTGACGCCCTGGCTGATGCTGAACCACGGGCCGCTCAGCGTGCTGGTGCATCCCGACACCGGCCACCCGCGAGCCGACCACCTGCAGCACGCGCTGTGGATCGGGCCCGCCCTGCCGGTGTATGGCGAGATCCTGCCCCTGGACGCCGCGCCCGAGCCGGCGCCCGCGCCCAACACGACGCCGACGTTCGCGCCGTAAGCTCATAACCCGAGACACACAGGTTCAAATCCTGTCCCCGCACCCAAGTCACCACCAGCGTTCGGGACGCCCCCGGAAGTCGGCCGCCTTCTCCAGCGCGCCGCCCAGCGAGAACAGCGTACCCTCGTCGAGGGCGCGGCCGATCAGCTGCAGGCCGAGCGGCAGGCCGGCGGCGTCGACGCCCGCCGGCAGGCTCATGCCCGGCAGGCCCGCCAGGTTCACCGTCACCGTGAAGATGTCGTTGAGGTACATGGCCACTGGATCGGACGCGTTCTCGCCCAGGGCGAAGGCGGCGCTGGGAGCCGTGGGGGTCAAGAGGGCGTCGACCTTCTCGAACGCCCGGTCGAAGTCCTCGGCGATGCGCCGGCGGACCTTCAGCGCCTTCAGGTAATAGGCGTCGTAATAGCCGGCCGAGAGCACATAGGCGCCGATGAGTATCCGGCGCTTGACCTCCTCCCCGAAGCCCCTGGCGCGGGTCTGCTCGTAGGTTTCCAGCAGGTTGGCGCCCTCGACCCGCAGGCCGTAGCGCATGCCGTCGTAACGGGCGAGGTTCGACGAGGCCTCCGCCGGGGCCACGATGTAGTAGGCCGGCAGGGCGTATCTGGTGTGCGGCAGGGCCACCTCGACGATCTCGCAGCCGGCGTCCTTCAGCCAGGCGATGCCCTGTTCCCACAGGGCATCGATCTCGGCGGGCATGCCGTCGACCCGGTATTCCTTCGGCACGCCGATGCGCAGGCCCTTGACCGACTTGCCGACGAAGCCGGCGAAGTCCGGGGTCTCCACCGGCAGGCTGGTGGAATCGCGCGGGTCGTGGCCGGCCATGGAGGTGAGCAGGATCGCCGCGTCCTCCACCGTGCGCGCGATCGGCCCGGCCTGGTCGAGGGACGAGGCGAAGGCCACGATCCCCCAGCGGGAGCAGCGGCCGTAGGTGGGCTTGATGCCGACCGTGCCGGTGAAGGCGGCCGGCTGGCGGATCGAGCCGCCGGTGTCGGTAGCCGTGGCGCCGAGGCACAGCCGGGCCGCCACCGCCGCGGCCGAGCCGCCGGAGGAACCGCCCGGCGTCAGGTCGGGGCCGCCGCCGGCGCGCCGCCAGGGATTGACCACCGGCCCGAAGGACGAGGTCTCGTTGGACGAGCCCATGGCGAACTGGTCCATGTTGAGCTTGCCCAGCATCACCGCCCCGTCCCGGAACAGGTTGGCGGTGACGGTGGACTCATAGGTCGGCGTGAAGTCGGCCAGGATGTCGGAGCAGGCCGTCGTCCGCACGCCCTCGGTGCAGAACAGGTCCTTGATCCCGATGGGCGCGCCCTCCAGCGGCCCCGCCTCGCCGCGAGCGCGGCGGGCGTCGGCGGCGCGGGCCATGTCGAGGGCCCGCTCCGGCGTCTCCAGCACGAAGGCGTTCAGCGGCCGGGCCGCCTCCACGGCCTCCAGGTGGGCGCGGGTGATTTCCTCGGAGGAGAAGGCCTTGGCGGCCAGGCCGTCCAGGGCCGCCTTCAGGGTCAGGTCGGTGAGGCCGGCCATCACTCCACCACCTTCGGCGCCACGAAGAAGTCCCCGGCCCGCTTCGGCGCGTTGGACAGCACCTTCTCGGGATCGCCCCCCTCGGTGACCACGTCGTCGCGCATCGGCAGGGTGGCGCGCACCGCCGAGGTCATCGGCTCGACGCCGTCGGTGTCCACCTCCCCAAGCTGCTCGATCCAGGCGATGATGCCGTTCAGCTCCTGGGCCAGCGAGGCCAGCCGTTCCTCGGGCTCGGCGATGCGCGCCAGCCTGGCGACCTTGCGCACGGTCGCCACGTCGATGGCCATGGGGAGGCTCCTTGATCTGCTGGCGCAGGGGTTTGCAGCGCGGGGGCGCGTCTGGCAAGCGGAGTGGCGTGCGGGAGCGGCGGCGGCAGGGCGGAAGCGCTTAGAGGGGTGAACATCATTAGCGGTTTCGGGGGGTCGTAAACAGCGGTTTCGGTGGCATGAGCAGGAACTGCGAAGACTACCACGATTGGAACGAATGGGGAACATTTTCCGGCGCCCGAAGCGGCGGCCTGCTCCCCATGACGTTCGCGTGTGCGGCCGAAGACCACGCCCGCAAGCCTCGCCAGCGTGGGCGATACGCGATAGGCCGGGCGCATGACAAGCAAGCCTGACGCGCTGCGGCGCCTGATTGACCTGCCCGGCGTGAACGACCTGGAGTACCGGGCGATCCTGAAGCGGGATTTCGCGGAGCCGGAGGCCCGGGCCGAGTTTCCGGAGATCGACGCGTGCGCCGCCGCCCTGTTCGGGCTGACGGCCGACGAGGCCGAGGCGGCGCCGCGGCCGCAGGGGTGGGACGACATCGAATGCAAGGCCCCGGCCGTGCAGGTCGCCGCGTTCGAGGCCGAGGGCTGGGACGTCACCGACGACAAGCGCCGGCCGCTGCGGGTGCTGGGCCATTTCAGCGCGCCGCTGTGGTTGGCCGTGCGCGGCGTGGCCGGGACCCTGCCCTTCCAGGCCGAGAGCCGCGAGCCGGAAGCCTGGGTCTCCAAGCTGGAGGCCGACGCCAAACGGTTCCGCAAGCGCTAGGCGGCGCCGATGAGCGAACAGGTTCGCTTCACTTCACGTTCGAGGGATCAGGTGAACCGGTCGAGGTTCGGGCGACCGGCCCGCCCGCGCCGACGCGGGCGCGGCAAGGGACGAAGGCGTCAGGGGCCTCAGCCAGCAATTGCATCTCCGCCCGGGCGATCGGCGCCAGGGCGGCGACGTAGGCTGGATCCTGAAGCCGCCGCCGCAGCACAGCAACCGCCGCCGGGTGGTCGCCGCCGTCAAAGTGGCTGAGGGCATAGGTCAGGCCCGGCGCTGCGAAGTAGGCGTGGACCATGCGCAGCCGCTCTTTGCGTTCGGCGAGATAGCCGGCCAGCGCGACGTCCGGATGGTCCGCGGTCCGGACCACCGCCTGCGCCCGGACGTCGCCCGCGTCGATCCAATGGTCGATGGCGAACTTGTCGTCCGGGTGGTCGCCGGGAACAACCGGATGCAGGCCGAACTGGCCGACGACATAGCTGTCGGTGACGAAGCAGCGCTTGGCCTTCTCCTCGGCGACGACCATCTCGGCGGGCGCGCTGTCCCGCAGCGTCCCGTCGTAGCCGCGGTATCGCATGTCGGCTTCGGACGCCATGCTGGCGAACATGCGCCCGAGCGCCCCCGGCTGGCTCGCATAGCGGCGGGTCAGCCGGTCCATCTCGTCCGGCGCGCACATCGGACGGCCGACCATCTGGCCGAGGCCGCAGACGGCGTTGCGACTGACCACCACCCCCACCGCCGTGGCCGGACGGGGATCGAACTCGGCGAGCAGCCGTCGGGGATCGTGCAGCTGCGCGCCGCGCCAGCCGACGAAAGCAATGAGACCCACCGCCGCGCCGAGCGTGGCCATGCGGCTCAGGCCCAGCCAGTTGCGCCCGTCGCCCACGTCGAAGCGTCCGTCGTGCGCGGGCGCCTCCTGGGCCGGATGTCCTGGAGAGCGTCGGCCGAACCCTTGCCCGCGCACGTCCGTCCGGCGCGTGTCGCGGCGTGACGGCGCGATCAGGGCCATCGAGCCGGTCACCGCGATCAAGGCCTTCACACGCTGGCCGATCGAGGGATGGGTGGCGTACGGCCCGGCCGCCGCCCCGTCGATCATCATGGACTCATGGAGGGCCGGCAGGCCGGCGATCCGGCTGCGGCCCTCGATCTTCTTCAGCGCCGAGACCAGCGCCGCCGGATTTTGCGTCGCCTCGACCGCCGCCGCGTCGGCCACGAACTCGCGCGAGGCGCCGATCAGCGCCCTCACCCCATGGCCCGCGCGCACCGCGCATTGCGACAGGAAGGCCAGGATCATCACCGCCACGAACAGCGGCGGCGCCACGAAGATCACGAGCGGCAGCCCGATCAGCTCGATGAGCGGATTCACCGGCTTGGGCCGCCGGGGCAGCATCAGCCGGCGCAGTATGGACAGGCAGATGTTCGCCGCCGCCATCAACCGGATGTCGCCGTTGCCGATGTGGGCGAGCTCGTGGGCGACGACCGCCGCCAGTTCCTCGTCGTCGAGCCCGGCGATCAGGCCGCGCGTGACCACCACGACGGCGTCACCCTGGCGGATCCCGCAGGCGAAGGCGTTCAGCGCCGCGGAGTCGATCACGCCGACGTAAGGGGTCGGAAGGCCGCGCGCGATCGCCAGCGCTTCGACGATGTCGCACAGCCTGGGCTCCTCTTGGTGGTCGACGAAGTCGAACGCCGCCACCCTGCGCACCGAATGGACGTGCCAAGCCATCTGCAGAGCGAAGATCGCGGCCGCCGCCAGGGCGACAAGCGGAACGTACCGCACCGCATAGCCGTCCCAGTTCAGGAACGGTGCGTGCGTCTCGTCGAATCCCGCGAGCGGCAGATAAAGGGTGAGCGCCGCCGCCAGCTGCAGGGCAAGGGCGAACCCGCCGAACAGCGCGATCGAGCGTCGGTCGTTGGCCTGGATCCAGCCGAACAGGCCGTTGACGGCGAGCATGCGTGGCGGCTCTTGCGGCGGATCAGAACTTGAAAGCCGCCGGCTCGTCGATCAGCACCCGCTCGAAGCCCAGGTCGAACGGCAGGCGCAGGTTCATCCGCCGGATCTTGCCGACGAGGCTGCCGGGGAACTGCCGCAGAGTCGCGCCGTACTCGCCGACGGCGAGGTTGTAGAAGCGGCGCGAGGCGGTGATCCGGTTCTCGGCCGCGACCAGCTCGGCGCGCAGGTCGGCAAAGTGGCTGGACGCCTGCAGCTCGGGATAGCGCTCGGCCAAGCTCATCAGCGCGTTGATCTGCTGGCTGATGTTCTTCTCGGCTTCCAAGCGGATGTCGGGCGTGGACGCGCGCATCGCTTCGGCGCGAGCCTCGGTGATCCCGAGCAGGATGTCGCGCTCGTGGCTTGCGACGCCGCGGACGGTCTCCACCAGCCCGGGGATCAGGTTGTGACGGTGCTTCAGATGCACGTCGATGTCGGAGAAGGCCGTATCGCAGCGCTGGTCAAGCGCCACAAGGCGGTTGCCCGTCGCCAGGAACACGACGACGGGCGTCAGCGCCGCCAATGCCACGAAGCCGACAATCACCAAGATCAAAGTCATCTAACTCACCATCCACGAGCTGTTAACTACAATTATAGCCGCCCAGGATTGAAGAAGATTAAATGTAGAATCGAAACTTCACCGCTTAACTTGTGCTTAAGTGGAGGCGTCGCAGGATTACACGACAACAGATCTGGAGACAGGCGATGGCCGAGTCGATCTTCGCCCGCGTTTCACGCATTGTTTCGGCTCACGTCGAAGACGGAGTCGACCGCATGGAGGAGGCGGGCGGCGAGGTCGTCATGCGGGAGGCGGTTCGCGAGGCCGATCGCGCCATCGACCAGGTGAAGGCCCAACTCGAGGCTGTCATGGCTCGGCGGCTGCAGGCCGCCCGGCAGAGGCAGATGCTGGCCCAGCGGCTCGAGGAACTGACCGAAAAGGCGAAGTTCGCCCTGAAGGAAGGCCGCGATGACCTCGCGGAGGCCGCCCTGTCGCGCCAGATCGACATGGAAGGACAGGCTGGGAAGCTCGACGAAATCCAGGCCCAGGCGCGCGAGGAGGAGGCCCGGCTCGAAGACGGCCAGGCTTCGCTGAAGGCGCGCAAGGCGCAGATGGAGGACGCGCTCTCAGCCTACGCCATCGCGCGGCGCGACGCCGCGCTGGGCGGCGACGGCCCGAGCCGCCCCGAACGCTCGGCCGAGAAGAAGGTCGACGCCGCCGAGCAGGCCTTCGACCGCGCCATGAGCGGCGCAGGCGGCGTGGGCTTCACCCGCGCCGACGCCGAAACCATCAATCGCGTGGCCGAGATCGATGGCCTTCAGAAGAGCGCGTCGGTGGCCGAGCGGCTGGCCGCCTTGAAGGCCGGGGCGGCGGCCTGATGATCCGCAAGCCGGCCGAAGGCTGGGGGCGCGAAAGCGCCGCCGTCGCAACGGTGCGCACCGCTGCGGCCCGCGGGAAGGATGTGGTCGTCACCGGCGGCCGCGCCGTTCGCGGGCTCGGCCTCTGCGCCGTTGGCGGCCTTTGGACCTTCGCGGGACTCGCCGCCGGTCTCTCCGGCAGCCTCCCCACCCTGATCGGCGCGGGCGGGCTTGGCCTCCTGACCATCGCCGTGGGGCTGCGAATCATGCGTGGGCCTCGCGCCCTGGATGGTGCGACGCCCGCCCGCCCGACCGCCGGCCCCCGCTTCGTCCCCGCTGCTGCGGGTCCCGTCACCGCCCTCGCCTATTCGCGCGGCAAGCTCCTGGCACATGCAGGCTTCGGCCTATTCGCCGTGCTGTTTGCGGTCTGGGGCGTCGGCCATCTGGGCGGGCCGCTGCGGATCATCATGACCGTCCTGATCCCGGTCTTTGCGCTCATGTCCCTGGGCGCCGCGCGCCGCGCTTTCGGCGACCTGACGGCGCTACGCTGGGACAGTCGGGGGCTGAGCGTCCGGACCCTGTTCTCCCAGCGCGAACTGGCCTGGTCGCAGGTGGCCAGCATCGACATCCAGCGGGTCAACACCTACGCCTTCTACGGCCTGCTGAAGGTCGCCACGCAGCGCTCCCTTATGGTGCGCCTGGCGAGGGGCGGCTTGTTCGGCGGGCGGGTAGGCGTTTCGTCCGCCCTGCTCGACCTGGAGGGCCGGACGCTCGAAGGTCTGGTGATCGAGCTCGCGGCCGCGCAGGCCGGTCGCGGAGTCCCACCCCCGCCGATCGCATCCGCGGCGCCTCCGGGGGCGTCGCAACCGGCCCGGCCGCTCGATCCGGCAAGTCCGAGGACCGCCGCACCGGGAGCGACCGCGCCAGCGGCCGCCGCCTCAGTCAATCAACCTCCGGGGTTCGAGACCGGATCCGCGCGCGCGTTTGGCCGGCGCGGCGTCTGACACCTACCCCGGCGTCGTTCTGGTCACCTCTGCGCCAGAAAGCGGACGTCTCCGACGTCTCGGAAGAGCCAAAAACCGACCATGCCCCGCACGCGCCCGTCTCCTGCTATGACCCCCTCATGCCCGTCGTCGACCTCCTCGCCCTCCCCGCCCTCCTCCCCCGCCACGCGCCGGTCATGGGCCTGGACCTCGGCGAGAAGACCATCGGCGTGGCGGTCTCCGACATCGGCCTGTCGGTGGCCACGCCGCTGGAGCTGATCCGCAGGGTGAAGTTCACCGACGACGCGGGAGCGCTGTTCAAGCTGATGGACGGGCGCGGGGCGGCCGGGGTGGTGATCGGCCTGCCGGTGAACATGGACGGGAGCGAGGGGCCGCGGTGCCAGTCGGTGCGGGCGTTCGGGCGCAACCTGCTGCGGCTGCGCGAGATGCCGGTGGCGTTCTGGGACGAGCGGATGAGCTCGATGGCGGTCAACCGCATGCTGATCGACGAGGCGGACGTGACCCGGGCGCGGCGGGCGGAACTGGTGGACAAGGCCGCCGCCGCCTGGATCCTGCAGGGCGCGCTCGACCGGATCAGATCGGCGCTTGGCTAAGCGGCGGAACCTGCCTATGACCGCGCTTTAATGACGACGCTGGCAGGTCTCGACGAGGTCATCGGAAGGCGATTCCCCTTCCCCCGGCGGCATTTCCTGTCCGTCACCGACCTGAACGTCGTCGAGGTGGGCGCCCTGCTGGACCTGGCCGACGGCTTCGTCGGCCTCAACCGCCAGACCTCGAAGAAGCTCGACCTCCTGAAGGGTCGCACGCTGATGAACCTGTTCTTCGAGAACTCGACGCGGACGCAGAGCTCCTTCGAGCTGGCCGGCAAGCGGCTGGGCGCCGACGTGGTCAACATGAGCCCGCGGTCCTCGGCGATGTCCAAGGGCGAGACCCTGATCGACACGGCGGTGACGCTGAACGCCATGCAGCCGGACATATTGGTGGTGCGGCACGCCTCGTCGGGGGCGGCCTCGCTGCTCAGCCAGAAGGTGGGCTGCTCGGTGATCAACGCCGGTGACGGCCAGCACGAGCACCCGACCCAGGCGCTGCTGGACGCGCTGTCCATGCGCCGCGCCTTCGGGCGCATCGCCGGGCTGAAGGTGGCGATCTGCGGCGACGTGCTGCACAGCCGCGTCGCCCGCTCCAACGTCGCCCTCCTGCAGATGCTGGGGGCCGAGGTGCGGCTGGTGGGGCCGGCCACCCTGATGCCGGCCGAGGCCGAGCGGTGGGGCGTGGCGGTGCATCACCACATGCGCGAAGGCATCGCCGGCTGCGACGTGGTGATGGCGCTGCGCCTGCAGCTCGAGCGGATGGACGGGGTGATGGCGCCATCGCAGCGGGAGTATTTCCGCTTCTACGGCCTCGACCGCGAGAAGCTGGCCCACGCCGCGCCGCACGCCCGGGTGATGCATCCCGGCCCGATGAACCGCGGGGTGGAGATCGATTCCGACGTGGCCGACGACCCGGCCGTCAGCCTGATCCAGGACCAGGTGGAGATGGGCGTGGCCGCGCGCATGGCGGTGCTGGCCTCGCTGGCGGCGCGGCTGGACAACGACCGGTGAGCCGGCCGCAGGCCTTCGTGAACGCGCGGTTGGTGGACCCGGCCAGCGGCTGGGACGGGCCGGGCGCGGTGCTGGTGCGCGACGGCGTCATCGTCGAGGCGGCGCAGGGCGCCGGCCTGGGCGCGCTGTCCGACGACGTGGAGGTGGTGGACGCGGCCGGCGCGATGCTGCTGCCCGGCCTGGTGGACCTGCGGGTCAAGACCGGCGAGCCGGGCGCGGAGACCAAGGAGACGCTGAAGTCCGCGGCCCTGGCGGCGGCGGCCGGCGGCGTCACCTCCATCGTCGTGCAGCCGGACACCAGCCCGGTGGTGGACGAGCCCTCGGTGGCCGACTTCATCCTGCGCCGGGCGCGCGACATCCACCTGGTCCACGTCTACCCCGCCGGCGCCGCCACCAAGGGCTGCAAGGGCGAGCGGATGGCGGAGATCGGCCTGATGGCCGAGGCGGGCTGCGTCTACGTCACCGACGCCGACCGGCCGATCGTGGATTCCAAGGTGCTGCGGCGGGTGCTGGCCTACGCCGCCGGCTTCGGCATGCAGGTGGCGCACCGGCCGGCCGATCCCTGGCTGACCGCAGGCGCCGCCGCCAGCGAGGGCGAGTTCGCCGGCCGCCTGGGCCTGCCCAGCGCGCCGGCCGCGGCCGAGAAGATCATGCTGGAGCGCGACCTGGCCCTGGTCGAGCTGACCGGCGCGCGGCTGATCGTCGATCAGGTGACCACAGCGCTGGCGCTGGAAAGCCTGCAGCGCGGCCTGTCCCGCGGGCTGCCGGTGACCGCCACCGCTTCGATCAACCACCTGTCGTTCAACGAGATCGACATCGGCGACTACCGCACCTTCTGCAAGCTGGACCCGCCGCTGCGGCACGAGGACGACCGGCAGGCGCTGATCGAGGCCCTGGCCACCGGCCTGGTGAAGATCGTGGTCTCCGCCCACGCGCCGGCGCCGGCCGAGGACAAGCGGCTGCCCTACGACGAGGCCGCGCCGGGCGCGGTGGGCCTGCAGACCCTGCTGCCGGCGCTGCTGGCCTTCCACCACGAGGGGCGTATCCCGCTGATCGACCTGATCCGCACGGTGACCTGCGCGCCGGCCGACCTGCTGGGCCTGCCCGCCGGCCGGCTGGCCAGGGGCGCCCCGGCCGACCTGGTGCTCTGCGACCTCGACGCGCCGCAGGTGATCGACGCCGACAAGCTGGTGTCGAAGTCGAAGAACTCGCCATTCGACGGGCGAAGGCTGCAGGGCCGCATACTGCGCACGGTGGTGGACGGGCGGACGGTCTTCAGCGCCGACGCGTGACGCGCAGCCCGCCGGACGCTAGGAGGTGGCGCGAGGGGGACTATCGATGCTGGACGTCATCAGCCCGACGCAGATCGCCGCCGCGGTGGTCGGCGGCTATCTGCTAGGCTCCGTGCCTTTCGGGGTGATCGTCACCCGGCTGGGCGGCGCGGGCGACCTGCGGGCCATCGGCTCGGGCAACATCGGGGCCACCAACGTGCTGCGCACCGGGCGCAAGGACCTGGCGCTGATCACCCTGGTCGGCGACGGCGGCAAGGGGGCGCTGGCGGTGCTGCTGGCGTGGCTGACCTCGCGAGGGTCGCCGGCCTCGACCCAGACGCTGCTGACCGCCCTGGCCGGCGGGGCGGCGTTCCTGGGCCACCTGTTCCCGGTCTGGCTGAAGTTCAGGGGCGGCAAGGGGGTGGCCATCTTCCTGGGCGCCCTGCTGGCCGCGGCCTGGCCGGCGGGCCTGCTGGCGGCGGGGACGTGGATCGCCGTCGCCTTCCTGTTCCGGATCTCCTCGCTGGCCGCCCTGGTCGCCGCGGCGCTGGCGCCGCTGTTCGTGTTCGCGGTCCACGGGCCGCGGCCCATCACGCTGATGGCGCTGTTCATGGCGATCCTGGTGTTCGTGCGCCACCAGGAGAACATCCGCCGGCTGGTCAGGGGCCGGGAGCCCCGGATCGGCGCCGGCAAGGCGGACCCGCCCGCGTGATCCACCGGCTGACGCCCGACGAGCGGCTGGACTGGCTGCGGCTGGCCCGCACCGAGAACGTCGGTCCCGTCACCTTCGACCAGCTGCTCGCCCGCTTCGGAACCGCCGGCGTGGCCCTGGCGGCGATTCCCGACCTCGCCCGGCGGGGCGGACGGGGACAGGCGTTGACCTCCCCGCCCCGCGCCGAGATGGAGCGCGAGCTGGCCGCGGGCGAGGCCCTGGGCGCGCGGCTGATCGCCGCCTGCGAGCCGGAGTTTCCGCAGATGCTGGCCGCGCTCGATCCGCCGCCGCCGCTGATCTGGACCCGCGGGAACCTGGCGCTGCTGCAACGCTCCACCGTGGCCATCGTCGGCGCGCGGGTCGCCTCCGCCGCGGGCCAGCGCTTCGCCCGCGGCCTGGCCGCCGAGCTGGGCGCGGCGGGCCAGGTGATCGTCTCCGGCCTGGCGCGGGGGATCGATTCGGCCGGCCACGAGGGAAGCCTCGCCACCGGCACGGTCGCCGTCCTGGCGGGCGGGATCGACGACGTCTATCCGCCGGAGCACCGCGGCCTCTACGAACGCATCGTCGCGCAGGGGCTGGCGGTGGCCGAGCATCCGCCGGGCCGCACGGCCCAGGCCCGCGACTTCCCGCGACGCAACCGGATCATCTCCGGCCTGTCGCGCGCCGTGGTGGTGGTGGAGGCGGAGATCCGCTCGGGCTCGCTGATCACCGCCCGGCTCGCCGCCGAGCAGGGCCGCGAGGTGCTGGCCGTGCCGGGCTCGCCGCTGGATCCTCGCGCCCGCGGCGCCAACGACCTCATCCGCCAGGGCGCGGCGCTGTGCGAGGGCGCGGAGGACGTGCTGCGCGCCCTGGCCGGCTTCTCAGGCTTCCGCGAGCCGGGGACGGAGCGCCTCACCGGCCCGCCGGCGACGAACGACGCCGGGGACGATCCCGGCGCGGAGGCGCTGCGGCGGCGAATCGCCGGACTGCTCTCGCCGACGCCGGTGTCGCGCGACGAACTGGTGCGTGCGACGGGCGCCTCGACGCCGCAGGTTTCCGCGGCGCTGGTGGAGCTGGCGCTGGCCGGCCGGGCCGAGCTTCTGCCGGGCGGCCTGGCCGTCGCGGGACAAGCCAAAGCCGTGCGCCGTTGACATGCCAGAGGCGACGACCCAACTTCCGCGGCTTCACAAAGTACGGGTCTCCCACCCGGGACAGGCTGTCACCTCCCCATGAACGTCGTCGTCGTCGAAAGCCCCGCGAAGGCCAAGACCATCAACAAGTACCTGGGGTCGGACTATATAGTCCTGGCCTCCTACGGGCACGTTCGCGACCTGCCGGCGAAGAACGGCTCGGTGCGGCCCGACGAAGACTTCGCCATGAGCTGGGACGTGGACGCCAAGTCCGCCAAGCGGCTCAACGAGATCGCCGAGGCCGCCAAGGGTGCCAGGACCATCATCCTGGCCACCGACCCCGACCGCGAGGGGGAGGCGATCTCCTGGCACGTGCTGGAGGTGCTGTCGAAGAAGCGCGCCCTGAAGGGCGCCGCCGTGCAGCGGGTGGTGTTCAACGCCATCACCAAGTCCGCCGTCACCGAGGCGATGAAGCACCCGCGCGACATCGACATGGAGCTGGTGGACGCCTACCTGGCCCGCCGGGCGCTGGACTACCTGGTGGGCTTCACCCTCTCGCCGGTGCTGTGGCGCAAGCTGCCGGGCGCGCGCTCGGCCGGCCGGGTGCAGTCGGTGGCCCTGCGGCTGATCGTCGACCGCGAGCTGGAGATCGAGCGGTTCCGCACCCAGGAGTACTGGACCGTCGAGGCGGACGTCTCGGCCGGCGCCGAGCCGTTCCTGGCCCGGCTGAACAAGCACCAGGGCCGGAAGCTCACCAAGTTCGACCTGCCGGACGAGGCCGCCGCGCACGCCGCGCGCGCCGCCGTCGAGGCCGCCGATTTCCGCGTCGCCTCGGTCGAGAAGAAGCCCGGCCGCCGGGCCCCGCCCCCCCCCTTCACCACCTCCACCCTGCAGCAGGAGGCCGCCCGCAAGCTGGGCTTCTCCGCCCAGCGCACCATGCAGGCCGCCCAGCGCCTCTATGAGGGCGTCGACATCGGCGGCGAGACGGTGGGCCTGATCACCTACATGCGGACCGACGGCGTGCAGTCGGCGCCCGAGGCGGTGGCCGAGACGCGCGAGGTGATCGCCGGCCTCTATGGGCGCGAATATGTCCCGGAGAGCGGCCGGATCTACAAGACCAAGGCCAAAAACGCCCAGGAGGCGCACGAGGCGATCCGTCCCACCGCCCTGGCCCGCAACCCCGGCTCCCTGCGCCTGGACGCCGACCTGGGCCGGCTCTACGAACTGATCTGGAAGCGGATGATCGCCTCGCAGATGGAGTCCGCCCGCATCGAGCGGACCACCATCGACCTGGAGTCCGCCGACGGGAAGACCGGCCTGCGCGCCACCGGCCAGGTGGTGCTGTTCGACGGCTACCTGGCCGTCTACGAGGAAGGCCGCGACGACCCGGACGACGAGGAGGGCGGCCGCTTGCCGGCGGTGAGGGACGGCGCCGACGCCCGGGTGCTCGCCGCCCGCGCCGACCAGCACTTCACCGAACCGCCGCCGCGCTATTCGGAAGCCAGCCTGGTCAAGAAGATGGAGGAGCTGAGCATCGGCCGGCCCTCCACCTACGCCTCGATCCTCACCGTGCTGCGCGACCGCGAATACGTCCGCATGGACAAGAACCGCTTCATCCCGGAGGACAAGGGCCGGCTGGTCACCGCCTTCCTGGAGGAGTTCTTCCTCAAGTACGTCGAGTACGACTTCACCGCCGCACTGGAGGAGAAGCTCGACCTGGTCTCAGCCGGCGAGCTCGACTGGAAGGTGCTACTACGCGAGTTCTGGACGGATTTCTCCGGCGCCGTGGGCGAGATCGGCGACCTTCGGGTGGGCCAGGTGCTGGAGGCGCTGAACGAGGCGCTGGGCCCGCACATCTTCCCCGACCGAGGCGACGGAAGCGACCCCCGGACCTGCCAGACCTGCGGGACGGGGCGGCTGTCGCTGAAGACCGGCAAGTTCGGCGCCTTCATCGGCTGCTCCAATTATCCCGAGTGCCGCTACACCCGCCCGCTGGCCCAATCGGAAGGCGACGAGGCCGAAACCGCCAGCGGCGAGCGCGAGCTGGGGGTCGATGCGGAGACCGGCCTGACGGTCTATCTGAAGGCCGGCCGCTTCGGGCCCTACGTGCAGCTGGGCGAAGGCGAGAAGCCCAAGCGCGGCAGCCTGCCCAAGACCTGGTCGCCGGCGGTCATGGACCTGGAGAAGGCCCTGCGCCTGCTGCGCCTGCCGCGCGAGGTGGGGGCGCACCCCGAGGACGGCCAGGCGATCCTGGCCGGCATCGGCCGCTACGGCCCCTTCGTGCAGCACAACGGCACCTACGCCAACCTGCCGTCGGTGGACGAGGTGTTCGAGGTGGGGCTGAACCGCGCCGTGGCGCTGCTGGCGGAGAAGCGCGCCGGCGGCCCGGGACGCGGCCGCGGCGAGGCCCAGCCGCTGGCCGAGCTGGGCGCCCACCCCGCCGACGGGCAGCCGGTCCGCGTGATGCCCGGCCGCTACGGGCCCTACGTCAAGCACGGCTCGACCAACGCCAACGTGCCGCGCAACAGCGACCCCAAGGCCCTGACGCTGGAGGAGGCGGTGAAGCTGCTGGCCGAGCGCGAGGCCAAGGGCGGCGGCAAACCCAAGCGTGGGGCGAAGAAGCCGGCGGCGGCGAAGGCGGCGGCTCCCAAGAAGGCGGCCGCCAAGAAGCCCGCCGCCAGAAAGGCTCCCGCGAAGAAGAAGGCCGCGGCGGGCTGACGCCTTCTCCACTCGTCCCAACGCCTTTTTCCTCCCCTGTCCCGCAGAGGACGGGGGAGGAGGCGCGCCCCGCAGAGGACGTGACGGTGGGGGCGAGCCGACGCACTGCGCCAAGTCTACGCCCCCTCCACCACCCGATCTTCGGCGGGCGGTCCCCCTTCCCCGTCCTCTGCGGGACAGGGGAGGAAATAGGGCCGCGCTCAAAGTTAGCGCCTATAGCGCTTTCGCCGGATGAGCGGGCGTATCCGTCCCCAGACCCCCGATTCCGCGTTAGATGACCCATGGCCAGAACCCGCGCCCCGAAGGCGTCCCGCTTCAAGTCCGCCCGCCCGGCGCAGGGGTTGCCTGAGCGCGACGCCCTGCTGGAGTACGTGCGGCGGCATCCCGACGCCGCCCGGGCCGAGATCGCCCAGGCGTTCGGGCTGAAGGGCGCCGACCGGCGCGCCCTGCGGGAGATGCTGCGCGAGCTGGAGGAGAGCGGGGCCCTGGTGCGCCGCGGCGGCCGCCGGGTTTCGGAGGCCGGCGCCCTGCCCCCGGTGGGCGTGGCCGACGTGGTCGAGCGCGACGCCGACGGCGAGCTGTGGGTGCGCCTGACCCAGGGCGAGGATACGCCGAACGCCCGCCTGGTCCCCGACCGGAATGAGCCGGCCGCCGGCGCGCCGGGCCTGGGCGACCGCCTGCTGGTGCGGTTTGAGCGCTCGGAGAGCGGCGACCTCGAAGCCCGGCTGATCAAGCGCCTGGGCCAGAGCGCCCACCGGGTGCTGGGGGTGGTGCGGAAATCCAACCGCGAGGTGCGGGTGGAGCCGGTGGACCGCCGCTCCAAGCAGAGCCTGGTGCTCACCGATCCGGGCGCCCGCGACCTGCGCGACGGCGACCTGGTGCTGGCCCAGGTGGGCGCGGCCGAGCGCCGCTTCGGTCCGCACCGCGGCAAGGTGCTGGAAGTGGTGGGCCGGGAGGACGAGCCTCGCGCCGCCTCGCTGATCGCCATCCACACCCATGGGATCCCCATGGGCTTCACCCCCGCCGCGGAGGCCGAAGCCGAAGCCGCCCAGCCACCGACCCTGGCCGACCGCGAGGACCTGCGCGACGTCCCCTTCGTCACCATCGACCCGGCCGACGCCCGCGACCACGACGACGCAGTCTACGCCGCCCCCGACGACGACGCGAAGAACCCGGGCGGCTGGACCGTCTGGGTGGCCATCGCCGACGTGGCCGCCTACGTCCGACCGGGCTCGGCCCTCGACGAGGAGGCGCGCGAGAAGGGCAACAGCGTCTACTTCCCCGACCGGGTGGAGCCGATGCTGCCCGAGCGGCTCTCCAACGGGCTCTGTTCCCTGCGCGAAGGCGAGAACCGCGCCTGCCTGGCGGTGCGGATGGTGTTCGGCGCCGATGGGCGCAAGCGTTCGCACCGCTTCGTCCGCGGCCTGATGCGCTCGGCCGCCAAGCTGGCCTACGAACAGGCGCAGGCCGCCGTCGACGGGACGCCGGATGACCAGACGCGACCGCTGCTGGAGCCGATCCTGAAGCCGCTCTATGCGGCCTATGCGGTGATGAAGCAGGGCCGCGACGCCCGCTCGCCGCTGGCCATCGACAGCCCCGAGCGAAAGATCGTCATCGGCGAGGACGGCAAGGTGGCCTCGATCACGCCGCGCGCCTCGCTGGAGGCGCACCGGCTGATCGAGGAGATGATGATCCAGGCCAACGTGGCTGCGGCGGAAACCCTGGAAGGCAAGCAAACGCCGCTGATCTACCGCATCCACGACACGCCCAGCCCCGAGAAGATCCAGTCGCTGGTGGAGTTCCTGGCCACCCTGGGGGTGCCGTGGTCGAAGGGCGAGGCGCCGCGCACCGACCGCTTCAACCGCCTGCTGGCCGACACCCGGGAAGGGCCGCACCGCGAGATCATCAACGAGGTGGTGCTGCGCAGCCAGATGCAGGCGGTCTATTCCGCCGACAACATCGGCCACTTCGGGCTGAACCTCGGCCGTTACGCCCACTTCACCTCGCCGATCCGCCGTTACGCCGACCTGATCGTCCACCGGGCGCTGATCCGCGCCCTGGGCCTGGGCGACGACGGGCTGACCGACCGCGAGATCGCCCGGCTGAAGGACACCGCCGAGAGCATCACCGCCGCCGAGCGCCGCGCCATGGCCGCCGAGCGCGACGCCACCGACCGCTACGTGGCGGCCTTCCTGTCCGACCGGGTGGGGGCGGAGTTCGAGGGGCGGATCACCGGCGTCACCCGCTTCGGCCTGTTCGTGCGGCTGGCGGAGACCGGGGCCGACGGCCTGGTCCCGGTCTCGCGGCTGGGGTCGGAGTATTTCGTGCACGACGAGGCCGCCCACGCCCTGGTGGGCGAGCGCACCGGCCAGCGCTGGCCGCTGGGCATGACCGTGCAGGTGCGGCTGGCGGAGGCCACGCCGATCACCGGCGGCCTGTTGTTCGACATGCTGAGCGACCCGGCCCCGCCGGACCCCCGGGGCGTGCGCCCGCGGCCCGGCATGCGCCGCCGGGGTCCGCCGCCCCGGCCGGATTCGCGCCGGGGCGGCCCGCCGCGGCGGCGGTAGACTCCCTTTCCTCCCGGCCTCTGCGGGACAGGGCCGGAAGGAGGGCCGGAGGCGGGTGCGCGGGACGGGATGATCGTGCATTAGGACGGGCATGACCGAGCAGATCTTCGACCCGCCGCAAATCGACGACCCGTCCGTGACCCGGCCGGCGGGCACACGCGCCGTGCGGCCGAAAGACGCCGGCGCCCTGATCCTGGTGCGCCGGGACGGAGCGCGCCCGCAGGTGCTGATGGGCCGCCGCAACCGCGGCCACAGCTTCATGCCCGACAAGTGGGTGTTCCCGGGCGGCCGGGTCGACCCGGGCGACGCCCGCGCGCCCTACGCCACCGACCTGCGGCCGGAGGTGGCCGCCATGCTGCGCGCCAGGACGCCGGAAGCCCGCGCCCGCGCGGTGGCGCTGGCCGCCGTGCGCGAGACCTTCGAGGAGGCGGGGCTGTTGCTGGCCCGTCCGGCGCCGGCCCGCAGCGCCGCCGGCCCCTGGCGCGAGTTCCTGGCCCAGGGCGCCCTGCCCGACCTGGACGCCCTGGACCTGGTGGCCCGCGCCATCACCCCCCCGGCGCTGCCCAAGCGCTTCGACGCCCGCTTCTTCATGGCCGACGCGGAACGGCTGCTCACCCTGGAGCGCCAGCCCGACTGCGGTGAGCTGGACGAGATCGCCTGGGTGAACCTGCAGGAGGCGATGAAACTGGACCTGCCGAACGTCACCCGCTTCATACTGCAGGAGCTGGAGGCGAGGCTGGAGGCTCCCGACCGCAACGTGCCGTTCGTGCGCGCGGGCCGCAGGGCGCTGACGGTGACGCATCTCTAGTCGAAGCCCTTCCCTCCCGAGGGGGGGCGTTCATGTCTTCGGCGCGGCCCCCAGGCGGCGCAGCCCCTCGGGCGGGATGCGCAGCTCGGCGCCGACCCCGCGGTGGTCGCGAAACCCGCGGGGCGAAACGGCAATATAGCGTCGGACTTTCGTCGTCCAAGCGGCCTGGCCGATGTTCGACGCGCCGGCGCATTGACTTTGCGGGCGCGATTCGTATTGTCCGCGCCTCATTTTCGACCGCCGGCCTCAGCGCCGCCTGACCGCTAGGGACCGACCATGGCGAAGCCCGCCTCCATCAAGATCCGCCTGAACTCCTCGGCGGACACCGGCTACTTCTACGTCACCAAGAAGAACGCCCGCACCAAGACCGAGAAGATGGTCGTCAAGAAGTACGACCCCGTGGTCCGCAAGCATGTGGAATTCCGCGAAGGCAAGATCAAGTAGGGCGCTTACACGTCTGATTTGATTTGAGAACGCCCGGAAATATCCGGGCGTTTTATTTTTTGGGGGCGCCGTTCACCACAGCGGACGTCGTCATCGGGCCTGTCCCGATGACCCATGCCCACGGCGGACGCCGGGCGCGCGCGGCCATGCGGCGGGCCGCCTTGGACCGCGGAGATCATGGGTGGCCGGCACAAGGCCGGCCATGACGTCACAATGAAGGAAGCCCCGCCCCCTACGCCGCCCGGGCGATGACCTTGTTGCGGCCGGAGGCCTTGGCCTCGTAGACCGCCTCGTCGGCGCGCTTGAGCAGGGCGTCGGGCCGGTCGAGTTCGCCGATGCTGGCGGCGACGCCGATGGAGATGGTGACGGTCAGCAGTTCCGCCCCGCCCATCACCCGGAACGGCGAGCCGGCGACGTGCAGGCGGATGCGCTCGGCGATGCGGTGGGCGTCCTCCAGGGACGTGTCGGGCATGACCACCACGAACTCCTCGCCGCCGTAGCGGCACGGCAGGTCGATGGCGCGCACGTTGGAGGCCAGGCGCACGGCGAACTCGCGCAGCACCTCGTCGCCCACGTCGTGGCCGAAGCCGTCGTTGATCTTCTTGAAGTGGTCGATGTCGATCAACAGGGTCGCGACCGGGTCGCCGCCCAGGCCCGCCCGCTTCACCAGCGCGTCGAGCTGGCCGGACATGTAGCGCCGGTTGTGCAGGCCGGTGAGCTGGTCGGTGACCGCCAGCTCCAGCGAATGGTCGAGGTTGTCGCGCAGGTAGTCGGTGTAGCGCTTGCGGCGGATCTGGGTGCGGGCGCGCGCGGCCAGCTCCTGCGGGTCGATCGGCCTGGCCAGGATGTCGTTGACGCCGATCTCCAGCGCCTTCACCAGCCGCGGCCGCTCGTCGAAGTCGACGATCGCCAGGATCGGGAGGTGCCGGGTGGCCTCGTCCGAGCGGATCTGGGCGGCGAGCCTGAGGCCGTCGAAGCCGCGGGCGGCGGCGTTGATGATCACCAGGTCGACCGGCCCCTTGGCGGTGACCAGGGCTTTCTCGGGATCGGATTCCACCACCGGCCGGTGCTCGACGGCCAGCTCGCTGCATACCCGGGCGGCCTGGCGCTCGTGGTCGTCGATGATCAGCACCCGCCCGCCGGAGCCGCCCAGGCGCGACGCCGCGCCGGCGATCACCCCCATGCGCCGGCCGGAGGCCTCGCGCTCGCGCAGCTCGTCGATCACCGTCTTCAGGCGCGTGAGGCTGCGCACCCGGGCGAACAGCATCATGTCGTCGATGGGTTTGGTCAGGAACTCGTCGGCGCCCGCCTCCAGCCCGGCGATCCGGTCGGCCCGGCCGTCCAGGGCCGTGACCAGCACCACCGGCATGTGGCGCGTCTCGGGATCGTCCTTCAGCCGGCGGCAGACCTGGAAGCCGTCCATGCCCGGCATCATCACGTCGAGGAGCACGATGTCCGGCTTCTCGGACGCGGCGATGGCCAGGGCGGTCGGCCCGTCGTTCGCCGTCAGCACCTCGTAGTATTCCGCGGTGAGCTTGGCTTCCAGCAGCCGGACGTTGGCTTCGATGTCGTCGACGACCAGGATACGCGCGGACATGGCGGGGCTAACCCAACAATCGACGGATGGTTTCGAGGAAATGCGTCACGGAGATGGGCTTTGAGATGTAGGCCTCGCAACCGCCCTCACGGATGCGTTCCTCGTCGCCCTTCATGGCGAAGGCCGTCACGGCGACCACCGGGATGTGCGCCAGGTCGTCGTCTTCCTTCAGCCACTTGGTGACTTCCAGGCCGGAGATCTCCGGCAACTGGATGTCCATCAGAATCAGGTCGGGGCGGTGCTCACGGGCCAGCGCGAGCGCCTGCAGGCCCTCGCGCGTCTGAAGGGTCTCATAGCCCTGCGCATCGAGCAGGTCATGAAAGAGCTTCATATTCAGCTCGTTATCCTCGACGATGAGGACCTTCTTGGCCATTGTCGTCTCGACGATCTTTCATTTGCCGGCGAGAATCACTCGCCAACACCCACCCGTGGCTGAGTCATCACACGGATATCCTTAAACTTCGTTAGCCGCGAAGGAGGCTCCACTGGGCCACATATCCGTCCCTCTCGATGACGTCCGTCGCATAGAGATGGGGCGTCTAGGCATAGATCGCGAGCGGCCCCTGTTCATCGTCGACGTCGACGAGGTGTTGGGACTGTTCATGGCCAGCTTCGGCGTCTTTTTACAGGGCCACGGCCTGGAGCTACGCCTCGACCGCTACGCCCTCTTCCAGAACATCTATGCGCCGGGCGCGGCGGAGCACCTGGACCTTGCCGAGGGACGGCGGCTGTTCGACGAGTTCTTCCGCCGAGGCTGCGCCGACATGGAGCCGGCGCCCGGCGCCGCCGAGGCCCTGCGGCGGATCTCGCGCCAGGCCACGGTGGTCGTGCTGTCCAACGCGCCAGCGCCCGCCCGGCTGGGCCGAGCCCGCTGGCTGGGCCGGCACGGGCTCGACTATCCGCTGATGCTGAGCAGCGGGCCCAAGGGACCGCCGGCCGCCGCCATGGCCGCCCGCACCACCCGGCGCTGCGCGTTCGTGGACGACCTGGTCTCCAACCTCGATTCGGTGGCCGAGGCCGATCCCGGCGTGGCGCGGTTCCAGCATGTGGCCGACGTGCGCCTGCAGCCCCTGGCCCCCGCCGCGCCCGACCGCCACCGGCGCATCGACGACTGGACGGAGCTGGGCGAGGCCGTGGCGGCGTCGCTGGCGGAGAGGTGAGGTCCAAGGCCGGAACAAATCGGGTATGCTCGCCTGATGATCCGGATCGGGGTGGATTTCGGCGGGACCAAGATCGAAGCCGCGGCGCTGGGCGCCGACGGCCGGTTCCTGGCCCGGGTGCGCGCGCCGTCGCCGCCGGACTACGCGGAGGCGCTGGCGACGGTGCGCGGCCTCGTCGCCCGGGCGGAGGCCGAGGCCGGCGCGGAGGGCGCGCCGGTGGGGGTCGGCGGCCCGGGCTCGGCCTCGCCGCGGGACGGGCTGATCCGCAACGCCAATTCCAACCAGCTCAACGGCAAGCCCTTCCGGCGCGACCTGGAGGCCGTCCTGGGACGGCCGGTGCGGCTGGCCAACGACGCCGACTGCCTGGCGCTCTCCGAAGCGCAGGACGGCGCCGGCGAAGACGCGGAGGTGGTGTTCGCCGCCATCCTGGGCACGGGCTGCGGCGGCGGGCTGGTGGTGCGCGGCCGGCTGCAGAGCGGCCGCAACGCCATCGGCGGCGAATGGGGCCACACGCCTCTGCCCTGGCCCGACGCCCACGAATATCCCGGGCCGCGCTGCTGGTGCGGACGGCGCAACTGCCTGGAGCTGTGGATATCCGGCCCGGGCTTCGCCCGCGACCACGGGCGCGGCCTGACCGGCGAGGCCGTCGCCCGGGCCGCGGAGACGGGCGACGCGGCGGCAGCCGCATCGCTCGACCGCTACGTGAGCCGCCTCGCCCGCGGCCTGGCGGTGATCTGCGACGTGGTCGATCCCGACGTTGTCGTCCTGGGCGGCGGCATGTCCAACGTGCAGGCGCTCTACGAAAGGCTTCCGGCGGCGATCGGGACGCACGTCTTCTCCGACCTGTTCACCACGCCGGTGCGCCCGGCGCGGCACGGCGATTCGTCCGGCGTGCGCGGCGCGGCGCGGCTCTGGCCGCTGGAGCCGGCGGAATGAGCGCGCTGTGCCGCGACTGCCTCGCGCGCCACCAGGAGGCGGTGCGCCGCTGCGCCGCCTGCGGCTCGCCGCGCGTGGTCGCCCACCCGGAGCTCGACCGGCTCACCATCGCCCACATGGACTGCGACGCCTTCTACGCCTCGGTGGAGAAGCGCGACCGGCCGGAGCTGCGCGACCAGCCGGTGATCGTGGGCGGCGGCAAGCGGGGGGTGGTGACCACCTGCTGCTACATCGCCCGCATCTTCGGGGTGCGCTCGGCCATGCCGATGTTCAAGGCCCTGCGCGCCTGCCCGCAGGCGGTGGTGATCAAGCCGGACTTTTCGAAGTACCGCGCGGAGAGCAAGCGCATCCTGGGCTTCGCAGCCGAGCTCACCCCGCTGATCCAGCCCCTGTCGCTGGACGAGGCCTGGATGGACCTTTCCGGCACCGAGCGGCTGCACGGCGCCGCCCCCGCCGCCACCCTCGCCCGCCTGCAGGCCAGGATCGAGGCCGAGGTGGGAATCACCGTCTCCATCGGCCTGGCGCCCAACAAGTTCCTGGCCAAGATCGCCTCGGACCTCGACAAGCCCCGCGGCTTCTCGGTGATCGGCCAGGCGGAGGCGCAAGCCTTCCTGGCCCCGCGGCCGGTCTCGATCCTGCCCGGCGTCGGCCCGGCCACGGTGAAATCCATGGCGGTGGCGGGCCTCGCGACGGTCGGCGACCTGGCCCGCGCCGCGCCGCGCGACCTGGCCGGCCGCTTCGGCGCCCACGGCCTGCGCCTATGGGACCTGGCGCACGGCCGCGACAACCGCCCGGTGGACCCGCGGCAGGCGCGCAAGGGCATCAGCGCGGAGACCACCTTCGGCGAGGACCTGGCGGGCCTGAGCGACCTGGAAGACCGGCTGGCCCCGCTGTGCGAGCGGGTGGCGCGCCAGGCCCGGGCCGGCGGGGTGGCGGGGCGGGTGGTGACGCTGAAGCTGAAGACCGACGATTTCCGCATCATCACCCGCAGGCGCGCCCTGCCGGCCCCCACCCAGACGGCCAGGACCCTGTTCGCCGTCGGCCGCGAGCTGCTGGCGCCGGAGGTGGGCGCGCGCCGCTGGCGGCTGATCGGCGTCGGCATCGCCGAGCTCCTCGACGCCGGCGCCGTGGAGGACGACCTGTTCGCAGGCGCCGAACGGCGGGCGCTGGCCGGCGAACGCAGCGTGGACGCCCTGAGGGCGCGATTCGGCCCGGACGCGGTCACGTCCGGCCGGGCGCTCCGGGCGCGCACCGCACCGCCCGAATGAGGGTTGCGGCCTGGGGCGGCGGTGCATCAAAATCGCCCCGTCGTCGTTAATACGAGGCGGCGCGACAAATCGACCCTTCCAAACGGGCATCTTTTCCATATCTAATCCCCCAAGGGCGGCGCCCTAGCGTCCGTCAGGAGACCTGTTCGATGGCCGAGCGAAAGCAAGGTGATCAGGCTACGGGCGTCCGGTCGGCGGTCACGACTCAGACAAAGCCGAAGACGCAGAAGCCGTCGCTCTATCGCGTTCTGCTCTTGAACGACGATTACACGCCGATGGAGTTCGTCGTGTACGTACTTGAGCAGTTTTTCAACAAGTCGCGCGAAGATGCGACCAGGATCATGCTGCATGTCCACCAACATGGGGTCGGCGTGTGCGGCGTGTTCACTTACGAGGTGGCGGAAACAAAAGTTGCGCAGGTCGTTGATACCGCCAGGCGGCATCAACATCCGCTGCAGTGCACCATGGAAAAGGATTGAGGCCGAGATTGCCTTCGTTTTCACGCCAACTGGAAGAATCCCTCCACCGCGCCGTGGCCTACGCCAACCAGCGTAAGCACGAGTACGCGACCCTGGAGCACCTGCTGCTCTCCCTCATCGACGATGAGGACGCCGCGGGCGTCATGCGCGCCTGCGAGGTGGACCTCGGCTCGCTGCGCACGACCCTCAACAACTACGTGGACAACGAGCTGCGCTCGCTGGTGGTGGACGACGGCGAGGACGCCAAGCCCACCTCCTCCTTCCAGCGGGTGATCCAGCGCGCGGTGATCCACGTGCAGTCCTCCGGCCGTGAAGAGGTCACCGGCGCCAACGTGCTGGTGGCGATATTCTCCGAACGGGAGAGCCACGCCGCCTACTTCCTGCAGGAGCAGGACATGACCCGCTACGACGCGGTCAACTACATCGCCCACGGCATCGCCAAGAAGGCCGGCGCGACCGAGGCGAAGGCTGTCAAGGGCGCCGACGACGAGGAGAAGCCGGTGGTGAAGACCGGCGGCGAAGCGCTGGACGCCTACTGCGTCAACCTCAACGAGAAGGCCAAGCAGGGCAAGGTCGATCCCCTGATCGGCCGCTCCTCCGAGGTCGAGCGCTGCATCCAGATCCTCTGCCGCCGCACCAAGAACAACCCGCTGCTGGTGGGCGACCCCGGCGTCGGCAAGACCGCCATCGCCGAGGGCCTGGCGCGCAAGATCGTCAACAAGCAGGTGCCGGAGGTTCTCGCCGGCTCGACCATCTTCTCGCTCGACATGGGCTCGCTGCTGGCGGGCACCCGCTATCGCGGCGACTTCGAGGAGCGGGTCAAGCAGGTGGTCAAGGAGCTGGAGAACCACGCCGACGCCATCCTGTTCATCGACGAGATCCACACGGTGATCGGCGCGGGCGCCACCTCGGGCGGGGCGATGGACGCCTCGAACCTCCTGAAGCCTGCGCTGGCCTCGGGCACCCTTCGGTGCATGGGCTCGACCACCTACAAGGAATTCCGACAGCACTTCGAGAAGGACCGGGCGCTGGTCCGGCGCTTCCAGAAGATCGACGTGAACGAGCCCACGATCGAGGACACCATCAAGATCCTCAAGGGGCTGAAGTCCTACTACGAGGACTTCCACAAGCTGCGCTACACCTCTGACGCCATCAAGGCGGCGGTGGAGCTCTCGGCCAAGTACATCACCGACCGCAAGCTGCCCGACAA
>NZ_DASXYF010000023.1:0-11786 GCF_036502675.1 Phenylobacterium sp.
TCCGTCACGGCCACGATCGATCCGGTATCCTGCTGCGGCAGGAAGCCCTTGGGCACCATGACATAGAGCGCCACCGTGCCGAGCAGCGTTGCCGCCGAGATCAGCAAGGTCAACGTCTGCCGCCCCAGCACCCAGAGCAGCGTCACGCGATAGAGCGCCGCAACGCGTCCAAAGGCGGCCTCCGTCATGCGCGCCGGCCACGCCTGTTGTTCATGTACGATCGGCCGCAGCAGCCGCCCGCACATCATCGGTGTCAGAGTAAGCGAGACAACCGCCGAGACCACGACCGCGACCGAGAGGGTGATCGCGAATTCATGGAATAGCTTGCCCACGACGCCGGACATGAAGAGCAGCGGAATGAAGACCGCGATAAGCGAGACGGTCAGCGAGATGATGGTGAAGCCGATCTGGCGCGCCCCCTTCAGCGCCGCCTCGAAGGGGCGCTCGCCGTCCTCGATATGGCGCTGGATGTTCTCGATCATGACGATGGCGTCGTCGACCACGAAGCCGGTGGCGATGGTCAGCGCCATGAGGCTCAGGTTGTTGAGGCTGTAGCCCAGCAGGTAGGTGACGCCGCAGGTCCCGATCAGCGACACCGGGACCGCCAGGCTGGCGATCAGCGTGGCGCGCCAGGAGTGCAGGAAGAGGAAGATCACCAGCACCACCAGCAGCACGGCCAGCAGCAGCTCCATCTCCACGTTGTGCACCGAGGCGCGGATGCCGGTGGTGCGGTCGGATAGCACCTTGACCTTGATGGCGCCGGGCAGGGAGGCGGTGAGGTCGGGCAGGCGGGCCTTGATGGCGTCGACGGTCTTGATGACGTTGGCGCCGGGCTGGCGCTGGACGTTGAGGATGATGGCCGGGGTCTCGTTGGCCCAGGCGCCCAGCTTGACGTTCTCGGCGCTGTCGACGACTCGGGCGATGTCGGCGAGGCGGATCGGGGCGTCGTTCCGGTAGGCGACGATCAGGGCCTTGTAGTCCTCGACGGTGACCAGCTGGTCGTTGGCGTTGATGGTGTAGGCGCGGGTGGGGCCGTCGAAGCCGCCCTTGGCGCTGTTGGCGTTGGCCGCGGCGATGGCGTTGCGCAGGGCGTCCATGCCCAGGCCGGCGGCGGCCATGGCCTGGGTGTCGGCCTGGATGCGCACCGCGGGGCGCTGGCCGCCGGAGAGGGAGACCAGGCCCACGCCGGCCACCTGGCTGATCTTCTGGGCGAGGCGGGTGTCCACCAGGTTCTGCACCTCGGTGAGCGGCAGGTCCTGGGAGGTGACGGCCAGGGTGATCACCGGGGCGTCGGCCGGGTTGACCTTGGCGTAGACCGGGGGGGCGGGGAGGTCGGCGGGCAGCAGGTTTCCGCCGGCGTTGATGGCGGCCTGCACCTCCTGCTCGGCCTCGTCGAGGGCCTCGCCCAGGTTGAACTGCAAGGTGATCACCGAGGCGCCCGCCGAACTGGTGGAGCTCATGCGGGAGAGACCGGACATCTGGCCGAACTGCCGCTCGAGGGGCGCGGTGACGGTCTGGGCCATCACCTCGGGGCTCGCGCCCGGATAGATGGTGCGGACCTGGATGGTGGGGTAGTCCACCTCCGGCAGGGCCGAGAGCGGCAGCAGGCGAAAGCCCAGGACCCCGGCCAGCACGATGGCCAGCATCAGGAGCGACGTGGCCACCGGACGCATGATGAACGGGCGCGACGGGCTGGGACCCTCGGGGCCGGGCGTCCGTTCGGCGTCGGAGGAGTCCGACATCAGCCGCTCCCGCCGGGCGCGCCTCCGCCCCCGCCGGCCTGGCCGCCACGGCGGCGGCGTCCGCCGTGCTGGCCTTGGCCGCCGCCGCGAGCCGGGCGGTCGCCGGCGAGCTGCACCTTGCCGCCCTCGGTGAGGCGGTCGCCGCCCTCGGTGATCACCCGCTCGCCCGGCTTCAGCCCCTGCGAGACCACCGCCTTGTCGGCCTGGGTGGGGCCGGGGACGATCTTGCGCCGGGTCACCGTGCGGTCGGACTTGAGCAGCCAGACGTAGGCGCCGTCCGACCCCGCGCGCACGGCGGTGACGGGCACGACCACGGCGGCCTTCAGGGTGTCGAGCTGCAGGTGGACGTTGACGAACTGGGCCGGGAACAGGGCGCCGTTCCCATTGTCGAACCGGGCCTTGGCCCTGACCGTGCCGGTGGTGGGGTCGATGCGGTTGTCGAGGGTGGAGAAGCGGCCGTGGCCCAGGGAAACGGTGCGCGTGCGGTCCAGCGCGGCGACCGGTAGCACCGCCTGGGCGGCGCGGGCCTGCACCCGGGCGACGTCGTCCTGCGGCAGGGTGAAGGCCACGTCGATGGGAGCCACCTGGGTGAGCACCACCAGGCCGTTGGAATCGCCCGCGCCGATGTAGTTGCCGACATCGACCACCCGCAGGCCGACGCGGCCGCTGACCGGGGCGGTGATGCGGCTGTAGCCCAGGTTGAGGCGGGCGGTCCCGACCGCGGCCCTGTCGGCCGTGACCGTGCCGGCCAGCTGGCGGGCCAGGGCGTCCTGGGTGTCCACGTCCTGCCGGGCGATGGAGTCCTGAGCCTGCAGGGTCTTGTAGCGCGTCAGGGTGAGGCGGGCGTTGGCGAGCTGGGCCGCGTCGCGGGCGAGCGTGCCTTCCGCCTGCATCAGCGCCATCTGCAGGGGGCGCCGGTCGATGATCGCCAGCGGCTGGCCCCGGCGGACCATCTGGCCTTCGCGGAACAGGATCTCGGTGATGACGCCGGAGACCTGCGGCCGGACGGTGACGGTGGCCGCGGGCGTGACCGTGCCCAGGGCGTCGAGGATGACCGGCACGTCGGCCTGGGTCGCCGTGGCGACGCCGACGGTGGTGGCGGGCCGGCCGCGCCGGCCGCCGGGGCCCTGCGAGTCGCCTGCGCCGCCCCGATGGGCGAGGAACCAGGCCAGGACCGCCACGGCGGCCAAGGCGGCCAGCACGCCGCCGATCACCAGGATCCGCCGCCCGGGCCTGCGTCCGATGCGCATCCCGGCGCCCTTGTCGTTCATCGCTGCTCCTGACGCCGGCGCCGGCGGCGCCGCCTTAACGGCGAAGCCGTGATGCGCGTTCCGTGTCGACCGCCCGACACCCGCCGCTTCACTGCGGCGCCGCGCCGACGGACCCGGCGGCGGTCGCGAGTCAGCAGAGAAAGCAGGGCTGGATTAGGGTCTAATTCCCGCCGGTTCCAGTCGGTTGTTGCAGCCTGGAACGGGTTGGGCTGCGAGTTCCGTCGCCGCCGCAGCATCGTTGCGGTGCAGCAATCCGCCTCGGGCGGCGTCCGCCGCTGCAGGAAACGATTGCGCTTCGGCCTTCCACCCCGCAAACCTCAGGGCCCGCAGACGCCGGAGGCGCCGAGGCATGAACGGCGCTCGAACTTCGAAACGCGGGCGGACATTGCGTTTCGGCCGGCAAGATGATGAATACCTGCCCTGACTTCAGGGCGTTCGCGCTGCTCTCACCGGGCCGCGGCGCAAAGGCGTAGAGGAGGGACCCTATGAGCCAACCGTGGCGGCCGATACCGAAGCTGGACGACGACAACCGGTTCTTCTGGACCTCGGGCGCGGACGGCAAGCTGCGCTTCCTGCACTGCGACGCTTGCGACCACTACCTCCACCCGCCGGGCCCGGTGTGCCCCAAGTGCCTGAGCGCAGACCTGGCCCCCAAGGCGGTGTCCGGCGCGGCCACGGTGCGCAGCGTGACGGTGAACCACCAGCCCTTCGCGCCTGGCATGGCGGTCCCCTTTGCGATCGCCATCGTCAACATCGCCGAGCAGGACGACGTGAACCTGACGACCAACATCGTCGACGTGGCCCCCGATCAGGTGATCACCGGCATGCCGGTGCAGGTGACCTTCGAGCAGCACGGCGAAGTGTACGTGCCGCTGTTCAAGCCGGCCTGACGCGCCGCGCGACGCGGCGGACCGATCGCTTCAGCGCCGGACCAGCGCCCCGGCGAAGTCGATGACGCACATGCCGCCATAGACGGCGTGGCGGCCGCAGGCGACGCCGGCGGCCTGGAAGGCCTGGCCGAACAGATCCTTGCGGTGGGCGCGGCTGGGGACGCCGCTGTCGACGACCAATTGGCGGACGACGGCGCGGGGCGACGGCTGGCCGTAAGAGATGGTCTCGGCGGCCAGGCCCGCGAAGACGCCCTGGCTCTGCAGACGCCGGCCCAGCGCGCCGGGCGCGCCGTGGCCCACGTCGCCGCGCGGACCCTGGGCGCGGACGTGGGCCAGGGCGGCGGCGGCCATCCGGCTGTTGGCGGCCAGCGGCGGCAGGGGCGCCTGGCGCAACAGGAAGCCGATGGCGTCATCCACCGCGTCGGGATCCTCGTAGGCGTCGGCGTTGCCGGTCTCGTCGCCCAGCTCGCGGGCGTAGGCCGCCGGGTGGGCGCGCACGTGGTTGAGCTCGGCTAGAACCGCGTCCTCGAACGCGTCTGCGAGCGCCGCCGTGGGCGCGGCGCAGATCAGCAGGAGGCCCAGGAGAGGCAGGCGTGCGGTGCGCATCGTCGACTCGTTCACAACGTCCTGGCCGATCCTGGCGCAGGAAGCGTTGCCGGCCGGCTAACGCGGCCGCGGCCCGGTCTAAAGCCCCAGGTCGCTCAGTCCCGGGTGGTCGTCGGGGCGGCGGCCCAGGGGCCAGCGGTATTTGCGCTCGGCCTCGGCGATCGGCAGGTCGTTGATGCTGGCGATGCGCCGGCGCATCAGGCCCTGGCCGTCGAATTCCCAGTTCTCGTTGCCGTAGGAGCGGAACCACCGGCCCGAATCGTCGCGCCATTCGTAGGCGAAGCGGACGGCTATGCGGTCCGCGCCATGGGTCCAGAGTTCCTTGATCAGGCGGTAGTCAAGCTCGTGCGCCCACTTGCGGCGCAGGAAGGCGGCGATCTCCGCGCGGCCGGTGACGAACTCGGCCCGGTTCCGCCAGACGCTGTCCTCGGTGTAGGCCAGCGCCACACGTTCGGGGTCGCGGCTGTTCCAGGCGTCCTCGGCCAGGCGCGCCTTCTGGGCGGCGGTCTCGGCGGTGAAGGGCGGCAGGGGCGGACGGGACATGGCGGACCGAGTTGCTGGAACTGTTTGGAGCGGGGCGGCGAGGTAAGCCTACCGCCGCCTCCGCGCCATTGACACCTCAGCGTCCAGCCCGCCCATTGGGAAAAATGACAGGGCTTCGGCTTGGAGGAGGATTGCGGTGTATGACGTGATGCAGGGCGTGCGGGTCGTCGAGGTGGCGGAGCACACCTTCATACCGGCGGCGGCGATGGTGCTGGCTGACTGGGGCGCCGACGTCATCAAGATCGAGCGGACCACCAACGGCGGCGACCCCATGCGCACGCTGCAGATCCCCAACCTGAACGCTGGCGGCTTCAACCCCTATTTCGAGGCGGGCAACCGCGGCAAGCGCTCGCTGGCGCTGGACCTGACGCAGGCGGAGGGCCGCGAGATCCTCTACCGGCTGGTGAAGGACGCCGACGTCTTCACCACCAACCTGCGGGCCGCAGCGCGCCGGAAGCTGGGGATCGAGCCGGCCGACCTGTTCAAGCTCAATCCGCGGCTGATCTACGCCCGCGGCACCGGCTACGGCCTGCAGGGGCCGCTGGCGGCGCAGGGCGGGTTCGACTTTCCGTCCACCTGGTGCCGTGGGGGGCTGGCCAACCAGCAGACCCTACCCGGGCGCGAGCCGCCGCCGGGGCCGGCCTCGGTGGGGGACCTGACCGGAGGCGTGACCACGGCCGGGGCGATCGCCGCGGCGCTCTTCAAGCGGGAGCGGACCGGCAAGGGCTCCATCGTCGACAACGCCCTCTACATGGTGGGGACCTATCTGATGTCGCAGCTGATCGCGATGTCGAGCCTGGGGGTGACGCGGGCCCCGAGCGAGCTCCCGCGGCACGAGCACTTCAACCCCCTGGTCATGATGTACCGGACCAGTGACGAGCGGTGGCTGAACCTCTGCCTGCTGATCCCCAAGTGGTGGCCGGACTTCGCCCGCCACGTCGGCCGGCCGGAGCTGATCGATGATCCGCGCTTCAAGGACCCGCGCGCCCGCTACGAGAACCGGGGGGCGCTGATCACCGAGCTCGACAAGACCTTCCTGCAGCACACGCTGGCCGAATGGGTGAAGAAGCTGGAGACCATGGAAGGGGTCTGGGCGCCGCTGTTCAACCCCGAGGAGGTGACCGCCGACCCGCAGGCGCTGATCAACGGCTTCGTGTCGCCGGTGGGCGGGACGGACGGGGCGCCGGACTACATGGTGGGCGTCTCGCCGGCCCAGTTCGACGAGCGGCCGATCGGCGCGCTGCGGCGGGGACCGAACCTGGGCGAGCACACCGCCGAGGTGCTGGCCGAGCTGGGCTTCGACGAGCACGCGGTGGAAAACCTGAAGCGGGCCGGGATCGTGCTCTGAACCTCAGGCCTCCCGGTTTCGGCGCCGCGGCCGGGAGCCCGGGACGACGGTGGCCGTTTCCCTTATGGCCCGGGGTTCGAGATGATCCAGGGAGAGCCTGTGACCGCCTGGTTGCGGACGACGCCGCGCGGGCGAGGAATTGATCACCGCAACTCACGCGGGCAACGCCGCCTTAACCTCAGGTTGCTATCCCGGATCGGGATGGGGGGCCGGTCCATGGAACTATCGCCGTCATCGTCGGGCGCCCAAGCGGGCGACGCGGCCGGCCGCGGGATGCAGCTCCCGTGGCTCGCAGGCTTCGTCCTGTGCGTCTTCGGCGCGACCTTCGCGATCCTCGGCGCGCGCGCCGACGCCGGCTGGAGGGTCCCGCGGGATCTGACGCCCGACCTCTCGGTGGACGCCGGGCCCTACCGGACGCCGGCGGGCTGCCCGGCGCGGCGCTGGTCGCCTGGCGAGTACATGCCGCACGCCTGCCTGCGGGAGGATACGGTGATCCGCGCGCCGCGGAACATCGGTCTGGAGCCGCCCCAGCCGCCGGCCCGCCATCCGTCGCGCTACTGGGTGCGCGACGGGAACGACGCGCTCGCGGTCATCTGCGGCGTCTGGCGATGCAAGGTCGCCGTCGTGGTGCGCGACCGGTTCGTCGGCTCCTTCCCGATCGACGGGGCGACCGATGGGGACGGGGTGGACTACCGGCGCGAGCCGCTGGGCTATGCGCTGACCCTGCCGGGCGCCCTGCGCGCACTTCCCGCGCTGGCGTTTTGCGTCGTCTCGGGCCTGCGGCTGTGGCGCGGCGGCGACCGGGACCGGCGGAGCGTGGCGAGGGCCAGATCGAAAGCTTAGGGCTTGACGGGCGCGGCCGGTCCGACGGCGGGGGGCGGCGCCTGGGACGAAGCCGGCGAGTCGCGCGGAGCCGGCCGATGCACATGGGTTTCGGCGAAGGCGGCGGCGATGATCGAGGCCGAGCCAAGGATTCCCAGCACCCCAGCCGCCAGGATCAATCCGCGCCGCGTGCTGACGTCGTCCATGAACCGCTCCCGTTCCAGCGGCGCAGGAAACCCCTATAAGATTGTAAAATCGTTATTGATCAACCAAAAGGTGCAACCTAGAGCGTGAGCAGGGTGCAAGCCGCATGGGAACCGCCGCCCACCGCCACGGCGGCGACCTGATGCTTGCGGGTGAGCTGGCGCTCGCCCGCATCGCCCCAGAGCTGCTTGCAGGCTTCGTAGAGGAAGCCGTAGCCGTGCAGGCGGACGCCGGAGAGCTGGCCGCCGTCGGTGTTGATCGGCAAGATCCCCTCGCGGGAGATGTTGTGGCCGCCCTCGATGAAGGCGCCGCCCTCGCCCCGGCCGCAGAATCCCAGCGCCTCGAGCCAGGCCAGCGTCAGGAAGCTGAAACCGTCGTAGATGGCCCCGAAGTCCACGTCCTTGGGCTTCAGGTCGGTGCGCGCCCACATCATCCTGGCGCTGTCCACCTGCCCCTCCATCGTCGCCATGTCGACGAACTGGTCGATGGAGTCGCGGCCGTGCAGGGCGCCGCCGACGGATTCCACCGTGATCGGCCTGTGCTTCAGGTCCTTGGCCGCGTCGCGGTGGGACAGAATCACCGCCACCGAGCCGTCGGCCGCCTGATCGCAGTCCAGGAGGCAGAACGGCGTCGAGATCATCCGCGCCGACAGGTACTCGTCCATCGTCAGCGGCGTCTTCATCAGCGCCACCGGGTTCAGCAGCGCGTTGCGGCGGCCGTTCAGGGCGATCTGGCCCAGCTGCTCGCGCGTGGTGCCGTACTTGGCGAAGTGGGCGGCGGCGTGCTGGGCGAACCAGTTCGTGGGCGAGAAGGCGTGGAACGGCAGCAGCCATTGCATCGGCCCCCCGACCGGCTGCGGCGCCTCCTGCTTCGGCGGCGGGGCGGCGCGCATCGCCGCCTGCGCGGTGGATTCGACGACGGTGCGGATGACCACGACGTGCCGCGCCAGGCCCGCCTCGATGGCGGCGTAGGCGTTGATGAACGCGCCGAGCTGGCCGGGGGCCTCGCTGCCGCCGCTGAACCAGTTGAGCTCGAGGCGCAGCGCCTCCTTGATCTGCGGCACGCCCACCGGGCCGGTGCCCTTCATCTGCTGGTTCTGGCCCGGCCAGGTGGAGACGCCGTCGATATCCTTCAGCGACAGCCCGCTGTCCTCCAGCGCGTCGGCGATCGACTCGATGGCGAGCTTGATGCCGCTGATGCCCAGCTTGCGGCCGACGGTGGAGCGGCCCACTCCGCTGATGACGACGGTCTTTGACAAGTCCGGATCCTTCCCTGACGTCCCGCAGCACGCCGTCCGCGGGTTTTGAGAGCTCTACGTCTTTTCGGCATCCGCAGCGGCGCGGTCAATGGAAATGAAATGGCGTCGGTTAGCCGGGGGCGACTGTACGCCCGGGCACTGTCCGCGCCCTTCGGTCCTGACGCTGCGGGCCAGGAAGCTTGGCGCCGGGCGGCGGGGCGTTATAGAGCTTGCGCGACGGAACGGAAGGCGCGGGCTTGGCGGACGACGGTCGCCGCCGGCGCAAGCAAGGGACAGACGAAGACCATGACGGACATCATGCTGCCGAAGCTCGGCTTCACCATGACCGAAGGGACCATCACCGAGTGGCTGGTGGCCGACGGCGCCGCGGTGCAGGAGGGCCAGCCGATCTACGTGCTGGAGGCCGAGAAGGCGACGCAGGAGATCGAGGCGCCCGCCTCCGGCACGCTGCAGATCCTGGCCCCGACCGGCGAGGAGCTGGAAGTCGGCATGGTGGTCGGCAAGATTTCCTGAGGATCCCTGAAGAGGAGGGCGGTATGGGCCAGCGGGTCTCCACCGACGACTACGTTTCGATCGCCGACCACTTTGGCCGCTATTGCTTCCACATCGACAGCGGCGAGGCCGACGAATGGGCGGCGATGTTCACCGAGGACGGCGTGTTCGCCGGGCCGGCGACACCGCAGCCGCTGGCGGGGCGCGAGGCGCTGAAGGGATTTGCCGAGGCCACCTGGACCGCCTTCAAGGGCCAGGTGCGGCACACCGCGGGCAACCTGAATTGCGTCTATGGCGCGAGCCGCGACGAGGTGAAGGCCAAGCTCTACAACTACGTGACCGCCTGGATGGAGGGCCGCGGGCCGGTGATGGCGGTCTGCGACATCACCCTCGTGCGGGCCGGGGACGGCTGGCTGATCAGGCGCAACGCCTACGACCTGCTAGCCTAGCGCCGGCCTGTTTCGGTTGAGCCCATATGCGGTCGCCCTGCGTCCCGCAGGCAGGGCAGAGCTGAATAGACATCGGCTTCAATCTGCGTAAACGGTCTAGGGCCGCGTCCTGCGGCGACCCGCCGGTCAGGCGTCGTCGCGGGCGAGGGAGGAAGCGCAGGAACGCCGCACGTGATTGCGCCGCCGCATCGTACGTCCCGGTTCGATTTCCAGGAGGCCCCCGCGTGAAACTCGACCTGCCCGAAGACAGCCTGCCCATCAAGGAGATGTTCGAACGGTTCTTCGCGACGGAATCGACACCGGCGCGGGTCCGGGCCGCCGAGCCCGTCGGCTTCGATCCGGCGCTGTGGCGCGAGCTGGTGGCGCTGGAGGCGCCGTTCATGCGGCTGTCGGCCGACGCGGGCGGCGGGGGCCTCGGCCTGTTCGACACCACCCTGGTGCTGGAGCAGGCCGGCCGGCGGCTGGCCGCGGCGCCGCTGGCCGAATCCATCGTGGCGCTCAGGGTCCTGGGCGAACTGGGCGGGGAGACCGCCAAGGCCTGGATCGACAAGGTCCGCGATGGCGAGACGGTGCTCACGCTCGCCCTGCATGAGGCGAAGCCCGGCGAGACGCAGCTGGTCCCCGGCGGGGCGGCGGCCAAGGGCGTGCTGACCTTCGACGGGCGCGAGGTGGCGATCGAGGTCCCGGCCGCGCCGCTGGAGGCGCCCTCCACCTTGGGCGGCTCGGCCATCGGCGCCTTCACCCCCGGCCGGGGCGAGCGCCACGTGATCGCCAGCAACGCCGACGCGGCGAAGATCTGGGCGGCGGGGATCGAGGAGTGGAAGCTGCTCACCGCCGCGGCTCTGGTCGGCCTGTCGCGCGAGGCGCTGGCCATGGCCTCGGCCTACGCCTGCGAGCGCATCGCCTTCGGGATCCCGATCGGCGCCAACCAGGGGATCTCGCACGTCCTGGCTAACGACGTCATCGACGCCGACGGCGGGGCGATGATGCTGTGGTGGACGCTCAGGGCCCTGGCCGACGGCCACCCCCAGGCGGGGGCGGCGGTCTCGATGATGTTCTGGTGGGCGGCGCGGACCGCGACCAGCGCGGTGGCCCACTCGCTGCACACCTTCGGCGGCTACGGCCTGTCGAACGAGTACGACATCCAGCTCTATCACCGCCGCGCCAAGGCCTGGCCGCTGGTGCTGGGCGATCCCCAGGACGAGCTGGTCCGCGCCGGCCGCCGGCTGCTGCTCGGCGAGGACGCGGCGGCGCCGGATCCGGGCCTGGTCCAGGTCGACTTCGATCCGCCGGAAGGCGGCGAGGAGTTGGCCGCCGAGACCCGCGCCCTGTTCGCCGGCATCCTCGACCCTAAGAAGCACAAGCTGCACGACCTCTCCTTCGAGTCGCACGACTGGGAGGTCCACAGGGCGCTGGGCAAGGCGCGCCTGTTGTTCCCCGACTGGCCGACCGAATGGGGCGGCCGCGCCGCCGATCGCGGCTCGACCCGCGCCAGCCTCGCGGTCTGGCAGGAGGTCGGCTACACCCCGCCCCCGCGCAGCACGACCGGGCTGGTGGGCGCCGCCATCCTCAAGTTCGGCACGCCGGAGCTGAAGGCCGAGGTGCTGCCGCGGATGGCGTCGGGCGAGATCACCACGGCGCTGGGCTACACCGAGCCGTCGGGCGGCTCGGACGTGTTCGCCGCCAAGACCCGCGCGGTGCGCGACGGCGACGACTGGATCATCAACGGCCAGAAGATGTTCACCTCGGGCGCCGAGTGGGCGAGCTATGTCTTCCTGCTCACCCGCACCGACCCGGACGTGCCCAAGCACAAGGGGCTGACCATGTTCCTGGTGCCGCTCGACGCGCCGGGCGTGGAGATCCACCCGGTCTACACCTTCATGGACGAGCGGACGAACGCCACCTTCTACTCCGACGTCCGCATCCCCGACCGCTACCGCATCGGCGAGATCAACGGCGGGGTGAAGGTGATGGCCTCGGCGCTCGGCCAGGAGCAGAGCGGCGGCTACTACCACAACAACATCCGCGGCATGGCCGACGCCGCTGCCGACTGGGCGCGCCAGAACGGCAAGATCGGGGATTCCCACACCCTCGCCCGCCTGGCCCGCGCCTACGCCGACGCCCAGATCGCCGAGGCCCTTTCGGCCAAGGTGCTGGGAAT
>NZ_DASXYF010000024.1:0-10596 GCF_036502675.1 Phenylobacterium sp.
CAGCTCTACCGGTCCGGCTCGATGGTCGGGCTGACCGAGGCCGACTACGGCTACCTCTCCAGCCTGGGGATCCTGGTGATCTGCGACTTCCGCAGCACCGCCGAGCGGACGCAGGAGCCGACCCGCTGGCCGGGGCCTTCGGCGCCGCAGATGATCTCGCGCGACTACGACATGGACCTGGCGAGCCTGCAGCCGGCAGGGGGCGAAACACCCACGGCCGAGCAGATGCGCGCGCGGATGCTGAAGCTCTACGAGGACCTGCCCTACGACCACGCCGAGAGCTACCGCAGGATGTTCGCCGAGCTGGCGGCCGGGCGCACCCCGCTGGCCTTCAACTGCTCGGCCGGCAAGGACCGCACGGGAGTGGCCGCGGCCCTGGCGCTGACCGCGCTGGGCGTGCCGCGCGACCAGGTGCTGGCCGACTATGCGCTGACCGACAAGGTGGTGGACTACGAGGCGATCCTGCGCCGCTCGGCCGGCGGCTCGCCCGCAGGCTTCGCCGGCGTCGCCGCCATCCCGCCCGAGACGCGGCGGCCGATGATGCGCGCCGACCCCGCCTATCTGGAGGCCGCGCTGGCCGCGATGACGCGGCGCGAAGGCTCCGTCGAGGGCTTCCTGCGCGCCCGCCTGGACGTCACCCCCGCCCAGACGGCCGCCCTGCGCGAGCGGCTGCTGAAGCGGGTGTGAGCAGCCGGCTCTAGGCGAAGACGGTGGAGACCTCTTCGCCCGCGCCCTTCGGATCGGGCCCGTACTTGTTGGGGCCGGGCGTTCCCGGGAGCAGGTAGAAGACCAGCAGCGCCAGGGCGCCGAGGATCGGGACGACGCCGACCAGGATCCACCAGGCCGAGCGGTTGGTGTCGTGCAGCCGCCGGAAGGTGACCGCGAGGCTGGGGATCAAGAGGCCCAGCATCACCAGGCCGAAGAGGCCCGCGAACGCTACCGCCGGGCCGGCCGGGGGCTGGCCGGGCGTCATCCCCGTCAAGTTCATCAGCACCATGAACACCACCTCGATGATGACCAGGAGCAGGTAGAACATCCAGAACTCGGACCGCCGCGCGCGTCCGGTGAACTGCGCGTATTTCCGCAAGGGTTCGAACATCATGTTCATGTGCACGCCTCCCGTTTGTTTCAGGTGACGCTACGTGAACGGCGAGGCTTTGCAAGCCGCCGCAACCCTGCAGCGAACAGGATGCTTCGGCTGCCTCATGGGAGGCGACACCCACATCCGTCCTTTGACGTCATCTCCGGCTGAAGCGCGCAGGCGGGCGCCCTACCCGGCCAGCGCCCACTCCACGGCCAGCGCCAGGTCCAGCGCCCGGGCGCCGTCGGCGGCGCCGACCAGAGGCGCGGCGGCCTCGCCGCGGGCGGCCTGCAGGAAGGCCTGGATGGAGGCGGCCAGCGTGTCCTGCGCGGCCGGCGTGTCAGCGAAGTCGGCGTTGAGGGGATGCGGGGTGGTGTTGCGGAACGCGCGGGTGAGGAAATCGATCTCCACCTCGCCGGAGGGGTAGACCACCCGCATCGCCCGCCGGCGGGCGGAGGCCTGGCGGGAGACGTCGAAGACGGCGGTGAAGCCATCGTCGAACGCGACCTCGGCGCGGGCGGTGTCCCAGGTTCCGCTGGCCGCGACGCTCCCCTCGCCCTCCACCGTCACCGGCTCGGCGGCAGAGAGCGCCAGCGCCAGGTCGAGGTCATGCACCATCAGGTCCAGCACCACCGAGACGTCCAGGCTGCGCTCCGAGGGCGGGCCGTGGCGCAGGGCCTCCAGCCGCAGCGGCTGTTCCGGGATGCCGAACAGGCCGATGACCTTGAACAGCACCCGCTCCTGGTGGCCGCAGGCGACGGCCAGGCCGGCGGCGCGGCCCGCCGCCTGCACGGCCCCGGCCTCCTCCAGGCTGACGGCGATGGGCTTCTCCACATAGACCGGCTTGCCGGCGGCGAGCGCGGCCAGGGCCTGCCCGGCATGGAAGCCGGCGGGCGAGGCCACGGTGACCACGTCGACCGCCGCCAGGAAGGCATCGAGGTCGGTGAAGGCCTGGCCGCCCAGCGGCTCGGCCAGGGCCCGGGCGCGCTCCAGATGCGGGTCCAGCACCGCGGCCAGGGTCACGCCCGGCAGGCGAGCGTACTGGCGGGCGTGGTGGCCGCCGAACACGCCGGCGCCGATGACGCCGGCTCGCAGGGTGTGGGACATGAATCTCTCCGGGTCGCGGGGAGCGCCTATCACGCGGGAGCTGCTCGACGCCACCCGGGCGGGAGGTCTAAGCCGTCCGAAGAACGCGCCGGGGCCGGCCGGCCGGAGGAACGCCATGACCCGCTCGCGCGAGATCCGCCTGCTCAGCCGTCCCGACGGCCGGCCCACGGCCGCCAACTTCGAGCTGGCCGAGGTCGAGCTGCCCGAGCCCGGGCCCGGCGAGGCGCAGGTGCGCAACCGCTGGATGACGGTGGACCCCTACATGCGCGGGCGGATGAACGGGGAGGAAGGCTCCTACGTCAGCCCGTTCCACCTGGGCGAGCCGCTGATGGGCGGGGCGGTGGGAGAGGTTATCGCCTCCAACGACCCGTCGCTGCAGGCCGGCGACCTGGTGCGCAGCGACTACGGCTGGCGCGAGGCGTTCAACGCCCAGGCCGGGAAGCTGCGTAAGCTGGACGCCCAGGGCCTGCCGCCCGAGGCGTTCCTGGGCGTGGCCGGCATGCCGGGGCTGACGGCCTATGTGGGCCTGCTGAGGGTGGCGGCGCTGAAGCCGGGCGACGTCGTGCTGGTCTCGGCGGCGGCGGGCGCCGTGGGCTCGCTGGTCTGTCAGATCGCCAAGCTGAAAGGCCATGCGGTGATCGGGACGGCCGGCGGGGCGGAGAAGGTGCGCTACCTCACCGAGGAGCTGGGGGTCGACGCGGCGGTGGATTACCGCCAGCACGCCGGCCGGCTGACCCAGGCCCTGGCGGCGGCCGCGCCGGAGGGGATCGACGTCTATTTCGAGAACGTGGGCGGCGAGCACCTGGAGGCGGCGCTGAACATCGCCCGTCCGTTCGCGCGCTTCGCGCTCTGCGGGATGATCTCGCAGTACAACGCCGGCGAGCCCTACGGCGTGCGCAACCTGATGCTGGCGGTGGGCCGGCAGATCCGGCTGCAGGGCTTCATCGCCGGCAGCTACACGGACATGACGGCCGACTTCCTCCGCGACCTGCGCGCGTGGATCGCCGAGGGCCGGATCAAGTGGCGGGAGACGGTGGTCGAGGGGATCGAAAACGCGCCCGCCGCCTTCATCGGCCTGTTTTCCGGCCGGAACCTGGGCAAGGCGCTGGTGAAATTGAGCTAGGATGTCGAAGCTTCGGCCGGCCGCGAGGCGACCGGCCGAAGCTGCGGACGAGCTCAGATTCCGCCTTTGCGGGCGACTTCACCCATGAACGCCTGCGTCCGGGGACCGGTCTCGGCGTCGACCTGCATGATCATCGCCAGGTACTCGTCGAGCCCGGCGTCGGCGAGGCGTCGCAGGCCGGCGAGGATCGTAGCCTCGTCGCCCACCAGGGAAATCTCCGACGGTCCTTTGACATCCTGCATGTCGAGCATGCGCTTGTACGGCGGCAGGGTGGCCATCATGCCCACCTTGGCGTCGATGACCTGGCGCGCCTCGTCCACCTGGCTTTTCGGCACCAGGGCGACGGGGAGGGATACGATGATGCGGGGCGTCTTGCGCCCCACGGCCTGGGCCGCCTCGCGCAGTCGAGGTTCGAAATAGGTCTCGATGAGCTTGGGTCCGGCGACGCCGGGGACGATGCCGTCGGCCAGTTCGCCGGCGACGCGCAGCATCACCGGTCCCATCGCCGCCAGCACCACGGGCGGCGCCGGAGGCGGCGGCGCGGTGGACCGTTGATCGGTCGCCCCGACGTCGCTGAACTTCACCGCCGAATCGATCTTGATCTTCTGAAAATCACCTGAAAAATCAATGGGATCTCCCCGTAACATGGTCGTCAGCGCCTTGAGAAACTCCTCGGTCTGGCGAGCGGGCCGGTCGTAGCTGAGCCCGTACATTCCCTCCATGAACCTGGCGTGGGAGGGGCCAAGCCCGAGGACGAACCGGCCGCCGCAGGCGATCTGCATCGACAGGGCCTGCTGGCACATCACCACCGGGTGGCGGGGAATGGTCGGGATTACGCTGACCCCCAGCCGGATGTTCTTGGTTCGTGTCGCGGTGACGGCCAGGCAGGTCAAGGCGTCGACGCCGGCCGGCCGGGGAGTCTGCTCCACCCAGTAGGACACGAAGCCGTCGGCCTCGGCGCCCACCCCGTCCTCTACGTGGTCAAGAAATCCGCCATCCCCCCAGAAGGTGTGGTTTGTGATCAGTCCGATGTCCATGGGCGTCCCCCTGCTTTATTATGAGGTATGGGGCGCGGATTTCCATATCCGGGCCGCAACCCCTATGGCGCCGGGGGAGGCTTGCCGCAAGGCTGGCGGGACTTGCGCCCGACGGCGCACGGACACCCTTCCCGCAACGCCAGTTAACGCGCCTTGAGCTCGACAAGCAGGGGGTGTGGGGACCAGTCCTGATAGCTGAAGGCCACCCGGCTCCCGGGCGCCAGCGGCGCCTCGGCCAGCGCCGCCGCATCGGCGACGAAGGCGTGCCGGCCGGCGGGCAGACCGCCCGCGACCGCCTCGTGGTCGAGGGTGACGGCCTTGCCCTGCACCCCGACCAGGCTGCCGACGCCGGAGAGCACTGGGCCCGTGGGCAGGGGAACGCCGGACCTGGCGCCGGCCCCGGGCGCGGCGGGTGCGCCCGAGGTGTGCGGCTCGCAGCCCGCCAGAACCAGGGCCGCGGCGAGGATCAGCGCGAATTTCATCAGTACACCTCGGAATCGGGCCGGCAACTTAGCGGCTGTCGAGCCGATGTGAACGCTCAAGTTGTTGGCCGCTCACGGCGCAGGGGCTACAACCCCTGGCCTTCCTCCTTCTGCATGCGGAGCCGCCCGACGTGACGCGTCTGTTCAGCGCCTATGTGATCGTCGACTGGAGTGCGGCGGCGAAACCCTCGACCGGGGCGGATTCCGTCTGGATCGGCGTCCTGAAGCGCGACGTGCGCTTCCGCATGCATTTCGAGTCGCACAATCCGGCGACCCGGGCCGCGGCGGAAAAGCTGCTGGGCGAAGTGCTCGACGACCTGAAGAAGCGCGGCGAGCGGGCGCTGGTGGGCTTCGACTTCCCGCTGGGCTTCCCGCGCGGGTTCGCCGCCGCCCTGAAGCTTGCCGGCGAGGCCCCCTGGGAGGCGGTGTGGACGCAGGTCGACCGGATGGTGAAGGACAAGGCCGACAACACCAACAACCGTTTCGGCGCGGCCTCGGAGATCAACCGGCGGCTGACGGGGGGTCCCTTCCCGTTCTGGGGCTGCCCGCCCAAGGACGCCCTGACCACCCTGCAGCCGAAGCGGACGCGGGCGCACGGGCCGCAGGACCTGCCGGAGTTCCGCCACGCCGAACTGGCGGCCAGGGGCTCGTCGTCGATCTGGAAGCTCTATTACAACGGCTCGGTGGGCGGCCAGGCGCTGCTCGGCATCCCGGCGGTGCGCCGGCTGAAGCAGGCCCGCGGCGCGGCGGTCAAGGTCTGGCCGTTCGAGACCGGCTTCAAGGCGCTGACGCCCGCCGACCTGCAGGGCGTCGAGGCCGTCGCGGTCGAGGTCTATCCGTCGCTGCTGAAGGTGCAGCCCGCCGCCGGCGAGGTGAAGAACCTAGCCCAGGTGCGCGCCACCGCCGAGCACTTCGCCCGCCTGGACGAGGCCGGCAAGCTGGGCGCCCTGTTCGGGCCGTCGAAGGAGGCGGCTGCGGACACGGTGCTCGACGCCGAGCGCGAGGAAGGCTGGATCTTGGGCGCGGGCGCCTGACGGGCTCCGCCGCAGGGCTTGCGGGACCTAGAGCGGCCGCCGGTCCAGCGCCCAGAACCGCGCCGCCAGCAGGCCCGCCGACAGGAAGCTCGCCGCCGTCACCGCCCAGACGACGCCGGTCAGCCCCATCCCCAGCGGGATCGCCAGCCACCAGGCCAGAGGCGCCATGAACAGGCCGTAGCTCGCCAGGTGGGTGAAGGTGGGCGGCCAGACGTCGCCACGGGCCCGCAGCGCCTGGGCGACCACCACCTGCGCGGCGTCGGGGATCAGGAACAGGCAGGCCAGCGCCATGGCCGGTCCGGCCATGGCCAGGGTCCGCGCGTCGCGGGTGTAGCCGGCGACGATCAGGCCTGAGGCCGGCCAGACCAGCAGGGAGATGATCCCGCCGAACGCCAGCGCGACGGCGAAGGCGGTGAGCGCCCGCCGGCGCAGGGCCTGCGGCTCGCGCGCGCCATAGGCTGCGCCGACGCGGACGGCGGCGGCGGCGGCCAGGCCCAGCGGGACCATGAAGATGATCGCCACCACGTTCAGCACGATCGCCCAGGCGGCCACGCTGAGCGCGCCCACCCAGCCGGCGATGACGTTCATGCTGGCGAAGGCCGCGGTCTCGAAGAAGTTGGAGGCGCCGGCGCCAAAGCCGATGCGCCGCTGCTCGGCCTCCGCCACCGGATCGCGGGGCGGGCGGGCGAACACGCCGAGCGCCCGCGCCTCGGGCATGGCGGCGATATAGGCCAGCGTCGCCACGGCCAGGAAGGAGCGCGCGCCCAGGGTCGACCAGGCGCCGCCGACCGCGCCCAGGGCGGGCAGGCCGAAGGTCCCCGGCACCAGCAGGAGGCTGAGGCCCAGGTTCACGCCATTGGCGATCCACATCAGCCAAGCCGCGGGGCCGGGCTTCGACAGGCCCTCCAGCCAGGACGCCGCCGCCACGCTAAGGACGATGGCCGGCAGGCTGAGGGCGAAGACCTTCAACGCCCGCGCCGCCCCCTCGGCCAGGCCGGGCTCCAGCCCCAGCCCGCGCAGCAGCGCCGGCCCGCCGGCCAGCAGCAGCACCATACCCGCCAGGCCGATCCACAGTCCGTAGCTCAGGCCCCGCCGCAGCACGACGCCGGTCCGGTCCAGGCGCCCCTCGCCCACCGCCCGGGCGGTCATCACCTGCACCCCGGTGAGCAAGCCGATGGCCATGGTCACCACCACGCTGGTGGGCGCCCAGGCCAGCGCATGGAAGCCCAGCTGCTCGGCGGAATAGCGGCCGACCACCAGGGCGTCGGTGAGGCCCATGACCATGACGCCGAGGCGCGACGCCACCACCGGCCCGGCGAGCTTCAGGAGCTCGGCCAGTTCGACACGGACGGGAAGGACGCGGACCCCGGCTTGCGGACCCGGCTCGGCCGATGCGGCCATGAAATCACCTGCCTGGCGGGACCGGCGAAGATGGCGACGGCGCAGCTCGGCCGCAACCCTGGGGCGTTTCGCCTGGCCTCCCCTTGATGGGAAGAGGCCAGGCGACCCTAAACCGCCGCGCGGCGGTTCATGTCGACACGGTCTTCCTTGAGCTTCTCCGCCACCAGGAAGGCCAGCTCCAGCGCCTGCTCGCCGTTGAGTCGCGGGTCGCAGTGGGTGTGGTAGCGGTCGGCCAGGTCGCCCTCGGTGAGCGCCCGGGCGCCGCCGACGCACTCGGTGACGTTCTGGCCGGTCATCTCCAGGTGCACGCCGCCGGGATGCACGCCCTCGGCCTTGGCGATCTCCACGAAGCTCTTCACCTCGGAAAGGATTCGGTCGAAGGGCCGGGTCTTGTAGCCGTTGGCGGCGGTGAGCGTGTTGCCGTGCATCGGGTCGATCGCCCAGACCACGCTGCGCCCGGCCCGCTTGGTGGCGGCCATCAGGCCCGGCAGGCGGCCGGCGATCTTGTCGGAGCCGAAGCGGCCGTAGAGGGTCAGCCGCCCGGGCTCGTTCTTCGGATTGAGCACTTCGGTCAGGCGCAGCAATTCCTCGGCCTCCAGCGTCGGGCCGACCTTCACACCGATCGGATTGCGGACGCCGCGGAAGAACTCCACATGCGCCCCGTCGAGCTGGCGGGTGCGCTCGCCGATCCACAGCAGGTGGGCGGAGGTGTCGTACCACTCGCCGGAGGTGGAATCGACGCGGGTCATCGCCTCCTCGGCGCCCAGCAGCAGGGCCTCGTGGGCGGTGAAGAACTCCACTTGGTGCAGGTTGGGATGGCTCTCCGGCGTGACGCCTATGGCGGCCATGAAGGTCAGCGACTCGCTGATCTTTTCAGCCAGCTCGGCGTAACGCGCGCCCAGCGGGCTGTCGTTGACGAAGCCCAGGGTCCAGCGGTGGATGTTGTAGAGGTCGGCGTAGCCGCCGCCGGCGAAGGCGCGCACCAGGTTCAGCGTCGCCGCCGACTGGCCGTAGGCCTTCAGGAGGCGCTCGGGGTCTGGGCGGCGGGCCTCGGGCGTGAACTCCATGGCGTTGATGTTGTCGCCCCGGTAGGACGGCAGGGTCACGTCGCCCTGCGTCTCCGTGGCCGAGGAGCGCGGCTTGGCGAACTGGCCGGCCATGCGGCCCACCTTCACGACGGGCTTGCCGCCGGCGAAGGTCAGGACGACGGCCATCTGCAGGACCAGGCGGAAGGTGTCGCGGATGTTGTCGGCGGCGAATTCCTTGAAGCTCTCGGCGCAGTCGCCGCCCTGCAGCAGGAAGGCGCGTCCCTCGGAGACGTCGCCCAGCAGGCTTTTCAGCCGGCGCGCCTCACCGGCGAAGACCAGAGGCGGCATGGCGCGCAGCGTCTGCTCGGCCTTGGCCAGGGCGGCGGCGTCCGGGTAGTCCCCGGGCATGTGCTTGGCGGGCTTTGTGCGCCAGGACGCGGGCGTCCACTGTTCCGTCATCGATCGAACTCCTCGCCCGGCGCACCGGGCCGCGCCTTCTACCCCCAGATGGGGCTTGAGGTCGATCTTCGCGCGGTCAGGCGATTCTGCCCTGCGCGGTGCGCCGGCCGGCCTCCTCCGCGACGTTCATCACCGAGAGCATGGCCACCAGCACGCCCAGCGCCAGCCACCAGTCCTGCCAGATGCCGAAATTGACCCCGAACAGCAGGTAGGCCATGGCGCAGGCGATGGTGGCGGCGATGGCGAGGCTGGGCTCGGGCCGGGCGAGACGGCCCAGGGTCACGCCCCAGAAGGCGGCCGCGGCCACGGCGCCCACGGCGCCCAGCTCCAGCCAGATCTGCAGCGGATTGTTGTGCGGATGCAGGATGATGCCCGGCCCAAACATGCGGCTGGCGTCGAGGCCCCAGCCGCGCAGCGGGCGGTCGCCGATCCAGTCGATGGCGTGGCTCCAGTAGCCCAGGCGCATGGAGTCCGTGCGCGGCAGGCTAGACCGGATGGCCTCGTAGTCGAGGAAATGCCGCACGGCCCAGACCGCGAAGGGGGTGGCCAGGAACAGCGCCGCCGTGGCCAGCGCCATCGCCCGGGGCCCGCCCCGCGGCCAGCGCCAGGCGACCGCCGCGGCCAGCGGCGCGAGCACCAGGCCCAGCATCGAGGAATCGTAGCCGAAGGCCAGCGCCGCCGCCCCGGTGCCCACGAACATGGCGAGCGCGAACCAGGCCCGCAGGCGGGGCGCGGCGCTGACCGCGGCCAGCGGCCAGATGAGGCCCAGGACCTGGGTGGCGTGGCCGACGTTGGACTCCGCCAGATCGTCGCGGATCGGTTGATAGAGCCGGTGCAGCGCCTTGTAGATCACCGCATGGGTCGCCGCCTCGACGATCAGGACGACGCCGAAGAGCGCGCAGCCCCAGGCGACGACCCGCAAGGCGCGGGTCCGCAAGGCGGGGTCGGCGCGCCGGCCGGCCGAGACCGCGCTCCAGAACAGCGGCAGTTCCAGGGCCAGCTTCACGATGGTCATGTTGCCCACCTTGCCCGGGTGGTACGGGCTCCAGGTGGTCGAGACCGCCGCCCAGATCAGCGCCGCGAACAGGATGATCGCCGCCGGCCGGTCCTCGTCGGCGATGCGCAGCGCCGGCAGGCAGAGCAGGCCCACCAGCGAGACCAGGGCCGCCAGCCCCAGGGGGGCCAGGTAACCGACCACCGGGACCAGCGGCGCGGCGCCGACCAGGACCCAGCCGCACCATGCTTCTACGCTCCAAGAGGAGCTTCGAAGGACCGGCGCGCCGGCCTTGGCGCTCAAAGGACCTGTCCTGCGAAGCCTGGAGGGCGAAGCAGGATCATGCCACCTGGCCCAGGCCCAGCGGCTCGTGCTTTTCGCGCATGGTCACCAGTTCCTCGGCCAGCGTCGGGTGCACTGCGCAGGTGGCGTCCCACTGGGTCTTGGTGACGCCGAGCTTCATGGCGATCGCGGCCATCTGGATGATCTCCGGCGCATCGGGTCCGACCACATGGCAGCCGACGACCTTTTCGGTGGCGCAGTCCACGACGAGCTTCAGCAGCGCCCGGTCGTCCGCGCCGGTGAAGGCGTATTTCATCGGCTTCAGGCGGGCCAGGTAGATGTCCACCTTGCCGCACTGCCTGCGTGCGTCGGCCTCGCTCAGGCCCACCGACCCGATCGGCGGCTGCGAGAAGACCGCCGAGGCGACCATTTCATGATCGAAGCTGGTCGGCCGATCATAGAACACCGTCTCGGCGAAGGCCTGCCCTTCGCGGATGGCCACCGGCGTCAGGTTGATGCGGTCGGTGACGTCGCCCACCGCCCAGATGTTCTCGACATTGGTGCGGGA
>NZ_DASXYF010000025.1:0-36151 GCF_036502675.1 Phenylobacterium sp.
GACTCATCCCGGCGAAGGCCGGGATCCAGAGGGCTGAACTTGCGCATGGGGTTTGCGAACCCCATAACCCCGCTCATGTCTGCCCAAGCGCCCTCCAAGCGCCTCTTCATCAAGACCTACGGCTGTCAGATGAACGTCTACGACAGCGAGCGGATGGCCGACGTGCTGTCGCCGCTGGGCTATACGATGACGGAGACGCCGCAGGGCGCGGACCTGGTTGTGCTCAACACCTGCCACATCCGCGAGAAGGCCACCGAGAAGGTCTATTCCGAGCTCGGCAAGCTGAAGGAGATGCGCGAGGAGCGCCTGGCCGAAGGCGGCGCGCGCATGACCATCGCCGTCGCCGGCTGCGTCGCCCAGGCCGAGGGCGAGGAGATCATGCGCCGCCAGCCCGCCGTGGACCTGGTGGTTGGGCCCCAGGCCTATCACCAGCTCCCGGAGCTGATCGCGCGCACCCACCGCTCCCGCGGCGAGCGGCTTTCTGCGAATTTCGAACCGCAGGACAAATTCGACGCCCTCGCGCCCGCCGGCCGCAAGGCCAATGGCGTCACCGCCTTTCTCACGATCCAGGAGGGCTGCGACAAGTTCTGCACCTTCTGCGTGGTGCCCTACACCCGCGGCCCGGAGTGGTCGCGGCCGGCGGCGGCCATCGAGGCGGAGGCGCGCAGCCTGGCCGGGCAGGGGGTGCGCGAGGTCACGCTGCTGGGCCAGAACGTCAACGCCTACGGCGACGGCGCGGGCGGGGGTCTGGGCGGGCTGGTGCGGCGGCTGGCGAAGATCCCCGGCCTCGACCGCATCCGCTACACCACCAGCCATCCGCGCGACATGGACGAGGCGCTGATCGCCGCCCATGCCGAGGTGGAGGCCCTGATGCCCTACCTGCACCTGCCGGTGCAGTCGGGGTCGGACCGGATCCTCAAGGCCATGAACCGCGGCCACACGGCGGAGCGCTACCTCGGGCTGGTGGAGCAGGTCCGCGCCGCGCGGCCGGACATCGCGCTCTCCGGCGACTTCATCGTGGGCTTCCCCGGCGAGAGCGAGGCCGATTTCGAGGCTACCCTGCAGCTGGTCCGCGAGGTGGGCTACGCCAGCGCCTTCACCTTCAAGTACTCCCGACGGCCGGGAACCCCGGCGGCCTCGCTGGACGGGCAGGTCGCGGAGGCGGAGAAGGCCGACCGGCTGGCCCGGCTCAACACCCTCCTCGACGCGCAGCAGCGGGCGTTCAACGCCGCCCAGGCCGGCCGCGTCCTGCCGGTGCTGTTCGAGCGTCCCGGCCGCAACCCCGGCGACCTGATCGGCCGCAGCCCCTACCTGCAGTCCGTGCACATCCGGGCGCCGGAGGGGCTGATCGGCCGGATCGCCCCGGTGCGCATCGTCGCCGCCGCCAAGATGAGCCTGGCGGGCGAGCTCGCCCTGGAGTCCGCTTGAGCCGCCCGGCCGAGTTCCTGCCGCTGTCCGACGCCGCCGTCCGCGCGGTGGCCGGGACCAACAGCCGGCACGCCGCCCTGATCGAGGACGCCTTCGGGGTGCTGATGGAAACCCCCGGCGGCGGGGTGTCGCTGGACGGCGACGCCCGCGCGCGCGCCGCCGCCAAGCGCGCCGTCCAGGCCATCGCCGCCCGGGCCGACGAGGGGCTGGAGATCGGCGAGGCCGACGTCCGGGTCGCCATCGGCCAGGCCCGCTCCGGCCAGCCGGGGGAGGGCGGGGCGCGCTCGGGCGGCCTGCCGGTGGGCCGCCGCGGCCAGGTGGCCCCCAAGACGCCGGGCCAGGCGCGCTACCTCGCGGCGCTGGGCGACTGCGAGCTGACGTTCGGCCTGGGTCCCGCGGGCACCGGCAAGACCTTCCTGGCCGTGGCGCACGGGGCCGGCATGCTGCTGCGTGGCGACGTGGAGCGGCTGGTGGTCTGCCGCCCGGCCGTGGAGGCGGGGGAGCGGCTGGGCTTCCTGCCCGGCGACCTGTCGGAGAAGGTCGACCCCTACATGGCGCCGATCTGGGAGGCGCTGAACGACATCCTGGGGGCCGACCAGCTACGCCGCCGCCGCGAGAAGGGCGAGATCGAGGTGGTGCCGCTGGCCTTCATGCGCGGCCGCACCCTGAGCCACGCCTTCATCATCGTCGACGAGGCGCAGAACGCCTCGCGCCTGCAGATGAAGATGGTGCTGACCCGCCTGGGCGAGGGCGCGCGGATGGCGGTGACCGGCGACCCCAGCCAGATCGACCTGCTCAACGCCGCCGACTCCGGCCTGGCCCACGCCGTGCGGCTGCTGGAAGGGGTGAAGGGGGTGGCCGTGGCGCGGTTCACCGCCGAGGACGTGGTCCGCCATCCCCTGGTGGAGCGGATCGTCCGCGCCTACGAAGCCGAGGCCGAGGCGGCGCCGAAGGGTCGCCGGGCGTGATCGACGTCGAGGTCGCCGATCCGGCGTGGACTGCGGCGCTGCCGGACGCCGAGATCCTGGCCAGGGCCGCCGCCGCCGCGGCGCTCGACGAGTTCTTCGGCTTCGACGAGGACCCGGGGGTCGCCGTCCTGCTGGCCGACGACGCCGCCCTGGCCGAGCTCAACGGCCGGTTCCGCGGCAAGCCGCAGCCCACCAACGTCCTGTCCTTTCCGGCGGCGCCGAATCCGGAGGACCACCTCGGCGACGTCGCCCTGGCCTGCGGCGTCTGCACGCGGGAAGCCCGCGAACAGGGCAAGCCGCTCGCCGCCCACCTGCAGCATCTTGTGGCGCATGGCGTGCTGCATCTTCTAGGATACGATCACATGGACGATGCAGAGGCCGAACGGATGGAAGGCCTCGAGCGCGTCATCCTGGCCGGGCTGGGGGTGGCCGATCCCTACGCGGCCGAACAGGGCGATCATGGCTGACCCGGACGACCCGAGCTCTCGCGAGGCCCCCAAGGGCAGGGGGCCGTTCGCGTTCTTCCGCCGGCTGCTGACGCAGGGCCGGGAGGCCGGCCTGCCGCCGGTGGAGGCGGTGGGCCCGGCGGGCGACCTGGTGGAGCAGGCGCGCGCCTTCCAGGACCTGACGGTGGACGACGTGATGAAGCCGCGGGCCGACATCCTGGCCATCGAGGCCTCCTGCCCGTTCGAGGACGTGGTCCGCCGCTTCGCCGACGCCGAGCATTCGCGCATGCCGGTCTACCGCGAGACCCTCGATGCGCCGGTGGGCGTGGTGCACATGAAGGACATCTTCAAGCTGTTGGCCGCGGTCCCGTCCAAGCGGCCGAAGCCGACGGACCCGGTGCTGCAGCGCCGGCGCACCCTGGTGCGCGCGCCGCTCTACGTGCCGGCCTCCATGCAGGCCGCCGAGCTGCTGGCGCTGATGCGCAGCCGGCACGTCCACATGGCCCTGGTGATCGACGAGTTCGGCGGCACCGACGGCCTGGTGACCCTGGAGGACCTGCTCGAGCGGCTGGTGGGCGAGATCGCCGACGAGCACGACGACGACGAGGCGCCGCCCATCGCCGAGGACGACGGCGGCTGGGTGGTGGACGGCCGGCTGCTGCTGCAGGAGCTGGAGACCGCCATGGGCGGCGAGGACCTGGCGCCGCCGGACCTCGACGAGGAGATCGACACCGTGGCCGGCCTGGTCACCGCGCTGGCCGGGCGCGTGCCGCGGCCGCGCGAGCGGATCCCGCATCCCGGCGGCTTCGAGTTCGAAGTGCTGGCCGCCGACCCGCGACGCATCAAGCGGCTGCGCGTGCACCGGGCCCGGCCGGCCGAAGCCCCCACCGCGGCGTGAGCGGGCGCAGGTGACGCGGCCTGCGCCGCGCTGGGCGCCCCGGCTCGCGGCCGTGCTCGCGGGCCTGGCGGCCGCGGCGGCCCATCCGCCGTTCGGGCTGCTGCCCGGCCTGCTGGCCTACGGGCTGATGATGCGTCTGGCCGACGGGGCCCGGCCGGAGCGGCCCCTGCGCTCCGCCTTCCTGCGGGGCTGGCTCGTGGGGGTCGGCTACTTCGGGCTCAGCATCTGGTGGGTGGTGGAGCCCTTCCAGGTGGAGCCCGACCTGGCCTGGATGGCGCCCTTCGCCCTGGTGATGATGGCGGGCGGCCTGGCGCTGTTCTGGGGCCTGGGCTTCCTCGTCTACCGGGCGGGCGGGCCGCGGGGCTTCGGCCGGGCGCTGGTGTTCGCAGGCGCGCTGTCCGCCGTCGAATGGCTGCGCGGCCATGTGCTGGGCGGCTTTCCCTGGGACCTGCCGGGGGAGAGCTGGCGGGCGGGCTCGGCGCCCTCGCAGGCCGCCGCCGTGGTCGGGGCCTACGGCCTAACCTGGATCACCGTCGCCCTGGGCGCCCTGCCGGCGCTCGCCTTCGACAAGGCGGCCAGCCCCCTGCGCCGCGGCCTGGCCCTCGCAGCGGCGGTCCTGGGCGTGGGCCTGCTCTACGCGGGCGGCGCGGCGCGGCTGGCCCTGGCACGGCCGCTCGCCGAGCCGCCGGTGCAGATCCGCGTCGTGCAGGCGAACATCGACCAGAAGGAAAAGTGGCGCTCCGAAAACCTCGGCCTGGTCTTCGACGCCTACGCCAGGCTCACCGTCGCGCCGGCCAGCACGCCGCCGCGGGTGGTGATCTGGCCGGAGGGCGCCCTGCCGGCGGTGATCGACGACCTGCTGGCGCCCGGATCGCCCTATGTCGGCCGGCTGCAGGCGGCGCTGGCGCCCGGCCAGACGCTGCTGATGGGCGCCAACCGCGCCGGCCGCGGGCGTGGCGGCAAGGTCGAATACTTCAACAGCCTGATCGCCCTGCGGCGGGAAGACGCTGGCCTCAGCGTCACCGGGATCTACGACAAGCGCCAGCTGGTGCCGTTCGGCGAGTTCATGCCGCTGGGCGACCTGGCCTCGAAGATCGGCCTGCGCAGCCTCGTCCACATGCCCGAGGACTTCACCGCCGGACCCGAGCCGCGCCCCATCACGCCCGCCGGCCTGCCGCCGGTGCAGCCGCTGATCTGCTACGAGGCGCTGTTCCCCCACGTCACCTCCGGCGCGGCGGCCCGCGCCGGCTTCCGGCCCGCCTGGATCGTCAACGTCTCCAACGACGCCTGGTTCGGCGTGACCAGCGGGCCGTGGCAGCACCTCAACATGGCCAGTTACCGCGCCATCGAGGAAGGTCTGCCGGTCGTGCGGGCGACCCCGACTGGCGTATCGGCGGTCATCGACGCCTTCGGCCGTTCGGCCTCGATAATGCGGCTGGAAATGGGCAAGACGGGCCAGATCGACGCGCGTCTCCCGCCTCGGTTGCAAGCTACACTCTACAGTCGGTTCGCTGAAACGTTCTTCTTCGTCATGTTGCTGGTTTCCGCCCTTATCCTGGGCGCTATTCGGATCGCCGCGCGCCGATGACCGTCGCCGGCGTCCCAGATCCCACGGACTCGCAAGGTTCGTCTAAGGAGGTCCATGACCAAGACCAAGGAACTCGAACTCGACCGCACGCCCAATCCGGTCGATCGCCACGTGGGCCTGCGTATCCGGCTCCGGCGCAAGGAACTCGGGGTCAGCCAGGAGCGGCTGGCGGACTCCATCGGCCTGACCTTCCAGCAGGTGCAGAAATACGAGCGCGCGGCCAACCGGGTCAGCGCCTCGAAGCTGTGGGAGATGGCGCGCGTCCTGAAGACGTCGATCTCCTATTTCTACGAAGGCCTGGGCGACCCGTCCGTCGCCGAGCCGCCCGAGGCGGCCGGCGACCGGCGGTCGGTGCATGATTTCCTGCTGACGCCCGAGGGCATGGAGCTGGCCGCCGCCTTCCCGAAGATCACCCGGGCGCGTGTCCGCCGCCGGATCCTGGACCTGGCCCGGGCGCTCGCAGAAGAGGCGGTGGAGGTTGAGGAGGGCTGATTCCGCGCGGCTTCGCTTGCGGGACATAAGGATTTCCTTATAGGTTCCTGCGTCCCTAGCAGAGGCCGCCGTCAGGGCGGCCTCGGTCTTGACCGGAGCCCCCGCCCTTGAGCCGTTCCAGCTACATCTTCACCAGCGAAAGCGTGTCCGAGGGGCACCCCGACAAGGTCGCCGACCGCATCTCCGACACCGTGGTCGACGCCTTCCTTTCGGCCGAGCCTCAGGCCCGCGTGGCGTGCGAGACCCTGGTGACCACCAACCGCATCGTGCTGGCGGGCGAGGTGCGGGCCGGCAAGCCCGGACTGTCGCCGGCCCAGAGCAAGGCGATGACCAAGGAGATCATCGCCACCCTGGAGCCCAAGGTGCGCCAGGCGGTGAAGGACATCGGCTACGAGCAGAAGGGCTTCCACTGGGCCAAGGCCAAGTACGCCTGCCACCTGCACGCCCAGTCGGCCGACATCGCCCAGGGCGTCGATTCCAGCGAGAAGAAGGACGAGGGGGCCGGCGACCAGGGCATCATGTTCGGCTACGCCTGCGACGAGACGCCGGAGATGATGCCGGCCACCCTGCAGTACTCGCACAACATCCTGCGCCGGCTGGCGGAGGTCCGCCACTCGGGCGAGTGCTCGGTGCTCGAGCCCGACGCCAAGAGCCAGGTGACCTTGCGCTATGAGGACGGCCGCCCGGTCGAGGTGCTGCAGATCGTCGTCTCGACCCAGCACAAGAAGCGGATCGGCCTGCACAGCGTCAATTCCAAGCGCCTGGCCGCGGAGATCCGGCCCTATATCGAGCCGCTGTTCCCCGCGGGCCTGATCACCCGCAAGACCAAGTGGCACATCAACCCCACCGGCCGCTTCCTGATCGGCGGGCCGGACGGGGACGCCGGCCTCACCGGCCGCAAGATCATCGTCGACACCTACGGCGGGGCCGCCCCGCACGGCGGCGGCGCCTTCTCGGGCAAGGACCCCACCAAGGTGGACCGCTCGGCGGCCTACGCCTGCCGCTACCTGGCCAAGAACGTCGTGGCCTCGGGCCTGGCGCGCAAGTGCACCATCCAGATCAGCTACGCCATCGGCGTGGCCCAGCCCCTGAGCTTCTACGTGGACCTGCACGGGTCCGGCGAGGTCGATCCCGCCAAGCTGGAGGCCGCGCTGCCGGAGATGATCGGCGGGGCGACCCCGCGGTCGATCCGCGAGCACCTGGGCCTGAACCGGCCGATCTACGAGCGCACGGCCGCCTACGGCCACTTCGGCCGCCAGCCGGACAACGAGGGCGGCTTCTCCTGGGAGCGCACCGACTTGGCGGCCGACCTGAAGGGACTGGGGTAGATTATTCCTTCCCTGCCCTTCATGGGGAGGGAATGAACGAGACCGCCCCGCCCGACCATCGCCTGCTGCGCTCCTACGGGCGGCTGAAGTCGCGGCCGATCAAGCCGCGGCAGGCGGCGCTGGTGGAGACCCTGCTGCCGCGCATCCGCTGCCCGCAGGCGCCGTTCGATCCCGCCGGCCTCCTGCCCGGCGCGGCGGAGACCTGGCTGGAGGTGGGCTTCGGCGGTGGCGAGCACATGGCGGCCCAGGCGGCCAGGCGCCCCGAGGTGCTGATCCTGGGCGCCGAGCCGTTCCAGAACGGGGTGGCCAGCGCCCTGCGCCACGTGGAGGAGCAGGCGCTGGCCAACGTCCGCATCGAGGACGGGGACGTCCGGACGCTGACAGCCCGCCTGCCCGACGCCTCGCTGGCGCGGATCTTCGTCCTGTTCCCCGACCCCTGGCCCAAGGCGCGCCACCACAAGCGCCGGCTGATCCAGCCGGAGACGGTGGCGGAGTTCGCCCGCCTGCTGCGGCCCGGCGGCGCTTTCCGCTTCGCCAGCGACTGGGCCGACTACGTGGACTGGACGCTGGCGCGCATGGGCGCGCACCCCGCCTTCCGCTGGACGGCGGAACGCGCCGACGACTGGCGCAGGCCGCCCGCCGACCACGTCGCCACCCGCTACGAGGAAAAGCGCCTGGGCGACTGCGCCCCGGTGTTCCTGGACTATCTGCGCGTCTAGAGGTGCTTGGCGCGCTCGATGGAGGCGCGGATCAGCTGGGCGGTTTCCTCGGGATCGGCCCAGCCGCCCATCTCGACGGACTTTCCCTTCTCGAGATCCTTATAGTGCTGGAAGAAGTGGGCGATCTGCTCCGTCAGGATGGCGGGCAGGCCGCGCCAGGACTCGACGCCAAGATAGAAGGGGTGCAGCGCGTCCACGGGCACCGCCAGCACCTTTTCGTCGCCGCCCGCCTCGTCGCGCATCTTCAGCGCCCCGATCGGCCGGCAGCGGATCACCGCGCCCGGCACCACCGGCGTCGGGCCCACCACCAGGATGTCCATCGGATCGCCGTCGTCGGCCATGGTGTGAGGAATGAAGCCGTAGTTGCCGGGATAGAACATGGCGGTGTGCAGGAAGCGGTCGACGAAGATCGCCCCGCTCTCCTTGTCCATCTCGTATTTCACCGGCTCGCCGCCTTGCGGGATCTCGATGACGGCGTTGACGTCGTACGGTGGATTGACGCCGATGGGGATCTTGGAGAGGTCCATGGGGAGGGGCCCTTTGCACACACAGGAGTAGACGGCGCGTCATAGGGCGAAAGCGGTGCGGGACCAAGCGCCACGGACGAGGGCGGCGTCACCGCGCCGAACGGGACCGGAAATGACGCACCGCCCGTCGAAAGGGCTGACAAACGCCTCAGCCGCGCCTATAATCTCCACAACATCGTCCGTTAGCGCTGTATGGTGCCTACGAGCGGCGGGCTCCGGCCCGGCCGCTTTTTTCTTTGCCGGAGAACGGCCAAGCCGTGCGTGGGAAGACCGCCGAAGACCTGAAGCTGCTGGAACTGCTCGATCCCGTCGCGCAAGCCGCGGGCTACGAGATCGTGCGCCTGCGGCTGATGGCGGGCGCGGCCCAGCGCCGGCTGCAGATCATGGCCGAGACGCCGGCCGGCGAGATGGTGGTCGAGGACTGCGCGCGGCTGTCGCGGGCGATCTCGGCGGTGCTCGACGCCGCCGACCCGATCTCCGGGGAATACCTGCTGGAGGTCTCCTCCCCCGGCGTCGACCGGCCGCTGACCCGGCTGAAGGACTTCGAGGCCTACCAGGGCTGCGAGGCCAAGCTGGAGCTCGACCGCCTGGCCGAGGGCCGCAAGCGCTTCAAGGGCGTGCTGACCGGCGTCGAAGGCGACAGCGTCGCCATCGACCTGGAGGGCGAGGAGCACACCGCCCTCGTCCCCTTCGCCTGGATCGTCGAGGCCAAGCTGGTGCTGACGGACGAACTGATGAAACGCGGCGCGCAGGCCAGGAGCCAGCGCCTGCAAGTCGACCCGACCCGAACCAACGAGATTTCCGAGTAGGAAGGACCACCCCATGAGCCTGACCGGCATTTCCGCCAACCGGCTTGAACTCCTGCAGATCGCCGAGGCGGTCGCCCGCGAGAAGTCGATCGACAAGGAGATCGTCATCGAGGCGATCGAGGAGGCGATCCAGAAGGGCGCCCGCTCGCGCTACGGCGCCGAGCACGACATCCGGGTGAAGATCGACCCGAAGACCGGCGAGACCCTGGTCAAGCGCTACGTCACCGTGGTCGACGACGACGTGGTGTACGAAGCCGGCGAGGGGAGCGAGGAGGGCGCCGTCGCGGAGGAGCCGGTCGGCATCCTGCGGCTCTCCGACGCCAAGCGCACCGACAAGGACGCCTTCGTGGGCAAGGTCTACGAGGAGGTGCTGCCGCCCTTCGAGTTCGGCCGGGTGCAGACCCAGATGGCCCGGCAGGTGGTGACCGGCAAGGTCCGCGAGGCCGAGCGCGAGCGCCAGTACGAGGAGTTCAAGGACCGGGTCGGCGAGATCGTCAACGGCGTGGTCAAGCGAGTGGAGTACGGCAACGTCGTGGTCGACCTGGGCCGCGGCGAAGGCATCATGCGCCGCGACCAGTCGATCCCGCGCGAGAACTTCAACATCGGCGACCGCATCCGCTGCTACATCTACGACGTCCGCCGCGAGACCAAGGGCCCGCAGATCCTGCTCTCCCGCGCCCACGGCGGCTTCATGGCCAAGCTGTTCGCCCAGGAAGTGCCGGAGGTCTACGACGGGGTGATCGAGATCCGCGCCGTCGCCCGCGACCCGGGCAGCCGCGCCAAGATGGCGGTGATCTCCAACGACTCGTCCATCGACCCGGTCGGCGCCTGCGTCGGCATGCGCGGCTCGCGCGTGCAGGCGGTGGTGGCCGAGCTGCAGGGCGAGAAGATCGACATCATCCAGTGGAGCCAGGACGAGGCCACCTTCATCGTCAACGGCCTGGCCCCCGCCGAAGTCTCCAAGGTGGTGATGGACGAGGAGGACGAGCGCGTCGAGGTGGTGGTGCCCGACGAGCAGCTGTCGCTGGCCATCGGCCGGCGCGGCCAGAACGTGCGTCTCGCCAGCCAGCTGACCGGCTGGCAGATCGACATCATGACCGAGAGCCAGGAGAGCGAGCGCCGCCAGCGCGAGTTCGCCGAGCGCACCGCCCTGTTCCAGGAAGCCCTGGACGTGGACGAGGTCATCGCCCAGCTGCTGGTCACCGAAGGCTTCGCCACCGTCGAGGACGTGGCCTACGTCGACTCCTCCGAGATCGCCGCCATCGAGGGCTTCGACGAGGACACCGGCGAGGAGATCCAGGCCCGCGCCCGCGACTACCTGGACCGCGAGGCGGCGGAATACGACGCCAAGCGCCGCGAGCTGGGCGTCGAGGACGGCCTGCTGGAGATCGAGGGCGTCACCCTGCCCATGGCGGTGGCGCTGGGCGCCGGCGAGGTGAAGACGGTGGAGGATCTGGCGGGCCTGGTGCCCGACGACCTGCGCGGCTGGTTCGAGGCCAAGGGCGGCGAGCGGGTGCGCGAGCCGGGGGTCCTGGAGGCCTTCGCCCTCGACGCCGCCGACGCCGAGCTCTTGATCATGCGCGCCCGGGTGGCCATGGGCTGGATCGAGCCGGAACCGGAGCCGGAGCCCGAGCCCGAGGTGGTCGCGGAGCGCGGCGAGTTCGACGACGTCTTCGCCAAGGCCGAGATGGAGGGTCAGGCGCGCGACGCCTGACCGGCCCGGCATGCGGACGGACGCCCAGGCCGAAGCCAAGCGCGAGAAACGCGACATCGTCTCCGGCGAGGTGATGGACGAGGCGCGCCTGATCCGCTTCGTGCCGGGCCCCGACGGGACGGTGACCCCGGACCTGGCGCGCAAGCTGCCGGGGCGCGGGCTGTGGGTCGCCGCCGAGCGGGCGGCGGTGGAGGCGGCGGGAAAGAAGAACCTGTTCGCCCGGGCGGCCAAGGCCAGACTCTCCGCCCCGGCCGACCTCGCCGACCAGGTGGAGCGGCTGCTGCGGGCGCGCCTTTTGGCCGCGCTGGGCCTTGCGCGCCGCGCCGGAGAGCTTACCTCGGGGTTCGAAAAGGTGTCCCAGGCCGTCACCGCCGGCCGCGCGGCCTGGCTGGTCGAAGCGGCCGACGGCGCGCAGGACGGGCGCCGCAAGCTTCTGGCCGTTTGCAGACGTCAGCCTTGCCCCCCGCGCCTGATCGGCGTGTTCACGGGCGAGGAATTGAGTTTGGCCTTGGGGCTGGAGAATGTGATACACACCGCCTTCCTTGCGGGGCGGGCCTCCGACCGTTGGACCATGGATGTCCTGCGATTCGCCGGCTTCCGCCCGCTCCTTCCTGAGAGTTGGCGTGAGGAACACCCGGTGACGAACGGAGCGGACGCCGCTCCGGGCGTCGATAGCATTTGAAGACGATTGGGCTGGAATTCGTCCGGCCGGTACGTAAAGCGAGCGCATGAGCGACGACAACAACAACGGCCGACCTTCCGTCCCCGGCGGGCGCACGCCCCTGACCCTGAAGCCGCGCGGCGCAGTTTCGGTCAGCGCGGGCACGGTGAAGCAGAGCTTCAGCCACGGGCGTTCCAAGACCGTGGTCGTGGAGACCAAGCGCGCCCGCACGCATGCGGCGCCGTCCGGCAACCTCGCCGCGCCTTCGTCGGCCGAGAAGCGCGTCTTCGATCCCCGCCCGCAGGGCCAATCCCCGCGTCCGTCGCGCGGGGCGGACGCGTCGGGCCTCTCCAGCGAGGAGTTGCAGGCCCGCCAGCGCGCCATCGAGCTCGCCCGCGAACGCCAGGACGCCGAACGCGCCGCCGCCGAGGGGCGCGCCCACCGCGAGGCGGAGGCCGCCGTCCAGGCCGAGCGCGCCGCCGCCCCGGTCGCCGAAGCGCCCGCGGAAGCGCCCGCCGAACCGCCCCCGCCCGAAGCCGCCGCCGCGCCCGTCGTGCAGCCGGTCGCCGAAGCGCCGGCGGCCCCCGCGCCGCGGCCCCCGTCCGAGACGCCGCGCCCGCCCGAGGCGCCGCGCATGGTCGAGACGCCGCGCACCGCCGCCGCGCCCACCGGCAGCCAGACCCGCACCTACCAGCCGTCCGCGGACCGCCGCGACGACCGGCCGACCACCACCACCTATCGTCCCGACCGGGAGCGGCCCGCCCCGCGCTTCGACACTTCCGCCTTCGGCCAGCGCGCGCCCCGCGCCGACGGCCCGCGTCCGCCGCGCGACGACCGCGCCCCGCCGCGCAGCGACCGGCCCCAGGGTGATCGACCCCAGGGCGACCGGCCTCAAGGCGACCGGCCGCGTCCCGGCGGCGACACCGTGCGCTTCTCGGCGCTTGCGCCCCGTCCGGCGCCGCGGGACAGCGCCCGTCCCGGCGGTCCGCGTCCGCCGCGGCCCGGCGCCGGCGCGGCCCCGCCCGCCACGCCGGAAGTCCAGCGCGCCACCCGCCAGGCGCCGCGCCCCGGCGCCGCCAACCTCGACCGCCGTCCGGACGAGGATGACGACGGCGCCCGCCGCGGCAAGACGCCGACGGCGCCCAACAAGGCGATCTCGCGGGCCAAGAACGCTCCGCAGCGGCGCGAGGGCCGCCTGACCATCCAGGCCGTGGCCGGCGACGACGAGGACGCCGTCGAACGGATGCGCAGCCTGGCCTCGGTGCGCCGGGCCCGCGAGCGCGAGCGTGAGAAGCGCAAGGGCGGCGGCCAGGAAGCGGCCCGCACGGCCCGCGAAGTCATCATCCCCGACGTGATCACGGTGGGCGAGCTGGGCAACCGGATGGCCACCCGCGGCGTCGACATCATCAAGTTCCTGATGCGCCAGGGCGTGATGCTGAAGATCAACGACGTGATCGACAACGACACCGCCGAACTGGTGGCCACCGAGTTCGGCCACACCGTGCGCCGGGTGTCGGAAGCCGACGTGGAAGAAGGCTTCATCGGCGCGGAGGACGTGGACGACCACCTGGAGCCGCGGCCCCCGGTGGTCACGGTCATGGGCCACGTCGACCACGGCAAGACGTCCCTGCTCGACGCCCTGCGCGCCACCGACGTGGCGGCCGGCGAGCACGGCGGCATCACCCAGCACATCGGCGCCTACCAGGTGCGCCTGCCCGACGGCCAGCGCGTGACCTTCCTGGACACCCCCGGCCACGCCGCCTTCTCGGCCATGCGGGCCCGGGGCGCCGACGTCACCGACATCGTGGTGCTGGTGGTGGCCGCCGACGACGGCGTGATGCCCCAGACCATCGAGGCGATCCACCACGCCAAGGCCTCCGGCGCGCCGATCATCGTGGCGATCAACAAGATCGACAAGCCGGACGCCGACCCGACCCGGGTGATCAACGAACTGCTGCAGCACGAGATCGTCGTGGAGAGCCTGGGCGGCGACACCCAGGCGATCCAGGTCTCGGCCACCCAGAAGATGGGACTCGAGGACCTGATCGAGGCGATCCTGCTGCAGGCCGAGGTGCTCGACCTGCGCGCCAACCCCGACCGCACCGCCGACGGCGTGGTGATCGAGGCCAAGCTCGACCGCGGGCGGGGCGCCGTCTCCACCGTGCTGGTCAAGCGCGGCACGCTGAAGCGCGGCGACATCGTGGTGGCCGGGGCCAACTTCGGCCGCGTCCGCGCCCTGTTCAACGAGCGCGACGAGCAGGTGGATTCGGCCGGCCCCTCGGAGCCGGTGGAGATCCTGGGCCTCGACGGCACGCCCGACCCGGGCGAGCCCTTCGCCGTGGTGGAGAACGAGGCCCGCGCCCGCGAGCTCACCGCCTACCGCGTGCGGGTGAAGCGCGAACGCGCCGGCTCGCCGATCGCGGCGGGCGTTTCGCTGGCCGACATGATGGCCAAGCTGCAGGACAAGCGGGTCTCCGAGCTGCCGGTGGTCATCAAGGCCGACGTGCAGGGCTCGGCGGAAGCCATCGTCGGCTCGCTGGACAAGCTGGCCACCGACGAGGTCCGCGCGCGGATCATCCTGTCGGGCGCCGGCGCCATCAGCGAAAGCGACGTGATGCTCGCCAAGGGCGCCAACTCGCCGGTCCTAGGCTTCAACGTCCGCGCCTCGAAACAGGCCCGCGAACTGGCCGACCGCGAGGGGGTGGAGATCCGCTACTACGCGGTGATCTACGACCTGATCGACGACATCAAGGGCGTGCTCTCGGGCATGCTGGCGCCGATCCAGCGCGAGACCTTCATCGGCAACGCCGAGGTGCTGCAGGTGTTCGACATCACCAAGGTGGGCAAGGTCGCCGGCTGCCGCGTCACCGAGGGCACGGTGCGCAAGGGCGCGCGCGTGCGGATCGTCCGCCAGGACGTGGTGGTGCTCGAGCTGGGCGTGCTGCAGACCCTCAAGCGCTTCAAGGACGAGGTCAACGAGGTCACCGCCGGCCAGGAATGCGGCATGGCCTTCCAGGGCTTCCAGGACATCAAGGAGGGCGACACCATCGAGTGCTTCACCCTCGAAGAGGTCAAGCGGAGCCTGTAGGGGGACGACGCCGTTTTCCTGCCGCGTCCCCTTCGGCGCGTGGGAGGAAAAGACAGGGAGGAAAAGACAGTAGGAGTTCCATGCGCCGCCTGTTCGTCATCCTCGCATCGACCCTCGTCCTCAGCTCCTGCGCCACCGTCCAGAAACTGGGAGCGGCGAACGACGTCCACGCCCTGCTGGTCTCGATCCGCGACGACGACCAGGCGGCCTTCGAGGCCCACGTCGACCGTCCCGCCCTGCGGCGCGAGATCGAGGCGCGCATGGCCAGAGAGCTGCACCGTTCCAAGGCCGACGACCGGCTGAAGCTGCTGGGCGCGCTGCTGGGCCCCGCCGTCGCCCAGGTGGCGGGCGACGCGCTGATCCAGCCCGCGACCTTCCGGCTGGTGGCCGAGTCCTACGGCTACAGGCCCTCGCAGCCCATCCCGGGCCCGCTGGCCATCGCCACCCTGCTGCGGCCGATGGACGACGGCCGCGTCTGCGCCACCAAGAAGAAGGACGGCCCCTGCCTGCTGGTCTTCACCAAGGAGGCCGACGCCTGGCGCCTCAGCGGCTTCGAGGGCGACCTCTCCATGCTCAAGAAGGCGTTCTGAGCGCCGCGCGCCGGCCACGCTGGACTTCCCCGCCCGACCTCTCTAGAAGCCGCCGCTTTCCTGCGCCGCGCGTCCGATCCGCCGGCCAGGTCCCGCGAAGGCGTCGGCCATGAAGAAACGTCCCCACGAACAGCCGTCCCGTCCCTCCGGCCCCACCCAGCGCCAGCTCCGCGCCGGAGAGCTGGTGCGCCATGCGCTGGCCGAGGTGCTGCGCGAGGCGGCGATCGCCGATCCGGTGATGGAGCGCGCCTCGGTCACCGTCACCGAGGTGCGGATGAGCCCCGACCTGCGCCACGCGGTGGCCTTCGTCGAGCCCCTGGGCGGCGAGGCGGCCGGGTCGGTGGTGGAGGCCCTCAACCGCCACGCCCGCTACCTGCGCGGCCAGCTCGGGCGCGGCATCGCCATGCGCTTCACCCCCGACCTGAAGTTCGTCCACGACGAGAGCTTCGACGAGGCCGCCCGCATCGGCCGGATGTTCGACGACCCCCGCGTGCGGCAGGACCTGGTCCCGCCCCCCGCGGACGGGGAGGACTAGGGGTTGGGCCGCCGCCGCAAGGGCGACCCGGTCTCAGGCTGGATCTGCCTCGACAAGCCGCTGGACCTGACGTCCACTCACGCGGTGAGCCGGGTGCGGCGGCTGTTCAACGCACAGAAGGCCGGCCACGCCGGCACGCTGGACCCGCTGGCCACCGGGGTGCTGCCCATCGCGCTGGGGGAGGCGACCAAGACCGTCCCCTTCCTGATGGACGCCGACAAGACCTACCGCTTCACCGTCGCCTGGGGCGTGACCACGGCAAGCTTCGACCGGGAAGGCGAGGTCACCGGCCGCTCCGACGTCCGTCCCGGCGCCCAGGCGGTGGCCGAGGCCCTGCCGGCCTTCGTGGGCCAGATCCTGCAGGTCCCGCCGGCCTTCTCGGCGATCAAGGTGAACGGCGAGCGGTCCTACGACCTGGCCCGCGCCGGCCAGGCGGTGGAGCTGGCGGCCCGGCCCGTGACCATCCACGCCGCCCGGATCGCCGACGCGCCGGACCCCGACCATGTCGAGATCGAGATCGACTGCGGCAAGGGCGTCTATGTCCGCGCCCTGGTCCGCGACCTGGCGGCGGCGCTGGGCGCCTGCGGCCACGTGAGCGCGCTGCGGCGCACCCGTGTCGGCGGCTTCACGGAGGGCCGGGCGATAGGGCTGGAATTACTGGAGGATTTGGGTCATAAGGCCCGCTTGCTGGAGGCCCTGCTTCCGGTCGAGACCGCGCTGGACGACATCCCGGCGCTGGCCGTGACCGCTGAAGACGCCTTTCGGCTCAAGCAGGGACGATCGATCGTTCTCGTTCCCCGACAGGTGGAAGCGTTGAAGGCCCGGCTCAAGCCCGGCGCCCGAACCGTTTCGGCCATGACGGGCGGGCTGGTCGTGGCGCTCTGCGAGATGCGTGCAGGCCGGCTCGAACCCGCACGGGTCTTTCATCTCGAAAAGAGCGGAGACCAACCCGATGTCGATTACGGCCGAACGCAAGGCTGAGCTGATCAAGACCCACGCGCGGGGCGAGGCCGACACCGGCAGCGCCGAAGTGCAGGTCGCCATCCTCTCGGAACGGATTTCCAACCTGACCGAGCACTTCAAGACCCACAAGAAAGACAACCATTCGCGCCGGGGGCTGCTGAAGCTCGTCTCCCAGCGCCGCTCTCTCCTCGATCACCTGAAGAGCTCCGACGCGCCGCGTTACCAGTCTCTGATCGAAACTCTGGGCCTGCGCCGCTAAGCGCAAGCCCCGCTGCGTCGTTCCCGGCCCTCTACAGGCTCGGGGTCGGGACGACGGGGGCGCCGTTTGCGGCGCCTCGATTCCGCCGAGGGTTCGATCGAAATCCTCACTCCAGAGCCTGCCGAAGGACGAGGATTTCGCGCCCGCTGAAAAGCCCCGACGACGCCCTGTCCACCCCCGCCGGGAATTCGCCCGCGGGATGAGAAAGAAACAAAATGTTCGACATCAAAAGAAAGACCATCGAGTGGGGCGGCAAGACGCTCACGCTCGAAACCGGCCGCATGGCCCGTCAAGCCGACGGTGCGGTCCTCGCCACCTATGGCGAGACCATGGTGCTGGCCACCGCGGTGTTCGCCAAGACCGCCAAGCCGGGGCAGGATTTCTTCCCCCTGACGGTGAACTACCAGGAGAAATTCTACGCCGCGGGCAAGATCCCCGGCAGCTTCCCCCGCCGCGAGGGCGCGCCCTCGCAGAAGGAAACCCTGACCTCGCGCCTGATCGACCGGCCGATCCGGCCGCTGTTCATCAAGGGCTTCAAGCATGAAGTCCAGGTGGTGTGCTCGGTGCTGGCGCACGACCTGGAGAACGATCCCGACATCGTGGCCCTGGTGGCCGCGTCGGCCGCGCTGGTGATCTCCGGCGCGCCCTTCATGGGCCCGATCGCCGGCGCCCGGGTGGGCTTCATCGACGGGGAGTACATCCTCAACCCGACGCTGGACGAAATGAAGGACAGCCGGATGGACCTGGTGGTCGCCGGCACCGAAGACGCCGTCATGATGGTGGAGTCCGAGATTCAGGAGCTGTCGGAAGACGAGGTCCTGAAGGGGGTGATGTTCGCCCACGCCGGCATGCAGCCGGTGATCAATGCGATCATCGAGCTGGCCGAGCATTCGGCCAAGGAGCCCTTCGACTTCCAGCCGGAGGACACCGACGCCCTGAAGGCCGAAGTGAAGAAGGTGATCGGAGACGACCTGCGCGCCGCCTACCGGATCACCGGCAAGTCGGAGCGCCATGCGGCCCTCTCGGCCGCCAAGGACAAGGCGGTGAAGACCTTCGCCAAGTCCGACCAGAACCCGGCCGGCCTGGACCCGCTGAAGCTGATCGGCGTGTTCAAGGAGCTGGAGGCCGACATCGTCCGCCGCGGCATCCTGGAAACCGGGATCCGCATCGACGGCCGCGCCGTCGACAAGGTGCGCCCGATCGTCTCGGAAGTGGGCGTGCTGCCCCGGGCCCACGGCTCGGCGCTGTTCACCCGCGGCGAGACCCAGGCCCTGGTGGTGGCCACCCTGGGCACCGGCGACGACGAGCAGCTGATCGACGCCCTGGAAGGCAAGTACTACGAGCGGTTCATGCTGCACTATAATTTCCCCCCCTTCTCGGTCGGGGAAACCGGCCGCATGGGCGCACCGGGCCGGCGTGAAGTCGGCCACGGCAAGCTGGCGTGGCGGGCGATCCGCCCGATGCTGCCGGACGCGGAAGAGTTCCCCTACACCATCCGCCTGGTGTCGGAGATTTTCGAGTCCAACGGCTCCTCGTCGATGGCCTCAGTGTGCGGTTCGTCCCTGGCGCTGATGGATGCGGGCGTGCCGCTGAAGAAGCCGGTCTCCGGCATCGCCATGGGCCTGATCCTGGAGAAGGACGGCTTCGCCGTGCTCTCCGACATCCTGGGCGACGAGGACCACCTGGGCGACATGGACTTCAAGGTCGCCGGCACCGCCGACGGCATCACCTCGCTGCAGATGGACATCAAGATCCCCGGCATCACCGAGGCGATCATGAAGCAGGCGCTGGCCCAGGCGAAGGGCGGCCGCGAGCACATCCTGGACGAGATGGCCAAGGCGATGGAAGCGCCGCGCGCCGAGCTCGGCGAACATGCGCCGAAGATCGAGACCATGAAGATCCCGGTCGACAAGATCCGCGAAGTGATCGGCACCGGCGGCAAGGTGATCCGCGAGATCGTCGCCGAGACCGGCGCCAAGGTCGACATCGGCGAGGACGGCACGATCAAGATCGCGGCCGCCGAGCAGTCCAAGATCGAGGCGGCCAAGGAGTGGATCAAGTCGATCACCTCGGAGGCCGAGGTCGGCAAGATCTACACCGGCAAGGTGGTGAAGGTGGTGGACTTCGGGGCCTTCGTGAACTTCTTCGGCGCCAAGGACGGCCTGGTCCACGTGAGCCAGATCGCCAACGAGCGGGTGAACAAGGTCTCCGACGTGCTGCAGGAAGGCCAGTCCGTGAAGGTCAAGCTCCTGGGCTTCGACGACCGCGGCAAGACCCGGCTCTCCATGAAGGTGGTCGACCAGGAGACCGGCGAAGACCTGTCGGCCAAGGGCGAGCCGGCGTCAGCCGACGCCTAGGGCCAACAGCCGCGCCGCCATTTCCTCCTCCGTCCCCCGCGGGGCGGGGGAGGAAAAGCCGTCCGCCGGCGCCTTCAAGGCGCCGGGAGTTCCACCCCCGGCGCTGCGACCGCCGCCTCGTCCGGCGGCCGGACGGGTGCGGGGCGGCGCCTGGGCCACAGCAGCAGCACCAGCGCTGCAAACGGCGCCACGAGCAAGACCGATCCCAACAGTTCCATGATCCCAGTCCCCGCTCGCGGATAACCCGCCGCCTGGATGGCCCGCCCCGCGTCGGCGCGAAGTTGTGCATGTGCGCCATTCTGCGCGTAACCACCAGGGAGATGTCGGCGGCCGCGCGGAATGCGGCGAGGGCGGGTTGCGCCAGGGCGCCGTGTCAGTCCTCGCCTGTTTCAGATAGAACTTCTTCCGTGTGCTCGCCCATCATCGGCGCATGCCGGCGGATGTTGGCGGGAGTACCCAGGTAGCGCACCGGCGGGCGCAGGGCGTAGTAGGCGCCGGCGGCCGGGTGCTCGTAGCGCTGGAAGAAGTCCACCGCCGCCAGGTGCGGGTCGTCGGGCAACTCGTCCAGCCGCTTGGCCGCCACCACCGGTATGTGCAGCGGCTTGAGCAGCGCCACCCACTCCGCCGTGGTCCGCGTGGCGGTGATCTCCTCCATCAGCTTGTAGAGCGCCCGCGTGTTTTCCGATCGGGCCAGATAGCCGGCGAACCGCGGGTCCCTCCCGTGCGTCTCCTCCGCCCCAACGGCCTTGAAATAGCGCCCCCACTGCTCGTCCGTATACGGCAGAAGCCCGATATGGCCGTCCTTCGTCGCGAACGGCTTGCGGTACGGGTTGGTCACCCGGCCGTAGCCCCATGGCCCGGTCGGCGGGTCGTAGACATGGCCGCAGAAGTGCTCCGCCAGGTTGAAGCTGGTCACGCACTCGTACATCGGGACCTCGACGAACTGTCCCTCGCCGCTGCGCTGCTTGTGCAGCAGGGCGGCCAGGATCGCCTGGGCCATGAAATGGCCGCTGATCTTGTCGGCCATCAGGCTGGGCAGCAGCCGCGGCTCCGGGTCGCCGTCGGTGCGCGGCAGCAGGTCCCCCATCCCCGCCGCCGCCTGGATCAGGTCGTCATAGGCCGGTTCCCCCGCATAGGGCCCGTCCGAGCCGTAGCCCGCCCCGTGGACGTAGACGACGTCCGGCTTCAGCGCCCTGACGCTCCCGTAGTCCAGCCCCAGCCGCGCCAGGCCGTCGTAGCGCACGGTGGCCGCGAACACGTCGGCGGTTCGCAACAGCCGGCGCAGGGCCGCGGCGTCCTTCTCCAGCCGGAGGTCCAGCAGCACGGAGCGCTTGTTGCGGTTGATGGTCATGTAGATGGGGCCGAGCTCCCTCGGCGCCCCCTCCGGCGTCCGGCCCGACTGGCGCATGATGTCGCCGCCGCCGCCGGGGCCGCCCGGCGGGCTCTCCACCTTGATCACGTCGGCGCCCAGGTCGGCCAGCATCTGCGTCGCATAGGCGCCGAACACCACGCTGGTCATGTCGACGATCCTGATCCCTTTCAGCGGACCGGTGGCCTCCCTGGCCAGTTCGCGTGACTTGCCCGGCATCTGTCGTGGCCTCCAATGCTCCGGTCAGGGATACTCGCCCCGCCGCCGCCGACAAAGCCCGCCGAAGGAGCCGCCATGGATTTCGAACTGGCCGAGGAGCATCGGATGCTCAAGGACCTGGTCCGGCGGTTCGTGGACGACGAGCTGATGCCGCTGGAGGCCGGCGTCCTGGCCCGCGAGGCGGCGGGCCAGGAGCGCAGCCTGCCGGCCGCCGACCTCGCCCGCATCGACGCGGTCTCCAAGCGCCTGGGCCTCTGGGGCCTGGACGCGCCCGAGGACATCGGCGGCGCGGACCTGCCCGCCGTGGCCATGGTCGGCGTCGGCGAGGAGCTGGCCCGCACCGTCACCCCCTACACCCTGCCGCCGGACTCCCCGAACCTGCGGATGCTGATGGCCACGGTGAACGAGCGCCAGCGCCGCGCCTACCTGGAGCCCTATGTCCGCGGCGAGACCATCTCGGCCATCGGCGTTTCCGAGCCCGGCGCCGGCGCCGACCCGGCCGCCATGACCACCCGCGCCGACCGGGACGGCGACGATTGGATCCTCAACGGCCGCAAGATCTGGATCAGCCGCGCGGAGGAGGCCGACTTCACCATCATGATGGCCGTCACCGACAAGGAGAAGCGCGGCCGCGGCGGCATCTCCGCCTTCCTGGTGGACAAGGGGACCCCGGGATTCAACGTCCTGCGCCCCATCCCGATGATCGGCGGCGTCGTCACCTACGAGGTGGCGCTGGAGGACTGCCGCGTCGAGGGCTGGAAGCTGCTGGGCGCCGAGGGGCAGGGGTTCGTCCCGATGCAGCTGCGCCTCGGGACCCGGCGCATCGAGATGGCCGCCTGGTCCGTGGGCATGGCGCAGCGCGCGCTGGACATGATCTGCGAATACGCCCCCCAGCGCACCACCTTCGGCCAGCCGCTGTCGGAGCGCCAGGCGATCCAGTGGTGGGTGGCCGACGCCGCCACGCGCATCCACGCCGCCCGGCTGATGACCTACGACTGCGCCTGGAAGCTCGACCAGGGCCGCGACGTCCGCGTCGAGATCTCGATGATCAAGGCCTACGCCGTCGAGATGGCCTGGGAGGTCGTCGACCACGCCATGCAGACCTTCGGCGCCATGGGCATGACCAAGGATCTGCCTCTGCAGATGATGGCCTCCAAGCTGCGCACCATGCGCATCTACGACGGCCCCACCGAGGTGCACAAATGGGTCGTGGCCCGCAACCTGCTGGGACGGGGCCGCTAGGGCACGATGATTTCAGGCGAAATCGCCGGCTCAAAACCCGCTCGCCTCGGCCCCGGGTCCGGGGCCGGCCCGAGGATAAACTCCGGCCGGGGCCCAGGTGAAACCCACGAGAGGCTCAGGCTGAATCCGGGTCCCGGCGAAGGCGGATCAACCCGATTTCAACCCGCTCCAGGTTCGCGGGTTTGTCGACAACGTTCCGCCACAGCCTGGGCGAGTCATTTCCGAAAACAATCGGGAACCGGGCGAAACAATTATTAACGGACGGGCGTTCTGCTGGCTGAGGGGCTGACCCCGAGTGCGGCCAGGGCGTGTGCTCATGCATCGGATGCTTGTCGAGCCATGGTGCGTGCGGCCGGCCCGTCCTCACGCCGTCCCTGCCCGGTCTCCGGTGCGTCGACCGGACCGCGGCGGTCGATGAGCGTGGAGCACGCCCCTTCCGGCGCCCGCCAGACGTGGCCCGAGACCGGCGAAGCGGCCTGGACCTTCGCCCGGGAGCTTGCGCAGCCCGGACGGGGCGCCAACGTGGACGAGACGCTGCGCCGCATGTTCCGCGACTGCCCCGTGCCGCCGCATCTGCTGCAGTTCGTCCGCGACCTCAGGGGTCCCGAACCGGATCCCCACGGGCGGTGACGGAGGCGGGCGCGCGCTCAGCCCCCCGGCGCCGGGCGTACGATCCGTGGGCCCAGGTTGTCCACCACGCTCCGGGCGTCGAAGGCGCGCGGGTCGGCGGGGTCCTTGCGGCCACGGAACATCACGATCTCGGCGCCGGCCTCGAACCGCTCCACTGTGCGCACGTCCACCCGGTCGGCCCAGAACGGATCGCCCCAGAACGGGTCCCAGCTGCGCCAGCCGAAGCCCCCGCCGTAGTAGCGCCAGGACGGGCGCCAGTAGCCGAACCGCGGTCCGTACCAGGGGCTGTAGAGCGGGTCCGGGTCCACATAGGTCTGGGTGTGCTTGTCGGTGGCGCGGTCCACGATGGTGAAGCCGTCGAAGCCCTGCTGCAGGGTCAGTTCGGCGGCGCGGTACAGGAGGTAGGCCTCCACCGTCTCGCGGGAGGTCAGGGTGTTGCCGGCGAAGGTCACCCGCCAGCGGCTCCCTTCGATGCGCTGCTCGGAGAACCCGCCGGAATAGGCTTTGCCCACCTCGCGCGGCTGATAGGGCGTGGGCGTCGCGCAGCCGGCGAGCCCGGCCGTCAGCAGCAGCGCGGCGGCGGCGACAGCGGTTGTTCTTGCCATCTCATCCACTCCAGAACGTCCCTCGAGGAAGCTCCACCGGTGCTAACACCCGGCCGGTCTTCGGGTTGCGCCTAAACGTTCAACGCGCCGGGGCGCTTGCGTCCGTCGGCCGCTCACGCGCCGGTGGCGGCCAGCACCCAGACGGCCTTTCCCAGGGCGCCGAACAGCAGCACGGCTGTGGCTAGCGCCTGGACCAGGAAGCCCGCGGCCCGCTTCTTCGGGTCGGCGACATAGCCCACGGCGTAGAGGATGCGCCCCAGGATCCACAGCACGCCCAGGCCTGCGGCCGCCAAGTCGTTCCAGTAGACGGCGAAGAGCCAGAGTGAGACGAGGAAGATCGGCAGCCATTCCAGGGTGTTGGCCTGCACGCGGACGCAGCGCTCCAGGACCGCGTCGCCGGTCATGGTCGGCGCGACGATCCCGCATCTGCGGCGCGCGGCGCCCACGCGGATCGCCATCGAGAAATAGACAAGGAGCGCCGCCAGGGTGACGATGGCGACGAGGCTGTGTGGTTGCATCTTGCGTTTCCCCCCGGGGCCGTCCCGCGGCCCCGGCGCAGCTTGCCATGTCCCGGACCGCTCGGGAACCTTACCGCCGGCCCGCGGCGTTTAGACGGCTAGCCCCGTGGGAGGCACGCCCATGCACGTCGTTTCGGAAGCTATCCGCGACATCAGCTACGACCGCGACCGCGCCAAGCTGTTCGTCCGCTTCCGGGATGGTGACGAGTACGTCTACGTCGGCGTCCCAGACGAGGTGCACCGCTCGTTCATCGACGCCCAATCCAAGGGGGCCTTCTTCGCCCACGAGATCCGCGACCGGTATCCGTACAACAAGCTGGAAATGTGAGGGCGGAGCGCATCCTTCTTCCGCAAGGAGAGAGCGGAAACTTCACCCCACCCGCTTGTCCCGCCGGGACTTCACCTGCAGGCGCAGCGCGTTCAGCTTGATGAACCCCGCCGCGTCGCGGTGGTCGTAGGCCACCTTGCCCTCTTCGAAGGTCACCAGGTCCTGGTCGTACAACGAATAGGGGCTGGTGCGGCCGATGACGCTGACGTTGCCCTTATAGAGCTTCACCCGCACCTGGCCGGTCACCATCGCCTGGCTGTGGTCGATGGCCGCCTGCAACATCTCCCGCTCCGGCGCGAACCAGAAGCCGTTGTAGATCAGGCTGGCGTACCGGGGCATCAACTCGTCCTTCAGGTGCATGGACCCGCGGTCGAGGGTGATGGATTCGATCCCCCGGTGCGCGGCCAGCAGGATCGTGCCGCCCGGCGTCTCGTAGATCCCGCGCGACTTCATGCCGACGAAGCGGTTCTCCACCAGGTCGAGCCGTCCCACGCCGTTGTCGTGGCCGAGCTCGTTCAGCTTGGTCAGCAGCGCCGCCGGCGACAGCCGCTCGCCGTCGATGGCCACCGGGTCGCCCTGCTCGAAATCCATCGTGAAGACGGCGGGCCTGTCCGGCGCGTCCTCCGGCGCGATCGTGCGCATGTGCACGTACTCCGGCGCCTCGACCGCCGGGTCTTCCAGCACCTTCCCCTCGGAGGAGGAATGGAGAAGGTTGGCGTCGACGCTGAACGGCGCCTCGCCGCGCTTGTCCTTGGCGATCTGGATCTGGTGGGCCTCAGCGAAAGCCAGCAGCGCCTCGCGGCTCTTGAACTCCCACTCCCGCCAGGGCGCGATCACCTGGATGTCCGGCTCCAGGGCGTAGTAGGCGAGCTCGAAGCGCACCTGGTCGTTGCCCTTGCCGGTGGCCCCGTGGCAAACGGCGTCGGCGCCCACCTGCCGGGCGATCTCGATCTGCCGCTTGCCGATCAGCGGCCGGGCGATGGAGGTGCCCAGCAGGTACTGGCCCTCGTAGACGGTGTTGGCCCGGAACATCGGGAAGACGAAGTCGCGGACGAACTCTTCGCGCACGTCCTCGATGAAGATGTTCTCCGGCTTCACCCCGGCGTTCAGCGCCTTGGCGCGGGCCGGCGCCAGCTCCTCGCCCTGGCCCAGGTCGGCGGTGAAGGTCACCACCTCGGCCCCGTACTCGGTCTGCAGCCATTTCAGGATGATCGAGGTGTCCAGCCCGCCCGAATAGGCGAGGACCACTTTCTTGATCGGCTTGTCGGCGGCCATGCGCGCAGTCCTCGGAAGGGAGGGTGGAGAAAGGTCGCCGCCTTTAAGGGCGAACGGGCGGCCCGTTCAAGGCTTAAGCGCGCCTTCCCTGTCCAGCGCCGCCAGGGCGGCGCTCAGCCAGCGCAGGTGCGCCACGGCGAACAGGGCCGCCGCGGTGGCGCGCACGCCGAACAGGACCAGCGCCTCGTCGCCCCAGCCGGCGGTCCGCCGGTTGCTCGCCACAAGCAATATCCCCACCACGAAGGCGGCCCCGGGGATCAGCGACAGCGCCAGGCCGCGCTTGGTCCGCCGGGTGGGCCGCCCGTCGTTCGCGAACTGCAGCGGCACCATCGTGCCGGGCTCGATCCGCTTCCATGCCGCCCGCGAGGCGCTGGTCATGATCGACAGCGAGATGATCCACAGGGCGTCCCCCGCAAGGCGCAATACGTCCATCGGCTACACCGTCACCTGGGTGCCCAACTCGACCACGCGGCCGGGGGGGATCTTGTAGAAGTCGGTCGGGTTGGCGGCGTTCTTCATCAGGAAGATGAACAGCTTGTCCTGCCACAGCGGCATGCCCGACTGGGCCGAGGGCACCACCGAGCGCCGTCCCAGGAAGAAGCTGGTGGCCATGATGTCGAACTTCAGCCCCTGGCGCCGGCACAGCCCCAGCGCCTTCGGGATGTTGGGGCTCTCCATGAAGCCGTAGCTGATCAGCACCCGGGAGAAGTCCTCGTTGACCGGCTCGATCTTCACCCGGTCGTCGTCCTTCACCCGCGGCGTCTCGGCGACGTTGACGGTCAGCACCACGTTCTTCTGGTGCAGCACCTTGTTGTGCTTGAGGTTGTGCATCAGCGCCACCGGCGCCATGTCCGGCTCGGAGGTCAGGAAGATCGCCGTGCCCGGCACCCGGTGCGGAGCGCGGGCCCGCAGGATCTCGGACAGCTCGGCCAGGGGCACACTGTCGCGCCGGCTCTTCTCGGTCAGGATCTGCGCCCCGCGGGTCCAGGTCCAGATGATCACCACCAGCGCAGCGCCCAGCACCAGCGGCAGCCAGGCGCCCTGCGGGATCTTCAGCAGGTTGGAGCTGATGAAGACGACGTCCAGCACCCCGAAGCCGCCGGCCGCCAGCAGCGCCTGCCAGCGGGGCCGCCGCCACATCCGCCGGACGATCACGTAGAACAGCAGGGTGTCGACGAACATCGCCCCCGTCACGGCGATGCCGTAGGCCGCCGAGAGGTTGTGCGAGGTCTGGAAGGTCACCAGCAGGATCAGCACGCCCACCAGCAGGAAGGTGTTCACCTGCGGCACGAAGATCTGCCCGGCCTGGGTCTCGCTGGTGCGGCGGATGTCGATGCGCGGGAACAGCCCCAGCTGCACCGCCTGCTGCGTCATGGAGAAGGCGCCGGTGATCACCGCCTGGCTGGCGACGATGGTGGCCACCGTCGCCAGCAGCAGCACCGGCCAGTACACCAGGTCGGGCACCATCTCGAAGAAGGGGTTGGCCCGCGCGCTGGGGTGACGCAGCACCACGGCGCCCTGGCCCAGGTAGTTGAGCAGCAGGCAGGGCAGCACCAGGAACAGCCAGGCGGCCCGGATGGGATTCTTTCCGAAGTGGCCCATGTCCGCGTACAGGGCCTCGGCCCCGGTGACCGCCAGGAAGACGCTGCCCAGGATGGCGAAGCCCAGGAGCCCGTTTTTGGTCAGGAACAGCACCCCGTAGTAGGGCGACAGTCCGCGCAGGATCGATGGGGCGTCGGCGATGTGCCACAGGCCCAGCCCGGCCAGGGTCAGGAACCAGACCGCGGTGATCGGGCCGAAGTATCTGGCGATCCTGGCGGTGCCGCGCGACTGGGCCATGAACAGCGCGATCAGGATCACCGCGGCCAGCGGCAGCACCCAGGCGCTCAGGCGGTGGCCGATCCCCGGCGCCAGGGCCAGGCCCTCCAGCGCGCCCAGCACCGAGACCGCCGGCGTGATGATCCCGTCGCCGTAGAACAGCGCCGCGCCCACCACGCCCAGGTAGAAGACCGTCGCCGAACGCCGGGGCAGCAGGCGCTGGGCCAGCGCCATCAGCGCCAGGGTGCCGCCCTCGCCCTTGTTGTCGGCCCGCATCAGGAAGACCACGTACTTGACCGTCACGATCAGGACCAGCGCCCAGGAGATCAGCGAGACCACGCCCAGGACGGCGAGCTCGGTCGAGCCCCCCGGCCGCGCGTGTCCCAGGGCTTCGCGCATGGCGTAGAGCGGGCTGGTGCCGATATCGCCGAACACGACGCCGACCGACCCCAGGGCCAGGGCCCAGAAGCTTTCCTTGCGCGCGCCGTGCGGCTCGTCCGCCGCCTCGACGGCGACGCCGGTCGGGTCCGCCATCCAGTGTCTCCGGGAACTCGCGCGCGTTCCCATCGGCGGCCCCATGCCGTCATGCGGCGGGCGCGATACACCCAATCACCGCCCCATACAATGCCGCGCCCCTCAGGGAGGAACTTCCGCCGCAGGCTTGGACCGCCCCCAAGCTTGACGCCGGACGCGGTTTGCCCACCTTCAGGAGGCGTCGCGCCGCGTCGAAGGGGCCGCCATGGATCGCAGACTGGCGCTCGTCACCGGCGCCTCGGCCGGCATCGGCGCGGCCTTCGCGCGGATCTACGCCAGCCATGGCTATGACGTGGCGCTCACCGCGCGGCGCCTCGACCGCCTCGACCGCCTGGCCGAGGAGATCCGCCTCCGCTACGGCGTCGAGACCGTCGTCTTCCCGGCCGACCTGGCGGACCCCGCCGCGCCGGGCGCCATCACCGACCACCTGGCCGCCCACGGCCGCACGGTCGACGCCCTGGTGAACAACGCCGGCTACGGCCTGACCGGCCGCTTCGCCGACACCCGCTGGGAAGACCAGCGGGTGTTCATGCAGGTGATGGTCACGGCGGCCGGCGAACTGGTCCACCGCCTGTTGCCCGGAATGCTGGCCCGCCGCTTCGGCCGCATCGTCAACGTGGCCTCGCTGGCGGGCCTGGCGCCCGGCGGGGCCGGCTCCACCCTCTACGGCGCGGCCAAGAGCTTCCTGGTGCGCTTCTCCCAGAGCCTGCACCTGGAGACGCAGGGGACCGGCGTCCACGTCACCGCCCTGTGCCCCGGCTTCACCTATTCCGAGTTCCACGACGTCACCGGCTCGCGCGAGCTGGTCAACCAGACCATCCCCGCCTGGCTGTGGCTGGGCGCCGACGAGGTGGCCGCCGCCGGCTACGAGGCCGCCGAGGCCAACCGCGCGGTCTCGGTCCCCGGCGCGCCCAACAAGGCGGCGGCGGCGCTGGCCAAGCTGGTCCCCGACGACTGGGCGCTGGCCCTGATGGCAGCCCACGGCGGCCGCTTCCGGCGGATCTAGCCGCTCTAGCTGTAGGGCGTCGCGGCCTGCGGCAATATGAGGCCGCGCGTGGAGTCCGCGAGGGCAGACAGGATGAACTGCACCGCCATGGCGCAGAGGATCAGCCCCAGCACCCTGACCACGATGGTCAGGCCGATGCGCCCCAGGATCCGGCCGATCACCGGGGTGGCCAGGAACGAGGCCAGGATGCTGGCCGACACGGCGGCGATCACCCCCATCCCGACCGCCGCCCCGGCCAGGCCGAAGGCGCGGGCCTGGCTCGCATAGATCACCACCGTGGAGATGGCGCCCGGCCCGATCAGCAGCGGCATGGCGAAGGGCACGATCATCCGCTCGAACCGCCGCCGCGCATAGTCGCGCCCCGGCGCGGCCTCTGCCCGGTCGGCGACCTCGCCGGTGGTGGCGGCCACGTCGCCGCGCACCATCTGCAGCCCCATCATGAACAGGATCACCCCGCCGGCGATGCGGAACGCCGGCAGCGAGATCCCGAAGAAGGCCAGCAGCGACAGCCCCGAGAAATAGAAGAAGGTCATGAAGCCCAGGGCGAACAGGGCGATGTACAGCGCGATCAGCGCCCGCTCGCGCCAGGCCGATCCCGCGGTCGCCGCCGCGAACAGCGGCACGTTGCCCACCGGGTCGATCAGCGCGAACAGGGCGACGAAGAAGTTGACCGCGAAGTCGGCCTGGCTCATGGCAACGTCTTAGCCTGAAAACCCGGGGTCTTCTTCCTCAACCTCATCGCCCCGGCCGGCCGCCCGGGCGCCAAGGAGCCGCGCCATGCCCGCCGCCGATCCCCGCCTGATCGTCCCCCTCGACCTGCCCACAGCCGGCGAGGCCCGGGCCATGATCGACGCCCTGGGCGACGCGGTCAGCTTTTACAAGGTGGGCCTGGAGCTGTTCGCCACCGACGGCATGGCCTTGGCCCGCGACCTCAAGGTCGAGGGCAAGCAGGTGTTCCTGGACTGGAAGCTGCACGACATCCCCACCACCGTGCAGCGCGCCGCCGCGGCGCTGGCCGGCGCGGGGTGCGACCTGCTCACCGTGCACGGCGAGCCGCAGGTGATGGCCGCCGCGGTCCGCGGCCGCGGAGGCTCGGGCCTGAAGGTGCTGGCGGTCACGGTGCTCACCAGCCTCGACGACAAGGACCTGGCGGAGATGGGCTACGCCGTCACCGCCCGCGCCCTGGTGGAGCGGCGCATCCACCAGGCGATCGCCGCCGGCTGCGACGGGGTGGTGGCCAGTCCGCACGAGGCGGTGCTGGCCCGCCAGATCGGCGGCCAGGGCTTCCTGGTGGTGACGCCGGGCGTGCGCCCCGACTGGGCGGCGAAGAACGACCAGGCCCGTGCGGCCACGCCGGCCCAGGCGCTGGCCGCCGGCGCGTCGCACATCGTCTGCGGCCGGCCGGTCACCGCGGCCGACGACCCCCGTGCCGCGGCGCTGAGGATCGTGGACGAGATGCGCGCCGTTCAGTGATGCATGCCGCCGCCGTGGCCGCCACGGAAGCCCCCGCGCATCCGCACGCCGACGCTGGCCGAAGAGCTCGACGAGGCGCCGGAGAATGCCCGCGCCGACGAGAAGCCCCAGCCGCCGCCGCCCACCACGAACACCCCGCCGCCGCCATAGCCGTAGCCGTCCATGGGGAGCGGCCCCACGCCGCCGGCGTCGTAGAACAGGCTGTTGGACACCCTGAGCTCGCCCGCCTGCTCCGCGCAGGGGCAGGGCGGAGCCGGGTGGCGTCCGTCCATGTACCAGGGGCTGGCGCCGGGGATCGGCGGGTCGTCGTCCAGGTCGCCGTCGTCGTCATCGTAGCCGCGATCGCCGTCCAGGCGGTGGTCGTGGCCGATCGCGCAGCCCGCCTGCGCCGCGCCCGCGGCCAGCGCCAGGCCGAGGCCCATGAGAAGTCCTGCAATCGCACGCATGCCCGCCGCTCCACCGATGTGCTGGCGGCACCCTAGCCCGGGCGGGCCCGGGCCTCGACCGGATGCAAGCCTCAGGCGAGCCGCCGCTCAGAAGTCGACGGCGATTCCCTTGCGTTCCCAGTCGCCGTAGCGGGTGGGCTCGGGTCCCGCGGGACCGCCGTCCTCGGCCGGGACCGCGGCGGCCTGGGCCGCCTCGCGCCGGGCCTCCGCCTCCGCCAGCGCCCGGCGCGCCGCCGGCGTCAGCGCCTTGCCCGGCGCGGCGTTCATGGGGGTGTCGTCGTCCATGGCGCGATATCTAGGACGCGGCCGTTCGCGACGCCACCCCTTGCGCCGGACGCCGCAAACGCGCAGGGCGGGGCGGTGACTGACACTGACGCCGGACTGCCCGCCCGCGCCGCGGCCCTCGACCTGCTGGACGCCGCCCTCGCCCGCCGCAACGGCCTGGACGAGGCGATGGCCAGTCCGGCGCTGGCCCGCCTCGCGCCCCGTGACCGCGGCTTCGCGCTCGCCGTGACCCTGGCCGCCCTGCGCAACCTGGGCCCCATCGACCGCGCCCTGGAGGCCCGGCTGCAGAAGCCGCCGCCCGAGCGGGTCAGGAACATCCTGCGCCTCGGCCTGGCCCAGGCGCTGGCGCTGGGGACGCCGGCCCATGCGGCGGTCGCCACCAGCGTCGACCTGGCGGCGCAGGGCTCCACCCAGGGCTTCAAGGGCCTGGTGAACGCCGTCCTGCGCGGCGTCCTGCGCGAGCCACCGGCCCTGGACGACCCGGAGGCCCTGGCCCCGCCCTGGCTCTACGCCCGCTGGCGCGCCGCCCTCGGCGACGAGGCCGCCGCGGTGGCGGCGGTGATCCGCCAGGAGCCCGCCACAGACCTTACCCTGAAGGACCCGCAAGACGCCGCGGCGCTGGCCGCCGAGCTGGAGGCCGAGATCCTGCCGGGCGGCAGCCTGCGCACGCGCCGCCGCGGCGACGTCGCGGCCTGGCCGGGCTTCGCCGAGGGCCGCTGGTGGGTGCAGGACGCCGCCGCCGCCGTCCCCGCCCGTCTGCTGGCGGTGCAGCCGGGCGAAGCCGTCCTCGACCTCTGCGCCGCCCCGGGCGGCAAGACCCTGCAGCTGGCCGCGGCCGGCGGCCGGGTCACGGCCGTCGACCGTTCCGCCCCGCGCCTGCGCCGGGTGCACGAGAACCTGGCCCGGCTAGGGCTGGCGGCGGAGGTGGTCACCGCCGACGCCGGCGGCTGGGACGACGGGCGCACCTTCGACGCCGTGCTGCTCGACGCCCCCTGCAGCGCCACCGGCACCTTCCGCCGCCACCCGGACGTGCTCTGGGCCGCCCGGCCCGGCGACATCGCCAGCCTGGCCGCCGTGCAGTCGCGCCTGCTGGACGCGTCGGCCGCCCGCGTGAGGCCCGGCGGGCGGCTGATCTACTGCGTCTGTTCCCTGGAGCCGGAGGAGGGCGAGGCCCAGGCCGCGATCTTCCTGGCGCGCCATCCTGGGTTCGCCCTGGCCCCCATCGCCCCGGGGGAAGGGGGGTCGCCCGCCGAGAGCCTGCGGCCCGACGGAACCCTGCGCATCCTGCCGCATCACCGGGCGGACGGCCTCGACGGCTTCTACGTCGCCCGGTTCGTGCGAGCCGGCCAGGCGGCTGACTTGGCGCCGGGCGCGGCTTTAAGCTAAGTCCAGTCGATGACCGCCAAGCCGCCCCTCATCGCGCCCTCCATCCTGGCGTCCGACTTCGCGCGGCTGGGGGAGGAGGCCCGCGCCGTGGAGGCCGCCGGCGCCGACTGGCTGCACGTGGACGTGATGGACGGCCATTTCGTGCCGAACATCACCATCGGGCCCGACGTGGTGAAGGCGCTGCGGCCCCTGGTCTCGATTCCCTTTGACGTCCACCTGATGATCGCCCCGGTGGACCCCTATGTGGAGGCGTTCCGCGCCGCCGGCGCCGACCTGATCAGCGTCCACCCGGAGGCCGGGCCCCACCTCGACCGCACCCTGAAGCTGATCCGCAGCACGGGCGCCAAGGCCGGCGTGGTGTTCAATCCCTCCACCCCGCCCGAGACGATCCAGTGGATGATGGATGACGTCGATCTGATCCTGGTGATGTCCATCAACCCGGGCTTCGGCGGCCAGACCTTCATGCATTCCCAGCTGGCCAAGATCGAACGCCTGAGGAAGATGATCGACGCCACCGGCCGCGACATCCCGCTGGAGGTGGACGGCGGCGTCACCCCGGAAACGGCCCGGCTCTGCGTGGCGGCGGGCGCCACGGCGCTGGTGGCCGGCACGGCGGTGTTCAAGGGCGGGCCGTCCGCCTACGCGGACAACATCCGCGCCTTGCGCGGCGGCTGATCGGGGGACGCGATGGGGGGCCCCGCGCTGTCGCGCCTGCCGGGCCGGATCGCCATGCCCGCCCTGCTCGCCGCCATCCGCCGCCAGGTGCTGGCCGAATGGCGCGGCTCGCCCCTGCACCGCTCCTCCCTGCTGCTGCCCAGGCCCGACGGCTTCGCGCTCCAGCCGGTGGATCTGCGCCCGCGCGACCCGGAAAACGGCGCGCGCCTGCTGGCCGGCGCCTTCGTCTTCGCCGGCAGCGCCCTGCATCCCGGTCCCCGCGGCGATCCCTGGGACCGGCCCAGTCCCTCGCTCCGCTACGCCGTCGCCCTGCATCGCTTCGTCTGGCTGGGCGACCTGGTCGCCCAGGGCGAGGCCGGCGCCGAGGAGGCCCTGCGCCTGGTGCTCGACTGGAGCCGGCTGTTCGGGACCTGGAACGCCTTCGCCTGGCGGCCGGACGTGCTGGAGCGGCGGGTGTTCAACCTGGCCTGCGCCGCCCGCAGCCTGTGCGCCCGGGCCTCCGACGCCGAGGCCGCCGCCATCGCCCTCGACCTCGCCCGCCAGGCGCGCCACCTGCACTCCACCCTGCATGACCCGATGCGCGCCGCCGAGCGCGCCGCCGCCGTGGCCGTGGCCGGCGCCGCCCTGTCCGGCCGCGCGGGCGAGCGCCTGCTGGCCCAGGGTCTCGCCCGGCTGGAGCGCGCCCTGCCGCAGACCGTGGCGGCCGACGGCGGCCACGCCTCGCGCAGTCCGCAGGCGGCGCTGGAGCTGCTGTTCGACCTGCTGACCCTCGACCACGCGGTGGTCCAGCGGGGCCTGGCGGCGCCCGACGAGATGATCCGCGCCATCGACCGGCTGGGCGGCGCCCTGCGCTTTTTCACCCTGGCCGACGGCGGCCTGCCGGCGTTCCAGGGCGGGGACGAGAGCGCGGCGGCCTATGTCGCCGCCGCCCGTGCGGCGGCCGACGCCGGCGACCGGCCGATCCCCGCCGCCCGCAACGGCTACCACCGGCTGGAGGGCAAGAGCCTGCAGGTGGTGGCCGACGCCGCCCCGCCGGCCGAGGGGGCCTGGAGCGTCTCCGCCTGCGCCCAGCCGCTGGCCGTCGAGGTGCTGGCGGGCGGTCGGCGGCTGATCGTCAACTGCGGCTGGTCGCCGGACGCCGTGGGTCCGCCGGCGCTGAGGGTGGCGGACGCCGGCTCCACCGCCACCCTGGGGGACCTGTCCTGCGGCGCGCCGCTGCGGGGGTTCGCGGGCGAGGCCCTCGGTCCGCGGCTCACCGGCGCGTACGACGCCGTCGAAATCCACCGGCACGAGGCCGAGGGCGGGCGCTGGCTGGAGCTGTCGCACGACGGCTGGGTCCCGCGCTTCGGCCTGCGCCACGAGCGGCGGCTGTATATCGACACGGCCGCCGACGAGCTGCGCGGGGAGGACCGCTTCGTGCCGGTGGACGCCGGACCGCAGGGCGATAGCGGCCGGCGCTTCGTCCCCTTCATGGTCCGCTTCCACGTGCATCCCGACGTCCACGTTTCGCTCGCCCGCGACCGGCACAGCGTCCTGCTGCGGCCCGAGGGGCGCGAGACCGGCTGGTGGCTGCGCAACGACGCCGGCGAGGTGGAGATCGAGCCCTCCATCCACTTCCGCGAGGGCCAGTCCCGGCGCACCAGCCAGATCGTGCTGCGCGGCCAGGCCCGCATCGATTCCGGCGCCCGCATCCGCTGGAAGCTGGCCGCCGCCGACGTGTGGCCCCCGCCGCGGTGACAGGCCGCCGCGTTGACTCCGCAGGCCGCGTGGGTATGGTCCGCGCCATCCTGCGTGACTGGCGAAACTGAGGTGGGCGACCACCGGGGAGCGCGGGTATGAAACGCCGCTCGCCTGGGCCCTGTCTCTGACCTCCCGAGGAGAGCGCCATGCCCGCCGCGCCTGATTTTCCCCCCGCCCCCGACCGCGTCCCCGTCCGCCGCGCCCTGATCTCGGTCTCCGACAAGACCGGACTGATCGAGGCGGCCAGGACCCTCTGCGGCCTGGGCGTCGAGCTGGTCTCCACCGGCGGCACCCGGGCGGCCATCGCCGCCGCCGGCCTGGCGGTGAAGGACGTCAGCGACCTCACCGGCTTCCCGGAGATGATGGACGGGCGGGTGAAGACCCTGCATCCCATCGTGCACGGCGGCCTGCTTGGCGTGCGCGACGCGCCCGACCACGCCAAGGCGATGGCCGACCACGGCATCGGCGGCATCGACCTGGTCTACGTCAACCTCTACCCCTTCGAGGCGACGGTGGCCTCCGGCGCCGACGAGGCGACGGCGGTGGAGAACATCGACATCGGCGGCCCGGCGATGATCCGCTCGGCGGCCAAGAACCATGGCTACGTCGCCGTCTGCACGGAGATCGCCGACCTCGAGGCGGTGCTGGCCGAGCTGCAGGCGAACGGCGGGACCACCAGCCTGGCCCTACGCAAACGCCTGGCCGCGCGCGCCTATGCGCGGACGGCGGCCTATGACGCCGCGATCAGCGCCTGGTTCGCCGAGGCCCTGGACGAGGCCTGGCCCAAGCGCCGCGCCTTCGCGGGCGAGCTGGTCCAGACCATGCGCTATGGGGAGAACCCCCATCAGAGCGCGGCCTTCTACCGTTTCGCCAATCCTCGCACGGGCGTGGCGACGGCGCGGCAGCTCCAGGGCAAGGCGCTCAGCTACAACAACCTCAACGACACCGACGCGGCCTTCGAACTGATCGCCGAATTCGATCCGGCGGCGGGACCGGCCTGCGCGATCATCAAGCACGCCAACCCCTGCGGCCTGGCCACCGGCAAGACCATGGTCGAGGCTTATGAGCGGGCCTTGGCTTGCGATCCGGTCAGCGCGTTCGGCGGCATCATCGCGCTGAACCGTCCGCTCGACGCGGCGACGGCCGAGGCGGTCGCCTCGCTGTTTGCCGAGGTCATCATCGCCCCCGCGATCGACGATGCGGCGCGCGAGATCCTGGCGCGCAAGACCCAG